>NZ_JABWGQ010000048.1 GCF_014595975.1 Sphingopyxis sp. LK2115 | reverse complement strand
ATGCCGCGGCGTCTGGCTCGATCGCGGCGAACTCGACAAGATCATCGAGCGCAGCGAAGCCACAAGCGCACCCGCCCCCTCCCGGCCGCAGGCGGCGCCCCCGCCGCCACGATATCGCGATCCGGACTATCGCGAGCGCGGCTATGACGACCGCTATTACGGCAAGCCCCACAAGAAGAAATATAAAAGCTTCCTCAGCGAATTGTTCGATTGATCGGGACGAGCCGCGTCGTCAGGCGCGCCGCGCCGCCCGTAACGCGTGGCCGCCGAGCACCCCCGCGCCGACGATCGCCAGCGCATAGGCGGCCAGCGGCGACCATAACGTCACGCGAGCACCCACGATGGCGCCGCCGACGAGCGCCGACCACAGCGCCAGATGCGGCAACCAGCGCCGGTCCCCCGCACCGCGCACGGCATTGGCCATCTTCTGCCCGATCTGTACCAGCGTGCCGGTCATATAGGTGACGCCGACCACGGCATCGCCCCGCCCCTCGACCGCGGCGTTGACCATCCCCATCGCGACCGCCAGACAAGCGACGGCGCCAACCACCTGGTCGGCGATCCGAAGCCCGCCCGCCCCGGCCAGCAACGCTGCGACGCTGAACAGGATCGCGCCGCTCCGCCGCGCGGCGGTCCCCGCGGCAACCAGCGATCCTGCAACAACGCCCGCAACGAAAAACAGGATAATCGCACCGGCAATCAGACCCGCATAGGTCCATTCGGCGACGCCGACCGCAAGGCGTGTCGAGTTGCCGGTCATAAAGGACACGAAATAGCCGCCCGATTCGACAAAGCCGATCGCGTCGACAAAACCGGCAAGCGCCGAGATACCGGCCGCGAGCCGCTGCTGCGAGCGATCGAAACGGATCATCGTCCGGCCAGCTCCGCCGTGATCACGCGCCGCCGGTCAGTCCGCCACCGCATGACGGCGCGCATAGAGGAAATAGACCGCAAGGCCCGCGATGTTCCAGACCAGGAACCAGAATTGCGTCTGCAACGGCAGGCTGAAGAAAAGATAGATGCAGCCGAGCACGGCGATGCCGCCGACGACCCACGGGAACGGCGTGCGGAAGGTGCGCGGGGCATCGGGAGCGCGGCGGCGCATGATCAGCATGCACACCGACACCGCGGTGAAGGCCGCGAGCGTTCCGGCATTGGCGAGTGCGGCAAGCTCGCCCAAGGGGATGAAGCCCGCGAGCACCGCGACGACGATCGCGGTAAAGATGGTGATGCGCACCGGCGTGCCGCGCGGCGACAGCTTGGCGAGGCTCGCGGGGAGCAGCCCGTCGCGCGCCATGGTGAAGAAGATGCGGCTCTGCCCATAAAAGAAGGCGAGGATCACCGTCGGCAAGGCGATGACCGCCGAGACCGCCAGATATTGCGCGGCGAGCGGGCTGCCGAGTTCGCGAAGGATCAGCGCAAGCGGTTCGGGGCTGTTGGCGAAGCGGGTGTAGGCGATCGCACCCACCGCGGCGACCGCGACGGCAATATAGATGGCGACGCAGGTGAGCATCGACCCGATAATGCCGATCTTGAGGTCGCGGTCGGGATTCTTCGCTTCTTCGGCCGCGGTCGCGATCGCGTCGAAGCCGTAAAAGGCAAAGAAGATGATCGCCGCAGCGGCCATCACTCCGCGCTCGACCCCGTCGGGACCCATATGCTTGGCAAAGCCATAGGGACTGAAGGGTTCAAGGTTCGCGGCGTCGAAAGCGGGCAGCGCGACCGCGACGAACACCGCAAGCGCGGCGATCTTGACCAGCACGAGAATCGCATTGACCGTCGCGCTTTCGCGCGTGCCGACGAGCAGCATCCCGGCCACCGCGGCGATGATCGCAATCGCCGGCAGATTGACGACGCCGCCCAGCTCCGGCCCCTGCATCAGCGCCATCGGCGCGCCGACCCATGCTTCGAGCAGCGGCGCCGCATAGCCCGACCAGCCGACCGCGACCGCGCTGACGACCAGCGAGTATTCGAGGATCAGGCTCCACCCGACGACCCAGGCGATAATCTCGCCGATCACGACATAGCTGTAGGTATAGGCACTGCCCGACGCGGGGATCATCGTCGCCATTTCGGCATAGGCGAGCGCCGCGCAGGCGCAGATCAGCCCGGCGACGGCGAATGACAGGATCACCGCCGGTCCCGCCTTGTCGGCGCCGACGCCGATCAGCGTCAGGATGCCCGTGCCGACGATCGCGCCGACGCCCAGCGCAATGAGGTGCGGCCAGCCCAATGTGCGCGCCAGCCCCTGCCCGCCCGGCCGGTCAGGGACGATCGATCTGCGACGCAGCAGGCTGTCGGACATAAAGTGACTCCCCTTTGTTCGATTATGGCTCTTGACCTTGCGCCGCTTGTAAGCGCCCCGGACGGCAACGCAAGCCGGGCGTTGGACGCGGCACCCTAGCCAAAGTGCCGCTTTCCGACTAAAGGCCCGCGATGCATTTTCTGGACCAGGCCAAGATCTTCATCAAGTCGGGCGACGGCGGCCCCGGCGCCGTGAGCTTCCGGCGCGAAAAATATATCGAATATGGCGGCCCCGACGGCGGCAACGGCGGCAAGGGCGGCGACATTGTGTTCGAAGCGGTGGCCGGGCTCAACACGCTCATCGACTTTCGCTACACGCAGCATTTCAAGGCGAAGCGCGGCAATCCCGGCGCGGGCCGCGACCGCACCGGCGCCGGCGGCCCCGACCTGGTCATCCAGGTTCCGGTCGGCACCCAGATCCTTGCCGACGACGAAGAACGCAGCCTGCTCGCCGACCTTACCAAAGCGGGCGAGCGCATCCATTTCCTGCGCGGCGGCGACGGCGGGCGCGGCAACGCCAGCTACAAGACGTCGACCAACCGCGCGCCGCGTCAATATGGCCCCGGTTGGCCGGGCGAGGAAATGTGGGTGTGGCTGCGGCTGAAGCTGCTTGCCGACGCGGGTCTCGTCGGCCTGCCCAACGCCGGCAAGTCAACCTTCATCAACGCGGTGACCAATGCGCAGGCCAAGGTCGGCGCCTATGCCTTTACCACGCTGCGCCCGCAACTCGGCGTCGTCAGCCACAAGGGGCATGAGTTTGTCATCGCCGACATTCCGGGGCTGATCGCAGGCGCCGCCGAAGGCGCCGGGGTCGGCGACCGCTTTCTCGGCCATATCGAGCGCTGCCGCGTGCTGCTCCACCTTGTCGACGCCAATGACGAGGATGTCGCAACGAGCTACCGCATCGTGCGCGACGAGCTCGAAGCCTATGGCGCCGACCTGATCGACAAGCCGGTGATTGTCGCGCTCAACAAGGTCGATACGCTCGACGACGAACTGATCGCCGCGCTGTCGGCCGAACTCGCCGAAGCGAGCGGCCATCCGGTGATGGCGCTGTCGGGCGCGAGCGGCGCCGGTATCGAACCGGTGCTCGACAAATTGCTCGAGGCCATCGGCCAGCCCGAACCGGGGCCCGATGCCGATGACGAGGAAAAGGGTGACGACTGGTCGCCGATCTGATCAGCGCGCCTCGATCACCATGTTGAACGGCCCCTCGGTCGCGCGCCGAACGCTGGCGAAGCCGCCCTCGCGCACGATCTGCGACAGCCGCGCTTCGCCCGCCTGTGCGCCCAGCGCCTCGCCGACCTCCTGATCGAGCGACGTCGGCACGCAGATCATGGTCGAGGCGTTGTAATAGAGCCGCCCGACCGGGTTCATATTTTCTGCCGGTCGGTCGCCCGCGATCGGTTCGACGATCATCCAGCATCCGTCGGGCGCCAGCATCTCGCGCATATGACGGGCACAGCCGCGCGGATCGCCCATGTCGTGCAGACAGTCGTACATGGTAATCAGGTCAAAGCCGTCCTCGTCGATTTCCTTTGCCGTCGCCACTTCAAAGCGCACCCGGTCGCCATAGCCATGCCCCTCGGCGTGACGCCGCGCTTCCGCGATCGACGGTTCGTGAAAGTCAAAGCCGACGAACTCGCTCTCGGGATAGGCGTCGGCCATCAGCAGCGTCGAAAAGCCCACCCCGCATCCGACATCGGCGACGCGCGCGCCTTTCTTGAGCTTCGCCTCAACGCCATCGAGCGCCGGAATCCAGGCCTGGACAATATTGTTCACATAACCCGGCCGGAAAAAGGCGCCCGTGGCGCAAAAAAGACAACCGGCATGATCGCCCCAACGCACGCCCGATCCGTGTCGGAAACACTCCTCGACCTTGCGCTCCGCTTCGATCATCGCCGCGATGATCTCGAACGCGCCCGCCAGATAGACCGGACTGTCCTTGTGCACGAATACCATCGCCTGTTCGGGCGCGATGCTGAAGCGATCCGAAGGCGGATCATAGTCGATATAGCCGTTCGCCGCCTGCGCGAGCGCCCATTCGCGAACATAGCGTTCGTGCAGCCCACCCGCGCGCGCCGCAAGCTCGCCTGCCGTCGCCGGTCCTCGCGCAAGCGCATCGAACAGCCCGAGCCGGATTCCCAGCCGCACCGTGGGCACGCTCATCCCGCCACCCACATCGCCCAGCATCTTGCCGACGAAGCTGTGCAGCCGGTCTTCATCGATTGTCGTGGTCATTCTTCCGCTCCTCGCCGAACAGGGCGGCGCGACTCGCCAGAAGCTCTTGTCGAAGCGCAAGCCATAGCATATCGGCGCGCCGGCGGCACGCATCGGCCCTTTGGCGGGAACCGCTAAGCCGCGGCGATCCGACCGCCCGCGATGCGATAGCGCGTCACTGGTCCCGGCATCACGTCGAACAGCGCCGCTTCGGTGCCGGTCAGCCACGCCTGCCCGCCCTGCGCCGCCAGGCGTTCGTACAGCGCGGCGCGGCGCAACGGGTCGAGATGCGCCGCCACCTCGTCGAGCAGCAGCACCGGCCGCTGCCCGCGCCGCCGCGCAACGCAATCGCCGTGCGCCAGGACCAGCGACAACAGCATCGCCTTTTGCTCGCCCGTCGAGCAGCGCGCAGCGGCCCGGCCCGTAACCGCGTGCACCGCCGCCAGATCGTCGCGGTGCGGCCCCGCCGTCGCGCGGCCCGCCGCGGCATCGATCCGGCGGCGCGCGGCGAACAGCGCCCTCAACGCCTCGGCGCTATGCGGCGCGGCGCGTTCCTTGCCTTCGCTGTCGACCAACGTGAGCAGCGGCCGCGCAAAGGGCGCGTCGGGCTGCCCCGCCAGCTCGCCCGACAGCGCGGCGAGCGTATCGAGCCGGGCCGCGTCCATCGCCGCACCATGCTCGGCGAGCTGCGCCTCGAGACTCGCGAGCCACGCCGCATCGGCGGCCGCCAGGTCGGCGAGCAGCTTGCCGCGCGCGCGCAGCGCCGCTTCATAGCGATTGCCGTGCTGCGCGTGGCGCGGGTCGAGCGCGAGGACGAGCCGGTCGAGGAAGCGCCGCCGGTTGCCCGCGGTCTCGACGAACAGCCGGTCCATCGCCGGGGTCAGCCACAATATCGCCAGCCATTCGCCCAGCGCCGTCGCGGCGGCCGTGGCGCCGTTGATGCGGACGATCCGCCGCCCCGGCTGCGCGGGTTCGATCCCCGTCCCCAGCGCCACCGGCGGCAACTCGTCCGCCGCCGCCACCTCGGCAAAGACCGCAAACCCGCCGCTGGCACCGTCGCGCACCATGTCGGCCAGCGGCGCTCGACGCAGCCCGCGCCCCGGCGCGAGCAGCGAGATTGCCTCCAATATGTTCGTCTTGCCCGCGCCATTGTCGCCATGCAGCGCGACCAGCCCCGGCCCCGTCGCCAGATCCGCGCCGGCGTGATTGCGAAAATCGGTCAGCGAAAGGCGGGCAAGCGTCATGCCCGACCGCGCCTACCGCAGCCGAAGCGGCGACGCCAGCGTCGACGCGCATCCGCGCCTCGACACGACATGGCGAGTTTTCCCGCTATCCGGCAATTTTTCCGGTTTGGAGGGATAATGCGCATCCTCATATCATTTATGGAACCCGAAAACCGCGGTTAACCGCCGATGAATGAAGTTGGCACGCCTCCTGCATAGCTGCTGGCATCCACCGGATGGTCCGAGTGGAAGGTTCAAGAAGGATAAAATCATGGCCCATTTCAACGTCAACGCCATCAAAAGCTACGCCCTCGCCGCTTTCGCCTCGCTTTATGCCTCGGTGATGCTGCTCGCCATCGTCGGCCAGAATGGGGCCGAGGTCGGTCAGCTGATCGTCTGATCGGCTGACGACCTCCCCACAAAGGAACGCCGGCCTTCCCGGCCGGGATCGAAAGGAAAGAAATGAAACAGGGTTTTCGCAAGAATCGCCAAAGCGGCATCCTTTTCGGCGTGTGCGCCGGGATGGCGGACCACTTCGGCTTCGATGTCTTGTGGACGCGCGTCGCCTTTGTCGCCCTGACGCTTCTGGGCTTCGGCCTGCCGCTGCTGCTGTACCTGACCGTCGCGATCCTCGCGCCATAGGACAGCCAAGGGCCGGTCGCCACAGGCGCCCCGTTCACCGGCCCCCATTCCCGAAATCAGGGGCTCACCGGCCGCCGCCGGTGGGCCCTTTGCCTTATCCGTGCGGGCGGATCAGATATTTCTCGCCCGTCCGCTTGGCATTATAGGCCTGCGCGGTCGCGACATCCAGCGCCTCGGTCAGCGAGATTTCGTGGCTGTAATGGCTTTTGAAGGTCGTCGTCAGCTCGTCGACGACGCGCTGGCGCATCCGCCCCACGACTTCGGCGCCCGCCTTCGCCAGGAACGGCGTCAGCAAAAAGCCGCCGAGCGCCCAGGTCAGGCCGAAACTACGCGCCGAAAAGCTCGTCGGCGACAGGTCGAGCGCGCCATAGATATAGACCTGCTTGAACGTGTCGGAGCCATAGCGGCTGTATGTCGTCATGCGCCGCACCGCCGCCGCCTCCATCGCGGTCAAAATCTGCCCCGCCAGCTTGCCGCCGCCCGTCGCGTCGAAACCGATCGTCGCGCGCGTTTCGGCGACCGCGTCGATCAGCCGGTCCATGAAATCGTCGGCGCTGCTGTTGACGACATATCGCGCGCCGATGCCTTTCAGCAGCGCGACCTGCGCGTCGCTGCGCACAATGTTGACCAGCGGGATGCCGTCCTTCGCGCAAATCTTGACGAGCATCTGCCCCAGGTTCGACGCCGCGGCGGTGTGGACGATCGCGCTGTGCCCCTCCATCCGCATCGTTTCGGTAAAGGCCAGGCTGGTGAGCGGGTTGACGAAGCAGGAGGCGCCGTCCCTGGGATCGGTGCCATCGGGCAGCGGCATCGCCATCTGCACGGGAAGGCAGCGATATTCGGCATACATCTCGCCGCCCAGCACCGCGACCGTCTTGCCGATCAGCGCCTGCGCCTCCGCCGACGCGCCCGCCGCGACGACGATGCCGCAGCCTTCGTTGCCGATCGCCATCGCCTCGCCCACGCGCCCCGCCATCGCGCGCATTCCCGCGGGCGGCACATCGGCGACCAGCACGGGCAGGCCGTCCCGCTCCGACGCGCGCGCGGTGCTCATGTCGGCGCCGCCGAAAAGCAGCCCCAGGTCCGACGGATTGATCGGCGCCGCGAGCATCTTCACCAGCAGCTCATGCGGTTTGGGTTCGGGCATCGGCCGCCGTTCGAGCGAGACTTCGAGCTGCCCCTCCGGCTTCACGAGGGTCAGCATGGTCAGGTTGGTTTGGGGCAGGTCGGTCATCGCGCATCTCCCGTCGCATTTCAGTTTCTGGATGCAACGGGAATAGGACGGCGCGGCGGGGCTGGCAATCGCGCGGTGCGACAAAATGCGCATGACAAAGCCCCTCCCCTTCGCGGAGGGACTCCATTCCCCCAAACAACCCCGCTACCCCGTGCCATAAAAGCGCGCGAGGCGGTCGAGCGCCAGCCCCAGCACCAGCTTGCCCGACCGCGCGGGCCATCCCAGCGCCTTTTCGGCGCCGCCGATCCCCTCGCCGGCGCAGATCACGCGCCAGCAAATGTCGGCAAGCCCCGGCCCCGCCGCGTCGAGCGCGCCGTGAAAGCGCCGGTGCGCGTCGATCCGCGCCAGCGACGCATCGGCCGCGCGTGCGCCGCCGCGGCGCTTGCCCGGCGGCGCCGCGTCCCAGCGCATCGTCACCCGCGCCGCCAGCCCCGCGCGCTCATAATCGGCGCGCAACCGCTCGCCCGCCAGCAATTGCGCCGGGGTGAGCAGCCCGCGCGAGGCAAGCCAGGCGATCGGACTTTCGGCGACATTGACGGTCACATGCCGCATCACCTGCGGCCCCGTCTTGCCCGGATCGATCCGGTCGTCGGGATGGATACGCGATTCGAGGCGGCGTGCAGTCATATCGGTCTCCTTGTGAAGGAGACGCGGCTTGACATTGGATGATTATGTAGGAAAGAAAAAACCGATTTGGTTACAGAAAGGCAAGGGTCGTGATCAACAGCATCCGAACCGTCCGCCGCGCCAAGGGGTTGACGCTCGAAGAGGTTGCGCGGCGCTGCGATCCGCCGACGACCGCGCAGACGATCGGCCGTCTCGAAACCGGGACGCGGACGCTGTCGCTCGGCTGGATGAACCGCATTGCCGCGGCGCTCGGCGTCGACGCCGCCGAACTGGTGCGGTTGCCGCAGGACGCGCAGCTGACCATCACCGCGCTGCTCGGCGCCGACGGCGCGCACGCGCCGACGCGCCCCGAACAGGCGCTGACCGCGCGACCGGGCGAGGATATGGTGGCAGTGCGCGTCACCTCGTCGATCGGCGACTATCGCGCGGGCGACGAAATCTGGTGCCGCCGGATAGAGGATGACTGGGCGCAGGCGCTCAACCGCGACCTGCTCGTCCCGCGCCCGGCCGGCCGCTTCTTCTTTGCGCGCCTGCTCAACGTCGACGGCGAAAAGCTCCACTTGCTCCCGCTCGGCGCCGGGCAGCGGCAACAGGTCGTCAGCAACCCGCCGTGGGCCGCGGTCGCGGTGCGCTTGATACGCACGCTCTGATCCGATCCCGCCTGTCCTGAGCTTGTCGAAGGGCCGTCCTTTTCACTCTGCGCCTAAGGGAAAATGGTGTTTCGACAAGCTCAGCACAAAGGGATGAGAGGTTGGAAATGAATCCCCTGCGCATCCTGTCGATCGCCACCCTCTTTCCCGACGCCGCGCGCCCGAACTTCGGCCTGTTCGTCGAAAAGAGCCTGCGCGCGCTGGCCGCCCAGCCAGCGATCGAACTGACCGTCGCCGCGCCGGTCGGCCTGCCGCCCTTCCCGCTCGCGCTCCACCCGCGCTATCGCGCGCTGCGCAGCCTGCCACGCGCCGAAATATGGCAAGGCCTCACCGTGCTCCGCCCGCGCTTCCCGCTCATCCCGCGCTATGGCGCACGCTTCAACCCCGCGGCGATCGCACGCGCCGTGCTCGCCACGGTCAAGGACCGGAGTTTCGACATCGTCGACGCGCAATTCTTTTACCCCGACGGCCCGGCTGCGATGCGGGTTGCGGATACGCTCGGCCTGCCCTTTTCCGTCAAGGCGCGCGGCGCCGACATCAGCCATTTCGGCCACGCCCCGGCGACGCGCGCGCAGGTGCTGGGCGCCGCCGCGAAAGCCGCGGGCCTGCTCGCCGTCTCCGAAGCCATGCGCCGCGACATGGCCGCGATCGGCATCGACCCGGCAAAGACTGCGGTCCACTACACGGGCATCGACACCGCGCGTTTCCATCCCGGCGACCGCGCCGCAGCGCGCGCGGCGCTCGGCATCGACAACGCGCCCGCGATCCTCTCGGTCGGCGCGCTGATCGAGCGCAAGGGGCAGGCGCTCGTCATAGCGGCGCTGCCCGCGCTGCCCGGCGTGCATTATTGGCTCGCCGGCGCGGGCGAAGCGGAAACCCGCTACCGCGCGCTCGCGCGGAGCCTTGGCGTCGAAACGCGCGTGCATTTTATGGGGCCGGTCGCTCATGCCGATCTGCCGATGCTCTATCGCGCCGCCGACGTCGTCGTCATGCCCTCGGCCAGCGAAGGTCTCGCGAATGCGTGGGTCGAAGCGCTCGCCTGCGGCACGCCGATCATCATCAGCCGCGCGGGCGGCGCCGCCGAACTCGTCACGTCGGCGACCCAAGGGCGCATCGTCGCGCGGACGCCCGAAGCGATAGCGGCAGCGGTGAAGGAAGTTTTAAGCGCCCCTCCGTCACCGCCCGACGTCGCCGCGAGCCTCGGCGACCGTTTCGACTGGAACCGCAACGGCCGCGAACTGGCCGACCATCTGCGGCGCTGCGCGGGGGGTTAGGGTGCCAGAACGGCGGCACGGCGGGGTTTGGATCGCTGGACCTTTATCCTGTGGCGATCCCGGCCCCGATCAAACCACCGCGCCGTCGTCACCCTTGCTTGCAACGCGTTCCGCGCCTTCGGTCGCCGCGGTCGTTCGCGGCACGAAACTGTGCGGACCGACTTTCAGCCACACCAGGATCGGCGCCGACATATAGACCGACGAATAGGTGCCGATGAAGATGCCGAGCAGCATCGCCGCGGTGAAGCCAAAGATCACGTCAGGCCCGACCCACAGCAGGACGGCGAGCGCGATCAGCATCGTGAAGCTGGTCATCACCGTGCGCGCCAGCGTCTCGTTGATGCTGAGATCGAGCAGCGGGATGATCTCCATCTTGCGGTATTTCTTCAGATTCTCGCGAATCCGGTCGAACACGACGATCGTGTCGTTGAGCGAATAGCCGATGATGGTGAGCAACGCGGCGACGATGTTGAGGTCAAACTGCATCTGCGTCAGCGCAAAGAAGCCAAAGGTCAGCGTGACGTCGTGGAACAGCGCGAACAGCGCGCCGACGCCGAACTGCCATTCGAAGCGGATCCAGATATAGATGGAGATCGCGATCATCGCGAGGATCAGGCTGAGCGCCCCGGTGCGCAGCAGCTCTTCCGACACCTTGCCCGAAACGGTTTCGACCGATCCGGTCTTTGCGGTGGGGAACGCCTTGGCGATGCCCGCGACCAGTTGTTGCCCGGCGCGCTCGGCGGCGGCCTTGTCGCCTTCGGGCAGCGCGGTTCGGATCGACACCGCCTTGTCCGATCCGAACTGCTGGATCGTCGCTTCGCCAAGGCCGATGGCGCCAATCTTTTCGCGGATTTCGTCGATCGGCGGCATCGCCCCGGTGAACTCGACGCGCACCGACTGGCCGCCGACAAAGTCGACGCCAAGGTTGAGCCCACGCACCGCGACGAGCGCGATCGACGCGGCGATCATCAGAAAACTGATCGCCATCGCGACGTTGCGCCATTTCAGGAACTGGATGTTGGTGTCGTCGGGGACGAGTTTCAGGAGACGCATGACCGGTCCCTCCTCAAATGGTCAGCGACGCGGGGCGCGTCTTGTGCAGCCAGCGCGCCGCGAACAGCCGTGTCACGGTGACGGCGGTAAACACGCTGGTGATGATGCCGATCGTCAGCACCACGGCAAAGCCCTTGATCGGGCCGGAGCCGAACCAGAACATCAGTCCGGCCGCGATGACATTGGTGATATTGGCATCGAAAATCGCGCGGCTCGCTTCCGAATAGCCAAGCTCGACCGCCTGGAACACGCGCCGCCCGCGTTTCAGTTCTTCGCGGATACGCTCGTTGATGAGCACATTCGCATCGACCGCGGCGCCGATCGTAAGCACGAAGCCCGCGATGCCCGGTAGCGTCAGCGTCGCGTTGAACGCCGCCATGATCGCGATGATCAATCCGATGTTAAAGACCAGCGCGACATTCGCATAAATGCCGAAACGGCCATAGACGATGATCATGACCACCAGCACCGCAACGGTCGCGATGATGCCCGCAATCACGCCCTTGCGGATCGAATCGGCGCCCAGTTCGGGGGTGACCGTGCGTTCCTCGACAACCGTCATTTTCACCGGCAGCGCGCCCGACCGCAGCGAGATCGCCAGATTGTTGGCGCTCGCGACGCTGAAACTGCCCGAAATCTGGGCGCTGCCGCCCAAGATCGGCTCGTTGATCGACGGCGCCGACAGCACCTTGCCGTCGAGCACCATCGCGAACCTTTTGCCGACATTCTGCGCGGTCACCTTGGCAAAGGTGCTCGACCCCGCCGAATCGAAACGGATCGACACCACCGGTTCGTTCGTCTGCGGGTCATAGCTTTGCTGCGCATTGATGAGCTGTTCGCCGCTGATCATCACCTGGCGGCGCAGCACCTCGAACGCTGCGCCATTGCCTTCGCCCTCCGCATAGGGGACGATCTCGCTGCCCACCGGCACGCGGCCTGCGGCGGCCTCGTTGGGGTCGGCGTTGGCGTCGACCATGCGAAACTCGAGCCGCGCGGTCTTGCCGATCAGTTCCTTGAGCGCTGCCGGGTCCTGAAGCCCCGGAACCTGCACCACGATGCGGTCCGCGCCTTCGCGGATGATCGTCGGCTCGCGCGTGCCGAGCGCGTTGACGCGCTTGTCGATGATGTCGCGCGCGGTGTCCATTGCATTGGCCACTGCCTGCGTCTGCCCGGCGCTGGTCGGAGTCATCACGATCCGCGTCGAATCGACGACGTCGATATTCCAGTCGCGCTGGCCGGTCAGCCCGGCGCCCTGCGTCTCGCTGAACAGCCGCTCGCGCGCTTCGTCCAGCTTCGCGGCATCGCGGACAAGGAAGCTGATGCGGCCGCCCGTCGTCGACAATTCGCCGATCGCGATATCGTCGTCGGGTCCGCTCTGCCCGCGCATCGCCGTGCGCACCGTCTTTTCCATATTGGTGAGCTGCGTCTTCCTGAGGTCGTTGATGTCGGCCTCGAGCAACAAATGGCTGCCACCGGCAAGGTCGAGCCCCAGATTGACCTTGGCCTGCGCAAAGGCAGGCAGGCTTTCAAACGCCTTGGGCGGCAAAAAGCTGGGAATGGAAAAAAGGACGCCGAGCAGCAGGATAATGCTGATGCCGATGGTTTTCCAGCGCGGGAAATCGAGCATGGTCTGTGATCCGATTGCAAAAAGGGGCCGCGGAAACCCGCCCGCCCCGTCGCGTCAGTCGTTCGCGGGCTTGCCGCCGGGCTGCAGCACGTCGGCCAGCGTCGCCTTGACGACCTTGACCTTGACGCCCTGCGCGATTTCGACGTCGGCATAATCGTCATCGACGCGCGTGACCTTGCCGACGATGCCGCCGCCGGTGACGACCTGGTCGCGCGGCTTGACCGCCGCGATCTTGGCGCGATGCTGCTTCGCGCGCACCTGTTGGGGGCGGATCAGAAAGAACCAGAAGACTGCGAAAATCAGGATATAGGGCACCAGCATCAGGAAACCGGCCGCCCCGCCGCCCGATCCGGCCGCCTGGGTCAGAAGCAATTGCGTCGACATGGATGAAAGACTTTCGTTCGAAAGCGTCGCGCGGTCCACCGGGACCGGCACGCAAGGATGGCGCGGCGCCTATCACACGAGGGGCCGCGCGCGCAACCGGTCGCGCGCGCCGCGCCCCCGGCGGCAGGCGTCGGCAGAAAATGGGAAGCAGGCGGCCAGGATCAAGGGCGTCGTGCGGAATGCGCCGCGGGCGAGGCCTGATACCCCCCGGACTGCGCTCAGGATGGCCTTGCATCGCCTGCCAAGGCACGCTAGGGGCCTCGCCTGCCCAATCGGGCCGGTCGGGACGTAGCGCAGCCTGGTAGCGCATCACACTGGGGGTGTGGGGGTCGGAGGTTCGAATCCTCTCGTCCCGACCAATTTACCGGACAATCCATTCATGGCGGGTCGGCGTGCGGACCGGCCACGATCGCCAACCCGCCCGCGGATCGTCGGCGCCGGGGTGGGAACTGCCATCAGCTTACCCGTCATCCCGGTGAAGGCCGGATGACGATGATCGGATGCCCATTCCCCGCCGAAAGCGGCATAGCCCCCCAGCGGCCGCCCAAGGGCGCCTAGGGCCGCAGCACGACCTTGCCCACCGCCTCGCGCCGTTCCAGCATGGCGAACGCCTCGCGCCAGTCGCCGAGGTCGAGCGCCGCGTGGACATGCGGCCGGATTCTGCCCTGAGCCGCGAGCGCGTCGATCGCCGCGACATTTTCGGCGCCGCGTTCGGGAAAGCGGCGGCCATATTCGCCCGCGCGCACGCCGACGACCGAAAATCCCTTGATCAGCGGCATGTTGACAGGCAGATCGGGGATACGCCCCGATGCGAAGCCGACCACGAGCAGGCGGCCGCCAAAGGCGATGCAGCGCGTCGATTCGTCGAATATGTCGCCGCCGACCGGATCGACGACGACGTCGGCGCCGCGCCCGCCGGTCAGCGCCTTCACCGCGTCGCGAAAGCCCGCCGCGCCGTCGATCACCGCGTCGGGGGCATAGAGTCGTTCGATCGCCGTGCGTTTTTCGGCGCGGCTCGCCGCGGCGATCACGCGCGCGCCAAGCGTCTTTGCCAGATCGACCGTCGCCAGCCCGACGCCGCCCGCCGCGCCATGGACCAGCACCCATTCGCCCGCGACAAGGCGCGCGCAACGCACCAGCGCGACATAGGCGGTCAGATAGGCGACGGGATAGGCCGCGGCCGCGTCCCAGTCCAGCGCCGCGGGCTTGGGCCGCAGCGATGCCGCGGGCACGACCGTATAGTCCGCCATCGCGCCAAACCGATTGCCCCCCACCACCGCATCGCCGACCGACCAGCCTTCGACCCCCGCGCCGACCGCGTCGACCTCGCCCGAAAACTCAAGTCCGGGCACGAACGGCAGGTCGGGTTTGAGCTGATAGGCGCCGCGCGTCATCAACAGGTCGGGAAAGTTCACCGCCGCCGCGCGCACCCGCACGCGCACCGCGCCCGGCCCCGCGGCCGGAACCGGCAGTTCGGCGAGCCCCGCGCCCGCATGATCGGGCCGCAATTCGCGCACTTGCAATGCCCGCATGGAGAAAATCCTTTCCTACATTGTTCCTATATGGTTCGTTATGATGTCCGACCGAACCAAAGGAACGAATCATGCCCCGATCCCAATCCCCGACATGCGACGTTGACGCGTTGATCGACGCCGTCATCGACCGCGAAGGCCGATATGTAAACCACCCCGCCGACCGCGGCGGCGCGACCTGCTGGGGCATCACCGAAGCGGTCGCGCGGGCCGAGGGCTATGCGGGCGCGATGCGAACGCTGCCGCGCGACACCGCCGCCGCCATCTATCGCCGCCTCTATTGGCTTCGTCCCGGATTCGACCGGGTCGCGCTCCGCGCCCCCGCGATCGCCGCCGAATTGTTCGACACCGGCGTCAACATGGGCAGCGCCACCGCGACCGGCTTTCTTCAGCGCGCGCTCAACGCGCTCAACCGCGCCGCGCGCGACTATCCCGACATCGCGGTCGACCGCGCGATCGGCCCGCGCACCCTCGCCGCGCTCGACAGCTTCCTCGACGCGCGCGGCAAGGGCGGCGAAACCATCCTGCTGCGCGCGATGGAGGCGTTGCAGGGCGAACGCTACATCGCGCTCGCCGAACGCCGCCCCAGCCAGGAAGCCTTTCTCTACGGCTGGCTCGCGAACCGGATCGGCCGGGACTGACGCTTTGTGGCGCGCCATTGGGCGGAACCTTACTCACCTTTGACGGCAAAGGAGAATGGACATGAGCATTATCGAAGGGCTGATCGGCCCCATCGCCAAGCTGATCGACAAGATCATCCCCGACCCCGAAGCGCGCGACCGCGCCAAGCTGGAACTGCTGAAACTCGAAGGCAGCCAGGAAATGGAAGCGATCCGCACGCGCATGACCGCAATCGTCGCCGAAGCGAACAGCGCCGACCCCTGGACCAGCCGCGCGCGGCCGAGCTTCCTCTATGTCATGTATGCGCTGTTGCTCTGGGCCATCCCGATGGGCCTGATCGCCGCCGCGCGCCCCGAAATGGCCAAAAGCATCGCCGAGGGCATGAACGCCTATCTGTCGGGCATCCCCGAACCGCTCTATGCGCTCTTCGGCACCGGTTATCTGGGATATACCGCGGCGCGCGCGTGGGGGAAAGCGAAGGGTATCGAAGCCTGACCTCTTTGCCGTTCGCCCTCTGCGTGTCGAAGCACCGATCTTCCTTCTGCCGGTATTGAAGAAACGAACCGTCGTTCGACAGGTTCAGGGCGAACGGGATCTGAGTTGAGCCTTATCCCTCCACCGCCGCCGCCAGATTCGCGAGCGAGCCGTTCAATCCCTCGATATGATCCTTCGCCGAAATCCCCGGCGGCACATGATGCGCATCGACCGTCACCAGCGTGCCGCCGCCGCCCTGCCGCGACAGATACCAGTGCATCGCCATCGTCCCCGAAAAACGCGGGTCGTCGGATTCGAATGCGACCTCCCACACGATCAAGCGCCCGTCGTCGAGCACCGGAATCTGCACGTCAACGACATCACTGTCGTCGTCGTTCTTCGTTTCGACCTCGACATCGTCGAACGTCAGCCGCATCCGAAAGCCGCCCCCGGCCCGCAAATCGACATGCTCGAACGCACCGGTCGCCCCTTCAGGCGGCAACCAGTGCACCAGCTTGTCGGCGCTGGTGAAGGCCGCAAACACATCGACCAGCGGCGCCGCGATCAGCCGCTGCGCATGATCGGTGCGCCGCGTCTTTTTTGTCGGCCTCAAGCGAGCGCGGCCCTGACCGCCGCCACCGCATCATTCGCCGCGCCGCCGTTCGGGCCGCCGCCCTGCGCCATGTCGGGCCGCCCGCCGCCGCCCTGACCGCCCAGCGCCGCGACCGCCGCCTTGACCAGATCGACCGCGCTGTGGCTGCCCGCCTTGTCGTCGGTCACCCCGACCGCGACCGAGGCGCGTCCGTCGTTGACCGCGACGAGCATCGCGACGCCGCTGCCGACCTGTTTCTTGAGCCCATCGACCGTGCCGCGCAGTTCTTTGGGATCGAGCCCGTCGACAACCTGCGCGAGGAATGCGACATCGCCGACCTGCTCGACCGCCGGTCCCGTCGCGGCACCGCCGCCGGAACCGCCAAGCGCCAGCGCCTTCTTGGCATCGGCAAGTTCGCGTTCGGCCTTTTTCAGCTGCTCGGCAAGATGTGCGACGCGCGCCGGCACCTCGTCGGGCGACGCCTTGAGCGCCGCCGCCGCGGCCTTCAAAGCCTCGTCGCGGCCGTTCAGCCATTGTCGCGCCGCCTCGCCGGTCAGTGCCTCTATACGCCGCACCCCCGACGACACTGCGCTTTCGCCGACGATCTTGAACAGCGCGATGTCGCCCAGCGCGCGGACGTGGGTGCCGCCGCACAGCTCGACCGAATAGCTCTTGTCGTCGGCCGTCCCCATGCTGAGCACGCGCACCTCGTCGCCATATTTTTCGCCGAACAGCGCGAGCGCGCCGGCCGCAACGGCGTCGTCGGGCGTCATCAGCCGCGTCGTCACCGGCTCGTTGCGGCGGATCTGCGCGTTCACCTCCGCCTCGATGTCCGCGATCTCCTCAGCCGTCAGCGCCTTGGGGTGCGAAAAGTCGAAGCGGAGACGGTCGGCAGCGACCAGGCTGCCCTTCTGCGTGACATGCCCGCCCAGCCTGTTGCGGAGCGCCGCGTGCAGCAGGTGGGTCGCGCTGTGATTGGCGCGGATGCGGTCGCGGCGTTCGGCATCGACGATCAGCTGCACCGTGTCCCCGACCTTCAGCGTTCCCGCCTCCAGCCTGGCCTGATGCGTGTGCAGGCGGCCGAGCGGCTTGCCGGTATCGCTCACCGACGCCTTCGCGCCGTCCAGCGTCGCGATCGTCCCCGTGTCGCCCATTTGCCCGCCGCTTTCGCCATAAAAGGGCGTCTGGTTGGTGAGCACCACGACTTCGTCGCCCGCGCTGGCTTCATTCACGGGGGCGCCGTCCTTGACGAGCGCGATCACCGTCGCCTCGCCCGTTGTCGAGGTATAGCCGGTGAATTCGGTGCTGCCGTTCGCCTCGGCGAGGTCGAACCAGATATCGTCCGACGCCTTTTCGCCGCTGCCCTTCCACGCCGCGCGCGCCGCCGCCTTCTGCTGCGCCATCGCCGCGTCGAATCCCGCGCGATCGACCGAAATGTCCTGCGCGCGCAGCGCATCTTCGGTCAGATCATAAGGGAAACCATAGGTGTCATAGAGCTTGAACGCGACCTCACCCGCCAGCGTATCGCCCTTGCCCATGCCCGCGGTCGCCTCGTCGAGCAGCTTCAGCCCCTTGTCGAGCGTCTGGCGGAACTTGACCTCCTCGCGCTCCAGCGTCTCCGAAATCAGCGGCTGCGCGCGGATCAGCTCGGGGTAAGCGGCGCCCATCTCGGCGGTGAGCGACGGCAGCAGGCGGTGCATCAGCGGGTCTTTCGCCCCAAGCAGATGCGCGTGGCGCATCGCGCGGCGCATGATCCGGCGCAGCACATAGCCGCGGCCCTCGTTCGACGGCAGCACGCCGTCGGCGACGAGGAAGCTCGACGCGCGCAGGTGGTCGGCGATCACGCGGTGGCTCGCCTTGTGCGCCTCGTCGGCGGGAACATGCGTCAGCTCGACCGACGCCTCGATCAACGCCTTGAACGTATCGGTGTCATAATTGTCGTGGACACCCTGCAGCACCGCGGCGATGCGTTCCAGCCCCATGCCGGTGTCGATGCTCGGCCGCGGCAGGAGAGCGCGCTCGCCGCCCGGCATCTGTTCATATTGCATGAACACCAGGTTCCAGATTTCGACGAAGCGGTCGCCGTCCTCATCCGGCGATCCCGGCGGGCCGCCCCGGATCTGGTCGCCATGGTCATAGAAGATTTCGCTGCACGGCCCGCACGGCCCGGTATCGCCCATCGACCAGAAATTGTCGCTGGTGGGAATGCGGATGATGCGATCGTCGGGCAGGCCCGCGATCTTCTTCCACAGGTCGAACGCTTCATCGTCGGTGTGATAGACGGTCGCGGTCAGCTTCTCAGGCGCCAGCCCCCAAATCTTCGTGATCAGCGTCCAGGCATGGTGGATCGCCTGTTCCTTGAAATAGTCGCCGAACGAGAAATTGCCCAGCATTTCAAAGAAAGTATGATGCCGCGCGGTATAGCCGACATTGTCGAGGTCGTTGTGCTTGCCGCCGGCGCGCACGCATTTCTGCGACGAAGCCGCGGTGCTGTATGGACGCTTTTCCAGCCCGGTAAAGACATTCTTGAACGGCACCATGCCCGCGTTGACGAACATCAGCGTCGGGTCGTTGTACGGCACCAGCGGCGCCGACGGTTCGATATGGTGCCCCGTGCCTCCGAAATAGTCGAGGAACGCGCGGCGAATGTCGTTGGTCGATGTCATGCGCGCGAATTAGGCATTTTGCGGCGGTGCGACAAGCCGCTTCGTCGCGATGACGCTGATCAACGGCACCGTTCAGAAGGCCGTCGCGATTCCCTTGCCCAGATAGCAGGGGAGCTGGGTCAGCACATCGGCCTTGGGCACGCCCTTCTCGATCAGATCGGGCGGCACTTCCGACGTATCGGTGCGCACCACGGTCCACGCCGCGCCGGGCGCTGCGCGGTGGACCACGACATAGCCGCAATCCATGGTGCCATCCGTCCGGTCGCCGCGGAAATCAAAGGCCGCATAGAGACCCGGCGGCTGGCCCGCGGGGTCCGCATACCAGCTCAGCCGCAGCACGCGCAGCGTCCCGTCGGCCCACAGCACCGCGCGCTTGCGCAGGTTCATCTCCCATTCAAGCCGCGGGCTCGCCGCCTGAAACGACAGGCGCAGCATCGCATAGGCGCTGGCATAGTCGCGCCTTGCCAGCGCCATGGTGTAAGCGGCGAAGCGGGCCAGTGCCGCATCTTCGTCGCCGGTCGCGACGCCCGCCGACTCCGGCGCGGCGCGTTCGACATCCGGGCCGAGCGCTGGCAACTGTGCCGCCGCGTCCCCCGACCACAGGGCCAGCACGGCGAGCGGCACCCAGCCGCGCCGGTCAATAGCCATAATAGGCGCCGCCCTTCTCCCGCGCCCGCTGCCAGGCGGGTCGCGCGTGGCAGGCGTTCACAAAGGCCGCGAGCTTGGGATAGCGCGGCGCCATGCCCTGCATGACGGCGATCTCCGCCGGAAAGCTCAACATGATGTCGGCCGCCGACAGGCTGTTGCCGATGAAATGGCCACCGTCGCCGATGCGGCTTTCCATATAGGAAAAATGCGAATCGAGCTGCTGGTTGATCCGCGGTTCGAGCGGCGCCGCCGCTTCGCCGAGCCGCGCGGTATATATGCGCAGCAGGATCGGGGTCATCGCCGACCCTTCGGCAAAATGCAGCCATTCGAGATGGCTGACATGATCGTCGGTGCCGCGTTCGGGGACGAGATGCCCGCCGCCGTGCCGTTCGCACAGATATTCGGTAATCGCCCCCGACTCGATGACCACGCGGCCGTCATCCTCGATCACGGGCGACTTGCCGAGCGGATGGACCGCGACAAGTTCGGGCGGCGCGAGGTTGGTCACCGGATCGCGATCGTAAAACCGGATCTCATACGGCGCGCCGATTTCCTCGAGCAGCCACAGGATACGCTGCGAGCGGCTGTTGTTCAGATGATGGACGATCAGCGTCATGATATTCTCCTCAAAAAGGTCAGGTCCGGCAGCGGCCGTTGCGGTCGATCAGCGCCGCGACTTCGCGAACCAGCTTGGCGCCGACGATCGCGGTCACGCCGCCGATGTCGCGGCCGGGGTGATGCTCGACGATGTCGGCGCCGACGATCGGCGCGGTCTGCTTGTGCAGCACTGCCAGCACTTCGCGCACGGTCAGCCCGCCAGGCTCAGGGTGCGCGACGCCCGGCGCCTCGGACGGGTCGATCCCGTCGAGGTCGATGGAGATATAGAGCGGCCCTTCGAGCACGGGCACCTTGTCGGGCGTGAAGCCCGCCATCGGAATGATCTCGACCCCGAAACGTGTCGCCTGGTCGCGGCAATGTGGGGTCAGCGTGCGGATACCGGCCTGCACCAGCCGCGCCGCATGACCCGCCTCGCAGATGCGCGCAAAGGGCGAGGCGTGGCTGCGCGGATTGCCACCGAAGTCGGCATAGAGATCGGGGTGCGCGTCGATGTGCAGGATATTGAGCGGCCCGAAACAGGTCGCGGCGGCTTGGACGAGCGGAAAGGTCACCGCATGATCGCCGCCGAGCGCGAGCGGCACCTCGCCATCCTCGCACAGCATCGCGACGTGGCGGCGGATCGCGGCGTCATCCTCGGCGGTGCGCTCGGTGAGCGGCAGGTCGCCATCGTCGGCGAAAGCGATGTCGGTGCCGATTTCGCCGCCGAGTTCGGTCGCCATGTTGCCGCGGTCGCTCCACAGCGCCGCGCGGATCGCGGCCGGGCCGGCCGCCGCGCCGCGTTCGAAGCTGCTGTTGATGTCGGTCGGCAGGCCGAAGAGACGGATCGCGGGCATGGTTCATCTGTAGCCGTTGCCGGCCGCCACGCAAGGCGCCGCCGCCACGGACGGGTCAACGCCGAACGGGCTGCGCCGTGCCGATGGCGGCTGACGACCGGTGGCCATGCAGCAACCCAACCCGGTTCGCATCGAGCAAGGCCGGGATGCCCCTTATCGCGCGCACCCGGACAAAGAAGCTGCCAGACGACCGATCAACGGCAAGCGGGCCCACCCGCGGGGGAGAGGGGCATGCAGGTGGCCGCGATACAAGGAGGTCGCGTGGCCCGCCGCCGTTTACCCACCGGGTCGCACGAACGCGCGAACCGGCAGGACGATCGTCAGATGTCGTCGCCCGCGTCGTCGTCGGGGCCTGCCATCATTTCTTCGGCGACCGCGTCGGTGCGGCTGCGGATCGCGGCTTCGAGCCGTTCGCGAAGTTCGGGATTTTCGGTCAGGAAGTTTTTGGCGTTTTCGCGGCCCTGCCCGATGCGGATCGAATCATAGCTGAACCAGGCGCCCGATTTTTCGACCAGCCCGGCCTTGACGCCGATGTCGAGAATCTCGCCGATCTTGGAAATGCCCTGCCCGTACATGATGTCGAACTCCACCTGCTTGAACGGCGGCGCGACCTTGTTCTTCACCACCTTGACGCGCGTGGTGTTGCCGACGATCTCATCGCCATTCTTGATCTGGCCGGTGCGGCGGATGTCGAGGCGGACCGAGGCATAGAATTTGAGCGCATTGCCGCCGGTCGTGGTTTCGGGGTTGCCGTACATCACGCCGATCTTCATGCGCAGCTGGTTGATGAAGATCACCATGCAGCGCGAGCGGCTGATCGAGCCGGTGAGCTTGCGCAGCGACTGCGACATCAGCCGCGCCTGCAGGCCGACATGGCTGTCACCCATCTCGCCCTCGATCTCGGCGCGCGGCACAAGCGCGGCGACCGAGTCGACGACGAGCACGTCGATCGCGTTCGAGCGCACGAGCGTATCGACGATTTCCAGCGCCTGTTCGCCCGTGTCGGGTTGCGACACAATAAGTTCGTCGATGTCGACGCCCAGCTTGCGCGCATAGACGGGGTCGAGCGCATGTTCGGCATCGACGAACGCCGCCGTGCCGCCCATCTTCTGCGCTTCCGCGATGCAATGCAGCGCGAGCGTCGTTTTGCCTGAGCTTTCGGGGCCGTAGATTTCGACGACGCGGCCGCGCGGCAGACCGCCAACCCCCAGCGCGATGTCGAGGCCGAGCGACCCGGTCGAAATCGCCTCGACCTGCATCGCTTCCTTCGACCCCAGCTTCATCACCGAGCCCTTGCCGAAGGCGCGGTCGATCTGCGCCAATGCGGCGTCGAGCGCCTTCTGCCTGTCCGTTCCGTTCACTGATTTCCCCGATTCGACGAGTGACAATTGTCCGGCCATTTGCCGTCCTTTCCTGCTCTAGAGCGACCGCGGACGCATCGCAACGCCGGACCCGTGTGCCACATTTGTTCTACAGGAACAAGAGGGGAACGACAGATTAGCGCTACACGCCGAAATCCCGCAGCGCGGCCTCGATGTCGCCGATCCGGAACGGCTTGGGAATCAACCGACGGCTCGCGTGCGCGGCCGGAATGACATCGCCGCCGCCGGAGGTGAAGGCGAAGGGTATTCCCATGGCGACGAGCGCGTCGGCGACGGGCCAGCCCTTGTCTTCGCCGAGGTTGATGTCGACGAGCGCCCCCGCGAGCGGTTCGGACGCGATCAGCGCCAGCGCCTCGTCCTTGCCCGTCGCCTGCGCGGGTTCGGGCAGGCCGAGCGCGTCGAACATGTCGACCAGCATCATGCCGATCAGCACATCGTCCTCGACGATCAGGATGCGCGGATCAGCCATCCCGTCGCCCACGATGCGCCGCCTCGTCCAGCGCCGCCGACGTCGCCTCGGCGAGCTGCGCGACCGAAAAGGGTTTGGGCAGGAAGGACACATCGTCGATGTCGATCGACTGGCGAAGCTGCTCCTCGGCATAGCCCGACATGAACAGCACCGGCAGGCCGGGGCGCCTGGTGCGCATCGCACGCACCATCGCGGGCCCATCCATCGTCGGCATCACGACATCGCTGATGACCAAATCAACCTTCTCCAGCTCGTCAAAGCGTTCAAGTCCCTCCTCGCCCTGCGCGGCGGTGATGACTGTATAACCCGCGCGGGCCAGTGCGCGTTCCGCGACCGCACGCACCATATCTTCATCCTCGACAAGCAGGATCGTCCCGCTGCCCCACTGGCTCTTCTTGGGCTTGGCAGTCGGCTGCGGCGCCGCCGGAGCCTCGCCCGCGACGCGGTGGACAGGCAGGTAGATGGTGAAGCTGGTGCCCTCGCCCGGCTGGCTGTCGGCAAAGATGAAACCCGCCGACTGTTTGATGATGCCATAAACGGTCGACAATCCCAGCCCCGTTCCCTTCCCCACATCCTTGGTCGTGAAAAAGGGCTCGAAAATCTTGGGCAAAATATCGGCGGGAATGCCCGTGCCCGTGTCGCTGACCTTGAGCGCGCAATAATCGGCGGGCGGCATGAACTCGTTGCCGATCTGGCGCACATCGGCGGCCGACACCGGATAGGTTTCGATCGTCAGCGTCCCGCCGCCGGGCATTGCGTCGCGGGCGTTGACGGCCAGGTTGATGATGACCTGTTCGAGCTGGCCTGGGTCGGCGCGCACCGCACCAAGGCCGCGGCCATGGCGCACCGACAGTTGCACCGTCTCGCCGATCAGGCGCTTCAGGAGATGCGACACTTCGGAAATCACGTCGGGCAGCTGCAAAATCTGCGGGCGCAGCGTCTGTTGCCGCGAGAAAGCGAGCAATTGCCGCGTCAGGCTGGCGGCACGATTGGCGTTACTGCGGATCTGCTGAATGTCGTCATAGTCGCTGTCGCCGGGCGTGTGGCGCATCAGCATCAGGTCGCACGCGCCGAGCACCGCGGTCAGGATATTGTTGAAATCATGCGCGACGCCGCCCGCGAGCTGCCCCACCGCCTGCATCTTCGATGCCTGCGCAACCTGGCGCTTCAACCGCGATTCCTCGCTCGAATCCTTGAGGCTGAGCAGCACCGCCGCTTCGCCGAGGCCGCGCACGCCGACGATGCGCATCGACACAGGTTCACCGCTCTGCCCCGCAAGGCGGATCGACAGGTCGCCGCCCACCTGCTGCCCGCTGCTGTGGCGGCGGATCATATCGGCGAGCGGCCCCTTGTCCTCGGCGACCACGATGTCGCCCGGATAGCGCGGTTTCTTGCCGTCGGGCAGGTTCGCGGCGCGGACGAACGCGCGGTTCATGTACAGAAAGCGCCCGTCGCGGTCGACGAGCGCCAGCCCGAAGGGCAGCAGCGACAACAGTGTCTCGACATAGGTTTGCGCGGTGCCGCGGTCCGCCGGTCCCATCTCTTCGTCAAGCATCGCGAGCAGCACGGGTGTTGTGCTGTCGGCGGGTGCCAGCGGGATCTGGATCAGCCGCACCGGCGTCGCGCGGTCGCCCTCGCGCGCGAAATAGAGCGCGCCGCCATCGTCGAGCCGCAGCATCGGCGCAACGTCGCGCCCGGCGAAATGGCGCGCGTCATCCTCGCCCAGCGCGCGCAGCAGAAAGGCCTCGTTCGCGGCGCGCAGCCGTCCCTCATGGTTGACCAGCGCCGCCATCACCCCGGCATGGCCCAACGTGCGCCCTGCCGGGCCGCCGAGATGTCGGGTGAGTTCGGCGACCAGATCGAAACGCTCGACGGCCGCAAAGCGCCAGACGAGATAATCCTCGGCCTGCCCGGTGCGCGTCACCTGCGCGCGCAGTTGCAGGGGGCCGATCGCGATATCGTCGGCGCGTCCTTCGCCGTCGCGCCACGCCGCGCGCCCGGCGTTCTTCAAAAGCTCGACGCCGCGGCCGTCGAGCGGCAGGCCCGGCGGCGTGACAAAGCCGCCCATCCATGTCGCGAACAGGTCGTTGGCGCATACCATCCGCCCGGCGCGATCGGTGACCGCGATCGCGACATCGTCGTGATTGACCGCCTGACGCAATATCGTCCAGTCGGGCGCCGCCGCCTCGCCGCGCGTCGCCGCGGGGAACAGTCGACGCGCCAGCACCACGCCGCCCGCCGCCACCGCCAGGCCCGCGGCGAAACCCGCGGCAAGGATCGCGCTGCCCGTCGCCCACAACAGCAGCGCGGCGGACACGAGCGCCAGTCCGGCGAGCAGCGCCAGATCGACGCGCGACAAGGTGGCGGGCGGCGCGATCGTCCCGGCAGGGCCCGCCCCCCTGATGACGTCACCATCAGCGGAGGGCAGGCTTTGCGCGGTCAAATCACGGACTTTCTATCGCTTTGTCACCAGATGCGGACACGATCTTCGGGCGTCAGGTACAGCTTCTGGCCGGGCTTAACCTGAAACGCCTTATACCAAGGGTCAAGGTTGCGCGAGACCCAAGTCCGCTGAATCGAGGGCGCGTGGGGATCGGTCGTGATCCGCTGCGACAGATTCTGCTCGCGGTAATTGCGCCGCCACACCTGCGCCCAGCCGAGGAAGAAGCGCTGGTCGCCGGTCAGGCCGTCCAGCACCGGCGCCTCCTTGCCGCCGAGCGACTTCTTATACGCCTCGTAAGCGACGGTCAGACCGGCAAGGTCACCGATATTTTCGCCGAGCGTGAAGGTGCCGTCGAGCTTTTCGCCGGGCAGCACTTCATAGGCGTCATATTGCGCAACCAATGCCTTGCCCGCTGCCTCGAACGCCGCGACGTCGGCGGGGGTCCACCAATCGGCGAGCTTGCCCGTCTCGTCATATTTCGCGCCCTGGTCGTCGAAATGATGGCTGATCTCATGCCCGATCACCGCGCCGATGCCGCCATAGTTGATCGCGGGGTCGGCGTGCGGGTCGAAAAAGGGCGGTTGCAGGATCGCGGCCGGAAAGACGATCTCGTTCATGCCGAAATTGGCATAGGCGTTGACCGTCATCGGGGTCATGCCCCATTCCCAGCGGCGGATCGGCCCGCCAAGGCGGCTGATATTGTCATCGTGCGCAAACCGGTTCGACCGCAGCGCATTGCCGAAAAGGTCGTCCGCCTTGATTTCCAGCTTGCTGTAATCCTTCCAGCGGTCGGGATAACCGATCTTGGTCGTGAAATTGGCAAGCTTCTTCTTCGCCTTGACCTTGGTTTCGGGCTGCATCCAGCTCAGAGCGTCGATGCGGTCGCCCATCGCCGCCAGCACATTCTTGACGAGCTGGTCCATCGCCGCCTTGGTTTCGGGCGGAAAATATCTGGCGACATAATCCTGGCCGACCGCCTCGCCCAAATTGTTCGTGGTAAAGTCGACCGCGCGCTTCCAGCGTTCCTGCATCTGCGGCGTGCCCGACAGCGCGGTGCCATAGAAAGAGAAGGCTTCCTGCGCGACCGCGTCGGGCAGCACATCCGAAAAACCGTCAAGGCTGCGCACGATCAGCAGGTCGCGGATAACGCCGATCGGCGCGTCGGCGAGCAGCTTCGCTTCGCCGGTGAAGGCGCTCGGCTGCGACACGAGCAGCGAATCCTCCCTGACACCGATGCCGCGAATGAAGGTCGCCCAGTCGAACCCCGGCGCCGCGGCCGCCAGCTCGGCGATCGTCATCTTGTTATAGACTTTGGTGGCGTCGCTGCTGTCATTTTTGTCCCAGTGGACGGTCGCGATCTGCTTTTCGAAATCATAGATCGCCTGCGCGCGCGCCGCGGCGTTCGCCTCGCCAGCCAGCGTCAGGACATTTTCCAGATGCTTCAGATAGGCGGCCTGGAGCTTGGTATTGCGCTCATTCTCTTTCAGATAGAAATCGCGGTCGGGCATACCGATACCGCCCTGGAACATCGTATAGATGTAAACGTCCGGATTCTTGTCGTCCTGCCCGACATAGCCGCCGAAGAAATGCCGCACTCCGTTGCGGTCGGCCTCGGCAAGCAGCCTGGCCAGCCCGGCCTTGTCGACGGCCCGGATCTGGTTCAGCCACGGTTCGATCGGCGCG
The DNA here is from genome assembly GCF_014595975.1 of Sphingopyxis sp. LK2115. Taxonomy (GTDB): domain Bacteria; phylum Pseudomonadota; class Alphaproteobacteria; order Sphingomonadales; family Sphingomonadaceae; genus Sphingopyxis. Next base: position 34,998 of record NZ_JABWGQ010000048.1, on the reverse strand, counting down.
AGGCCCCTGGCCTCGACCGTCGCCGCGTCGAGATAGGCGGCATAGGCGCGGCCGATCATGCTGTTCGGATCGGTCCTGGCCGCCTCCAGGATTTCCTGCGTGCGCGTCTGCGACAGATCGGCCAGCACGGTGAACATGCCGAAGTTCGACTTGTCGGCCGGGATCGGCGTGTTTTTGGCCCAGGTGCCGTTGGCATAGGCGTAAAAATCGTCGCCCGGCTGGACGCTCTTGTCCATCCCCGAAAGGTCGAAACCAAAGGTTCCAAGCGCGGGTTTCGCGGCGCTCGTGGCCGCGGGCGCCGCTGCGGGTTTTTCCTCGGCCGCCGCCGGCAAGGCGGTCAGCATCAGCGCGCCGAGCGCGGCGCTCGCCATCAGGCGCGAAGTCTTGGGCAGGTGGATCATGATATTCCCCAGTTATCAGCATGAAGCGGCAACCCGTGCCGCATCGGGGCGGAACGGGTCGGCGATGGATCAGCTATACGCCGGCGAAGGGCCGGTTCAACCGGCCGCCGTGTCGCTCGTCGATGCCTCATGTCGTTGGTCGCGTGCGCGCGCCAGCTTGCGCCGCCAGCGGAGGCGAATCCAATTGTCCCAGACGATTGCGGCCAGCACATAGCCGACCGCCGCCGCGACGAGGGAAATCACGAACAGCCCAGCGAGCATCGCCGGCGCGGCGTCTGAAAAGGTCCAGCGCACCCACTCGCCCGCCGATGCGCCATGCTCGATCATCGCCGAAAAGGTCGCGCTGTTCGCCTGAAGCCCGAACAGCCAGTCGCCAAGCCAGACCGAAGCGAGGATGATGAACGGGGTCGTCACCGGGTTCGACAAAAATGTCATCGCCGCGCCGATCGGAATATTCGCACGCACCGGCAGCGCGAGCAGCGCGACGCCCAGAATCTGGACGCCGGGAATCAGTAAAAAAATGCCGACGAACAGGCCGAGCGCAGTGCCGCGCGGCACCGAGGTGCGCGTGAAGCGCCACAAATGGCTGTGCGCGACCCGATGGGCGAACGGCTTGACGAAACGGCTTGCCAGCAGTTCCTCGCGCGTCGGCGAATTGCGGCGGATCCAGTTCATCACCGCAGCCTTGTCGCGGGATTTGCCATCCCTTGGCGTGTCGCCGCTCATCCGCGGTCCTTCAGCAGTCGTTGCTTGTCGCGCTTCCAGTCGCGTTCCTTGATCGATTCGCGCTTGTCGTGCGCCTTCTTGCCCTTGGCGAGCGCCAGTTCGACCTTGGCGCGGCCGCGGCTGTTGAAATAAATGCTGAGCGGCACGAGCGTCATCCCCTGCCGCATCACACCCGCATGCAGCTTGTTGATCTCGCGCCAGTTGAGCAGCAGCTTGCGCGGCCGCCTCGGTTCGTGATTGAAACGATTGCCGTGGCTGAACTCGGGAATATTGGCGTTGATCAGCCACACCTCGCCGCCGTTCACCTCGGCATAGCTTTCGGCAATCGTCCCCTCGCCGAAGCGCAGCGACTTGACCTCGGTGCCCTGCAGCGCGATTCCCGCCTCGAAAACCTGTTCGATGGCATAGTCGAAGCGCGCGCGCCGGTTCTCGGCGACGACCTTTTTCTTGTCAAACTCGGCGGCGGACTGCGGACGGGCCATGACGAAAGCTAGACGACTCCTGCCGACGACAGCGCGGCATCGACGGCCGCGCGCGATGCGGCGGACGCCGGGATGATAGGTAGGCGCACTTCGGGCGAAAACCAGTCGTGCACGCGCGACAGCGCATATTTGACCGGCCCCGGCGAGGTGTCGGAGAACATCGCCTTGTGCAGCGCGAACAGCCGGTCGTGGAGCATCAGCGCCCGCGCCCAGTCGCCCGCGGCGCAGGCGGCGGCGAAATCGGCGCAGAGCCGCGGCGCGACATTGGCGGTGACCGAAATGCACCCCGCGCCGCCCATCGCCGCGTGAGGCAGCCACAGATCGTCGTTGCCCGACAGCTGGCAGAAATCATGCCCCGCCCCCGCGCGATGGACGGTCACGCGGGCAAGGTCGCCGCTCGCATCCTTGACCGCCACGACGGTCGGGATCTCGGCCAGCCTGCACATCGTTTCGGCGCTGATGTCGGCGACGGTGCGGCCGGGGACGTTATAAACGACGATCGGAAGGTCGCTGGCGTCAGCCAGCGCCTCGAAATGCGCGATCATCCCTTCCTGGCTCGGCCGGTTGTAATAGGGCGCGACGATCAGCGCCGCATCGGCGCCCGACGCCTGCGCGTGGCGCATATGGCGAATCGCGGTCGCGGTGTCGTTCGATCCGCAACCCGCGATCACCGGAACGCGCCCGGCAGCCGCTTCGATGCAGCAGTCGATCACGCGATAATGTTCGTCAAATCCCAGCGTCGGGCTTTCGCCCGTCGTCCCGCACGGCACCAGCGCGCTCGATCCTTCTTTGACCTGCCAATCCACAAGCTGCGCAAAGGCCGGCGCATCGAACGCCCCGTCGCGAAATGGCGTCACCAAGGCGGGAATGGAACCCGAAAACATGCTCCGCTCCTTTACAAGGACATGGCCGCCCCGATAGAATCCGGGCCGCGCGCCGCTATTGGACGTCTATTCAGCGACCCGCAAGGAGTTTGGCGTTACGATGACCGCCATGTTCGCGATATCTTCCCTCTCGCGCCTCGCTCTCGCGCTGGCGCTCGCTTTTCCCGCCGCGGCCACCGCCAGCGAACTTACCCCCGAACAAATGGCCTGGTATCGCGCCCAGATGGGACTGGCCTCGGTATCGGGGCCCCCGCCCGCGCCCAACATGGTCGGCGAAGCGGTGCTGGAATGGCGGCGCCTCACCGCGAACAGCGGCGCGTCCTTCGATCAGCTCTCGCGTTTCCTGATGGCGAACAAGGGCTGGCCCGATACGGACAAGCTGCGCCTGCGCGCTGAAAAGGCGATCGCGCTCGACAGTTTCGATCCCGCGCGCACGCTCGCCTATTTCGCCGCCTATCCGCCGCAGACCGCCAGCGGCCACCTGCGCATGGCGATGGCGCTGAACGCCTCCGGTCGGCGCCAGGAAGCCCATGCCGCGGTGCGCCGCGCGTGGACGAGCGGGCCGCTCGACGATTATGAAACCAGCCGCGTGCTCGGCATGTTCCCCGGCGCGCTGACGCTCGCCGACCATGACGCGCGCATGGACAGGCTGCTGTGGAGGGGAGAAACCTCGGCCGCCAGCCGCCAGCTCGGCTATACGTCGCCCGAAAAGCGCGCGATCTTTGCCGCGCGCCTCGCAATGCGCAGCGGCGCGGTCGACGCCGCCTTCCAGGCCTCGGCGGTCGAAGGCGCCAATCCGTCGCTCGTCCGCACCGACCCCGGTTATATCGCCGACAAGGCGACCTGGCTGCGTGCGTCGGGCCGCGTCGGCGAAGCCCGCGCGCTGCTCGCCGCGCCCCGGTCGCTGACAAGCGCGCCGACCGACGCCGAGGAGTGGCTGGAAACCCTGCTCACCAACGCACGCCTTGCCGACAGCGGCGGCGACAAGCTCACCGCCTATAATATCGCCCGCCAGCTCGACGACGCGCTGCCGCCCGGCACCGTGGTCCGCGAAACACCGCTCGGCGTGCGCGACGATTATACGTCGCTGGCCTGGCTGGCGGGACAGCTCGCCTTCAAGGATCTCGGCCGCCCGGCCGAGGCCGCCAAGCTCTTCCGCGCCTATGGCGAGGCGGCGCGCTCGGCGCAAACGCGCACCAAGGGATTCTATTGGGCGGGCCGTGCCGCGCTCGCCGCGGGCGACCGCGCGGCGGCGAACGCCCATTTCGCCGACGCCGCGCAACATTATGACCAATTCTATGGCCAGCTGGCGCTCGAACGGCTGGGCCGCCCGCAACCCAAACCGACGCCGAACCCGACCATCGAGATCGGCGCCGACGAGCAGCGCGCGTTCGAGGACGACCGGCTGGTCCGCGCCACGCGCGCGCTCGGCGAAATCGGCGCGTGGCGCGAACAGTCGCTTTTCCTCCGCGCGCTCGCGCAACGGGCGAGCACCCCCGCCGACCATGTGCTCGCAGGCAAGCTCGCCGCCGAGATCGGCCGCCCGGACCTCGGCGTGATGATCGGCCGCAGCGCGCAGGCGAACAGCCTCGACGCGGTCGAGGTTTCGGGCTTCCCGACGGTGCGCATCCCCGCGGGGCATGAGAATAACTGGACCTTCATCCACGCGATCACGCGGCAGGAAAGCCAGTTCGACCGCGCCGCGATCAGCCACGCCGGCGCGCGCGGGATGATGCAGCTGATGCCCGGCACGGCGCGCGAAGTCGCGGGCAAGCTGGGCCTCAGCTATGACGGCGGCGCGCTGACCACCGACACCAATTATAATATGACGCTGGGTTCGACCTATTTTCAGCAGATGCTGCGCTATTATGGCGGCAGCTATCCGCTCGCGGTCGCCGCCTATAACGCCGGGCCGGGCAATGTGAACAAATGGCTGCGCGCCAATGGCGACCCGCGCACCGGCGCGATCGACATTCTCGACTGGATCGAGGCGATCCCGATCTTCGAGACGAAAAACTATGTCCAGCGCGTGCTCGAAAATGCCGTCGTCTATGACACGCTGCGCGACGGCAAGCCGCTGCCGAAGGCGCCGCTGAGCTTCTATCTCGGCAAGCACACGCCGGGGTAGATCCCGAATGCCGTCCGCTGATGGTCGTCATCCCGGCGAAGACCGGAATGACTCGAAAGTCTGAACGATGCCGGGGGACAAGACCAATATCATCAGCCCCGCGGGTTTTGCCGCGCTGCGCGCCGAATATGACGCGCTGCTCGGCGACGAGCGGCCGAAGCTGGTCGAGGTCATCAGCTGGGCCGCGGGCAATGGCGACCGCAGCGAGAATGGCGACTATATCTATGGCCGCAAGCGCCTTCGCGAAATCGACCGGCGCCTCGGCTTTCTCGCACGCCGCATGAAGGCCGCGCGCATCGTCGACCCGGCCGAGCAGCCCGACAAGAGCCGCATCTGGTTCGGCGCGACGGTCGAGCTGGCCGATGACGACGATGCGCGGCGCACCGTCACGCTGGTCGGCGACGACGAGGCCGCGGCGGGCGAAGGCCGGATCGGCTGGAACAGCCCGCTCGCCCGCGCCCTGCGCGGCGCGGCGGTCGGCGATCTTCGGACAGTGCAGCTTCCCGCGGGGCCGAAAGAATGGGAAGTGATCGCGATCCGCTATCCCTGATCGTCATTCGCCGATGCCCGCGATCAGTTCGCGCTGGTCCTTGCGCAGTTCGGGCAGGTTGCGCGCCAGCCGCGCCCAATGCGCCGCCTCGCGGGCGTCGGCGGCAACCCCCGTTCCCCTGGCATAGGCAAGCGCCAGGATCGCCCGCGATCCCGCAAAGCCCGCGCGCGCCGCGAGGGCGCAATCCTCGATCGCCGCCGCCAGCGTCTTGTCGGCGAAATGCGCCTCGCACAGCCAGTGATTGCCTTCGGGATTGCCCGCATCGGCGAGGGCGCGAAGCCGCGCGAGGTTCGCGGCGCGCGTGTCGGGGAAAAAGGTAAGCGCAAAGATCGCCGCGGGATGCCCCTTCCCGGCCGCCTCGGCATAGAGCGCCTGCGACCGCGCGAAATCGGGCGGGCCAAAGCGTCCCACGGTCAATTGATAGGCGAGGTGCGTCTTCGCCTTCGAAAAACCTGCATTCGACGCCGCGACATACAGGTCATAGGCGCGTTTGACGTCGGCGGGCGACGGTTCGTTTTCAAGAATCAGATAGGCAAGTTCCTGCTGCCCCGCCGGGAACCCCTGCGCCGCCGACTGTTCAAGATAGGCGCGCGCGCGGGCGACATCCTTCTTCACCCCGACCCCCAGCGAGAACATATAGCCCACCAGCTGCTGCGCGAGCGGATGGCCGCCGTCGGCAAGCGCGACGAGCTTCGCCGCAGGATGGCGTGACAGCACATCGGCGATCAGCACCGGCTCATCCTCGATCGCCAGCCGGTCGAGCGAAATGTCGGCGAGCGGATCGGCGGCGGTGCCGCGGACGGCCGCCGTCGATGGCGGCGGTGGCGGCGCCGCCAGGGGCCTGATTCCGCCGGGCGGCGCGACCCGCACCGGTATTTCGGGCGGCGCGACGAGATAATAATCCTCGAACCAGCTGCCATAATGAAAGGGCTGCTGCGGACCCAGTTCCATGCCGTGCGTCCGCTTGTAAACTTCGCGCGACACGACCTTGAAATAATCGCCGATCTCCAGCCCCGGTATCGCCAGTTCCTTGACCACCGCCGCGGCAAAGGGGCTGACCGGCGACCCCGGCGGCGCGAAATCGAGCGCCGGGCGCCCCTTTGCGGTCGAATAGAAAACGGCTCCCTGCGCAATGTCGAGCAGGCCGAGTGGCGCCGAACCGGCCTCGCCGCGCGCGGTGTCGACGTCGGCGATTCGCACGACCGGTTCGGCGGTGCGGCAAGCATCGACAAAGACCAGCGTGAACGCGCCGTCGGGAACGATGCGCTCGACCGCCGCCTCGATCGACAGATAGCGCTTTTCGACGTCGGCGCGCCGTGTCGCGGGCGGCGCATCCATCGGGACCAGCCAGTTGCGCCCGCCATATTCAAAACCGTGCCCCGCATAATAGAGTATGACAGACTTCGCGCCCGCCGCTTCGGCCGCGAAGCGCGTCAGTGCGGCGTCAAGCGCGCCCATGTCGGCATTGCGGACGATCCGCGGCGCGATGCCGGCCTTTTGGAACGCGGCACAGACATGATCGATGTCGTTGACCGCATTTTTCAACGACGGCCATTCCCAATCATTATAAGCACTGTTGCCGATCAGCAGTGCGACGCGGTCGCCCCGCAAGGGCGCTTCGCCACATGCGGCGGGCTGCGCCGATGCCGGAAGCGCGCCGAACAACGCCGCCAGAAACGCCCCGGAAAAAACGCTCAAGCGCGTTCGCCCGACCATATCATCCCCCAATGCGACACCGCGACGCGCCCGATCGACAACCGCCGGAATCCGCGCAACTTCGCATTGAAATCGCACGACCCCGCATTTTCCGATCGGTCAGGAGGATGGTAAGTGAACGGCGCGCGGCAGGAAAGCGGAAACTCCGCCGCGTCAGGGTCGCGTCAGCACCGGGATGATCCAGATAGCCGACAACACGATCACCACGGCGATCAGCGAAAACGCCAGCACATAGCGGACATTATGCCCTTTGACGCCGCCGCTCGCTTCGGTTTCGTCCACTTCGACATGATCGTCGACGACTTTCATCGCATGTCTCCCTTCTGCCTCGCCTTAGAACGCAGCCTTTTGCCGCACGGTTCCCCGCGGCCGGGTGTGGGGAGAGATGCCAGAGGGTCTGTAAGCCGGGTTCTGTCCACCCCGTTGCCGGGGATGGGCGATCATTCGTCTAGGCGAACGGTTACCCGAACGCTCAAGCAGTCAACCCGGATGGCGGGGCCGGAACCAGCCCTGGTTTCCCGTGCCATCCCTATTCGACCTTGCTCCCGGTGGGGTTTGCCGTGCCGCGTCCGTTGCCGTCCGCGCGGTGCGCTCTTACCGCACCCTTTCACCTTTCGCCGGGCCGAAGCCGTGGGCGGTCTGCTCTCTGTGGCACTTTCCCTGACCCCCTTTTCGGGGGGCCGCCGGACGTTATCCGGCACCGTGGTTTCCGTGGAGCCCGGACTTTCCTCCCCTTCCTTGCGAAAGCGGCGATCGCCCGACCCTCTGGCACGCGGCCAATATAGCGCGAATGATGGGGGATGGCGAGCGAATGTAGGAGGTTGCCTGTCCGCTGTCGGCCCCAAACCGCCGCTCAATTCCCTTGGGGCTGCGGCAACAGCAGGGCGAGCAGGATCGCCCGGCATTCGCCGTCGATCGTCCCGTCGATCAGCTCGGGGCGAAAGCGCCGCTGAAATGCGACCGTCGCCGCAAAACCGTCGGTCACATCATAGCCGAAGCGTTCGAGCGCAAGCAGGAAACCCGCGTCGGTCCACAAGGGATCGGTCAGCTTCTTGGTCGGGCGCGGCAGCGCGAGGCGGCGGCGCGCCAGTTCTTCCCACGGAAACAGCTCGCCCGGATCCTGTTTGCGCGTCGGCGCGATGTCGGAATGGCCGACGACATTGCCGCGCGTGATCGCATAACGGTCCTTGATCAGATGAACGAGCCGCACGACCGAAGCGATCTGGGGTTCGGGAAAGGGGACATAACCATGTTCGTGTCCCGGATTGACCATCTCGATCCCGATGCTTGCCGAATTGATGTCGCTGATGCCGCGCCAGTGCGCCTTGCCCGCATGCCATGCACGCTTGTCCTCAGGCACCATATGGGTGACCTGGCCGTCCTCGCTGACGACATAATGGGCGGATACTTTTGCAGCAGGATCGGCAAGCCGATCAATGGCTTCGGCGCCGGTCTTCATACCCGTATAATGAAGGACGATCATCGAAACGGGCAGCGCGCGTTCGTCGAAATTGGGAGACCAGCGTTCGACAAAATCGCTCATGCGCTTTCTGGGCCCGTCCTGTGGCTGCCTGTCCGTCGCTTGCGCCAGCGGGGGACAAAAAGCAAGGTCAGGCGGCGACCGGCCGCCCCGAACCGAAGCGCCGCGCCTGCTGGTCGGCGGGTTCGTAAAGCCCGCGCAATCGCGGACTGGCGACGAACTGGTCGGTTTGCCCCAGCACCGTTTCGCCCGCGCCGAGCACGAGGAAGCTTTGCGGCGCCGCCGCAGCGCGCAGTCGCGCGAACGCCTTCTGCCGCATCGGCAGCGAGAAATAGAGCAGCAGATTACGGCAGAAGATGAGGTCGGCCGGCGAGGCCAGCGGCGGCCGGTCGGTCAGCATATTCTGCACCGAAAAGTCGATCCGGCGGCGCAGATCCGCCTTGGCCAGCCAGCCGCTCTCGGTCTGGTCGAACCAGCGCACCATGCGCTGCACGGGAAGGCCGCGCTGGATCTCGAACTGACTGAACAGCCCCACGCGCGCGCGGCCGATCGCCTGATGGCTGACGTCGGTTCCGACGATGTCGACCTGCCAGCCCGCCCATTTCGCGCCCTGTTCGGCGATCAGCATCGCCATCGAATAGGCTTCCTGCCCCGTCGAAACGCCGCAGTGCCAGATGGTGAGCCGCCGGCGTTCGGCGTTGATCGCGCGCAACTTTTCAAGTGCTGTCGCGGCAATATCGTCGAACACGTTATGTTCGCGATAAAAATATGTTTCATTGTTCAACATCGCGTCGACCGTGTCGTCGAGCAGCTGACGGCTGTCCGCGGTGACAAGCGCGCCAACCAGCGCGTCGAGGTCGGCGATGCCATGGCGTTGCATCACCGGCTTCAGCGACATTTCGATGCGCCAGATGCGGTTGGGCGACAGCGTCTGGCCGGTCCGCGATTCGAGCACCCCCATCAGCACACGATAGGCCGATTCGCTGGCGCTCGCCCCCATCATGCCTTGTGGCGCCCCGCCGCCCGGCCAGAGAGAAAACTGCCGAGCATCAGCGCAATCGCATCGGGATTGAGCGTCGCCGCGGCGATCCCTGCCTTTGCGACCGCGCCCGGCATTCCCCAGATGACACAGCTTTCCGGGGCCTGGGCAAATACCGTGCCCCCGGCCGATTTCACCCGCGCCGCGCCGGCCGCCCCGTCACGCCCCATGCCGCTCAGGATCACCGCGACGGCGCCCTTGCCATAGGTTTCGGCAACCGAATCGAGCATCGGGTCGGCCGACGGACAGCAGCCATTGTCGACGGGGCGGCGGTCAAGCGCGATCTCGCGGCGCGCGCCATTGGCGACGACGAGCAGATGCGCGTCGCCCGGCGCCAGATAGATATGCCCCGCCTCGACCGCCATTCCCGCCGCGGCGACATGCACGCGCCGACTTGTCATCATGCCGATCTGCCGCGCGTAGAACGCCATGAAGGCGTCGGGCAAATGCTGCGTCAGCAGGATCGGTGCGGTCACCCGCGGATCGAGATTGGCGAGGAAATTGGTAAAGGCCGGGATGCCGCCGGTCGACGCGGCAACCGCGATGCAATCGATCGGCTGGTCGGTGTCGACAATCATCGAAACCGGCGCAGGGGCCCGCCGTTGCGCGACCGCGACGGGCGCGGGAAACTCCTGCTGGTTGCCCAGCGTCAGGATGCGATCGGTCAGCACCTCGGCAAAGCGCCCCGAAAAACTGCCGCGCCCCGGCTTCGCCAAGGTATCGCTTGCCCCTAGCGCCAGCGCCTCGACCGCGGCGGGACCGCCTTCGACGCAGTTCGACGACAGGATCAGCACACGCGCCCGCGCGGCGCGTTCCAATATATGCGGCAGGGCGTCGATCCCGTTCATGCCCGGCATTTCGATATCAAGCACGACGACGTCGACGGATTCGCGCGCCAGATAGTCCAATGCATCCTTTGCCGAGGCAACGGAAGCGCAGACGCAAAGACCCGGCCGCTGTTCGACGATGCGTTCGAGGATGCTGCGCACGACAAGGCTGTCGTCGACCAGCATCACCCGCACCGCCCGCGTCGGCGGATCGGGGTCGGGAGCCAGAGGTTGCGCAAGCGCCATCGAACCGGACCTTTGCGTCAGGCGACGCCGACGAGCTGCAACTTTCCTTCCAGCGTTTCGCGATCGAACGGCTTCATCACATATTCATCCGCGCCCGCCTCGATCGCGGCGCGAATATGGTCGATGCTGTTTTCAGTGGTGCAGAAAACCACCCGCGGGCGTTCCTCATGGCCGTAATCCAGGTCGTTGAACGCGCCCAGAAACTCCATCCCGCTCATCACCGGCATGTTCCAGTCGAGCAGGATCACATCGGGCCGATTGGCGCGGCAATAGGTCAGCGCCTCTTGCCCGTCGGCGGCTTCCTCGACCGCAAAGGACATGCTTTCAAGGATATGGCGCGCGACCTTGCGAATGACTTTGCTGTCATCAACGACCAGACAGGATTTCGACATCAATTTAACTCCGACCCCCGGACATATCGCCACGCTAATGGCAAGACGTGTGCAGCCAGTTAATGAACGGCACGATTCACGCCGCCTTTAGGCAGGGCAAATGAATGAGATGCGAGGGATCGACGACGAGCAGCGAAGCGCCGTCATGTTCGATCATCGCGTCGGCGACCCGCGCCCATCCCGGAAGCAGATTTCCGGCGATGCGCGTCTCGGGCGCGTCGATGAAGCACACGTCCTCGATCTCGTCGGCAAGCAGCGCATAGCCATGTTCGGCGACTTCGATCACGATCACCCTTTGCCCGGCGACAACGGGGACCGCAGGCAGGCCGATCACGACATGCGGGTCGATCAGCGTGAAAACGCGGCTGCGCAGGGCGAACAGCCCCGCGACGTGCGGCGGGGCGGCCGGCACCTCGACGGGCGTTCCGACGGTCACGACCGAATGGATGGTCCGGCTCCGCAACGCAACACGCGTGTCGGCGATGCGCGCGATCAGATAGAGTTTTTCCATCATGGCCGTGCTCCCCCCACGCGGCGGCGCATCGCGGCGAGCAGCGCCTCGCGGTCGTAACGATAGACGCTCTGGTCGTCGGGCGCCGTCGCCTCGATCGACGATCGCAGGCGGATCACCGGCACCTCGCCCGCCGCATGGTCGCAAACGCCGCCATCGTCCGACAGGCAGAGCAGCAGGTCGGGGGTTTCGTCGGCGGCCTCCCCCGCGAGGGTCACGCGATACCCCGCCCCGCGCAGGATCGGCGCCAGAAAATTGGCGCCCCAGCCGTCATGGTCGTCGGCCAGATGGCAGAGCGGTTCGCGCGACGGCAACGGGGCCGAACGAACGGCCTGTTGTTCCATCAGCCAGAAGGGGTCGATCAGCTCGACCGGTTCGCCGCCGATCAGCGCAACGCCCGCGATCAACCCCGGCGTCGGCGATGGCTGGATCGCATCGGGCAGCCGAACGATGTCGATGACTTCGGCGATCGGGTAGCATAGCACCGACCGGCCATCGTGGAGGCGGAGAAGCTTGATGTTGCCCTCTCCGGCCGGCGGCTGGGCGGCGTGAACCGGGAAAATCGCCTCGCCGATCTGCGCCTGCACGCGGCCCGCGCTTTCGAACAGCGCGGATGCCGGAACGTCCTCGACGCGCTCGATCACCGACAGGCGGATGCCGCGCACCCGCGCGTTCAGGTCGCGGAACAGCAGCAGCTGCGTCGCGTTGCGCGTCGCCAGCGCATCTGCCTCGGCGTCGGCCAGACCGTCCTTGCTGCGCCCCGCTTCGCTGGCGTCGATCCCCGCGACCGCGAGCAGCCCCTGCACGTCGAGGAGGAGCACCGGGCGGCCGTTGTCGGGCAAGGTCGTCCCCGCATAAAGCCCCGTCGCCATAATCATCGGCGCCGCGGGCTTGATCACCAGTTCCTCATGGTCATGGATGGCCGCCACACTCAGCGCATAGCTTTGCCCCTGCCCCGGCCGCACGATCACCAGCGCGCGGTCGTCCGCATCGTCGTCGCTGTCGCGTTCGCAGCCGAGAATGGTCTCCAGGCGCAGCAGCGGGAATTGTTCGCCGCGCACCGTCGCCAGCTCGCTGCCGCCGACGCGGTCGACGCGCACCGTGTCGCCGCTTTCGAGCAGGATTTCACGCACCGCGCCGCGCGGGATGGCGAAATACTGCCCCGCCGCGCGCACCATCAGCCCCGAAATGATCGTCAGCGTCATCGGCACGCGCAGCAGGATCGAAAGGCCGCGGCCTTCGTCGTTACGCAGCTCGACGATGCCGCCGATCTTTTCGACATTGGCCTTGACGATGTCCATGCCGACGCCGCGGCCCGACAGGGCGGTGACCTTGGCCGCGGTCGAAAAACCGGGGCGGAAGATAAGCTCGAGCTTTTCCCTGGGGGACAGAGCGCGAGCGTCGGCCGCGGTCAGCAGCCGCGACGCGATCGCTTTCGCAACCAGCGCATCGGGCGACAGGCCACGCCCGTCGTCGCGCACCTCGATTTCGATCTGGTTGCCCGACTGGCGCGCCGCGACCGAAATCGTCGCGGTAATATCCTTCCCCGCCGCAACCCGGTCGTCCAGCGTTTCGATGCCATGATCGATCGCATTGCGGACAATGTGGATCAGCGGGTCGCGGATATTCTCCATCATTTCGCGGTCGAGTTCGACTTCGCCGCCGCTCGTCTGGAACGCGACCTTCTTGCCCAGTTCCTGCGCCAGATCGCGGACGATGCGCGGCAGCGGCGCGAACAATTTGTCGATTCGCTGCATCCGCATCTGGCTGACCGACTGGCGCATCCCGGCGATCGAATCGGAAAGGCGTTCGAACGCGGCGATCGTCGCGCTGTCGGCGCCCGATTCGCGCAGCATCCGCGCAAACTCGTTGCGCGCCAGCACGATGTCGGTAACCCCCGTCATCACGCTGTCGAGCAGGGGCAGCGGCACGCGGATCGACCGCCAACCGTTAAGGTCTGCGCCGATATCCTCCTCGCGGCGCAAACGGACGCCTGTCACTTCGACGGGCGCGGGCGCTCCCGCCGCCTGCTGTGCCAGCGCGCCGATGACGTCGCCGTCGTCACCGACGGGCTCGGCGCCGTCCTGCCCCAGCGCGGCGCACAGCGCGTTCAGCCGGTCGATGACCGCCAGCACGCCCGACACGAGCGCGGCGTCAGCGGCGCGGTGGCCGCGTCGCACCTGGTCGAGCGCATCTTCGGCGGCGTGCGCCAGGGCGGTGACACGTGGAAGCGCCAGAAAGCCCGAACTGCCCTTGATCGTGTGGACGAGGCGGAAAATCGCGTCGAGCTGCGCGCGGTCGGCGGGGTCGGCTTCCCACGCCACGATCGCCCCGCCCGCATCGGACAGGATTTCGGCCGTTTCGGCCAGAAAGTCGTTCAGCAGATCGTCCATCGCCGTATCGGTGCGCCCCATAAACTTGCGGCGACACCATGGCGGACAATGGTTAAAACTGGCTTTACCCGCGCCCCCGCAGCACCGCGCCGACGAGCAGCGATGTCGGCGTTTCGCGCGCGAGCATGACCCTGCCCTCGCTTTGCCGCGCCACCGCCTGCACCAGCACCGCGGGCGCGGTGCGCGACGTCATCGGGCCGGCCTCTTCGCCTTCCGCCAGAATGCGTTCGACATCGGCGTCGAGGAAGATTCGCTCGGCCTCGACATGCAGGGCGATCTCGATGCCGTCCGCCTGCTTTTCGCAACCGACGTCGAGACGCCCGCCGCGCACCAGCGCATCGATCAGCAACAGCGCGAGGTTGAGGACGATCTTGACCGCGGGTTTGGGCAGCGGGTCGGCGCCGATCATCCAGTTGAGCGTAATCGCGCGGTCGCCGATGATCCCCTCGATCGCCGATCTGGCTTCCTCGGGCGGGACGAGCTCGCCGAAACCGCCCGCCGAACCAAAGGCCAGGCGAAAGAATTTGAGCTTGTTCGCCGACGTCCGCGCGCTCTGTTCGAGCAATTCGACACAGCGCGCACGCATTTCGGGGTCTTGCTCGTCGGCCAGCAGTTCCAGCCCGTTGGCGAAGGCGCCGACAGGACTGAGCAGGTCGTGGCACAGGCGCGAGGCCAGCATGGAGGCGAAATCGACGCGATCGTCGGACATGGATGAACAGGCTCCCCAGCGCGGCCGCCGGTGTTTCCGGCGTGGGCCGCTCCTAGTGCAGCCAAGGGGGGAAGGGCAAGCGCGATGCCATATGCTTCCATTTCCGCGCCGTCCGTCCCGCCCTTCGTCGTCATCCCGGCCAGCGGCGGGGTAACGGATGGGGGTGCGCCAAGCTGCGACGCCCTTGAATTACCGGGCATTGACACAATATCCCTGCCAATGTTGGGGGACGACGAGATACTTACCGTGACGCTTCCGGACAGCGCGGCCGGGCTGCGGCTCGACCGGGCGCTTGCCGAGGCGCTGCCCAGCCTCTCGCGCGAGCGATTGAAAAGCCTCATCAAGGGCGGCCGCGTGATCGACGCGCGCGGTTCGATCCTGTGGGATCCCGCCGCGAAAGCCGCGCCGCCCACGACGATCGAAATCCGCCTGCCCGCGACGCTACCCGCGCATAACCCCGCGCAGGACCTGGACCTCGTCATCGCCTATGAGGACGAACATCTGATCGTGATCGACAAGCCCGCGGGAATGGTGGTCCACCCCGCCGCCGGCAATCTTGACGGCACCATGGTCAATGCGCTGCTCCATCATTGCGCGGGGCAGCTGTCGGGCATCGGCGGCGTCGCGCGGCCGGGAATCGTCCACCGCATCGACAAGGATACGAGCGGCCTGATCGTCGCGGCAAAGCATGACAAGGCGCACGAGGGACTTGCAAAACAATTTGCCGCGCACAGCATCGACCGCCGCTATCTGGCGCTTGCAACCGGGCGGCCGATGCCAGCGAACGGAACGGTCGACGCCGCGCTCGGCCGGTCAGCTACCCACCGCAAGAAAATGGCGGTGGTGGCGGCAGGCCGCGGCAAACATGCGATCACCCATTATCGCACGATCGAGCCGCTCAGAGATGCGACGTTGATCGAATGCCGGCTGGAGACCGGACGCACGCATCAGGTGCGCGTCCATATGGCGCATATCGGCCATCCGCTGGTTGGCGATCCGGTCTATGGCCGCGCCCGAAAGCCGCTTTCGGATGTGTTGAAGGCCTGCAATTTCGCGCGGCAGGCATTGCATGCGGCCCATTTGGGCTTTATTCATCCGGTGAACGGTAACAGCATCGCGCTCGACAGCGAACTCCCGGCGGACATGCGGGAACTGATCGATGAACTGCGCGTTTAGGTTTCGAATAAAAATCTGTTTTGACCGCCGGAATCAACCGCGGCAAGATGATTTCTGGTTTTAGGGAAGACACTCTCCATGGCGCATAAAAGCAATGTTCCGGCAGTGGTGCCCACGCTCGGCGGTGAGGCGAGCCTGAACCGCTATCTGGCCGAAATCCGCAAATTTCCGCTTCTGACGCCCGAGCAGGAATATATGCTCGCCAAGCGTTTTCAGGAGCATGGCGACAATGAAGCCGCCGCGCAGTTGGTCACTTCGCACCTGCGGCTCGTCGCAAAGATCGCGATGGGCTATCGCGGCTATGGCCTGCCGGTCAGCGAGCTGATCAGCGAAGGCAATATCGGCCTCATGCAGGGCGTGAAGAAGTTCGACCCCGAACGCGGCTTCCGCCTCGCCACCTATGCGATGTGGTGGATCCGCGCGTCGATCCAGGAGTTCATCCTGCGGTCGTGGAGCCTCGTGAAGATGGGCACCACTGCGGCGCAGAAGAAGCTTTTCTTCAACCTCCGCCGGATAAAGAACAATCTCGAAGCCTTCGAGGATGGCGACCTCAGCCCCGAACATGTCGCCAAGATCGCGACCGACCTTGGCGTCACCGAGGAAGAAGTCGTCAGCATGAACCGTCGCATGGCGATGGGCGGCGACACGTCGCTGAACGTCCCGATGGGCGAGGATGGCGACAGCCAGTGGCAGGATCTGCTGGGCGACGAAGGCCCGTTGCAGGACGAACGCGTCGCCGAGGCGCAGGAGCGCGATGTGCGGCATGAGCTGCTGACCGAGGCGCTCGACACGCTGAACGAGCGCGAGCGCCATATCCTGACCGAGCGCCGCCTGACCGACGATCCCAAGACGCTTGAGGATTTGAGCCAGCTTTATGACGTCAGCCGCGAGCGCGTGCGCCAGATCGAGGTGCGCGCCTTTGAAAAGCTGCAAAAGGCGATGCTGAAGCTCGCCGGCGACCGGCGCCTCCTCACCGCCTGACGCCGGGCGGGGGAATGATGGCGGATACAATATGGTGATCCGCCTGCGTGTGCCATCGACCCCTGTGGGCTGGACCGGCCTGATGCTGGCTGCGTGGGCGCTGGTGACGTTCGCGCAGGCCGGGCAAGGCTATTTCGTCGCGGCCTGGCGCGGTCATGCGCAGGACTGGGGCCCGACGCTCGGATATGTTGCTGCCATCTATTCGATCTGGGCGCTGCTCAGCTGGCCGGTCGTCGGCGCGGCGCTGACCATCGAACGCCGGATCAAGCCGTGGTGGGGGCGGATCGCCGCCTATGTGCTGCTGTGGCCCGTCACCATTTATGCGCATGTCCTGCTGTTCGGGCTCGTCTATTGGCCCGTCTATCGCAGCGCGCGCGTCGCGACGCGGGGCGCGATGGCAGACATCATGTTCGTGCGCAATTTCGACACCAACACCATGCTTTATGCGGGCGTGGTCGCGCTGACGCTTGCCTGGACGCGTTGGCCGCGCCGACAGCGGGAGGACGGATCTCGCGCCGATGCCGTCCTCGAGATGCGCAGCCGCGGACGACTGACGCGCATTCCGCTGGACACGATCGACTGGATCGGGGCCGCGGGCGACTATGCCGAAATACACGCCGCGGGCCGCACGATGCTGATCGAGGAATCGCTGACCTCGCTTGGCGAGCGCCTGCCCGCCGCCGAGTTCGCGCGCATCCACCGCAGCGCGCTGATCCGTATCGACCGGGTGCGCGAGATCGCGCCGATCGGGCGCGGCGACGCGCATGTCCGGCTGATCGGCGGCGAACAATTGCGGCTGAGCCGTCGCTTCCGCGACAATCTCGCCGCGCTGCTCGACCCGCGGCCCGTTCGTCCGGCCGAATAGTCCCGCTCGCCGATTGGCGTTCGTCGACGGCGCCCTTTCCCACCATGACGGACTCCCCTTCATCGTGGAGACCCGTCGATGCCGTTCAGCCTCTTGTTCCTCCTGCTTTCCGTCGCACCCGATACCCCCCCTGCGATGGCCGAGGTGCGACCGTTTCAATCGCTGCATCTTTCCGTCCCGCACAGTCCGCCGGTCGCGCGGATCGACGGCGAGGACCGGCTCGTCTACGAGCTTCATGCGACCAATTTTTCCGCGCAGACGCTGACCGTCACCGCTGTCGAGCTGCGCGCGGCTGATGACGGCGCGATCATCGCCCGCGTCGACCCGGCCCGCGTCATGCGACGGCTCGGCGCTCAGTCGGGCGGTGCGCACGACCTCGCCCCCGGACAGCGGGCGATCTTCTATGTCACGGTGCCGTGGCGCGGCCGCGGCGTGGAGCCGCTGACCCACCGGATCGGCCTGGTGCCGAAACGCGCGGATGTTCCGGGCGATCCGGTTGCGATCGAGGGTGGCGCCTTCGCGCCGCAGCCCGCAACCGGCCTCGACCTTGGCGCGCCGCTGCGCGGGGGACCGTGGACTGCTGTGGCACTGCCCGAACTCGATAACGGCCATCGTCGCTATCCCTATGCCGTCAGCGGGCGCGTCCGCCTGCCCGGACGTCACGCGATCGACTGGATGCCCGCAGCGGGGTTCGACCGCGCCTCGGCGGGACGCGATGTCGCCGCCGACGGATCGGGCGCCGATGTGCTGGCGGTCGCCGATGGCGAAATCCTGGTCGTCAAGGATCCGGCCGCCCCCGGTGCGCGCGCCAGCGTCGAGGATGAAACGGGAACGATGATCGTCCAACGGCTGCCCGGCGGCCGCTATGCCTTTTACCAGCATCTGACGCCGGGCATCCCTGTCCGGCAAGGCGAGCGCGTTCGCAAAGGGCAGGTCATCGGCCGGGTCGGAGCGACCGGCCATGTCACCCAGCCGCACCTGCATTTCCACGTCGCCGACACCATCGCGCCGCTCGACGGCGAAGGCCTGCCCTATCGGATGGCCGCCGGACATGTCGTGGGGGCTTATGCGACCCGCGAGGATTTTGGGGAAGGAAAACCCTGGCGCGCGCAGCCCGTGCGCCCGGTCGACGGCCTGCCCGCCCCCTATGCCGTGATCCGATTCGCTCCCTGAACCGGCGATTTGACTCGGCGGGACAATCGGCTAGCTTGCCCGCCGGGTCACATTTACCGTGAGGGGGAAACAGCATGTGGAAATGGATCCGGATTCCCAAGGGCATTGCCCTCGTCGCCTTCCTGCTGCCATGGATGACGATCAGCTGTTCTGAACAGAAGCTCGCCGAAGCGACGGGCTTTGGCCTCGCCTTTGGCCATGTCACGACGATGGGGCGCGCCGCGTCGGCGGGCGATGGCGCGGCGATGAACCTGTGGCTGATCCTGGCGCTGCTGGCCATTGCGGCAGGGCTGTTCCTGCTTTTCGCGCGCGGGCGCGAAGCGGCGCGGCTGGTGCTCGGCACGTCGGTCGCCGCGCTGGTGCTGATCTTCCTTGGCACCTGGCGCTACAGCAAGGATGCAATCATGGCCGAGGCCGCGAAAAACGGCGGCGGCGGCGACATGGACCGCGCGGCGATGGCGATGATCCAGGTCAATTGGGAAATCGGATACTGGCTCGCCCTGTTTGCGCTGATCGCCGCCGCGGCGATGGCGTGGATCGTGATGAGCGGCAAGGAAGCCGAGGCCGAGGCAAGGATGCGCTCGCTCGCGTCCGACGCCGCCGACGCGGCCAAGGGCGCCGCCGCCAAGGCAAGCGAGGCGATCGACGCCGCAACGGACAAGAAGGACGGCGACAAGAAGGATGGCGACGGGCCGGGCGGCGAACTACCCAAGGCTTGACACCCCACCCGACATCAAACAGCCGCTTGCCGCGCGTCGGCAAGCGGCTAATGAACCGTCATGCCCACTGCGAAATCGACCAAGCGCCGCAAACCCCATTGGCTGCTCCGCCCGCTCAAATGGCTGCTATGGCTGATCGTCTTTTCGGTGCTGTGGGTGCTCGTCTATGCCGTGGTGCCGCCGCCGGTGACCTTCACGATGCTGGCCGACCGCAACGGCATCACCAAGGATTGGACCAGCCTTTCGGACATCGACCGCAACATGGTCCGCGCGGTGATCGCGGCCGAGGACGGGAAATTCTGTAGCCATCGCGGCTTCGACACCGAAGCGATCGAGGAAGCGATCGAGCGCAACGCCAGGGGCAAGCGGCTGCGCGGCGGATCGACGATCAGCCAGCAGACCGCGAAAAATGTCTTCCTGTGGCAGGGCAGCGGCTGGACACGCTATGTCCGCAAGGTGCCCGAAGTCTGGTTCACCTTCCTGATCGAAACGATCTGGGGCAAAAGGCGGATCATGGAGGTTTACCTCAACGTCGCCGAGACGGGGATCGGCACCTATGGCGTCGAGGCGGGGGCGCGGCGCTATTTCAAGCATGGCGCGGCCAGGCTGACCCCGCGCGAGGCGGCGCGCATCGCCGCCATCCTGCCGCTGCCCAAAAAGCGCGAGGCGGTGAGCCCGTCGGGATTCACGCGCCGTTATGGCAACACCATCGCCGCGCGCATCGGCCAGGTCCGGCGCGACGGGCTGGATGGGTGCGTTTATGATTAGGAGCTGGTGGCGGCCACGCCGCGGGAGCAGGTGTCGCGCCGTAAACGCCTCCGCTTCCGGGGAAGGGCATTATGTCCCGAACCGGTTGCTTCCCCAACCCCTCAGGCCGGCTTCCAGCTCTTGCGCTCTTCAGCCTGCTTGAGCACCTCGAACGCCGCCTGCCCTGCCGTAAAGCGCTTTGCGGCTTCGTCGTCGCCGGGCTTGACGTCGGGGTGGCACTCCTTCGCATAGGCGCGCCATGCCTTTTTCGTCGCGTCGAAATCGGCGTCGGGGTCGAGGCCGAGGATTTCGAGCGCGCGCATCTCGTCGGCGCTGCGGCTGCCGTCGCCGGCGCCGCCCCAGGCATAATGCTGCGCGCGGGCATAGCTGCGCGCGCCCCGCGCTTCCTCGGCGGCGCGGGCCGCGGCGTCCTCGGCGCTCAGCCCGGCGAAATAATCCCAGCCACGATTATATTCGGCGGCGTGGCTTTCGCAGAAATACCAGCGTTCAGGGCTGTTCGGCGACTTGGGTGCGGGGCAATTGCCGGGTTCGGTGCAGCCGTGCCGGTCGCAAAGGCGCACCTGCTGCGCCTCGCGCGACGAACCATAGGGGCGCCAGCGGGGAAAACCCCAGTCGTCGGATCTTTTGGCGCGGCTCATCCACCCCATGTAGCGACTAGGCGGCCTGATTGCTACCCAAACAGGCCGAAAATCCTAGTCCTTCGGCTTGTAACCGAACGCCTTGGCGGCCAGTTTCACCACCGCGGGGTCGCGTTCGGGAGGAGTCATCGGCACAGCCGCCTCCAGCGTTTCGGCGATATGCGTTAGCGCCGCGATGCGCGCCGCCTTTTTGTTATTGCCGTCGATGATTTTCCACGGCGCCCAGCGCGTGTGCGTCTGCGCGAACATGTCGTCCATCGCCGCCAGATAGTCGGCGCGCTTCGCCCGGTTGCGATAATCTTCGGCCCCGGTCTTCCACCGCTTCCACGGATGATCGAGCCGGTCGGCGAAGCGCCTGTCCTGTTCCTCCTGCGTCACATGAACGAACAGCTTGACGAGATGGGTCGCGCTGCCGGTCAATTGCGCCTCAAACTCGTTGATTTCGTCATAGGCCTTGCGCCACTCGGCCTCGGTCGCGAACCCCTCGACGCGCTCGACAAGCACGCGGCCATACCAGCTGCGGTCGAAGATCGAGATTTCACGCTTGCCGGGCAGGCGTTTCCAGAAACGCCAGAGGAAGTGCCGCGCCTTTTCCTCCTCGGTCGGCGCGCCGATCGGCCAAACCTCGAAATAGCGTGGATCGAGCGAGGCGGTGAGCCGCCGGATGATCCCGCCCTTTCCCGCCGCATCCCAGCCCTCGACCATGATGACGCTGCGCTGCGCATGGACGATGTGCGCGGCCTGGATCCGTTCGAGCCGCTCGGTCAGCGCGTCGAGTTCCGCGGCATAGTCGCCGTCATATTTGGCGCCGGTTTCATAGTCGGACAGCGAAATGGTCATATCCTTGTCTAGCGCACTCCGCCCTGTCCTACCAAGCGCTCAGGCTGTCGCTTTATGGCACAGCGGGTTCGCCGCGGCTATTCGGCGCCCATGGCGCCCTTGCGGGCGGTCCACGCGGCCAGCGCGCGCCGATGGCGATCGAGGCGTGCCAGCGCTTCGGGAACCGCGCCGCCGCGCGCACCCTGTCGCTGGGCATCGCCATACCAGTCCGCCGCCGCGTCGAGATCGCCCTTCATCTCGTTGCAAAGCCCCAGGTTGAACGCCAGTGCCGCGGTCGGCTCGACATCGCGCGTCAGCGCGTTCCAGGCGGCGCAGGCGCCCGCCTGATCGGTCTTGGTCAGCCGCACTGCCGCCTTGAACGCAGCCTGCGCCGGCTTGTTCAGCCCCTTCGTGCTCTCGTCGACCCGGACGTCGAGCGAGTAACTGCGCGGCGCAAGATCGTCGCGGATCGCCCGCACCTGGTTGCGGAAGGTGGCGGCGAAATAATCCTCGACACTTTGCGGCGCGCTCCGGTCGGGGCAAAGCGTCACCTGATCGCGCGCATTCAGCGGCCGGGTGTAACGGATCGATCCGTCGCCGATGGCAACCAGTCGCACCGTCGTCGCAACGACCGCCGTGCGGCGGCGGCACCGGATATCGACGTCGATTTCCTTGATGCATTTCTTTTTGTCGGCGGGGTCATATTCGGTGCAGCGGCGGCGCTTTTCGATCACCGGGACATCATCGACGCTGGCGCGGATCGTCCCGGTGACCAGCGCGTCGGTCGGTGCCCCGGATTCGGGTGCAACGACCCGGTAAAAGCGGCTGCCGTGAAATGTCGCGGCGGCGAGTTCGGCTTCGAGCGCTTGGGCAAAGGCCGCGCCATCCTCGCCATCGAACCGCTCGACCGATATGCTCAGCAGGTCGGTGACATCGGCGGCGGCGGGATCACCGCTGTTGATCGTCAGCGTTTCGGCGTGCGCGGGCACCGCGACGCTTAACAAGGCGGCACCCAGCGTCCATCGCGCATCGATCATGACCGCACCCCCAATTAGCCAGTTTCCGCCGAGCTATCGCAGCCATCGGCGGCTGTCAAAACCGCTGGAGGACCGGGGTCAGAGTTCGCTGGCGATCAGATCGGCCAGCCGCTGCGGCGCTTCCATCGGGATGAAGTGGCTCTGGTCGCCCCATTGCTCGTCGCGCACCGCCGCCAGTGCGGTGCCCAGGGCTGGCCAGGTCGGGCTGACCGAAAAGTCGAGGTTGCCCGCGCGCGCGCCGTTTCTGGCGCGGATCACGCTTGCCGGCGCGCCGACAGCGCCCAGCCAGTCGTGCGGGTTGGTGCGGAGCGCATTTTGATAGACCGACGCCTCAAGCATCGGCGGACAGGCAAGATCCCATCCATGCCCATCCGCGGCAGGAAGCAGGCCGAAACGACAATAGTCTGCAAGCGCCTGGGGCTGCCAGTGTGCATAGGGCGGACGCGCGGCAAAATGGGCGTTCATCACCTCCCACCCGTCCCAGCGCGCCCGTCGCCGTGCTACCGGGTGGTCGGCCGGATCGGGGACCGGCGCATCGGCGGCACCGACATAAAGTTCGGGGGGCATGATGACCGGATCGATCAGAAAGATATGCGCAAAGGCATCGGGCCGCTCAGCCGCCAGCCGGGTCAGCACATAGCCGCCCATGCTGTGGCCGCATCCGATCAGGCGCGCCGCGGCGAACCGGTCGACCAGCGGCAACAGCGCGTCGGCGGTGACGGCCCAATCGGACAGCGACGCGGGCTTGGCGCTGCGCCCGTGGCCCAGCTGGTCGGGCGCGATGACGTGGGTGCCATGCGGCAATGCCGCGACGACCTGATCCCAGAGACGCGCGTGAAATCCGGTCGCGTGCAACAGCAGCAGCGAGGGCCGGTCCGACGGTGCGCCCCATTCAAACCAGCATATCTCCCCGGCCGAGCTGTCCAGCCGGCGTTCGCGTGGCTCGATCATGCCACCCCCTGAATCACTATCCCGACAAAGGCCGGGGTCTCGACATTGCGACGGGATGCGAGGGCGAGACTCCGGCCTTCGCCGGGATGACGAACAGAGGTTAACGCTGTTTGGGACAAGGACGAAGCCTCAGCCCTTGGGTCCGTCGACCAGCCGGATATGCAGTTCACGAAGCTGTTTTTCCGAAACCGGCGCCGGGGCGCCCATCATCAGGTCTTCGGCCTTCTGGTTCATCGGAAAGACGACGACTTCGCGGATGTTCGGTTCGTCGGCGAGCAGCATGACGATGCGATCGACCCCCGGCGCCGACCCGCCGTGCGGCGGCGCGCCATATTTGAAGGCGTTGATCATGCCCGCGAAATTGGCGTCGACTTCGGCCTGGCTATAGCCCGCTATCTCGAACGCCTTGTACATGATGTCGGGACGATGGTTGCGGATCGCGCCCGACGACAGCTCGACGCCGTTGCACACGATGTCATATTGCCACGCCAGAATGTCCAGCGGGTCTTGCGTTTCCAACGCCTCAAGCTCGCCCTGCGGCATCGAGAAGGGGTTGTGGCTGAAGTCGATCTTGCCCGTTTCCTCGTCGCGCTCGAACATCGGGAAATCGACGATCCAGCACATCTCGAAACGGTTCGCGTCGATGAGGTCGAGCTGTTCGGCGACGCGCGTGCGCGCAAGGCCCGCGAGCCTTGCCGCCTGCGCTTCCTTGCCCGCGGCAAAGAACAGGCCGTCGTCGGGGCCGAGCCCCAGTTCGGCGGCCAGCGCGTCCATCTTTTCTGGCCCGTGATTCTTGGCGATCGGGCCGCCCCATTCGCCGCCCTTGCGCGTTGCATAGCCCAGCCCCGCAAAGCCTTCGCCCTGCGCCCAGCTGTTCATGTCGTCAAAGAATTTGCGGCTCTTGTCCGCCGTCCCCGGCGCCGGGATCGCGCGCACGACATCGCCCGCCGCGACGATGTCGGCGAAACGGCCAAAACCCGAACCCGCGAAATGCGCCGAAACGTCGCTGATGATCAGCGGATTGCGAAGATCGGGCTTGTCATTGCCATATTTGAGCATCGATTCGCGGTAGGGGATGCGCGGAAACGACCCCGCCGGTGTGACCGACTTCCCGTTCGCAAACTCCTCGAACACCCCGGCCAGCACCGGCTCGATCGCGTTGAAGACGTCGTCCTGGGTGACGAAACTCATCTCGAAATCGAGCTGGTAGAACTCGCCGGGCGAACGGTCGGCGCGCGCGTCTTCGTCGCGAAAGCAGGGCGCAATCTGGAAATAGCGGTCGAAACCCGCGACCATCAGCAGCTGCTTGAACATCTGCGGCGCCTGCGGCAGCGCATAGAATTTGCCGGGGTGGACGCGGCTCGGCACCAGATAGTCGCGCGCGCCCTCCGGCGACGAAGCGGTGAGGATCGGCGTCTGATATTCGGTGAAGCCCTGCGCGACCATGCGGCGGCGAAGCGACGCGATCACGTTCGAGCGCAGCATGATGTTCGCGTGCAGCCGTTCGCGGCGCAGATCGAGAAAGCGGTATTTGAGGCGGATGTCCTCGGGATAATCCTGTTCGCCCGCGACTGGCATCGGCAGTTCGGCGGCCGCCGACTGCACCACCACGTCGCGCGCGCGAACCTCGATCGCGCCGGTCGGCAGATTGACGTTCACCGTTTCCGCCGACCGCGCGACGACCTGGCCAGTGATCGTCACGACGCTTTCCGCGCGGAGGCCGTCGAGCGTCGCGAAAGCGGCATCGCTCGAATCCACGACGATCTGGGTCAGGCCATAATGGTCGCGCAGGTCGACGAAGAGCAGCCCGCCATGGTCGCGCTTGCGATGCACCCAGCCCGACAGGCGAACAGTCTGGCCGACATGTTCGGCGCGAAGCTGGCCGCAATGATGGGTGCGATAGGCGTGCATTTCATGGTCTTTCGAAGATGAAGGGACATCAGGTTTCGACTGATTTACCGCCGTGCCTAAGGCAGGTCGGCGAGCGATTTGTCAAGTTGCCTCATCGTCGGCGCGGCATAGTCCGCGTGGCGGCGCGGGCCGTCATCGGCCCTGCTTCCCTTTGCCGACGCCTCCGCCTCTGCCGACGCAACGCGTTGCCCGGCAGGCCCGCCGCCGCCCTTCAGTGTCCCGATCCCCATTCTTCGTCGAGCGGCGGTCGTCCGCCACGCAATTTTTCCTGCCCGTTGGTTCCAACTCGCTGTATAGGCGCGCTATGCAAGTCCATCCGTTGATCGATACCAATGCCGCGCTTGTCCAGTTCTGCGACCTGATCGGGAACAGCGATTTCATCGCGGTCGATACCGAGTTCATGCGCGAAAACACTTTCTGGCCGGAACTCTGCCTGATCCAGGTCGCGAACGCCGACCATGCCGCGGCCATCGACCCGATGGCGCCGGACATCGACCTTGCCCCCCTGCTCGACCTGATCGTCGACAATGAGGATATGCTGAAGGTCTTTCACGCGGGCGGGCAGGATGTCGAAATCATCTTTAACCTGACAGGCAAGACGCCACACCCGATTTTCGACACGCAGATCGGCCAGATGGCGCTCGGTCAGGCCGAACAGGTCGGCTATTCGAACCTCGTCGAAGCGTGGCTGGGCGTCCAGCTCGACAAGGGCGCGCGCTTTACCGACTGGAGCCGCCGCCCGCTCGACAAGCGGCAGATCGATTATGCGATCGGCGATGTGACGCATCTGGCCAGGATATTCCCGATGATGCTCGACAAGCTCATCAAGACCGGCCGCGGGCATTGGCTGGACGAAGAAATGGAAAAGCTGGCCGATCCCGCCAATTACAGCGTCGATCCCGAACAGGCGTGGCAGCGGATCAAGATTCCGTCGCGCAAGCCCGACGTGCTCGGCCGCCTGCGCGCGCTCGCCGCGTGGCGCGAGCGCGAGGCACGAAACAAGAATCTGCCGCGCGGCCGCATCGTCAAGGACGAAACGCTCGCCGACCTTGCCGCGCACCCGCCGAAGGACCAGGACGGGCTGGGCCGTGTCCGCGGGCTGTCGGCGACGTGGAAAAGCAACGACATCGGCGCGCGGCTGATGGATGCGCTGACGAACGCCAGGCCGCTCGGCAAGGACGACATGCCCGATCGCGCGCCGCGCGGGCCGGGCCTGGGCAAGGAAGGCGTGCTCGTCGCCGACCTGCTCAAGCTGCTTCTGAAAATCCGCGCGCGCGAGCTGAATGTCGCGGCGCGGCTGATCGCGCGGACCGACGACCTGGAAGCGCTGGCCGCAGGTTCGCGCGAGGGCATCGCGATGATGAAGGGCTGGCGTTACGACGTCTTTGGTCACGCCGCGCTCGACCTGGTCGAAGGGCGCATGGGCTTTGCGGTCAAGAACGGCAAGCTGGTGATGAGCGAGATCGACGCGTCGTCGGCGGCGGATTGATCGCTCAAGAATAGCGACCATATCCCCCGATCCGTTTGTATCGAGCAACGTCGGGACACGAGCCGAGCTGAAGCGTTGCCGCCTTGGCGCGACGCTCTATAGCAGCACCAGTTCGGGCCTGGCCCCCATCGCCTGCGCGAGCGAGCGCAGGCGGCGGTCGACCGATTCGCCCGCAAGGTGGTGCCAGCCTTTTTGCAAGCCGAGGATGAGCCGCCCGGCGTCAAGCGCGATGCGGCTTGCCTTCAGCGGCGCCTCGATCCCGCCCGTCAGTCGTTGCGCGAGCCGGATCGCCAACCCCCATTGCCGCGCCCGCGCCAGCCGATCGGCGCCGACCAGCGTGCCCATCGCGGGAAAATCGCCGTCGGCGCCGCCAAAGCCCGCGTGGAGCGCGCGCGCCAGCAGGATGCGCCCCGGAATGTCGATGCCGCGCCAGTTGCCGTGCAGCCCGATCTCCATCCCGCGTTCGGCGCGGAAATCGGGATTGGCCGACCAGGCGACGTCGCTGAGCAGGCTGGCGGCGAGGCGAATGCGACTGTCGGCGGGAGCTTCACCGAAAAAGAGCGGCGCGATCCATTCGGCGATCGCGCGCCCGTGCGGCGCAAAGCGCGCAAGGCGCCGCCCCTCGAACTCAGCCGCGACGATCAGCGGATCCTGCGCGCGCGTATCGGGGTCGAGCGCCTGATAAAGCAGCCCTTCGCGCAGCCCCGAAGAGGAGACGGTCATTTCGGGCACGTCGATGATGCTGACGAGCGCCGCGAGCAGCGCGGCGGCGTCGGGAAGCGTCGCCGCGCGGTTCGACGCCATGCCGGGGATCGCGCGCAATTCCTCGAAACTCAGCCGCCGCGTCGCGCGCACCAGGCGGCGGAGCGCGGTGCGCGGAAAGCTGTGCTGGTCGAGCACCGCGAGCGGATCATTGGTGAGTTCGAGGTCGAGGCGCGACAGCGCACGCCACGATCCGCCGACGAGATAGAGCGGCAGTCCGGCCATACCCCCCGGCCAGCCCGCGGCGCGCAGCATCTTGCGCACCGCGCGCTCGAACGCCTGCTGCCCGTCGCGGCGCAGCGCGGGCAGGCGCAGCACGCCGAGCGGAAAGGAAGCGCGGCGCCCGACCTCGCCATGCGCAACTTCAGCAAGTTCAAGGCTGCCGCCGCCAAGGTCGACGGCGATGCCATGCGCTTCGGGGATCGCCGACAGCACGCCATAACCCGCCGCTTCGGCTTCTTCCTCGCCCGACAGCAGGCGGATCTTGAGCCCCGCTTGCGCGGCGGCGGCGATGAAATCGGGGCCATTTTCGGCATCGCGCACCGCGGCCGTGGCGACGCAGACCAGATCCTTTACCTCCATATGCCGCGCGAGCAGCGCATAGCGGCGCAGCGCGGTGAGTCCGCGTTCCGCATCGGCCGCCGCGATGCGGCCGTCGATCGCAAGGCCCCGGCCAAGCCCCGCAGCAACCTTTTCGTTGAAAATCACCGCCGGCGCGCGCGCCGGCCCTTCATAAACGACGAGGCGGACCGAGTTGGACCCGATGTCGATGACCGCCGAACGATGGACCGCCGGTTTCGAGGTGCGGAGCAGGGCCAAGCCGTTTCGTCTCAATCTTTGCGAAGATCGTAAGCGAGCGTCGGCACGTCCTGACGCTGGTGCAGCGCGGTGCCGCGGCCCGACAGCGACGGGTTGTTCATAAAATAATGATGCAGGTTGAACGGCTTGTCGCCCGGCGTCAGCCGCGCCGATGTGCCGTCCGCCTGCAATATCCAGCTTTGTTCATTGTCGATCAGATTGGCGACGAGCACCTGGTCGAGAATCTGGTCGTGAACGGTCGGATTTTCGATCGGGATCATATATTCGACGCGGCGGTCGAAATTGCGCGGCATCCAGTCGGCGCTGGAGATGTAAAGCCGCGCCGCGCGGCTCGGCAACGCCGCACCATTGGCAAAGGCCCAGACGCGGCTGTGTTCGAGGAAACGCCCGACGACCGACTTGACGCGGATATTGTCGGACAAGCCGGGAACGCCGGGGCGCAGGCAACAGATGCCGCGCACGATCAGTTCGATCGGCACGCCCGCCGCGCTCGCCTCATAGAGCTTGTCGATAATGTCGGGGTCGACGATGC
Source organism: Sphingopyxis sp. LK2115 (assembly GCF_014595975.1). Lineage (GTDB taxonomy): Bacteria > Pseudomonadota > Alphaproteobacteria > Sphingomonadales > Sphingomonadaceae > Sphingopyxis. The sequence continues at coordinate 5,874 of NZ_JABWGQ010000048.1, read as the reverse complement.
TGTTCATCTTGGCCCACACGCCCGACGGCCGTCCCGCCCTGGCCGCGACGATCTCTGCGTCGATCAGCTCGCTGAGGTGCTGGCGCATGTTGAGCGGCGACATGGTGATGAGCTCGAGCCGTTCGGGCTCGACATAGCCGGTGATGTAGTTGAAGAGCTGCGCCGCGTCGCGGCCCGCGCGCGGGTCGGCAGTAAAGAAGCTCAAATCGGTGTAGATGCGCGCGGTCACGGGATGGTAATTTCCGGTGCCGAAGTGGCAATAGGTGCGATACCCCTGCCCCTCGCGCCGCACGACCATCGAAATCTTGGCGTGCGTCTTCCACTCGATGAAGCCGTAGACGACCTGCACCCCGGCGCGTTCAAGCTGGTTCGCCCACAGGAGATTCTGTTCCTCGTCAAAGCGCGCCTTGAGTTCGACCACCGCGGTCACCGACTTGCCCGCCTCGGCCGCCTCGATCAGCGCGCGGATCACCGGCGACTGATTGCCGGCGCGATAGAGCGTCTGCTTGATCGCGACCACGTCGGGGTCGGCGGCGGCCTGACGCAGAAAGGACAGGACGACGTCGAAACTTTCATAGGGGTGATGGACGACGATGTCCTTCGACCGGATCGCCGCGAAACAGTCGCCGCCGTGCTCGCGGATGCGTTCGGGAAAGCGGGGCGAATAGGCGGGGAACTTGAGGTCGGGGCGGTCGACGTCGACGAGCGCGGAAAGCGCAGCCAGGCCGATGAAGCCGCCGATCTTGGCGACGATCGCCTCGTGTCCCTGAATGTCGGCGCCCAGCACCGCGGCAATCTCTGCCGGCATGTCGGCTTCCAGCTCCATCAGGATCACGCGGCCTCGGCGGCGGCGGCGGATCGCGGTGCGGAACAGGCGGACAAGATCCTCCGCCTCTTCCTCCAGTTCGATGTCGCTGTCGCGGATGATGCGGAACACGCCCAACGAACGGATCGTGAAGCCGGGAAACAAGAGGTCGCCGAACAGTTCGATCAGATATTCGATCGGAACGAAACCGCTCGCCTCGCCAGGCACCGGGACAAAGCGCGGCAGCGATGCGGGGATCATCACCAGTTCGAGAACGGTGTCGCCGCTGGCGCGGCGCTGAAGGTCGAAAATCACCCCCAGACCGCGATTGGGGATGAAAGGAAAGGGGTGCGCCGGATCGAGCACCTGCGGCGTCAGAATCGGGAAAATCTGGTCGATGAAATACTGGCGCAGACTGGCGCGCAGCGCCTCCTTGTCCGACCCCGCGCCGTGGACGACGATGCCCTGGTCCGCGAGCTGGCGGTGCAGGCGCTGCCATTCGCTCTGCTGCTGGTCGACGAGGCGGTTCACCTCGGCCTCGATCTCGGCGAGTTGCTGTCCCGGCGAACGCCCGTCGGCGGACGGATCGTCGATCCCCTGCAGCTGCTGCCCCTTCAGCCCCGCGACGCGGACCATGAAAAACTCGTCGAGATTGCTGCCCGAAATCGACAGGAAACGCAGACGTTCAAGCAGCGGATGCGCGGGATTGCGCGCCTCCTCCATCACCCGGCGATTGAAGGCGAGCCACGACAGTTCACGATTGAAGAAGCGTTCGGGACCGAAACAGGGTGGCGGCGCGGCGGCCACGGGATCGTTGTCGGCGCGGAGCGGCTGGCCGGTCATCGACATGGGTTGTCATCCTGCCTTTGCGGAGCGCGAATCCCGCTCCAGGAGATCGGGGTCGATCAGCCCTTGTGACAGCAATGTTTCACGCGCGAGACGAACGCCCAGTCGCCGCCCCTGTTCGAGCGACGCGGCGTCGAGCGCCGCGACGACGCGGTGGATCGTGGCATAGCTGCGCTCCATCCGCGGCACGATATAGGAGGCGACGCCGGGCGCAAGCGCAACGCCGCGCTGTGCGAAGAGCGCTTCGATCAGGTCGCGCGCCAGGCAGTCGTCGGGCTCGCCGATGACCAGCACCGGCACCGCGGCAAGGCGCGAGCGCAGGTCGGGCAACGCGACATCCCATTCGGCAGGCGGCGCGTCGGCGATGATCAGCAGCGGCGACCCGCTTGCCTGGGCGGCGTTCCAGGCGTGGAACAGATCTTCCTCGCTGACGCTGGCCTGGCCGTCGATCACGCGGCCGCCGGTGTCGCGTGCGAACAGCCGCCCCATCAGGCTGCGGCCCGAACCGCGCGGCCCGGTGAGCACGGCGGTGCGCACGGGCCAGGTCGCGACATGGCGAAGATAACGCACCGCGTCGGCATTGCTGGTGCCGATGACGAGCGGGCCGTCATTCGCGCCGCCCGCGCTCCAATCGAGCGGCAGCGCGATCTGGCCGGAGGGCGCGCGCGCGGCCATCAGCGGCTGATCCGGAGCTGGCCGCCGCCTTCCTGAACGGTGAAGCCGCGCGCCGCCAGCGCCGCGCGCAGCGCCGCCAGGTCGCCACGGAAGGTCACGCGCATCACCGACGTCCCGCCAAGCGCGAGACTGGTCGTCGACGCCGACTGGACTCCCGCCGCGGCGGCGACCGCACGCTCCGTGGCGGCGACCGATTCGACGTCGGGCGAGCTATATTGGACGGTGAAGCTCTGCACCCCGGCGGGCGGCGTTGCGGGCAGGCTGCTGTCGGTTTCGGCGGGCAGCGCGTCCGCGTCGTCGGCGCTCGCATCTTCGGGCAGGTCCTCGCGTTCGATCGTCTTTTCGAGCACGAGATAGGTGTCGGTGCGCAGCACGCCGGATTCCAGCGCCTCGGTATAGATGCGGTCCATTCGTGCGACCGCCTTTTCCATCATGTCGGGCAGCGCCGCGGGGCTGGGTCCGGTCATCGAGAAGCTGGCGATATATTTGTTGTCGGGGCCGAAACGCGCGGTGAAATGGCCGCGGATCGGGCCGCCGGGCCAGGCATATTCGACGCGCGCAATGGGAATCAGCACGTCGGCGGCGCCATATTGGTCAAGGATCACGCGCCACCACACGCGGCCGCGGCGGCCGATCTGCCCCGGATTGAGCAGCAAGGTGTCGGCGCCCGTCCCCGCCGTGCGGATATAGTCGATCGCGCTTTGCCCCGTATTATATTCGGCCCAGGCGCGTTGCCAGGCGCTGCGCTGCTCGAACACCTGCTGGATGCCGTCGACCGAATAGACGGGGATGACGAGCAGCGGCGGCGAGCGCAGCGTGCGACCGCTGACGCCCAGAATCTGCCCCGCGCGCACGCGGTCGAACTGGACGCCGAGCCGGGCGACATAGCGGCGCGGGCCGATCTGCTCGTCCTCGACGATGATCGCGGTGACGATGCCGTCGAGCACCGAATCGCTGAGCGCCGGACCTTCGGTGCCGTTGAGGCGGCGATAGAGCTGGGCCCAGCCCCGCCGCTGCGCTTCGCGCCAGCCCTTGGTCCGCGCGTCGTCGGCATTGTCGCCGGTGACGTCGACGCGGATGCCGCTCGCCAGAAAATCGCCGCTCGAATTGATTGGCGTGATGCCCCGGTTGCCGCGCGTGATCTGCCCATCGACGATTCCCGCAAGCAAAATCGCGAAAAACAGGCCGATCAGCGCGGCCCAGCGCCAGTCGCGGCCTTGCCGAATGCCCAGGGAAAGGCGCGGAGCGAAGCGGGGGAAAGCGGCCGAAATCATATCTTCTCTATGCTCTGCCCAAAAGCGCGGGCCCCGACAAGGAAATCATGGCATTTGTCGGCCGGAAGCGTTAGTCGCGCGGGCCATGGATTCCAAGCAGAACAAACCCGCCGCCTACACCTATGCCGACGCCGGCGTGTCGATCGCGACCGGCAACGCGCTGGTCCGCGCCATCGCCCCGCTGGCCCGCGCGACGCGGCGGCCTGGGGCCGACGCCGACCTCGGCGGCTTTGGCGGTTTCTTCGACCTGAAGGCCGCGGGGTTCAACGACCCGCTGCTCGTCGCGGCGAACGATGGCGTCGGAACGAAGCTCAAGCTTGCGATCGAATCGGATCGCCACGACGGCGTTGGTATCGACCTGGTCGCGATGTGCGCGAACGACCTGATCGTGCAGGGCGCCGAGCCTCTGTTTTTCCTCGATTATTATGCGACAGGCAAGCTTGACAAGACGCAAGCGACCGCGGTGGTCGCAAGCATCGCCGAAGGGTGCAGGCAGGCGGGATGCGCGCTGATCGGCGGCGAGACCGCGGAAATGCCGGGCATGTATTCGGACGGCGACTATGACCTTGCGGGCTTTTGCGTCGGTGCGGTCGAGCGCGACCAGGTGCTCACCGCCGACAAGGTCGCGGCGGGCGACGTGATCCTTGGCCTCGCCTCGTCGGGTGTCCACTCGAACGGCTTTTCACTTGTGCGGCGGCTGGCCGCCGACAAGGGCTGGAAGCTAAATCGCCCGGCGCTGTTCGACCACAATATCCTGCTGATCGACGCGCTGATGGCGCCGACGCGCATCTATGTGAAGAGCCTGCTCCCGCTCGTGAAGACCGGCAAGGTTCACGCGCTCGCGCATATCACCGGCGGCGGGTTACTGGAAAATATCCCCCGTGTGTTGCCCGGATCGCTGCACGCGCACGTCAATGCCGATGCGTGGGAGCAGCCGCGGTTGATGGCCTTTTTGCAGGCGCAGGGCAATATCGAACCGGAGGAAATGGCGCGCACCTTCAACTGCGGCATCGGCATGGCGGTTGTCGTCGCCGATGCCGATGTTGCCGAGGTGACGGCGGCGCTTGAAGCGGCGGGCGAGACGGTCCACCGCATAGGGCATATCGCCGAGGGCGAAAAAGGATGCACCGTTTTCGGCAGCGCCGAAACCTGGAGCGCGGGCGCGGCGTGGAGCGCAACGCATCGCGGGTGATTTTCCAAAGCCGTTGGCCCTGAGCCTGCCAAAGGGCCGTCCTTCCTTTTGAGGGTGAAAGCGAAGAAAAGTGCTTCGACAGGCTCAGCACGAACGGATCAGGGGGTAACGCCGTGACCAAAGCCAGGGTTGCCGTCCTGATTTCGGGCGCCGGGACCAATATGGCCGCGCTGCTTTACGCCGCGAAAGCCGAAACCTGTCCCTATGAACTGGTGCTCGTCGCGAGCAACGACCCTGGCGCACCGGGGCTGAAAATCGCCGAGGCGGAGGGGATTGCGACCTGGGCGCATTCGCACAAGGGGTTGACGCGCGACGCTTTCGACGCGCTGGTCGATGAACAATTGCGCGCCGCGGACGCCGAATATGTCGCGCTCGCGGGCTATATGCGCATATTGTCGGACGCTTTCGTCGAACGCTGGGCGGGGCGGATGCTGAACATCCATCCCAGCCTGCTTCCCAAATACAAGGGGCTGAACACGCACCGGCAAGCCATCGACGCGGGCGATGCGTTCGGCGGATGCAGCGTGCATGTCGTGACCCCCGCGCTCGACGACGGCCCGGTGCTCGCGCAAACCCCCGTTGCGATCGTGCCCGGCGACACGCCCGAAACACTGGCGGCGCGCGTGCGCTTTGCCGAGCACCAGCTTTACCCCGCGGCGCTCGCCGCCTTTGTCACGCGCGAACGCTCGCCCGATTATCTGCGCGCCCGCGTGCGCGAGCTGGCGCTGGCGCTGCCCGAAAGCGATGAAGTGCTGTCGCATGGGATGCCCTGCTTCGGGATCGTGAAGGGCAAGAAATTCGCCTATTTCACTGAAGACCATCATGGCGACGGCAAGATCGCCTTGCTGGTCAAGATCAGCGGTGCCGACGAACAGGCAGCGCTGATCGAAATGGACGGCGACCGCTATTACCGCCCCGCCTATTTCGGCGACGGCTGGATCGGTATCCGGCTCGACCTTGGCGACACGGACTGGGATGCGATCGCCGAATGGCTGCGCAAGAGCTGGCTGGCGGTCGCGCCGAAAAAGCTGGCCGGGCTGATGGCAGCGGCAGAGGATTTCTGACAGGAAAGGCCGCCGGAT
>NZ_JABWGQ010000052.1 GCF_014595975.1 Sphingopyxis sp. LK2115 | reverse complement strand
TATTCGGGCAGAGACCGCACGGATTCCTGATTCACGCCGAGACGCACAGAGATGGCGCCTGCCGCGAAGCGGCCTTATCCTGCAACCTGTCTGGAACTGCGACGGTGAAGCATCACGGGGCCTATCGGTCCAAGCGATGATCTCTGCGTCTCCGCGCGAATTCTGGTCAGCTCCGCTGTTCGGAGCCATCGCCGGTCGCCACGGCTTTTCCCTTGCCGAAAACCCGTTCCCCGCCTATATGCGCGCCGTCCGACGGGCGTTTTGCCGGTCGAGGCGCGGATGAACCGTCGCTTGCATGTCGAGCGCCGGGCGTGACGGGGCACACTCGTCGCGCCCTTTTTGCTTTGCCCACGCCTTGCCCCGGAAACGCTCCGACGATGTTCCGTTCGCATCCGGCGGACGGGACGGATCGGCCACAAGACCAGCGGAACCAACCGCTTGGCCGGAACAATGAAGTAAGGAATATATTTTATGGCCTCTACGGCTTTTCCGACGCGCGACGATTTCGCCGCGATGCTCGACGAATCGCTGGGTGGTGCCGACGGCGGCTTTGAAGGCCGCGTCGTCAAGGGCACCGTGACCGCGATCGAAAACGACCTGGCAGTGATCGACATCGGCTTGAAGAGCGAAGGCCGCGTGCCGCTTCGCGAGTTCGCGATGCCCGGCCAGAAGGCGGACCTCAAGGTCGGCGACGAAGTCGAAGTCTATGTCGACCGCGTCGAAAATGCCAATGGCGAAACGATGCTGTCGCGCGACCGCGCCCGCCGCGAAGCCGCCTGGGACCGGCTCGAAGAGGAGTTCAACAAGGAAGCCCGCGTCGAAGGCGTCATCTTCGGTCGCGTCAAGGGCGGCTTCACCGTCGACCTCGGCGGCGCCGTGGCCTTCCTTCCGGGCAGCCAGGTCGACATCCGCCCGGTGCGCGACGTCGGCCCGCTCATGGACCTGCCGCAGCCCTTCCAGATCCTGAAGATGGATCGCCGCCGCGGCAACATCGTCGTGTCGCGCCGCGCGATCCTCGAAGAAACGCGCGCCGAACAGCGCAGCGGCCTGATCCAGAATCTCGAAGAAGGCCAGATCATCGAAGGCGCGGTCAAGAACATCACCGATTATGGCGCTTTCGTCGACCTTGGCGGCATCGACGGCCTGCTGCACGTCACCGACATGAGCTACAAGCGCGTCAATCACCCGAGCGAAATCATCAACATCGGCGACACGGTCAAGGTGCAGATCATCCGCATCAACCGCGACACGCAGCGCATCAGCCTGGGCATGAAGCAGCTTGAAAGCGATCCGTGGGAAGGCGTCGCGGCCAAATATCCGGTCGGGGCGAAACTGTCGGGCACGGTGACCAACATCACCGATTATGGTGCGTTCGTCGAACTCGAACCCGGCATCGAAGGCCTGGTCCACGTCAGCGAAATGTCGTGGGTCAAGAAGAACGTCCACCCCGGCAAGATCGTCTCGACCAGTCAGGAAGTCGACGTCATCGTCCTCGAGGTCGACAGCGACAAGCGCCGCATCTCGCTGGGCCTCAAGCAGGCGCAGTCGAACCCCTGGGGCGCCTTTGCCGAAGCGCATCCGGTCGGCTCGGTCGTCGAAGGCGAAGTCAAGAACGCGACCGAATTCGGTCTGTTCGTCGGCCTGCCGGGCGACGTCGACGGCATGGTTCACATGTCGGACATCGCATGGGGCATTTCGGGCGAAGAAGCGCTGCACCTCCACCGCAAGGGCGAGACTGTGCAGGTTGTCGTCCTCGACGTCGATGTCGAGAAGGAACGCATCAGCCTCGGCATCAAGCAGCTTGAAAAGGGCGCTCCCGCCGTTGGCGGCGGCGCCGCTGCTGCCGGCTCGCTGAAGAAGAACGACATCGTCACCGTTTCGGTCCTCGAAGTCCGCGACAACGGCCTTGAAGTGCAGGCCGGCGAAGCCGGCGCCACGGGCTTCATCAAGCGCGCCGACCTTGGCCGCGACCGCGACGAACAGCGCCCCGAGCGTTATCAGGTCGGTCAGAAGTTCGACGCGATGGTTGTCGGCTTCGATCGTTCGAAAAAGCCGAACTTCTCTGTCAAGGCGATGCAGATCGCGGAAGAGAAGGAAGCCGTTGCGCAATATGGTTCGTCGGATTCGGGCGCGTCGCTTGGCGACATTCTCGGCGAAGCGCTGAAGGCCGGCAAAAAGGACTGATAATTTCTTCGGTCTGCCGCAAGGCAATCGAAAAGGCCCGCAGAGGGACACTCTGCGGGCCTTTTTCTTTCAGTGATATATTTTGACCGAACAGTGATTCATGATACCCTGTCCGCGCGTTGGGAGGGGTCTCACGCACAATCGACGGCAACGATCGATGCGCCTGCATTTGCGGGCAAAGCGTGGCTATGCGAGATAGGGGAAGCACATGATCCGGTCAGAACTGGTTCAGAAGATCGCGAACGAAAACAGCGATTTGCGGCTGGAGGAGGTCGAACGTATCATCGACACTTTCTTCGATTCCATCGTCGACCAGCTCGCGCTCGGCGGTCGCGTGGAACTGCGCGGCTTCGGCGCCTTTTCGACGCGCGCGCGCGAATCGCGCACCGGCCGCAACCCGCGCACCGGCGCGGCTGTCGAAGTGAAGGCGAAAAAGGTGCCTTATTTCAAACCCGGCAAGGAAATGCGCGAGCGGCTGAACAGCTGAGCGCGACCCAACAATATCCTCATTACGAGCGCAGCGAAGCAATCTCCAGTTCGATCGCTGGAGTTTGCATGGCGGCGCTCGTAATGACCTTATCGAAACTGACGTGACCCCCGGCTTTCCTCTATCTGGGATTAGAGCCGAGCCGCGTTGTTGCGGATGATCTAAGGCTGCGCCACATCCGCCCGGCCCTAAGAACCGACGCCTCCATGCCCGCAACAGATCAACGGCGGCGCGACAGCTTCCAGGATTCTTTACTTCAATGAATTTCGTGTTTCTGAACGGAGTCCCGATGGGCCATCAGAAGTCGGCAAATGGCCGCCACGGGGTACAACGATCTACAATGGGCTGCAAACGCTCAAGCCGGGCAATCGTGTTCCCTAGCAACCAAATTCAACAAATTGCGATGCTTTGCCAATGGCTTAATGCCAGCTCTTGATCAGCGGGTCCTAGGTTCGAGCCCTAGTGCGTCCACCACTTCCCCCCTAAACAGTTGGCTATGCGAGCGCGGCGTTGGCGTTAGCGTCCGCGCTCGTGGTGTAATTTCCGGTGTAGGCGATGGTGTA
>NZ_JABWGQ010000035.1 GCF_014595975.1 Sphingopyxis sp. LK2115 | reverse complement strand
TGCCTATGTCCAGTCGCTCTGGCCCAAGGCCGAGGCGCGCGGCGTGTCGCGCGCGACGTTCGATCGGGTGACCGCCGGGCTGCGCTATAACGCCAGGGTCGTGGCGCTCGACCGCGACAATCTGGGGTCTCCGCCCACTCCGAACACGCCGATTCCCGCGTTCGCGCCCTATAAGGCGCGGCACGTCGATGCCGCGCGTATCAATGGCGGGCGCCGTGTCCACGACCGGTTGCTGCCGCTGCTTTCGCGTATCGAGGCGCGAACGGGCGTGCCGACGAGCATCATGATCGCGATTTACGGGCACGAGACCGCTTATGGTCAGGTCACAGGCAGCTTCGACCTGCCCGAAGCGCTGGCCACGCTGGCCTATGAAGGACGCCGTCGCAGCCTGTTCGAACCCGAGCTGATCGCGACGATGGTGATGGTCGAACGGGGCGTCCCGCGCAATGTGCTGAAAGGCAGCTGGGCGGGGGCCTTTGGCTATCCGCAATTCCTGCCGTCGGTTTATCTGCGTGTCGCCGAGGATGGCGATGGCGACGGGGTGGCGCGGATCTGGTCGAGCGAGGCCGACGCGATCGAGTCGATCGGCGCCTATCTTCGCAACGCTGGCTGGCGCGCGGGGCAGCCGTGGGGCATCGCGGTGAGCGTGCCCGCCGCCTTTGATCGGACCGCCGTCGCCAACCGCCTGGCGCCCCCGCGCTGCCCCCGCGTTTTCGATCGGCACAGCCGCTGGCGCACCATGGCGGAGTGGCGCGCGGCGGGGCTTCAGCCGATCGGCGGGCGATGGCCTGACGGCAATATCCTGGCGACGCTGCTCGAACCCGACGGGCCGGGGCGGACGGCCTATTTGCTGACCGGTAACTATCGTGCGATACTGGACTATAATTGTTCCAATTTTTACGCATTGTCGGTGGGGTTGCTGGCGGATGAGATCGATCGTTAGAGGCGGGGGGCTGATCGCGGGGGCGGCGCTGATGCTGTCCGGTTGCGGCGGCGCCGAGGGCGCGCGCAGCGCCGGGCAGGCGAGCAATGCGGCGGCGTTGCCGGGCGTGGCCGACGTGCCGGTGGTCGTTGGCGAGCCCTTTAAGGTCGGCGACGTCACCTATACCCCCGCCGACGTCATGGATTATGACGATGTGGGCTATGCGTCCCGGTATGGCGATGCGGAGGCCGGAAAGACCACAACCAATGGCGAGATTTTCGACCCCGCCCGGATCAGCGCGGCGCACAAGACATTGCCGCTGCCGAGCTATGTCGAAGTAACCGCGCTCGACACCGGGCGAACGATCCTTGTCCGTGTCAACGATCGCGGGCCGATGGCAAACGACCGGCTGATTACCCTGTCGCCCGCCGCCGCCAGTCAGCTCGGACTGGATCAGGGGTTTGCAGCCGTTCGTGTTCGCCGCACCAATCCGCCGGCCGCCGAACGCGCCCAGCTGCGAGCGGGCAGGGCGGTTCCGGAACGGCTCGCGACGCCGTCGTCGCTGCTGGCGATCCTTCGCGCAAAGGCGAAAGGCTTGCCGACCCCGAAGATCGCGAGCGAACCCGCGGCGCCCCTTGCGTCCGCCAAGGCGAAACCGGGTGACGATCGCATTGCCATTGAGGGCAACATGGCGCCGACAACCGCGAAACCGGCGCCGACAAAACCCGCCCCCGATCCAAACCGCGCCGACGTTAAGGGCGAATATGTCGTTCAGGTCGGGTCGTTCAGCACCGAAGCGCGTGCCGCGGCCGCGGCCAGGTCCGTGGGCGGTTATGTGTCGAAGGCTGGCAATTACTGGCGCGTGCGGATTGGTCCCTTCGCCAGCGACGCCGCCGCGCAAGGCGCGCTGGCCACTGCAAGGTCGAAGGGCTTTCGCGATGCGGTGGTTCGACGCGATCGATGATTCGAGCGAGCGGCAAGTCCGCCCTGCCGATCGGCGCGGCCGCGGCGCTGGGCCTGTTCACGGTCAATATGGCTTCCCTGCCCGCTGCGTCGGCAAAGGGCAATCGCACACCCGCCGTCGCGGCGGTCAGCCCGGCACCCTATGCGACGCAGGCCCCGATCGCCATGCTCAAGGACGTGGATTCGGGCATGATCCTCTTTTCGCGCGGAGCCGACAGACGCTTCGCTCCGGCTTCGATGACAAAGGTAATGACCGCCTATGTCGTGCTCGATCTTATCCGGAAGGGTGAACTGACACGCGACACGCGTTTCACGGTCAGCGAAGGCGCGTGGAAAAAATGGAACAGCAGCACCGGGGGATCGACGATGTTTCTCAGTCCCGGCGAAAGTTTGTCGGTCGACGATCTGCTGAAGGGGCTGATCACCGTATCGGGAAACGATGCTGCTGCGGTTCTTGCCGAAGGCATTGATGGAAGCGAATATGCTTTCGTTAAACGAATGAACATTGTAGCTGCCGATATTGGGTTGGTGTCGAGCCATTTCGGCACGCCAAATGGCTGGCCCGATGGCGGCGTCACCAAGGTCAGCGCCGCTGACCTCATCACCCTTGCCGACCGGCTGATCCGCGATCATCCAGAGGATTACGCGCGCTATTTTTCGATCCCGAAACTCCAGCATGGCATCGCCCCCGATGGACGGCCGATCGTCCAGGCGAACCGCAATCCGATCCTCGGTCGATTCGACGGGGCCGACGGTCTCAAGACAGGGCATATGCGCGAGGCGGGATACGGATTCCTGGGATCGGCCAAGCGCGATGGCCGCCGTCTGATCATGGTCGTCGCCGGTCTGCCAAGCGCAACAGCGCGGCGCGACGAGGCACTAAAACTGATGGAGTGGGGTTTCGCCACGTCGACTCGCCCGGTGGCAGGGCAAGTCCCGCGTGACAACGCATCGCCGAGCCGCGCGTCGGCCGCGACGCGCAGATGACAAAAACCGCGGGGTAGGTTACCGCCCTGGTCCATGCCTCGACGCCAGCCCATTCTCCCGCCATTTAGCCCGACACCATGACCCGCGGACGTTTCATCACGCTTGAGGGGGGCGAGGGCGTTGGCAAGTCGACGCAGCTGCGCGCGCTGACAGAGGCGCTCGCCGCGCGATCGATCGAGGTGGTGGCCACGCGCGAGCCCGGCGGCAGCGCGGGCGCCGAGGCCATCCGTACGCTGCTGATGGAAGGCAGCGACGACCGCTGGGACGCGCGCTGCGAGGCCTTGCTGTTCGCCGCGGCGCGCGCCGATCATGTCGCGCGCACCATCCGTCCGGCGCTCGCGCGCGGCGCGTGGGTGCTCTGCGACCGGTTCGTCGATTCGAGCCGCGCTTATCAGGGTGGCGGCGGCGGCATCACCGACGCCGACATTCTGGCGCTCCATCGCTTCGGGTCGGGGGGCTTGCTTCCCGATCGCACCTTTCTGCTGACCGTGAGTGCCGACGAGGCGGCACTCCGACTGGCGACGCGCGGCGGCAGCGATCGCATGGGCAACAAGCCCGCGGCTTATCAGGCGCGCCTTGCCGCGCGGTTCGCTGAAATGGCGGCGGCCGAGCCGCTGCGCTGGCGTGTGCTGGACGCCGGCCTGCCCGTCGCCGACGTCACCGCTGCCATTCTGGCGGAGCTTGCCGAATGGCTGCCATGATCGGCCATCAGGACGCCGAAAAGGCGTTTCTGGAAGGCTGGCAGGGCGGCCGACTTCATCATGGCTGGCTGCTCGCCGGGCCGCAGGGAATGGGAAAGCGCGGCTTTGCCGAGCGCGCGGCGCGCTTTCTTGCGACCCATGGCGTGGGCGGGGAGCGCACCGCGGTGACGCTGGACGATAGAGGCGACGATACGGCGGCGCGGCTTGTCGATGCCGACAATCACCCAGAGATCATCCGGCTGACGCGCCAGCCCAAGGACAAGGGCAAGGAACTCGCGCGCAACATCACGATCGACCAGGTGCGTCAGATGATTCGCCGCCTGCACCTGTCGCTGTCACTTGGCGACTGGCGCGTGATTATCGTCGATGCCGTTGACGATCTGGAAAGCAACAGTGCCAATGCGCTGCTCAAGACGCTTGAGGAACCACCCGCAAGGACGATTTTCCTGCTCGTCAGCCATTCGCCGGGACGATTGTTGCCGACGATCCGTTCGCGCTGCCGAATCCTTCGTTTTCAACCCGTTGACCGTGACGTCATGCTGCCATGGCTGCATGGCTTGCGTCCGATGCTCGATATGGAAGAGGTGCGCGCGATCGTCGCCGCGTCGGGCGGTGTTCCGGGCAAGGCGCTGGCGCTGATCGACAGCGATGTCGCGGCGATGAAGAAGAAGCTGGTCGCCATTGCCAATTCGGGCGATCCTGAAAACCGGCTGCGCGAGGCGCTGGCGCGCGAGGTGGGTGGCACGAGCAACCGCGCGCGGCTCGAACTGGTGATCGACATCGTTCCGGGACTGTTGGCGGAGATCGCACGCGCGCGCCCCGTCGCCGAGATCGCGCCGGTGCTGGCGCAGTGGGATCGCGTGCAGCGCACGGTTCGCGACGCGATCCACGGCTCCTACGACGGAACGATGGTGGGCTTCGAAATCGGCAACTGCCTCGCTGAACTCGCGCCGAGACCGGGGCGGACAGCACGCTGACGCTTTCCCTTGCGCGCGCCAGCGGCTAAGGCCCGCGCATGTCCGAACAGAACGCCCCCTTCTATATCACCACCGCGATCAGCTATCCCAACGGCCGCCCGCATATCGGACACGCCTATGAAGCGATCGCCACCGACGTCGCGGCGCGCTTCCAGCGCGCGTGCGGGCGCGAGGTGCGGCTGGTCACCGGCACCGACGAACATGGGCTGAAAATGTTTCAGACCGCGCGCGACCAGGGGCGTGCAACGATCGATTTGGCCGATGAAATGTCCGGATATTTCCGTGAGATGTATGCCAAGTTGAACGTCAGCTATGATGTGTTCATGCGCACGTCCGATCCGGCGCACCATGCCGCCTCGCAAGCAATCTGGCGAGCGATGGAGGCGAATGGCGATCTTTATCTCGATCGTTATGAAGGCTGGTATTCGGTTCGCGACGAAGCCTTTTACGACGAAAGCGAGCTGAGCGAGGGGGAAGGGGGCATCCGCCTGTCGCCACAGGGCACTCCGGTGGAATGGACCGTCGAGGAAAGCTGGTTCTTCCGCCTGTCGAACTATCAGGATCGCTTGCTCGCGCTTTATCGCGACCATCCCGATTTCATCCGCCCTGAAAGCCGCCGCAACGAGGTGCTGCGGTTCGTCGAGGGCGGGCTCAAGGATCTCAGCGTTTCGCGCACCAGTTTCGACTGGGGGGTTCCGGTGCCGGGATCGCCGGGGCATGTGATGTATGTCTGGGTCGATGCGCTGACGACCTATTTGTCGGGGCTTGGCTATCCCGATCCGGCGAGTGACTTCGGCACATTCTGGCCAGCGAACATCCATATGATCGGCAAGGATATCGTTCGTTTTCATGCTGTTTACTGGCCAGCTTTCCTGATGAGCGCCAATCTGCCGCTGCCCAGGCAGGTGTTCGGCCACGGCTTTCTGCTCAATCGGGGCGAAAAAATGTCGAAATCGCTCGGCAATGTCGTCGACCCGATGGCGCTCGCCGAGCGATTCGGCGTCGATGCGCTGCGCTATTATCTGCTGCGCGAAGTCAGCTTCGGCCAGGACGGCAGCTATTCGGCCGATGCGATCGTTCGCACCGCCAATGCCGATCTCGCCAACAGTTTCGGCAATTTGGCGCAGCGAAGTTTGTCGATGATTTTCAAGAATCTGAATGGCGATCTGTCGAACGATTATTCGCCCACGGACGATGACGTCACGCTGCTCTCGACCGTCGACGAAGTGGCGCGAACGATGCTGCCGCGGGCATTTGAGGATCTGGCCTTCTCGGTCGGGATCGAGCACTGGCTGCGCGCCGTTTTCGCCTGCAATCAATATGTCGACACGCAGGCGCCCTGGGCACTGCGCAAGAGCGATCCCGAAAGGATGCGCGCGGTGCTGATGACGCTGTTCCAGGCTGTGCGCACGCTGGCCATTGCCATTCGCCCCGTGGTGCCGGCGTCCGCCGACAAACTGCTCGACCAGATGGGCGTTGGCGCGGACGCGCGCGATTTTGCGGCGCTTGGCGATACCGCCTGGTTCGCAAAGCTGGCCGCGAGCGATTTCGCGGTGGGTCAGCCCGTGCCGATCTTTCCGCGCCTCGATCTGCCCGATAACGAAAGGGAGGGGGAGGCGTAATGCTCGTCGATTCGCACTGCCACCTCAATTACAAGGGACTGGCCGAGCGGCAGGACGAGGTGCTGGCGCGCGCGCGCGCGCGGGGCGTGACGGCGATGCTCAACATTGCGACGCGCGAAAGCGAGTGGGACGATGTGCTTGGCGCCGCCGAGGCAAATGAGGATGTGTGGGCAAGCGTCGGCATCCATCCGCACGACGCCGACCGGCATCCCGATGTCGATACGGCCAGGCTGGTCGAGCGCGCCGCGCATCCGCGCGTGATCGGCATCGGCGAGACCGGGCTCGACTATTATTACGACAAGAGCGATCGCGCCCGGCAACAGGACAGCTTTCGCCGCCATATCCATGCATCGCAGGCGACGGGCCTGCCGGTGATCGTCCACACGCGCGATGCCGAGGCCGACACGCTGGCGCTGCTTGGCGAAGAAATGGAAAGGGCGCGCTTCCCCGGCGTGATCCACTGTTTTACCGCGAGCGACGATTTTGCGCGCAGGGCGCTCGATCTTGGCCTCTATATCTCGATTTCGGGCATTGTGACGTTCAAAAATGCCGCCGGCCTGCAAGCGACCGCCAAATGGCTGCCGCAGGACCGGCTGCTGATTGAAACCGACGCCCCCTTCCTCGCCCCGGTGCCGCATCGCGGCAAGACCGGCGAGCCGGCGTTTGTCGCCGACACACTGGCGTTCCTGGCCGATCTTCGCGGCGAAGACAGGGAGGCATTGGCGGCCGCGACATGCGCTAATTTCTATGCGCTTTTCAGCAAGGCGGCGGCATGACGTCACGCGGCGCATGAAGGTCAGAATCCTTGGCTGCGGAACGTCGTCGGGTGTCCCGCGGCTCGGCAACGACTGGGGCCTGTGCGATCCCGACAACCCACGGAACCTGCGCAGCCGGGCGTCGATCCTGGTGACGCTCGGCGGCTTTCGCATTCTTGTCGACACCAGCCCTGACATGCGGATGCAACTGCTCGACGCGCAGGTGGGCGAGGTCGATGCCGTCATCTGGACGCACGAGCACGCCGATCACACGCACGGAATCGACGACCTTCGCCAGATCATGCACCTGCGCGGAACGCCTGTTCCCTGTTACGCCCGCAGCCATGTGCTCGACATATTGAAGTGGCGCTTTACCTACGCCTTCGCCGGCAACGCCGGTTATCCGGCGTCGGTCGATCCGGTCGATCTGCTCGATCATCAGTCGATCGGCCCCATTGAGGTATCGGCGATCGAAATGCCGCACGGCCCGATCAAGGCGAGCGGTCTGATCTTCAGCGACGGTGCGCACAAAATTGCCTACGCAACTGATTTTTCAAAGTTTACCGATGAAATGGTCGACTTTTTCCAGGGCGTCGATTTGTTCGTGATCGACGCCCTGCGCCGCTATCCGCATCCAACCCATCCGCATCTGGCGATGACGCTCGAAGGTCTTGAGAAGGTAGGCAGTCCGCGCGCGATCATTACGCATATGGACAATACGATGGACTATGCGGATCTTGCGGCCGAATTGCCGCGCGGCGTCGAACCCGGTTATGATGGGTTGGAGGTGCAATTATGAACGGCGACACGACGGTTCAGCTGCTCTGGTTCGCGGGCGCATTCACGCTGGTGCTGAGTTCGCTGCTGGCGCGCCGACTGCCGATGTCCGACTGGTTGAAAATGGCACTCGCATGGATCGCGATATTCGCTCTGGTATTTCTGGTGATCCGCACATGGCAACTCGTCGCCTGAGCGCCGGATGTTTCCGGGCACTGCCTGTAATTTAACATAATATATATTATCGGCTTTTTATCGACGGCGCGCCATGTGCGGATTTGATCCCTCTTCCATCAGGCTCTAAGGCGCGCGCATGAGGATCGCGATCATCGATACCAGCATGACCCGCGCGGCCATCATTTCCGATGGCTTGCGCGAAGCTGGTCTCGACGACCTGGTGCTGATCGACCCGACCGGTCCCCTTGTCCGCCAGATCGAGACAGCCAAACCCGAAGTGGTGCTCATAAATCTTGAAAACCCCAGTCGCGACCAGTTGGAGGATTATTTCGCCATGTCGCGCGCCCTTGCGCGGCCGATCGCCATGTTCGTCGATCAGAGCGACGCAGAGGCGACCGGAGCAGCAATCGACGCCGGAGTGTCGGCCTATGTCGTGGATGGCCTGTCGAAGCGGCGGGTCAAGCCGGTGATCGACCTTGCCATACGGCGCTTTCAGGCCTTTTCGCGGCTACAGCGCGAACTGGATGAAGCGAAGAACGCACTGGCCGAACGCGCCACCATCGACAAGGCCAAGGCGATATTGATGAAACGTCGCCAGATCGACGAGCCGGCGGCCTATGCGCTTCTGCGCGGTCAGGCGATGCGGACCAACCGCCGGATTTCCGATATTGCCGAGGCGATCGTGACCAGCGAAGCGTTGATGGGAGACATGGAATGACGAGCGATCGTTTCCGCATCGGTTTCCTGCCGCTCGTCGACGCCGCATTGCCCATCCTGGCGCACGAAATGGGTTTTGCCGCCCGCGAAGGCGTGCAGATCGAGCTGGTGCGCGATATGACGTGGGCGACGGTACGCGACCGACTGCTCTATGGCCATACCGACGCCGCGCACATGATTGCGCCGTTGGCGATCGCGACCACGCTCGGCCGCGACCGACCGCCCCTGCCGCTCGCGGTGCCGTTTGTGCTCGGCCTCAACGGCAACGCCGTGACCTTTTCAACCGCGCTTGCCGCCGAGGCGGGGCTTGGCAGCGCGCTCGGCGATCCGACAGAGGTCGGAGCGGCGCTGCGCATGATTGCGGCGGCACGCAAGGCGACAGGCAAGCCGCTGCGTTTCGGAGTGGTTCATCGCTATTCGAGCCACAATTACATGTTGCGATACTGGCTCGCCGGCGTGGGTATTCAACCTGACGTCGACGTCGAAATCGTCGTGACAAGCCCCCCCTTCGCCGCCGACGCGCTCGCCGCGGGCGAAGTCGATGGTATCTGTGTCGGCGAACCGTGGAACTCGATCGCAGTCGATCGCGGCGTCGGCCATATTGCCCTGGCAACGGCGCAGATATGGCGGCGCGGCGTTGAAAAAGTGCTGGTAACGCGCGCGGCGGTGCTCGACGAGCGACGCGACGCGGTCGAGGCGTTGATCCGCGCGCTCCACGCTGCGGCCGCGCATTTCGTTGCGCCCGACTCGGTCGAGGCGAGCGCCGACATACTGGCGCGCCGCGAATATCTCGACGCTCCGCGCGATGCCGTGTTGCGCGCGATTACCGACCGCATCCGTGTCGTTCCAGGTGGCGAGCCGCTTCATTATCCCGATTTCATGTTTCAGTATCGCGAAGCCGCGAACTTTCCCTGGCGCAGTCAGGCGGCCTGGCTCTATTCGCAGATGGTTCGCTGGGACTATATGCCATATGACCGGGTGCAGGCGGATGCGGCAGCAAATGTGTTTCGACCCGACATATATCGTAGCGCGCTTGCGGGTTCAGGCGCTCCCCTGCCCGGCGCCAGCTCAAAGCTGGAGGGGGGGCTTGGCGAACCGATCGGCGCGGGTTCGACGCAGGGTCGACTGACACTCGGCATTGACCGCTTTTTCGACGGCCGCGCCTTTGATCCGGATGACATCGAAACTTATCTCGCTGATCTGCCTTGATTCTATATAAATGCTGCACCTGCGAAATAACGACTTGCAGGAGATCCGCGAATCAGGCAGTTTAATCGCACTCGGCAAGGATGCCGGGGCAGGATAAAGCGGTCGCTGCTCCAACGAGGGGGTAGCCCGCGCGGCAGGCAGGGGCCTTCCCTGCACTCCAACAGGCAATGAAGCCGTCAGGATGCGCCCGCGTGGCCGCCGTCCTGGCGGCTTTTTTATTGCCCGTCACACGAAGGGGACGGACGATGACGATTGCGGGCGCAGGGGCCGGAAGGGCACCCAAAACGAGTTTCTGGGCGAGCGGCCACTGGCCGACGCTGGTTGCGGCCTTTCTCTATTTCGACCTGGCCTTCATGGTCTGGGTCATACTTGGTCCGCTCGCGCCGGCAATTTCACACGATCTTGGCCTGACTCCTGCCCAGAAGGGATTGATGGTTGCCGTGCCGACGCTCGCGGGTGCGCTGCTGCGCGTCGTGAACGGGCTGCTCGTCGATCGTATCGGTCCGAAGCGTGCGGGGGCGATCAGCCAGGTGATCGTTATCGCCGGCCTGTTTCTTGCCTGGGCGGCGGGCGTCACCAGCTTTGCGGGGACCCTGGCGCTCGGCGTGGTGCTGGGTTTCGCCGGGGCCAGCTTTGCGATCGCGCTGCCGCTCGCGAGCCGCTGGTATCCGCCCGAGCATCAGGGCAAGGCGATGGGGCTTGCCGGCATGGGCAATTCGGGCACCGTGCTCGCCGCGCTGTTCGCGCCCGGCCTTGCCGTAACCTTCGGATGGAACGCCGTGCTGGGCCTCGCCTGCATTCCTCTGACGATCGTGTTTGTCGCCTATCTTATCATGGCAAAGGACGCGCCGAACGCCCCTGCCCCCAAAAAGCTGGTCGATTATTTTCAGCCGCTCAAGACCGCCGACGCCTGGTGGCTGATGGCCTTTTATTCGGTGACGTTCGGCGGATTTGTCGGGCTGGCGGCATCGCTTCCCATTTATTTCACCGACCAGTTCGGCCTGACTCCGGTGATCGCCGGATATTGCACCGCCGGCTGCGTTTTCGCCGGATCGCTGGTGCGCCCGCTGGGCGGCGCGCTGGCCGACCGGATCGGCGGCGTAAGGGCGCTGATGATGGTGTTTGTGGTCGCCGCCCTGGCGCTTGCGGGGGTGCCGCAGGCAGCGAACCTGCCCGCCGCGCTCGGCCTTTTCGTCATCGCGATGCTCGCGCTCGGCACCGGCAACGGCGCGGTGTTCCAGCTCGTGCCGCAGCGTTTTGCGACCGAAATCGGCGTGATGACGGGACTCGTCGGCATGGCGGGCGGCGTCGGCGGATTCTACCTCGCTTCCTCGCTCGGCTTTGCGAAACAGTGGAGCGACAGCTTTGCGCCGGGCTTCTATATCTTCGCAGCGCTTGCGGTCGCCGCGCTTGCCGCGCTGATGTTCGTCAAGGGCCAGTGGCGCGCGACCTGGGGCGCGGCCGAAGGTGTGCGGATCTGAACATGGCCCGCACCCTCATGCTGTTGCTGGCGCTCGCGCCGTTCGGGGCCGCGCACGCCCGCGACGTCACCCTCGCGCCGCTTGGCGACGCACGCCTCCGCTACGAACAGGTCGATCAGGACGGCCTTGCCGCCGATGCCGGCGCGCTCACGCTGCGCGTCCGTGCCGGGATCGAGGCGAAGGCGGGGCGCTGGTCGGCGCTGGTCGAAGGGCAAGGCAATCTGGCAATTGTCGATGCGTATTTCGACGGCCTCGACGGCGGCGCAACCCGTCCGATCGTGGCCGACCCCCAGAATATAGCCCTCACCCGCGCGCAACTTCGCTATGCCGCACCCGGCATTGCGGTGACCGCGGGGCGGCAGCGGCTGGGATTCGACGACGAACGGTTCGTCGGGAGCGTCGGCTTTCGCCAGAACGGCCAGAGTTTCGACGCGCTGCGTGCCGAGATCAGCGCCATCAAGGACGTGAAAGCTGACATCGCCTATGCGTGGAGCGTACGGACGATCTGGGGCATCGATGGTAAAGGTGCGCGCCAGCAGGCGGTATCGGGCGGCAATATATTCGCGAGGCTGAGCGTGCAAACGCCGGTCGGCGCGCTCGGTGCCTTTGCCTATCTGGTCGATCAGGACGAGGCGGCGGTGTCGGCTTTTCGCCTGTCGAGCCAGAGCTATGGCGTCCGGCTCGACGGCGGACAGCGGCTGGGAATGGCGAAGCTCGCCTATCAGCTTTCCTATGCGCGCCAGTCGGACTGGCACCGCAATCCGAACGACTATGCCGCCGATTATTATCTTGCCGACGTCGCGGTCGATTTTGGCGGTCCGCGCATCGGCGCGGGATATGAAATGCTTGGAGCGAGCAACGGCGCCGCGCTCACCAGCTTTCAGACTCCGCTCGCGACAGGGTTCAAGTTCCAGGGTTGGGCCGACAAGTTTCTCGTCACGCCGCCCGATGGCGTGCGCGACCTCTATGCAAGCGCGGGCTGGGGGTGGAAGGCGGTGGGACCGTTGAACGCCGTCACCGTGCAGGCGGTTTATCATGCTTTCCGCAGCGACCGCGCCTCGCGCGCCTATGGCGACGAAATCGACCTGCTTGCGAGCGCGAAGCTGGGCAAGCTCACCGGCTCGGTGCGCTACGCCCATTACAAGGCCGACAGCTTCGCCACCGACACCGACAAACTCTGGCTGCAACTGGACTGGACGCTCTGATGGAACATCGCCCCCTCAAGGCTGAAACCGACACGCGCGAGCATCTCGTCGTCATTGGCAACGGCATGGCCGGGTGCCGCGCGGTCGAGGAACTGCTCGCGCGCGATCGCACACGCTATCGCGTGACGATTTTCGGCGCCGAGCCGCGCGTCAATTACAATCGCATCATGCTCTCGCCCGTGCTTGCGGGCGAAAAAAGCTTCGACGACATCGTGATCAACGATGCCGACTGGTATGCGTCCAATGGCATTTCACTGATCGCGGGCGACCCGGTGATCGCGATCGACCGCGCGGCAAAGACGGTGACGACGCGCGGCGGGATCAGCGAAAGCTATCATAAGCTGCTGATCGCGACCGGTTCCGACCCCTTCATCATTCCCGTGCCCGGCAAGGACCTGCCCGGCGTCGTCGCCTTTCGCGACATGGACGATGTCGGCACGATGTTGAGCGCCGCCGAGAAAGGCGGAAACGCGGTGGTGATCGGCGGCGGCCTGCTCGGCCTTGAGGCCGCGCACGGCCTGAGCCTGCGGGGCATGAGGGTCACCGTCATCCACCTGATGCCGACGCTGATGGAACGCCAGCTCGACGAAGCGGCGGGCTGGCTTCTGAAGCAGGCGCTGGAGGCGCGCGGCCAGACCATCCTGACCGGCGCCGACACCGCGGAGATCGTCGGCGACGGCAAGGTCGAGGGCGTGAGGCTGAAAGACGGGACGCTGATTCCCGCCGACCTGGTCGTGATGGCGGTCGGCATCCGTCCGTCAACCGCGCTCGCGCGCGACGCGGGGCTGGCCGTCGGGCGCGGCGTTCAGGTCGACGACCATATGGTGACCAGCGATCCCGACATCCTCGCGGTCGGCGAATGCGTCGAGCATGACGGGCAGGTATATGGCCTCGTCGCGCCGCTGTGGGACATGTGCCGCAGTCTTGCCGACGGCCTCGTCGAGAAACCATCGGGCTACCGCGGCTCGGTGACCTCGACCAAGCTCAAGGTGTCGGGGATCGACGTCTTTTCCGCGGGCGATTTTTCGGGCGGCGACGGGTGCGAGGACATTGTGTTGCGCGATGCGGCGCGGGGTATCTACAAACGCGTGGTGCTCAAGCACGACCGCATCGTCGGCGCCGTCCTCTACGGCGATACCGCCGACGGCAGCTGGTATTTCGACCTGCTCAAAAAACAGGACGATGTGTCCGGGCTTCGCGATGTGCTGATCTTTGGCCAGGCCTTCGCCTCCGGGGGTGGGCAGGCGGACCCTAAGGCGGCCGTTGCGGCGCTTTCCGACGATGCGGAAATCTGCGGCTGCAACGGCATTTCCAAGGGTCAGGTCATCTCGTGCATCGCCAAGGGCGCGCACAGCCTCGACGCCGTGCGCGGCACGTGCAAGGCGTCGGCAAGCTGCGGCAGTTGCACCGGCCTCGTCGAAACCCTGCTGGCGCTGACGCTTGGCGACGATGTGCAATCGGGTCCGAAGACCATGTGCAAATGCACCAGCTTTGGCCACGACGACGTTCGGCGGGAAATCGTCGCGCAAAATATGCGTTCGATTCCCGAAGTGATGCAGAAGCTGCACTGGGCGACCCCCGATGGCTGCTCGTCGTGCCGTCCGGCGCTCAACTACTATCTGCTCTGCGCGTTGCCCGGAGAATATGTCGACGACCAGCAGAGCCGTTTCGTCAACGAGCGGCTTCACGCCAATATCCAGAAGGACGGCACCTATTCGGTCGTCCCGCGCATGTGGGGCGGGCTGACCAACCCCAAAGAGCTGCGCGCCATCGCCGACGTCGTCGAAAAATATAATGCGCCGATGGTCAAGGTCACCGGCGGCCAGCGGCTCGACATTTTCGGGATCAAGAAAGAGGATCTGCCCGCAGTCTGGGCCGATCTGAACGCGGCGGGAATGGTGTCGGGACACGCCTATGGCAAGGCGCTGCGCACCGTGAAAACCTGTGTCGGGTCGGAATGGTGCCGCTTCGGCACGCAGGATTCGACCGGGCTGGGCGTCAAGATTGAGCGGATGAGCTGGGGCAGCTGGATGCCGCACAAGTTCAAGATCGCGGTGTCGGGCTGCCCGCGCAACTGCGCCGAGGCGACGATCAAGGATTTCGGCGTCGTCTGCGTCGATTCGGGCTACGAACTGCACGTCGGCGGCAATGGCGGCATTCACGTCCGCGCGACCGATCTGCTCTGCAAGGTCGCGACCAAACAGGAAGCGCTCGATTATTGCGCTGCCTTCATTCAGCTCTACCGCGAAGAGGCGCGCTATCTCGAACGCACCGCGCCGTGGATCGAGCGCGTCGGCCTCGACTATGTCAAGGCAAGGCTGCTCGACGATTCGGCGGGCCGCGAAGCGCTGCGCGCGCGCTTCCTCTATTCGCAAAGCTTTTCGCAAGACGACCCCTGGGCGCAGCGCGCCGGGGGCGCCGAGGCCGAACATCATGCGCCAATGGCGCGCTTCATCCCGCAGGAGGCACTTGCATGACCACCGCCGCCGAATGGCTCGACATCGGCTGGGTCGACCAGATTCCCGTGCGTGGCAGCCGCACCGTGCAGGTCGCCGGCGGCGACGACATCGCGGTGTTCCGCACCGCCGATGGCAAAATCTTCGCCCTCCTAGACCGCTGCCCGCACAAGCATGGTCGCCTGTCGCAAGGCATCGTGCACGGCGGCGCGGTCGCCTGTCCGCTGCACAACTGGCGGATCAGCCTGTCGACCGGAGAGGCGCTGGGCGAGGACAAGGGCTGCACGCCGACGGTGCCGGTCAAGGTCGACGGCGGGCGCGTGCTGATCTGTCGCGCCAGCACGTTGAAGGCGGCCGCGTGAAACCCCTTCCCCCCTTGAGCGCACAGGGGAACGGCGGTTGAACATGCCCCCGTCCCCTCTCCCGACCCGGCACGCCCCCCAAGCGGAAAGGGCTATAAAGACCACCTGCGCCTATTGCGGCGTCGGATGCGGAATCCGTGCGACGGTAACGGGTGAACGAAGCGTGGAGATAGCGGGCGATCCCGACCATCCCGCCAACCACGGCAAGCTCTGCTCGAAAGGGACGCACCTCGGCGAAACGGTCGGACTTGAAGGCCGCCTGCTCCATCCGATGATCGGTAATAAACGCGCAAGCTGGGACAAGGCGCTCGACCTTGTCGCCCGGCGGTTCAAGGAGACGATCGCACGGCACGGCGCCGGCAGCGTGGCCTTTTATGTATCGGGGCAATTGCTCACCGAGGATTATTATGTCGCGAACAAGCTGGTGAAGGGTTTCATCGGCACCGCGAACATCGACACCAATTCGCGCCTCTGCATGTCGAGCGCGGTCGCGGGGCATGTGCGCGCCTTTGGCGAGGATGTCGTGCCCGCAACCTACAAGGATCTGGACGCCGCCGACCTGTTCGTGCTCGTCGGGTCGAACACCGCCTGGTGCCATCCGGTCGTCTATCAGCGCATCCGCGCGCGCTGCGAGGCTGGCGCCAGACTGGTCGTCATCGACCCGCGCCGCACCGAGACCGCGGACGAAGCCGATCTTCACTTGGGCATCCGACCGGGAAGCGACGTCGCGCTGATGAACGGGCTGCTCGCGCACTGCCGCGAAGCAGGGGCCGTTGATGACGATTATCTCGCTGCGCATGTCGCCGCGCCCGATGATTTCTGGAACAGGCTTGGAGAGGGGAATGACCTGTGGTCGGTCGCGCGCATCTGCGATGTGTCCGCTGCCGACCTCAGGCATTTCTATGATCTGTTCGCGGCGACGCCGCGCACAGTCACCCTGTTCAGCCAGGGGATCAACCAGTCAACGAGCGGCACCGACCAGGTCAATGC
This sequence comes from Sphingopyxis sp. LK2115, assembly GCF_014595975.1. Lineage (GTDB taxonomy): Bacteria > Pseudomonadota > Alphaproteobacteria > Sphingomonadales > Sphingomonadaceae > Sphingopyxis. The sequence continues at coordinate 75,880 of NZ_JABWGQ010000035.1, read as the reverse complement.
GATCCTCAACGTCCATCTTGCGACAGGCCGCATCGGCAAACCCGGCGCCGCTCCCTTTTCGATCACCGGCCAGCCCAATGCGATGGGCGGGCGCGAGGTCGGCGGGCTTGCCTCGACGCTCGCCGCGCACATGGATTTCACGCCTGAAAACTGCGCCCGCGTCCGGCGCTTCTGGGCCGCGCCAACGATTGCCGAAAAGCCGGGCCTTAAGGCTGTCGATATGTTCCGTGCGATCGGCGAAGGCCGGATCAAGGCGCTGTGGGTGATGGCGACCAACCCGGCAGTGTCGATGCCCGACGCGAACCGCATTCGCGACGCGCTGGGCGCCTGCCCCTTCGTCGTCGTCAGCGACGTGATCGAAAGGACCGATACCGGCGCCTTTGCGCATGTCCGCCTGCCCGCCGCCGCATGGGGCGAAAAGGACGGCACCGTCACCAATTCGGACCGCACAGTCAGCCGCCAGCGCGCGCTCTTTGCGCTCCCAGGCGAAGCAATGCCCGACTGGTGGATCATCAAGGAAGTCGCGCGGCGAATGGGATGGAAAAATGCCTTTGCCTATGACCGCCCCGCCGACATCTGGCGGGAACATTGCCGCCTGTCGAGTTACGGCAATGATGGCGCGCGCCTTTTCGCGCTGCGTGGCGCCGCGCTCGGCGGCAACGCCGCCTATGACGCAATGCAGCCTTTTCGCTGGGGCGGCGACCAAGTCTTTGCCGACGGGCGCTTTTCGACCGACGACGGCCGCGCGCGCCTTGTCCCCGTTACGCAGAAGCCCCTTCCCGAACCGCTTGACCGATGGCCGCTGACGCTCAACACCGGACGGTATCGCGACCAGTGGCATACGATGACGCGCACCGGCCTTGCCCCGAAGCTGGCGCGCCACCGCGAGGAACCGCTCGTCGAGGTCCACCCCGACGATGGCGCGCGCCTCGGCCTCGCCGACGGCGGCCTCGCCCGCGTCGAAACCCCGCAGGGCGAGAGCCTGTACCGGGTCGCATTCCATAGCGGCCAACGCATCGGCGAACTGTTCGTGCCAATCCACTGGACCGACCGCACAGCGAACGGCGGGCGTACCGGCCTTCTGTCCCGCCCGCTCGTTGATCCGGTGTCGGGCCAGCCGGGTTTCAAGCGCACGCCTGCGTCGATCGTCCCGGTCAACCCGCGGTGGCGCGGATTCCTGATCCTTGCCCGCGATCTGCCCGAGGCGCCGCGCTGCCTGTGGGCGACGCGCGTCGCCGTGCCGTCGGGGGTGCTGTGGGAAGTCGCCGGGAACGGCGACCTGAAAAGAATCGAGGCGCTGCTTCCAAAGGGCGAGCGCATCGAGGCGCAGGACGCCGGACGGGGCATGAAACGCATCGCGGTGATCGTGAACGGCCGCCTCGCAGGCGCGCTCTTTGTGACGGAAAAGGGCGCGTTACCTGGACGCGACTGGCTCATCGCTCAGCTCGTGGCCCCCGACGTCGCGCCGACGCTGCTTGCGGGACGCGCACCCGGAATGCAGGCGGACAACGGGCCGACCATCTGCGTCTGCTTTGGCATCGGAATGAAAAGCATCATCGCCGCCATCCGCGACCAGAAGCTCGCCGACCTGGCGGCCATCGGCGGCGCGCTCGGCGCAGGCACCAACTGCGGTTCGTGCCGCCCCGCTCTCGCCCGAATCCTGTCAGAGGAGAAAAGCAATGCCGCCTGACGATTTTCCGGCCGGATCGGTGTGGCTTGTCGGCGCCGGTCCCGGCGACCCCGAACTGCTCACGATGAAGGCGGTGCGGCTGATCGAGCGCGCCGATATTGTCTTTTATGATGCCTTGGTCGGCAGGGGCGTTCTGGCCTTGATTCCTGATCGTGCCGAGCGTGTCAGCGTCGGCAAGCGGTCGGGTCGTCACTCAAAGGATCAGGGCACGATCGACGCCCTGCTGGTAAGCGCTGCACATGCGGGTAAGCGCGTGGTCCGACTGAAGGGCGGTGATCCGATGATCTTCGGTCGCGCGACCGAGGAAATCGCCGCGATCGAACGGGCCGGCTTTCGGGTGCGCGTCTGCCCTGGAATCACGACGGCCAGCGCCGTTGCGGCGTCAGCCGGCATGTCGCTCTCGCTGCGCGGAGTCGCGCGCGACATCCGCTTCCTCACCGCACACAGTCGCCGCGGCGCGGCGCTAGATCTCGACTGGGACTCGTTGGCGCGTGGCGGGTCGACGCTTGCTTTCTACATGGGTCGCGAAGCGGCGGGGGCCATTGCCAAGGGTTTGATGGCGGCCGGGATGCGGGGCGACACGCCGGTGCTTGTCGCCTGCAACGCAAGCCTGCCCGATGAACAGCGACTGGCCACGCGGCTGGACCTGCTCGGCCTTGCGACGCAATCGCTCGCGGGCTCGGCGCCCACCCTTATTCTGGCAGGCGCCGCAGTCGCGCTTGCCGAGCGGGCCTGTTCGGGACAGATCACCGCTCCCGCGGGCTGAGCAGCGCGTCATTTCCCCGCCAAATTGCTTGAGATGGCGGGCCGTTGCGCTATGGCGGGCGCGGCGCTGTCATCGGCATCCGGTTGCGGTGCGGATCGCGGCGCTTCCCCTATGGCCGCCTGGTGCTGGCGTGCCTGTCCCAGCATAAGCGATGCGATAACGATGACAAACACTGTGTCCCCGGCCCCCATCGACCGGCTCCTCGCCATCATGCGGCAACTGCGCAACCCGGACGGCGGCTGCGAATGGGATCTGGCGCAAAGCTTTGCGACGATCGCGCCCTATACGATCGAAGAGGCCTATGAGGTTGCCGACGCCATTGTCGGCGGCGATCCCGCGGCGATCCGCGATGAGCTGGGCGATCTGCTGCTTCAGGTGGTTTTTCACGCCCAGATTGCGGCCGATGACGGCTTGTTCGATTTCGACGATGTCGCCAGTGCGATCAGCGACAAGATGGAACGACGCCATCCGCACATTTTTGGCGGCGCCGCGACCGGCGACGTGCGGCGGCAATGGGAGGCGATCAAGGCCGACGAGCGGTCCGAAAACGGCCATCAAGGCGCGCTGGCGGGCGTCGCGCTTTCGCTGCCCGCGCTGCTGCGCGCCCAGAAACTTCAGGGCCGGGCCGCGCGCGTCGGATTTGACTGGCCCGACAGCAATGGTCCGCGCGACAAGGTGGCCGAGGAACTGGCCGAGGTTGCCGAGGCGAAAGATCCCGCCGCGCGCCACGAAGAGATCGGCGACCTGTTGTTTGCCGTCGTCAACTATGCCCGCAAGCTGGGGGTCGACGCCGAAAGCGCGCTCCGCGACGCCAATCTGAAATTCGCGCGCCGTTTTGCCGCGATGGAAGAACGCGCAGGCGGCACTCTGAGCGGCCTGTCGCTCGACACGCAGGAAGCGCATTGGCAGGCGGTCAAGGCGTCGGAGGCTGGCTAGGCGGCCATAGCCGGTCAAAACGCGCGCGGTCGGCGGGATCGAGCCGGACCGTCAGCACATGCCCCTCGCCCCTGGGTTCATCGGCAAGCACTTCGCCGCGCGCGTGCAGCCATGCCATCGCGTCGCCCTGTTCATAACCGAGGTAGATTTGCTGAACCTGGTGCCGCGCGGTCAATTGCGAGGCCATGAGCAAACGCGCCGCTTCAACCCCCTCGCCCGTCACTGCGGATATGATCGCGACGTCGCTGCGCCGCGCCGCCATCGCTTCCATAGCGGCGCGGCGATCGGCGTCGGCCATGTCGATCTTGTTCCATATCTCGATCTGCGGAACTGCGCTCGCAGCCCCGTCGCTCTCCTCATCCTGCGGCCCGTTGACGCCCAGCGAGTCGAGGATCGCGCGCACATCGTCGTACTGTGCTTCGGTGTCGGGATGCACGATGTCGCGGACATGGACGATCAGGTCGGCGGTCGTGACCTCCTCCAGCGTCGCGCGGAATGCCGCGACCAACTCGGTCGGCAGGTCCGACACAAAGCCGACCGTGTCGGACAGGATCGCCTTGTCGATACCGGGCAAGCGGATTTCGCGCATCGTGGGGTCGAGCGTTGCGAAAAGCATATCTTCCGCCATGACGTCACTTCCCGTCAGGCGGTTGAAGAAAGTCGATTTTCCGGCATTGGTATATCCGACGAGCGCGATCACCGGCCACGGCGCGCGTTGACGCTTGGAACGCTGGAGCTGCCGCGTGCGGCGCGCGTCCTCCAGGCTGCGACGAATGCGCGCCATCCGTCCCCGGATCATCCGGCGGTCAGCCTCGATCTGGGTTTCGCCAGGGCCGCCCAGAAAGCCGAAGCCGCCGCGCTGCCGCTCAAGGTGCGTCCAGCTACGCACAAGCCGTCCCGCCTGATAGTCGAGATGCGCGAGTTCGACCTGCAACCGTCCTTCGGCCGTCGCCGCACGCTCGCCAAAGATTTCCAGGATCAGGCCCGTGCGGTCGATCACCTTGGTGCCGAAGGCGGTTTCAAGGTTGCGTTGCTGGATCGCCGTCAGGGCGGCATCGACCACAACCAGCTGGATGCCTTTTGCCGCGATGTCGGGTTCGATCGCTTCGATCTGGCCGACGCCGAGCAGCGTCGCGGCACGCGTCTGGCGCAACCGGAGCATATGGACCGCCACGACGTTCAGACCGATCGCCAGCGCAAGACCTTTTGCCTCCTCGGCGCGCGCGTCAAGGTCGCGGGCAAGGCGCTGGCTATGCCATTCGGGCACGATAATCATCGCGGCGGCGCCGCGCGTAAACTCGTCTTCGCTGTCGGCAATCGGGTCGATCAGCTGTCGTCCGCTTCGTCGTGACTGTCGGTCAGATTGATCGGACCGTTCGGCTGGACCGTCGAAATGGCGTGCTTGTAAACAAGCTGCACCTGCCGTTCGCGTTCAAGCAACATGCAGAACAAATCGAACGCAACGATATCACCCTGCAGCATCACGCCGTTGACGAGGAACATTGTCACCGATTCGTCCGACCGTCGAACCGCGTTCAGGAACACGTCCTGCAACGCCTTGCCCTTGCTGGGCGGCGCGTCGCGCAGATTGCCGCCGAGCAGCGACAGGTCGAAATCATGCGAGGGCATGACGGTCGAGATCGCATGTTTGTACACCAGCTGCGACTGGCCGTCGCGGCGCAGCAGCAGCGAGAAATTGTCGAACCAGGTGATGATGCCCTGAAGCTTGACCCCCTTCACAAGAAACATCGTGACGGGGGTTTTGCTCTTGCGGAGGGCGTTGAGGAAAATATCCTGAAGATTCTGGTTTTTATCGGACACATTTGCCTCCTGTTCTTGGCGGTGAAACCGCGGGTTTGGCGCCGGTATTCCGGCATTCAACATATTCTTCTTGCTCGCAATATGCGGCAAAGCGTCCGCATCGTCCAGCGCTAAGCCGGGCTTTCCTTGTCTGAACTTTCGGTAAGCCCCAAAAGTTTCAGTTTGCGGTGCAGCGCCGAACGCTCCATGCCGATGAAGCTCGCAGTGCGCGAGATGTTGCCCGAAAAGCGGTTGATCTGAATCCGCAGATATTCGCGCTCGAAATGTTCGCGCGCTTCCTTGAGCGGAATGGCGGTGATCGACTCCGAATTGGGCAAAATGTCGGTTCCCCCGCGAACCAGTTCGGCGGGCAGCATGTCGGCGTCGATGCGCGCCAGCCGGTCGCTTGGCGTCAATATCATCACCCGTTCCACGACATTGCGCAGCTCGCGCACATTGCCGGGCCAGTCGTGCGCCTGCAGCGCGGCCATCGCCTCGGCGCTGATCTGGGGCGGAGGCACGCGGCGATCGGCGGCATAGCGTCGCACGAAATGATCGCACAGGCTGGCGATGTCGTCGCGCCGTTCGCGCAGCGACGGGATGTGCACCGGCACAACGTTGAGCCGGTAATAAAGATCCTCGCGAAAGCGTCCCTCGGCAATCTCCACGGTCAGGTCGCGCGCCGAGCCCGAAATGATCCGCACATCGACGCGGATCATCGTCCGCCCGCCGACCCGCGTAAAGCTCTGGTCGGTCAGCACGCGCAATATCTTTCCCTGCGTCGTGAGCGGCATGTCGGCAACTTCGTCGAGAAACAATGTGCCGCCGTGCGCCTGTTCGAGCAGGCCGACGCGGATCGAACCGTCCTCGGCCTCGGCTCCGAAAAGCTCCAGCTCGACCGTTTCCGGGTCCATGCGCGCCGACGAAATCACCCGGAAGGGCGCGTTGTGGCGCCCGCTCCAACCGTGAAGGACGCGTGCGGCGACTTCCTTGCCGACGCCGGGCGCCCCGGTGATGAGGACGCGGCTTCCCGTTCCGGCGACGCGCTTCAGCGTTGCGCGGACGTTATTGATCGCCGCGCTGTTGCCGGTCAGCTCTTCCGCCGGTCCGGCCTTTTCACGAAGCTGTTCATATTCGAACTTCAACCGCTCATTTTCGGTGGCGCGCGCGACGAGGTGGAGCAGGCGCGAGGCTTCAAACGGCTTTTCGATAAAATCGAACGCGCCGCGGCGGATCGCGGCGACCGCGGTGTCGAGCCCGCCGTGCCCCGAAATCACGATGATCGGCAATGTCGGATCGAACGCCTTGATCGCTTCGACCAGCCCCAGCCCGTCGAGTCGCGAACCCTGGAGCCAGACGTCGATCAGCGCCAGCGAGGGGCGCCGCTGGCGGATGGCTTCGAGCGCCGAATCGCTGTCGGAGGCGGTGCGCGCCTCATAACCTTCATCCTCCATGACCCCGGCCACGAGGTCGCAGATGTCGCGTTCGTCGTCGACGATCAGAATATCAAGCGCCATGGTCTTCTTTATCCTGTCGGTTGCGGATGCGTCCCGGAACGGTCTCACGCCGACCAAGCATATTGTCGTCGCCCTGCCCCGCCAGCGGCCGCAGCCGGTCGGGATGCAGCGTCAGGGTGACGCACGTGCCTTGCCCCAATGGATTGTCCGAAAACTCCAGTTCGCCATAATGCTGTTCGACGATCTTCTTGACGATCGCGAGGCCAAGCCCGGTCCCGCCCTGCCGCGTCGTCATATAGGGTTCGGCGATCGCCTCGCGCGCTTCGGGCAACCCGATGCCGTCGTCGGTGATGCGGATGACGACTGCGTCATGCGCGTGGGTTTCCAGTTCGACGCCAATGGTTCCGGCCGCGATTTCGTCGGAATCTTTTTGCTTTTCCTCAATTGCTTCGACAGCATTCTTGATAATATTCGTTATCGCTTGCGACAGCAGGCGGCGGTCGCACACCAGCGGTTCGATCTCGGTCGGCGTCTTGACGGCAAAGGCAATGTCGGGTTTTGCCACCTCGAACAGAAACACCGCCTGGCGCAGAATGTCGCGCACATCCTCGACCCCGAAGGTCGGCTTGGGCATCCGCGCGAAGCTGGAAAACTCGTCGACCATGCGGCGCATGTCGTGAACCTGGCGGATCACCGTGTCGGTGAGCTTGCGGAAGGTCGCCTGATCGCCCTCGACCTTGTCGCCGAAGCGGCGTTGCAGGCGCTCGGCGGCGAGCTGGATCGGGGTGAGCGGGTTCTTGATCTCGTGCGCGATGCGGCGCGCGACGTCGGACCAGGCGGCGCGGCGCTGGTCGAGCAATTGCTGCGTAATATCCTCGAAACTGAGGACAAAACCGTCACCTTGCGCCACCGCCTTGGCCGCGAGCGTCGCCGGTTCGCTGTCCTTGCGCGCCAGCTGGACGATCGCCTCGCGCTCTTTCCCCGTCAGCAGCTGCGACAGTTCAGGCGCGACGTCGTCCAGCAGAAGTCCCGTGAGCTCGTCGGCCGGGCAGGCGACCAGCCTTTCCGCCGCGGCGTTGGCAAGCAGGATGCGGCGGTCGGTATCGACCGACACAACCGCCGATGACACGCCGCTCAGCACCGCCTCGATAAAGCTGCGCCGCGTTTCGAGTTGCTCATTGGCGTGAACGAGCGCGCGCGTCTGCCCTTCGAGTTGTTCGGTCATCCGGTTAAAGGCGCGTGTCAGCACCGAAATCTCGTCATCGCGCTCCGGCGGTGTCACGCGGACCGAAAGATCGCCGCCCGCCGCGGTGCGCGTTGCGCCAATCAGCGTTCCCAGCGGCCGAACGATCCGGTCGGCGACGACAATCGCCGCGATCACCGCAAGCGCGAGCAGCAGCAAAGCGCCGAGGTAAAGCGCGCCGTTGAACTGGAGCTGGAGCAGCTGCGAACGCTGGAAGAGCGCGTTGTAATCGGCGAGCACGGTGCCGGCGCGCACCGACTGCTGGAAGCCCGGCACGTTGAAATCGCGCGAGGCATAGACATAGGCACGCTGCGCCCCCGGCAGCTTGGTCGCCGCCTCGATCCGGTCCGAGCGGCGGACGACGACGACATCTTCGCCGGCATCGAGCCGCTTGATCATCTCGGGCTGCAAACGGTTCTGGGCGGCACGATTGTCGGGGTCGACCCCCGCGGCCGTCCGCGCGACGCCGTCGGCGCCGATCTCGATCACCGCCGATTCATTGAGGTTCCGGACGACGACCTGCTGGAAATAATAGCTCGAGAAATCGGGATCGTCGGGCGGCACTTTATCCAGAAAATTGCCCAGATCCTTGGCCATTGCGATGGTGTTCGCGCCGACCTCGCGCTGGTTTTCCTGATAATAGCCCTCGGCGAGGCTCGCCGCATTCTCGAACATCCCGCGCGATCGGTCCGAGAACCAGAAATCGACGCCGAACTGGAAGAGCAAGGACGCGAAGATCACGACGAGCATCGTCGGCGCTGCGGCGATCAACGAGAAGAGCGCGACCAGGCGGACGTGCAGGCGGCCGTTGCCGCCTGCCATCGAACTGGTCGCGCGCGCGCGCGCAACGCGGCTGCCGATCAGCACGATCAGCGCCATCGCCGGAACCAGATTGGCGACCATGATCGCGGCGACGAGCGCGGGTGTCAGCAGTCGATCGCTTTGCGCATCGCCGGTCACAAAAATATAGGTGGCAATCGCAATGCTCACCATCGCGGCAAGCGCATAATATTCGGGCACGCCGAAACGCCAGATGCCCGCGCGCACGTCCTGTCCGTCTGAATCCATGTCGAAAGTCGGGGCAGCGGCCAACGTCATTGTTGCTGCAATACGACATTCCTGTTGCATAGAGAACACACAATCGCGCCGGCCATGCCATTTGACGCAGGCCTGGCAGCTTTCAGGGGCGCAAGGGATTGATTTCCAATTGGGCCAGTCGTTTGCGCAGCGTATTGCGGTTGATGCCGAGCCGCCGGGCGGCTTCGAGCTGGTTGCCCTGCGCATCACGCATCACGCGCCGGAACAGGGCAGTCTCGACGATGGCTTCGAGTTGCCCGTGAATGTCGCTTTCCAGATCGGGGCTGGCCATTTTTTCGCGCGCCCAATCGTCGATCGCGCGTGCGATCCGCGCTGCGGGATCGACCAGGCCGCCGCTTTCGCTGTTGTCGCGCAGCACCATTTCGACCTCGCGCGCGGTGACGACGGTGTCGCGTGACAGCACTGCAAGCCGCTGCACCACATTGCCAAGTTCGCGGACATTCCCCGGCCAGTCGTGGCGTTCAAGCCATTGCATCGCTTCGGGCGCGAACTGACGGTCGGGCAGCCCCGATCCGCGCCCGACCTCGACAAAATGGCGCACGAGAGCGGCGATGTCGCTGCGGCGGTCGCGCAGCGGCGGCAGGGTCACGGGGATGACGTTGAGCCGGTAGAAGAGATCCTCGCGAAAGCGGCCGTCGGCGACAAGCGCGCGCATGTCACGATGCGTCGCAGCGATGACGCGGACGTCGGCGCGCAGCGGCTGGCTGCCACCGACGGTCGAATATTCATTGCTCTGAAGCACGCGCAGCAGCCGCGTTTGCGCCTCGAGGGGCATGTCGCCAATCTCGTCGAGAAACAGGGTGCCGCCTGCGGCCTGTTCAAAGCGTCCCGCGTTGCGGCTGTGCGCGCCGGTGAAGGCGCCTTTTTCGTGGCCGAACAGCTCGGCCTCGATCAATTCGCGCGGAATGGCGGCCATGTTGATCGCGACAAAAGGTCCGGCGCGGCGCAGCCCAGTGGCGTGAATGGCGCGCGCGACGACTTCCTTGCCCGTCCCCGATTCGCCGAGGATCAGCACCGCGAGGTCGTTGGTCGCGAGCCGCGCGATCGTGCGGTAGACGGCCTGCATTGCGGGCGCGCGGCCGACGAGGCCGTGGCTGTCGGCGGGCGGGTTGGCGTCGCTCGCCGCCGGTTCGACGCGCCGTTGCAACGCGGCGCGAACGCTGCTGGTCAGCTCGTCGAGGTCGAACGGCTTGGGCAAATAGTCATAGCTGCCGATACCCGTCGCACGCACCGCGGTATCGAGCGTGTTCTGCGCCGACAGCACGATCACCGGCGTCGCGGGATCGACACCGGCATGCGCGAGCGAGTCTATGCCATCGCCGTCAGGCAGCACGACGTCGGTGATGATGAGGTCCGGGCGATGGCCCGCGAGCCACGCGTTGCGTTCGGCGATGCTGCCGACCGACGCGAGAAGGCCGCATTCGTCATCGAGCGTTTCGCGGATGATCATCGCGATCGCCGGATCATCTTCGACCAGCAGGATCGTCTTGCCTTCGCTCATCCCTGTCCCTTTGCCTGCGCAACGGGCAGGTGGACACGAAAGCGCGTCCAGTCGCCATCGCGCATATGCTGCACCGTCCCGCCCATGTCGCGCGCGAGTTTGGCAACGAGCGCCAGGCCAAGGCCCCTGCCGTCGCGCTTCGTCGTCACAAATGGGTCGAACAAATCGCCGCGAATGTCCGCGGGGACGCCGGGGCCATTGTCGCTCACGCTGAGTTCGATCGGCAGCGCGATGCGTCCGCGCCCGTCGCCATTGTCGATCGACAGGCCGTGACGATAGGCAGTTGCGATCCGCACCACGCCATCGTCGCGCCCCGCCAGCGCTTCGCAGCCGTTGGTCACGAGGTTGAGCAATATCTGCACCATGGCGTCATGGTTGCCGTGGACGAGCGGCAGCGACGGGTCGAAATCCTCTGCGAAGCGAACGCCCGGAAACTGGCGCGCACGCGCGGTTTCCATCGCCTGATGAATCGGCTGGTACAGGTTGATCGGTTCGCACAGGATCGGCTGTCCCCGCGAAAAATGCTCCATCTGGTCAATCAGCGTCGCGATGCGGTCGACCTCGGCGCAAATCAGCGTCGTGAAGCGCTCGCCTCCGCTGTCGGTCTTGCGGGCAAGCAATTGCGCCGCGCCCTTGATGCCGGCGAGCGGATTCTTGATCTCGTGCGCCAGCATCGTTGCCGCTGCCCCCGCGGCGCGGCTCGACCGCCCGATCGCGCCGCCCATCAGTTCGGTATCGCTTTGCGAGGGCACCAGCGCGAGGATGCGGTGGCCGCCCTGGCCATAGGGCACCATCTGCATGTCGACGAAAACCGACTTGCGGCCGCCGAGCGTAATTTCGGTCCGGTGCGCGAAAAGCGCCGACATGGCGGCATCGTTCATCCGCTGGCGATAGCTGCGGTCCATCTGGATGACGTCATAGATGACGCGCCCGACCATCGCCGTCCGGCTGACGTTGCAGAGCTGCTCGGCGGCGGCATTGACGAAGAGCACAACCCCGCTGCTGTCGATCAGCAACGTCGGCACGGGATGCGACTGGATCAGCTCGTGATGGTCAAAGCTTGGGATGCTCGAGGTGGGCGTCGTCACGCCGCCGCCCGTGTCAGATGCGGGCCGTAAAAGGCGTCGAGCGCGTCGAGAACGCCTTTGCTGTCCGGGATCTGGTTGACCTTGTTGCGGAACTCCGCCGAGCCCGGCAGGCCCTTGACATACCAGCCAAGATGCTTGCGCGCCATATTAACCCCGGTGGTTTCGCCATAATGGTCGATCATCGCCCGGTAATGCGAAGTAATGACGTGATATTGTTCGTCGAGGCCGGGGTCGGGCCGCTCACCCTCGCCGCGCAGCGCCGCCATCACCTGCTCCAGCAGCCACGGGCGGCCATAAGCGCCGCGGCCGATCATCACGCCGTCGGCGCCGCTTTGCGCCAGCGCAGTGCGCGCATCGTCGGCCGAGCAGATGTCGCCGTTGACAATTACCGGGATCGACACCGCGTCCTTGACCCGGCGCACAAAGGCCCAGTCGGCTTCGCCGCGATACATCTGGTTGCGCGTGCGACCGTGGACGGTGACCATCTTCGCCCCCAGATCCTCGGCGATATGCGCGAGTTCGGGGGCATTGAGGCTGTCGTGGCACCAGCCCATGCGCATCTTCACCGTCACCGGCACCGAAACGGCTTTCACGCAGGATTCGATCAGCGCGGCGGCAAGCTTCAAATCGCGCATCAGCGCCGATCCGGCGTCGCCATTGGTAACCTTGCGCACCGGGCAGCCCATGTTGATGTCGATGATCGCCGCGCCGCGATCCTCGTTGAGCTTGGCCGCTTCGCCCATTTCATAGGGGGTGCAGCCGACGAGCTGCATCGACACCGGTTCCTCGACCGGATCCCACGCCGCTTTCTGGATCGACTGGCGCGTTTCGCGGATCGCCGCCTGGCTGGCGATCATTTCGGTGACGTTCAGCCCCGAACCATAAGAACGCACCAGCTTGCGGAACGGCAGGTCGGTGACGCCCGTCATCGGCGCGAGGATCACCGGATCCGCGATGGTGATGTTGCCGATCTGGATGGGCCGCAGCGGCGCCATGGGGGATGCTTTCGTTTGCATTGCCTAAAAATTGAGCAGGCCCTACACGCTTAGCCGCTTTCCCGCAAGGCGCGGCTGCGCTAACCGGCGCGCACCATGTCCGAGTCCCCTGCCCCGCACCCCCGCCGCGTCGCCGCGATCCTGCTTGCGGGCGGCCGCGGAGCGCGTGCAGGCTTTGCGCGGCCAAAGCAGCTCGAAATGCTTGGCGGCAGGCCGGTGCTGCGCTGGAGTCTCGACGCCCTGGCCGATTATCAAGGCGTTTCGGACGGCGTCCTGGTGGCCAATCATGACGTCATGGCGGCGGTGCAACCTTTGCCCGAAGGCTGGATTTCAGCCGATCCCGGCCCCGATCGACAGCAATCGGTGGCCAATGCGCTGACCGCGCTGTCCGATTTGCCGGACGAGATGATGGTGCTCGTCCATGACGCCGCGCGCCCCGGAGTCGACGCCGCCGTTATCGACCGGCTGCTCGCAGCGCTGGATCGGGCCGAAGCGGCGATCCCCGTTCTGCCGGTTCCCGATACGCTGGTCGAGGCGGCGGATGGCGAGGCGGGCGATGTCGTCGCGCGCGACCGGCTGGCGCGCGTCCAGACGCCGCAGGCCTTTCGGCTCGGCACCTTGCGGCGCGCGCACGCCAAAGCCTCGGGCGCGGCGGCGAGTGACGATGCGCAGCTCGTCCGCAGCCTTGGCGTCACGGTGGCGATGGTCGAAGGCGATGCGCGCCTCCACAAACTGACATATGCCGACGATATGGCGATCCTGCGTGGGCTGCTGGGGACAAGCGACATGATGCGAACCGCCGTCGGCATGGGCTATGATGTTCACCGTCTGGTCGCGGGCAAGACGCTGTGGATCGGCGGGATAGAAATCGAGCATAGTCATGGACTTGAAGGCCATAGCGATGCCGACGTCGCGCTGCATGCGCTGACCGACGCGATCTTGGGCGCGCTGGGCGATGGCGACATCGGCGACCATTTTCCGCCGAGCGACCCGCAATGGCGCGGTGCCGCGTCGCACCGCTTCCTGTCCTTTGCCGGCGAGCGCGTGGCGGCGAAGGGCGGGCGGATCGGCCACCTCGATCTCACGATCATCGCCGAAGCGCCGCGGATCGGCCCGCACCGCGTCGCCATTCGCAACCGCATTGCCGAAATCCTTGCGATTCCGGCCGGACGGGTTAGTGTGAAGGCGACAACGACCGAGCGGCTGGGTTTCACCGGCCGTCGCGAGGGGATTTCGGCCCAGGCCGTTGCGACCATCCAGCTTCCGGAGATTTGACCCGTGCTGCACGATGCCGAATCGCGCCTTTCTGCGCGAGATGATCTTGCCGCGAGCGTGCTCGCCCAAAACCGCGCGGCCGGGCGCAAGGTCGCAGTCGCCGAAAGCTGCACCGGCGGCATGGTGGCCGCGGCGCTGACCGATATCGCCGGATGCTCGGACGTTTTTACCGCCGGTTTCGTGACCTATTCGGCCGACGCCAAGAAAAGGCAGCTCGACGTCAGCGGCGAGATTCTCGAAACCTTTGGCGAAGTGTCGCTGGCGACCGCCTGGGCGATGGCCGCCGGCGCGCTGGCTAACAGCGACGCCGACGTCGCCGTCGCGATCACGGGCATCGCCGGTCCCGGCGGCGGCACCGAGAAGAAGCCCGTCGGTCTCGTCGTCTTTGCGCGCGCGCTGCGCGGGCAAGACCCGGACGATTATTTCACCCAGCGCATCCAGTTCGAGGGGGCCGACCGCGCGGCGATCCGTCAAGCCGCAACAATGTTCGCCCTCGAACTGCTTCAGCCCGACAAGGACGCGCTGCGCCCGTCAGAGGACGTTGCGCTCCCCGCGCCGTAAAGTTCTTCGGCGCGTGCTTCGAACGCGGCGATCATCTTTCTGAGCGCCTTGTCGAACATCTGGCCCGCGAGGGCCTCGAACATCCGGTTGCGGAACGCAAAGTCGACCATGAAATCGACGCGGCAACCGCCGCCGGCGGCGGGCTGGAAATGCCATTCGTTGCTGAGATGCTTCATCGGGCCGTCGATATAGCTGACGACCACCTCGCGCGGCCGCTGCTTGTGGACGCGGCACGAAAAACTCTCGCGCAGCCCCTTGAAGCCGACGATCATGTCCGCCACCGCCTCATGCTCGCTGTCGCTGCGAACGCGCAGCGCGACGACCCACGGCAGGAACTCGGGATAGCGTGCGATGTCGGTCACCAGCGCGAACATCTGTTCGGCGCTGTATGGCAGGTTGCGGGTTTCGTGGTGGCGGGGCAAGGTCAGGTCAGTCGGCGCGCGCGCGCGCCAGTTGCGCCTTGCGCGCCGCGCGCATCCGTTCGAAATCATCGCCCGCGTGATAGCTGGAGCGCGTCAGCGGTGACGAGGCAACCTGCAAGAAGCCCTTGGCGCGCGCGATCTGCGCATAGGCATCGAACGCCTGTGGCGTCACGAAGTCGATCACCCTGGCGTGTTTCGGCGTCGGTTGCAGATATTGGCCCATCGTCATGAAATCGATGTCGGCGCTGCGCATGTCGTCCATCACCTGATGCACCTCCATCCGTTCCTCGCCAAGCCCCAGCATGATGCCCGACTTGGTGAAGATCGACGGATCGCGCCGCTTGACGCTTTCGAGCAGCCGCAGCGAGGCATAATAGCGCGCGCCGGGGCGGATCGTCGGGTAGAGCCGCGGCACGGTTTCGAGATTGTGATTATAGACGTCGGGGCGGGCATCGACGATCGCCGCAATCGCGCTTTCGGGCTTGTTGCGAAAGTCGGGGGTCAGGATTTCGATCGTCGTCTGCGGCGTTTCGCGGCGCAGCGCCTCGATAACCTTGACGAACTGGCTGGCGCCGCCATCCGGCAGGTCGTCGCGGTCGACCGACGTGATGACGATATGCGTCAGCCCCATCTTGGCGGCGGCGATCGCGGTATGTTCTGGCTCGAACGGGTCGACCGCGCGGGGCATGCCCGTCTTGACGTTGCAAAAGGCGCAAGCGCGCGTGCAGGTGTCGCCGAGGATCATCACCGTGGCGTGTTTTTTGGTCCAGCATTCGCCGATGTTCGGGCACGCCGCCTCTTCGCACACCGTATGCAAATTGAGTTCGCGCATCAGCTTGCGTGTTTCGGCATAGCCGGGGCTGGTCGGTGCCTTGACGCGAATCCAGTCGGGCTTGCGCTGGCGCTGGCTCGGCGTGGCGGGGGGTGAGGCGGGAGCGTTCATCGCGCCCACATAGTCGCCTGTGTCCCTCTTCTCAACCTCTCTACTTATGCTATGGGGCCGCCATGACTCACTTTGCCGACATGATCGAAGGCTATCGCCGTTTCCGTAACGGCGGATGGCAGGAACAGCGTGACCGCTGGAATGAGCTTGCCGAGGGGCAGTCGCCCAAGGTGATGGTGATCGCCTGTTCCGACAGCCGCGTCGAACCGTCCCAGATTTTCGATACCAGTCCGGGCGAAATCTTTGTCGTGCGCAATGTCGCCGCGCTGGTGCCGCCGTTTGAAACGACGCCCGGACGTCACGGCGTCTCGGCCGCGCTGGAGTTTGCTGTGCAGTTCCTGAAGGTCGAGGAAATCGTCGTCATGGGCCATGGCCTGTGCGGCGGCTGCCATGCCGCGTTGCATGGGACGATGGCTGGCGCCGAACCGGGCCGCGGCGGCTTTATCGCCGACTGGATCGCTCTGCTCGATGGCGCGAGCAACGAGGTGCGGGCCGAGCATTCTGACCTCGACAGCCGCGACGCGGGCCGTGCGATGGAAATGGCGGCGGTGCGTGTCAGCATCGCGAATCTTCGCACTTTTCCCTGTATTCAGGAAAAGGAAGCGCGCGGCACGCTGAAACTGCGCGGTGCCTTTTTTGCGATCAGTGACGGGGTGCTGCATGTCATGGACGATGCCACGGGCGCATTCAGCCCAGCCTGAGCCGCCGCGTCACGGAATCGCGTAGGTCACATTCGCCTGCCCGACCGGTTTTAGCGGATCGTCGGTCCAGATCCGCACGTCCATGACCGCGAGCCGCTTGCCGAGCCGCAGCATGTGCGCGTCGGCAAACAGCGAGCCGGGGCGGCACGGGCGCAGAAACTGATAACCCAGCGCACTCGTCACCGCCATCGCCACTGGCCCGATATGCGCGAGCACCAGCGCATAGGCCGCCATGTCGGCGAAGCCCATCTGCGTCGGCCCCGAAATCAGCCCGCCGGGACGCAGCGCCTTGTCGGTCGGGTCCATCCGCGCTCGCACATGACCGGGGGTGGCCGACACCACATAGCCGCGCGATCCCGGCTCCGATTGGGGAAAGGCTTCTGCCATGAACGCGTTGAGCGCTTCCGCGTCCATGCGGATCGCGCTCGCAGAGATGCCCTCCCCAGCCCTCATACCGGTCAGCGCGACAATTTCTTGTAGGTCGTCGCGTGCGGGCGCGTCGCGCCCTCGCCGAGGCGGCGGATCTTGTCCTCTTCATAGGCCTCGAAATTGCCCTCGAACCATTCGACATGGCTGTCGCCTTCGAAAGCCAGGATGTGCGTCGCAAGGCGATCGAGGAAAAAGCGGTCGTGGCTGATGACCACGGCACAACCCGCAAAGTTTTCGAGCGCTTCCTCCAGCGCCGCCAGCGTTTCGGTGTCGAGGTCGTTCGTCGGTTCGTCGAGCAGCAGGACGTTGCCGCCCTGTTTCAGCATCTTGGCCATATGGACGCGGTTGCGTTCGCCGCCCGACAGCTGGCCGACCTTTTTCTGCTGGTCGGTGCCCTTGAAGTTGAACGCGCCGACATAGGCGCGGGTCTGCATTTCATGCTTGCCGATCGACATCATGTCGTGGCCGCCCGAAATTTCTTCCCAGACATTCTTGTTCGGGTCGAGCGCGTCGCGACTCTGGTCGACATAGCCGAGGCGCACCGTGTCGCCGATGCTGATGCTGCCGCTGTCGGGCTGTTCCTGTCCCGTAATCAGCTTGAACAAGGTCGACTTGCCTGCACCGTTGGGGCCGATAACCCCGACAATCCCCCCCGGCGGCAATGTGAAGGACAGATCCTCGAACAGCAGCTTGTCGCCATAGGCCTTCGAGATATTTTTGACCTCGATCACCTTGCCGCCGAGCCGTTCGGGAACCTGGATGACGATCTGCGCCTTGCCGGGTGCGCGGTTTTCCTGCGCTTCGACAAGCTGGTCGAACGATTTGATACGCGCCTTCGACTTGGCCTGGCGCGCCTTTGGCGATTGCCGGATCCATTCGAGCTCGTCCTTGATGGCCTTTTGGCGGCCGGCATCCTCGCGCGCTTCCTGTTCGAGCCGCTTGCCCTTCTTTTCAAGGTAGGTCGAATAATTGCCCTCGTAGACGAAATAGCGTCCGCGATCGAGTTCGAGGATCCAGTTCACGACATTGTCGAGGAAATAGCGGTCGTGGGTGACGAGGATGACATTGCCGGGATAGTCGACGAGATGCTTTTCCAGCCAGGCGACACTTTCGGCATCAAGGTGGTTGGTCGGCTCGTCGAGCAGCAGGATCGACGGCTTTT
Organism: Sphingopyxis sp. LK2115; assembly: GCF_014595975.1. Taxonomy (GTDB): domain Bacteria; phylum Pseudomonadota; class Alphaproteobacteria; order Sphingomonadales; family Sphingomonadaceae; genus Sphingopyxis. The sequence goes on along the minus strand of NZ_JABWGQ010000035.1, from coordinate 57,813 downwards.
CGAGCAGCAGCCGCGTGAGCGCGATGCGGCGACGTTCACCGCCCGACAGATTTTCGACGCTCCAGTCGCCGGGCGGGCAGCGGAGCGCCTCCATCGCGATTTCGAGCTGGTTGTCGAGCGTCCAGCCGTCGACCGCGTCGATCTTTTCCTGCAGGCTGCCCATTTCCTCCATCAGCGCATCGAAATCGGCGTCGGCGGGCGGATCGGCCATCAGCGCGCTGATCTCGTTGAAGCGGTCGAGCATGTCGGCGACCGGACGGACGCCGTCCATGACATTTTCCTTGACCGTCTTCGCCGGGTCGAGTTGCGGCTCCTGCGCGAGATAGCCGACGGTGATCCCCTCGCCAGGCCAAGCTTCACCAGCAAAATCCTTGTCGATGCCCGCCATGATTTTCATCAGTGTCGACTTGCCCGTGCCGTTCGGGCCGACGATGCCGATCTTGGCGTCGGGATAGAATTGCAGGTTCAGATTGTTGAGCGTCGGCTTTTGTGCGCCGGGATAGGTCTTGGTCAGACCCTTCATCACGAAACTATATTGGGCGGCCATGAAATGCTCCGGTAAAGGCTGGGCCGCGACGGCGGCCGGAAGAGTTGCGCGCCGGTTAGCGAATGGGCACTGGCTTGGCAATCAGGAGGGAGCCGTTACGGTGCCCGTCCATGCGGGCTGCTTCGGGCATCGGACCGGGCAAGCCGGCGCAAGGCGCGGCAGATCGCGCCGGACCGGGCGCGTTACGGCGCCATTGCCGGCGTCGGGCGCCATGTTCGCGCAGGCGCTTCCGCCTTGCCACGGCCAGGTTTGGCGATTCTATCGCCCTCGCGAATTATTGCCCATCGCACGTTCTTTCGGTAAAGTGACACAAATCCGCCACGCCCCGCCATCTCAATTATTTTTGTTGACGATTCACGCGGAACCTCTAAATCCCGCCGCTCGCGGTTGGGGAAAATCCCGTCGCGGAAAGGCATTTTAGGGAGCCCACACATCATGAAGAAGTTTGCTGCTATCGCCGTTGCTGCCAGCATGTTCGCCCTCGCCGCTTGCGGTGAAAAGGCTGCTGAAGAAGCCACCACCGAAGCTCCGGCTGCCGAAGCGGTCGCCGAAGAAGGCGCTGACGCCGCTGCTGCCGGCGCCGACGCCGCCGCCGCTGGCGCCGAAGCTGCCGCTGCTGGTGCCGACGCTGCTGCCGCTGCTCCGGCCGACGCTGCTGCGACCGCTGAAGCTCCGGCTGCCGACGCCGCTGCTGCTCCGGCTGAAGAAAAGAAGTAAGTCACAGCCCTCCGGGGCATTGACTGAAACGAAAATGGGCGGCCTTCCCTTCGGAAGGCCGCCTTTTTCTTTGCCTGCGATGCGCATGGGATGGACTTGCTCCCCCGTCATGTCTAAGGCGCGGGTCCGGTCGTCGGGGAGTAGCGCAGCCCGGTAGCGCGCCTGCTTTGGGAGCAGGATGTCGCAGGTTCGAATCCTGTCTCCCCGACCACTTCCCCTGTTGGCCAGCCTATCGGCGCACTCATCCGGCCGAGGTCGCGATCAGCCGCGCATAGAAATCGATCATCCGCCGCAGGCTGTCGATCTTCATATGTTCGTTCGTGCCGTGAATCATCGCAGTTTCCTTGAGCGTGAAGTGCATTGGCATGAAACGGTACACATCCTCGGAAACGTCGCCCATGCTGCGGCTGTCGGTCGCGCCGACGACCAGGAAAGGCGCGACGACGGCATCGGCGGCATCGGCGCGCGCGGCGGCGACGACATATTTCCAGCCCTGTGAACGCGTAGACGACACGCGCGAAGGCTCGTTGGGCGGCCTGGCCCAGCTCAGCGTGACGGGGGCATCGCCGACCGCCGCCCTGGCGCGCGCCATCACCTCGGCCGAGCTGTTCCACGGCGCGATGCGATAGTTGATGAGCGCGCTTGCCGTCTGCGGCAGCACATTCTCCTTGGGGCTTCCCTCCAGCATCGTCGGCGCGATCGTGGTGTGGAACGCCGCGGCCGACGAGGGTGACGCCGACAATTGCCGTTTCAGCACCGATCCCAGAAGCCACTGGTTCGCGACCGCCATCTTGGTCGTCCCGCCCTTGTGCGCGGCCAGCGCCTCGACCATTGCCGCGCCGGGACCGCGCATCTCGATCGGGAACGGATCGTCGGTAATCGCGAGCAACGCGCGCGCCAGCGTCGTGACGCCGGTTTCGGCGGGCGGCATCGAACTGTGTCCACCGGGCGCCTCGGCGGTCACTTTCAGCGTCGCATAGCCCTTTTCGGCCACCCCGATCAGGATCGCCGGACCGTCGATCACCGGCGTATCGCGCAGCACGACACTGCCTTCGTCGAGTGTGTAGAGCGCGCGCACGCCTCGCGCCTTGAGCAGCGCCGCCGCCGCCGCCGCGCCCGATCCGCCGACCTCCTCGTCATGCCCCGACACCAGGTAAATGCTGCGTTCGGGAACAAAGCCGCCTTTCGCCAGCGCCTCGATCGCCTCGAACAATGCGACAAGCGAGCCCTTGTCGTCGACGGTCCCGCGGCCCCAGACCGCATCTTCGGCGACTATGCCGGCGAAGGGCGGATATTTCCAGTCCTCCTCGGTTCCTTCGGTTACCGGGACAACGTCCTGATGCGCCATCAGAATGATCGGTGCGCGCCGTGCGTCGCGCCCCGCCCAGCGATAGACGAGCGTGCGATTCGGCAATATCTCGCGCGTCATCGCCATATGCGCGGCCGGATAGGTGGCCGCCAGCCAGCGGTGCAGCCGGTCCCACTCGGCAATCTCGTTTTCCGTGCTATCCTGATGCGAGATGGTGCGGATCTGCACCGCCGCGCCAAGGTTCGCGGCCGCAGCCTTCAGGTCATAGTCGGGCACCGCCGCGAGCCGGACATCGCTGCCGTCGGCAATGTCGGTGGGCGCAAAGGTTGCGGTGCGGATCGCCACCGTCCCGGCGACGATCGCAACGATTGCCAGACCGCCGAACAATATCCTTCGCCGCCTGCCCATACCCCTCTCCCTTCGTAAACGCAGTGGACCGGCTTCGCGCCGGATATGCAAGGGAAATTGGACAGGCAATGGTGGGCCCGGCAGGACTCGAACCCGCAACCTAGCCGTTATGAGCGGCCAGCTCTAACCATTGAGCTACAGGCCCCCTTCGCTGCCCGCAAGGGGATGTGGCGGCGATAGCGGAGCGCGCAGCGCATTGGCAAGCGTCAAGGATCAGTCTGCGGCCGTCCGCTCGGCCATCGCGATGATTTCGGCCCCTGTTGTCGATTCGACCCCGCGCCGCGCGAGATGGTCCAGCACTGTGTCCCACCAGCGATAAAAATGGTCGAGATCCGCCGCCGTGCGGACATAGGGGGTGTTGCCCGGCTGGAGCGACGGCGAATGAAAGGAAAAGTTGAGCACCGGCAGGCGCGCGTCGATGGCGATGTCTATCGCCCGGATTGCGCGATCTGCGGGTATGCCTTCGGGCGTCAGTGCGATGCGCTCGACAAGGCCGAGGCGCGCGAGTGCCGCCCCCGCGCGCAAGCCGCTGCGTGTGACGCGATGGTAGAGCGTTCGCCCCGCCCGCCCCAGCAACCCGTCGAACACCGTCGTCACCGGCACTTCGAGAACCGGCCCGGCTTGCGTCTGCACCCACCAGGGGTAAAGCGGCGCCGCGCGATAGTCCGGGCCATGCCCGGCGCGATAGTCGAAGCCCGATCGCACCGACGTGTCGCAGCGAAAGCCGAGTGCGGCAAGCATCGCGGCGCTTTCGAGGCCGAGGCCGTAACGACCCGCGCGGTAGACGGTCGGCACAACGCCGAATCGGTCGCCGATCGCGTCGCGCAGAATGGTCATTTTGGCGCGTTGAAGCGCGACCGGAAGGTTGCCGGTATAGCTGTTGCGCGCATTCACTTCCTCGTCGTGCGGCGGAGTCACCCACGGATGAAGCTGCGCGCCGATTTCGCAGCGACCCGCGGCGCAGGCGGGACGCAGAATATCGACTGCGCGGTCGTCGGCGACGACGGGCCAGTCGACCAGATAGATTGGCCGCACGGCGGCGCGCTCGAAATAGGTCTGGCAATCGGCGAGCGCGGGGATCGAGCCGAGCGCAAATCCCGTGCGCGCGAAGGGCGCATCCCAGTCGAAATCCTCTTCGGTATCGATCGTCACCCAGAAGCGCGGCCGTTCGCCATCGCCGAGCCGAATCAGCTCGGACGCAGGCGGATATGCGAAGAAATTGCCCGCAGGCTGCACCTTGGCCCCCTTGCCCGTTCAGCGCGCGATCTACTCGCCCTGCTGGAGCTCCCGTTCGGTTTCGGGCTTCGAGGTGGCGGACGGCAGGTGCAAGGTCAAGGCGTTATGCCCGATGTCGAGGCGCCCCCCCGCCGCACGGGCGAGACTGTCGACGAGGCGGAGCGAAAAACCGAGGCTGAGTACGGCCGCGCCCGGCGCTTCGCCGTCGGGGCTGAAACCGGGATCGAGCAGGTCGGCGGCGTCGGCAAAGCGGATCGCCGCCGGGCGCACGATGCGAAGCTGGATCATGTCGTCGTGCGGCGATTCGGTGACAAGCTGGCCGACCAGTATCCCGCCCGGCTCGCAAACATCGACCAGCGCAGTGAGCAGGCGTCCGATCATCCGCCGGGCATCGGCATCGCTCGCCCGCCCCAGAAAGGGGCCGCTGCCGACATGCGCCAACGTCAATTCGATGCGATGTTCAGCCAGCAACGCCGCGAGGTCGGTTTCGACCTGCTTCACGATCGCGGCGACATCGACCGTTTCGTTCGAATCGCGGTCGGGCGCCTTATGACCACGTCGCGCCGCGGTTTCCAGGTCGTCGATGATCGCCTGCACCGACGCCGCGTCGGCGACGATCGTTTCGGCCATTGCACGATAGGATTGGCTGACCGGTCCGAACATCTGGCCCGAAATGATCTGCGCAAAGCCCGATATGGCGTTGAGCGGGCTGCGCAGCTCGTGGATGAGCTGGCGGATCGAATCGCCCGGATCATCCGCCTGAGGTCGGCCATAGGGCGTTTCATTGTGGTGCGGCCGCCGTGCAGTGCCGCGGTAGCCGCGGAACTGCCCCGTCGCCGGATCGAACCAGGGCAGCGCGGAGAAGCGCCATTCGCCCGCTTCGTCGGCCGTTCCCTCCAGCCACAGGCGCGCGCGGACGATCTCGGCGCGCTGGCGAAAGGCTCCCGCGGCGGCCCCGTCGGTGCCGGGCTCGCCCCCAAAGGCCGCATCGGCGATTGACAGGCCGATGACGGCGCCGCGGGTGATGCCGTCGACCCAGTGGATCACGCCATCGGGGCCGGTTTCGAACTGGAAGGATCGCCGCGGCTTTCGGGCCGATGCGGGCTGGTTGCGGCGTGACTGATATTTGTCGATCCGCCGCACCAGTTCGCTGATCTGGCTTGGCGCGGCGTCCGCGACGCTTTCGGCCGGCCGGGTCGGCGCGGATAGGGTGTCGTCCGTCGCCGCCTGCGCCGGGTGCGGCAGCGCCACTGACGCAGCACCGAGCGCAGCCAGCGCGCGGCCGACGCCTTCGGGCAGATCGCGGCGTCCAGCCAGCACCGATCGCGCCATGGCATTTGTCGCGGGCAACAGCGCGAGCCAGTCGGCTTCGCTCAAACGCACCTCGCGCAGAATCGCCGCCGATACCGCCGCAACGTCATGCGCATAGAAGGCGACGAGCGGCGCAAAGCGGCCATGGCGCGCGATCGCGCGCGCGCAATCGCGGCGAACATCCTCCGGAACATGTGGGCGCAGGACGGCAAGCGCATGCAGGCTGCGCCGGACATCCTCTTCCGCCAGTTGATTGCCGCGCTGCGCCAGAATATCGGTGAGTTGCCGCCAGGCCGTGATGCGCGTACGCCGGTCGGCGGGTGCCTGGCGCAAGATGGTCGCGATCATCGAGTCAGCAGTCACGCCAAAACAGCCCCACAGTCGTTGGTTACCCTGTGCTTACCGGCTAGCGTGAATCATCCAGTCACGAAAGTGCCTTAACCATCCACGTCGCATTGTGGGACAATTGCAATCGCCTGAAATATAATTATGGTCATCGCGATTTTGGAAAGCGGATGTTTCAACGATGGCGAGTCAGAAATTCGATCAGATTGATCTGCAGATATTGGACGAATTGCAGAAGAATGGGCGGATAACCAATGTCGAGCTTGCCCAGATGGTGGGTTTGACCGCCCCGCCGTGCCTGCGCCGCGTGCGCGCGCTGGAAGAGGCGGGCGTCATCCGCTCCTATCATGCCGACCTTGACCCGGCGAAACTCGGTTATGGCATTACCGTGTTCGCGATGGTCAGCTTGCGCAGCCAGGCAGAAGCCGATCTGAAAGCGTTCGAGGATTATGTCGGCGGACTGACCGAGGTGCGCGAATGCTATATGCTGAACGGCGAAATCGACTTTCTTTTGAAAGTTGTGGCGCGCGATCTTCAAAGCTTTCAGTCTTTCCTGACCGCTCATCTCACCTCGGCGCCGAACGTTACCAGTGTCAAGACGTCGCTCACCATCCGCACGGCCAAACAGTTGGCAGGCATCCCCGTCGAGCCCTGATCGCCACACGACAAAAAAAAGGGCGCCGCCTCCCGCGGGAGCGGCGCCCTTGTCGCGACGTCGCGACGGCGGCTGCGATCAGCCGGCGGTCGTCGCGACTGGCGCTGCACCGGCCTTGGCGCGCACGGTCCACAGCTTGGCCAGCCGCGCACGGCTGCCTTGCACTTTGGCAAAGCTGGCCGCAGCAGCGTCGCCCTGCCCGGTCAGCGCCTGTGCAACGCCCAGTCGGAACTGCGCAACGGTGTCGGTCGGCGCCCCCTTGAGCGCGGCTTCATAGAGCGGGATGGCCTTTGCCGGCTGGCCGATGCCGACCAGCACGTCGGCGGTCGAACGCGCCGCTTTGGGATTGTTCAGCGTCGCGGGCTTGCTTGCGTCGGCGGCGACAGCGGCGGCGTCGGCGGCCGCACGCGGCGTCTGCGTTTCCAGGATGCTGCCGAAATGGGCGTCGCCCTTGGGAATGACGCCGCTATCCTGTCCCTGACGGATCACGGCGATGGCTTCGCCCGGATAGCCCGCTTCGACCGCCAGCGCCGCATACTCCAGATATTCGGGGCGCTGCGTCATCGCATTGGTCGCGCGCATCAGGCGCAGGATGTCAAGATTGAGTTCCTTGTCGCCACCCGACTGCTGCAACAGGATATAGAGCGTATTTCGCCACGTCGCGGGCGAAGGGTGATCCTCGACCCGCATCGTCAGGACGTCGAGCATCTCATTGGTCCGATTGGCTTTCTGGAAGGCCTGCGCCGGGCGGACGTAAAGCTCCTCGGACGGCTTGGTGCCCGCGGCGCGCGCGGCATCGATGCCCGCCTTGGCGATCGTCCATCCCTGATCAATCTGTCCGGCGTTCAAATAGCTGTCCATCAGGATCGCTGACAAAGCCGGCTCGGTCGAGCCTGCGGCCTTGGCGGCTTCGAGCCGCTGGATCGCCTTGGCGTAGTTTTTCGCGCCATAAGCGAAATTGCCCGAATAGAAATTATAGGTCGCGAGATTCTCCGCCGGGGTCAGCCCCGAATCGAGCATTCCGTCGAGCCCCTGCCCCTGCAGCGCCGTGTCCTTGTTCAGAATGCCGAGCTGAAGCTGATAGAAGGACAGCAGATATTTGTCGTCAGGCGATGTCGCGCTCGCCTGCGCCTCGGTCATCGCCGCCTGCAACGCGGCGGCATCCTTGGCGCCGGTCGCGTCGGTCATCTTCTTGAGCGCGGGAACGAAGCCCTTGCTGGGACTGAGCGATTTGCCCTTGGCGGCTTCTTCCTTCTTGGGTTTCTTCTGCGCTGCGGCGGGGGTCGCGGTCGTCATCAGCGCGCAGCCCAGCAGGGCGGCCATCGCCGTTGCAGGCATCGAGCGGAAATGCTTGAACATCGAAATCTCTCCTCTGAAACTCGTGGGCCGTCCGCCGCGCACGCACGCCCGGCCGCTTGTCGCTAACGCGGCTAAACCCGTCGCGTTGCCATGGCAAGACAGCCGCTATCGATATTTCTCTGGATGCGCGCGGCTGAACGGCGATTGAACCCGCTGCGGCGGTCAGCCGATCTCGTCGATGACGCGGTTGATCGCGCGCAGCACCGCGGGGTCGCCCGGCGCGCCCGCTATCGCTTCCTCGGCGAGTTCGATGAGCGGCACGATGCCGAATGTGGCCGCCAGGCCTTTGAGGCGAAGCGCCGCCATTTCCCAATTGGCGTCGCATCGCGCGCGGCGCAGCAGGTCGGCAAGGTCGCGCGCGCTGGCGGTGAACGCGGCGCGCAGATCCGCCGCCATCGCCGGATCGTCGCCGCACGCGGCGTTCAGATACCGGTCGAGAGGGCCGCTGTCGAACGACATTCCACAGCCTTGCCACCCGCGTAGTTAAGTTTCCGTTTCATGGCGGGCATTTGCTGTTAAGATGGCGGGATGACGGGGGAAAAGAAAATCGTCGGATTGTGGCGGGATTCCGCGGCAAAACCGGAAGCGGACAGCGCAGCGTCGGTCGAAACCGCCGCGCCCGGCGGTGCGCCTGCGGCGGACGCGGATACGGCGGGCGACCGTGAATGGCTGGATATGACACCGTTTGATGACGCCACCGACGCGGTCACCGCAGGGGATGGGATGCCGTCGGCGTGGCGCGAGCGCGGCGTGCCGACGCTTCTGCTCCTTATCGCGCTGGGATGGACGGCGTTTGCGCTCGGCATCGCGACCGATGGTTTCGCGCAAACTCCAGCGCTTGCGGACTGGCCGGGGCTTGTCGCGACGATCGCGATGCCGCTCACCCTGATCGCGATGTTCTGGATGCTCTGGCTGCGCTCTGGCCGCTCGGAACAGGCCCGGTTCGCGCGTGTCGCCGCCGCGTTGCGGGCCGAAAATCAGGCGCTCAACCAATCGATGCACGCGCTTGGTCTGCACCTCGCCGACGCACAGAAGCAGTTGGGCGAACAGGCGCGGCTCGTCCAGCAGCTCGGCCTCGATACGGTCATGCGACTCAGTGAAAGCAGTGACAAGCTCGCCAGCAATGCCTCGGTCATCGCCAATGCGCACGACCAGCTCGCGCGGTCAGGCGATGTCGCGTTGCAGCGGATGGACGGCCTTCTTGCGGGACTGCCGCGGATCGACGATGTGGCGCAGCGGCTCGCGGTCAATTTTCGCGAGGCCGGACTGGTCGCGCACCAGCAGGGCGCGAATCTCGAAGCCAAACTCGCCGCGCTGGGCGAAGAGGCGGCGCGGGCGGCGCAGGCCGGACAGGCGGCGACCGAAGCGCTTCTCGAAGCGATGGTTGCGTTGCAGGAACAGACGAAGGAAACCGAAAGCGGCCTGCTCGCGGCGTCGGCAGAGGTGGTCGGCGCCCATGACGCGGCGCTGGCGCGCGCGACCGACGGCGCGGCATCGGTGCGCCGCATGATGTCGGACACGCTTGCCGCACTGTCCACGCAAAGCGACGAGATCTGGCACCGCTTCCGCGATGGTGTCGACGCCGCGGCGGCGCAAATGGACGCCAGGCTTGCCGCGGCGCGCGATGCCGGCGACGCGATGGGCGCGCAGCTGTCGGCGCACGCCGATGCGAGTGACGCGCTTGCCGCCCGGATCGCCGCGCATGTCGCCGAGGTCGGCAGGCAGCTCGAAACGCTCAACGTCAATGTGGGTGCCAGCACCGGCGTCGTCGGACGCGCGATCGATGACACCAGGGCGCAGCTCGCGGCGTTCCAGGAACAGGTGCAGAGCGGCAATCATGCGTCGGCGCAGTTGATCGCACACGCCGAATCGCTTCTGCTCGCGCTCGATGCGGTGACGCGCGAGCTCGACGAAACGCTGCCGCACGCGCTCGACCGGATCGCCGGACACGGCAAAACGACGCAATCGGCGCTCGCCGAAATCCGCCCACTGCTCGAAGCGTCCGAGCTTGTCGCGCAGTCGACGGCGTCGCACGTCCACGCCGTGCAGGCGACGCTGCGCTCGAACGGGGAGCAGATGGCCGGGCAGGCGGAAGCGCAGCAGGCGATGGCCGACCGCCTGAAAACGTCGCTGGCCGAGGCGGAGGCGGCGCTCGCCAAGCTGCGCGACGGGGCTGAAGCGTTCAGCGAACAAGGCGGCGCACGGATGATCGCGACGCTGGCCGAGGTTCGCGCAACCGCCGATTCGGCGGCGAATGAGGCGCGGCTGACGCTCGAACGGCTCGTCGACGGCGCGCGCGAGACGATGAAGGCGACCGCGAGCGAGGCGATCGACGCCGCCTTCCAGACCGAAATCATGGCGCAGCTCGCGGCGATAGAGGATGCGTCGGCGCGCGCTGTCGCCGCCGCGAACGGCGCCGCCGATCGGCTGATGCGCCAGATGACCGCAATCATGGACACCAGCGCGAGCGTCGAACAGCGCGTGAGCGAGGCCGAACAGGCGATCGCCGCATCCGACCGCGATTCGCTTGCGAAGCAGGTCGGCGTGCTCACCGAGGCGTTGAAATCGACCGCCATCGACGTCACCAAGATTTTGTCGAGCGAGGTGAGCGATGCCGCGTGGGAAGCCTATCTCAAGGGCGATCGCGGCGTCTTTGCCCGCCGCGCGGTCAAGCTGGTCGAGAATAGCGAGGTCAGGGAAATCCTGCGTCTCTATCAGAATGACGACGGTTTCCATGCCGCCGTCAACCAGTTCATCCATGATTTCGAGGCAATGCTGCGCCTGCTGATCGGCGCGCGCGACGGGTCGGCGATCAGCGTGACCTTGTTGTCGTCGGACATCGGCAAGCTTTATGTGGCGCTGGCGCAGGCGATCGACCGGCTGCGGGGCTGACCGGTTCGCTCCCTCCTGTCGGCTGACCGCAGCTTTCGGCCGGAAGCGGCGATCGCCGTCGCTTCAATCCATTGGGGTCTCGACTTCGCGCGATGTGAACGGAAAGGGGTGGTCGTCTCGAATCCCCTCCAATAAGGCAACCGCTATCGTCGGTGCTTACCCCGAACTCACGCGCGCCCGGTCAGCACATCGGGATCGGCCCAGCCGTTCACATAGGCGACGTAATAAATCACAAAGGCCACCGCCGCGACGATCGTCATCTGGAGCAGCACGCGCCCCGGACGAAAGCGCGCCGGGGCGCCGCGATCCTGCCCCGCGACCAGCGGCTCGGCGTCATCGCTCGCGCGGCGTCCGTGAAAGGGCAACACGAAAAAGGCGCTGAACACCCAGAAGAGCGTGAAGATTGCAAGCGCAGAGGTCCATTTCATCGGCCGATCCTCAAATCTCGACGATCATCACATCGACCACCGGCTTCTTCCCCGTCCAGTCGGTCGCGATCCGCCGGACGCCGAGGCGGATCGCTTCGCGCAGCTTTTCCTCGTCGCGCGCGGGGCCGGTCGCGGCCTGTTCGGCGGCTTCGCGCATTTCGTCGACGAAAGCCGCGCGCTCATCCTCGACCGGTACGCCGCGATAGCTGATCGCGCTGTCGACGAAGCGCCTGCCCGAAAAGATCGCCGCGACGGTGATATGACCGTTGAGCGCCAGCTTGCGCCGTTCGTTCATCGTTTCGCCGTCGGCGGGCAGGATGACGTCGCCGTCGAGGACCAGCCGCCCCGCGCGCACGCGCTCGACGATATGTGCCGGCCCCGGCGCCAGACGGCAGAGGTCGCCATTTTCCTGCACCAGCGCGCCCGGCACGCCCTTTTCGAGCGCGAAGCGTGCCTGTTCATGCATGTGGCGGATTTCGCCATGGACGGGCACCACCAGCTTCGGGCGCAGCCAGCCATAGAGCGCGGCCAGTTCGGGTTTGCCGGGATGACCGCTGACATGGATGTGCGCCTGTTTTTCGGTGACGGTCAGCACATCCTTTGCCGCGAGCTGGTTCATGATCCGCCCGATCGCGACCTCGTTGCCGGGGATCTGTTTCGACGAAAAGACGACGGTGTCGCCCGCCTCCAGCTTGATCTGGTGGCTGTCGCCGGCCATGCGCGCAAGCGCCGCCCGCGGTTCGCCCTGTCCCCCGGTCGCGATCACCATCAGCTTGTCGCGCGGCAGGCGCATCGCCTCGTCGAAATCGACCGTCGGCGGGAAATCCTTCAGATAGCCGACCGAACGCGCAACGCCGAGGATGCGGTCGAGCGAGCGCCCCGCGACGCAGAGGCTGCGCCCGGTCGCCCGCGCGACGTCGCCCAATGTCGCAAGCCGCGCCGCGTTGGAGGCAAAGGTGGTGACGACCACCCTGCCCTTCGCCGCGCCGACGGCCTGCTCCAATCCTTTGCGCAGCGCGCCTTCGCTTCCCGATTCTTCGGCGTTGAAGGCGTTGGTCGAATCGCACACGAGGAAATCGACGCCCTCGTCGCCGATCGCGCTGAGCGCCGCGGCGGTCGCGGGCACGCCCAGGATCGGTTCTTCGTCGAGTTTCCAGTCGCCGGTGTGAAAAATGCGGCCATAGGGCGTATCGATCACCACCGCGCTCATTTCGAGGATCGAGTGCGCAAGCGGGACCATGCGAATGCCAAAGGGGCCGATGCGGAAATTGTCGTCGATGTCGACGACCTTGATCTCGACCTCATTCTCCAGCCCCTCTTCGGCAAGCTTGTGCGCGATCAGCCCCGCGGTGAAACGGTTGGCATAGAGCGGCACGCCAAGATCGGCGGCGAGATAGGGGATCGCCCCGATATGATCCTCGTGCCCGTGCGTCAGGATGATGCCCAGGAGGTCGTTCCTGCGGTCCTCGATAAACTCCAGGTCGGGCATGACGATGTCGATGCCCGGATAATCGTGGCTGCCAAAGGTCACGCCCAGATCGAGCATGATCCATTTGCCGTCGCAGCCGTAAAGATTGGCGTTCATGCCGATCTCGCCCGATCCCCCCAATGCGAGAAAAAGCAGCTCCTTGCCCGGAGTCGTCATGTCGTTGGCTTTCGTTGATAATAAAGGTGCATCAGCCCGTTCAGCGTCAGATCGGGTTCGATACGGTCGAACAGATGGGCCTGTTCCTGGAAAAGCGTCGCAAGGCCGCCCGTGGCGACGACGGTGAGCGGCTTGCCGATTTCCGCCTTCATGCGCGCGATCAGCCCCTCCATCATCGAAACATAGCCCCAATAGACGCCGATCAGCATCTGGCTTTCGGTCGTCCGCCCGATCACGCTGGCGCTCGCGGGTGCCTCGATGGCGATGCGCGGAAGCTTGGCGGCAGCGGCGACCAGCGCTTCGAGCGAAAGATTGACGCCCGGCGCGATGATCCCGCCCAGATAGGCGCCGTCGGGGCCGATATGGTCGAGCGTCGTCGCGGTGCCGAAACTGATCACCAGCTTGTCCTTGCCGGGTTCGACCGCCTGTGCCGAAATCGCGTTGACCGCGCGGTCGGCGCCGACCGATTGCGGCTCGTCGACTTTCAGCGCGATGCCCCAGTTCACCGGGTCGCGCCCGGCGATCAGCGCGTCGACGCCGAAATATTTATGAGCCAGCAGTTGCAGATTATGCAGCGCGCGCGGCACCACGGTCGAAATGATCACGGCGTCAACGTCGCCGCGATGATGTCCCTCGATCCGCATCAACTGGTCGAGCCACACCATATATTCGTCGGCCGTGCGCCGGTCGTCGGTCGCGATGCGCCAGCGCGCGAGCAGATCGGCGCCGCGAAACAGCGCGAATTTAGCGTTGGTGTTGCCGACGTCGATCGCGAGCAGCATGGCGTTATCCTTCAACCACCGGGCGACGGAGTTCGACGTCCCCCGCATGAATCAGCATGGTCTCCCCGTGGTCGCGGCGCAAGCGCAGCGCGCCGTCGTCGGCAAGGCCGTCGAAAAAGCCGTCAATGCCCTGTTCGGACACGCGCAGCGGTGTGCCGACGGGGTGCGCCAGCGGCAGCCAGGCGCGCACGATGCTCGCGACCCCCTCCTGCCGCCAGGTCCACAGCGCGTCAATCATCGCGATGCCGAGCGCGTTCGCGAAATTATCGCGGTCGATCACGGCGCCCTTGGTGGACAGAGTTGCGGTGGGGCGGTCGGGCAGGTCGGGTGCGGCGACAAGGTTGACGCCGATGCCGATCACCACCGAATTGCCGGTGCGCTCCATCAATATGCCGGCGCATTTGGCACCGCCCACCAGCAGGTCGTTCGGCCATTTGATCTGGGCGCGGGCATCGGGCGCCAGCGCGGCGACGGTCCTGGCGAGCGCCACCCCGGCGACAAGCGCGAGCGTCGCGGCCGACGGATCGCCGATCTTCAGATGAACGACCGTCGAGCCCATGAAATTGCCCTGCCCGTCGTTCCAGCCGCGGCCCAGGCGGCCGCGCCCGGCGGTCTGGCGGTCGGCGACCAGCCAATGCCCCTCGCCGACATGTTCGCCGCCTGCCAGCCGCGCCAGCAGGTCGGCGTTGGTCGAACCTGTCTGCGCGATCCGCTCGATCGGCGGGATCAGAACAGCACCGCTGCGGCGTGCGCCGATGCCACGGCGAGCATCGGAATGAAGAGATAGCCGACCGCCGACAGCCACAGCGCGCTGGCCGCGACGATCGTGCCCTCGACGGCATTGCCGCCGCCGGTCACCTCGACTTCCGATTTATCGTCGAAATACATCGTCTTGATGATCGCGATATAATAGAAGGCGCCGATAACCGATGCGACGATGCCCGCGACCGCGAGCGGCACGAGGCCTGCATTCACAGCAGCCTCGAACACAAGATATTTGGGCCAGAAACCGAACAGCGGCGGAATGCCCGCAAGGCTGAACAGGAACACCGACAGCGCCGCTGCCAGTCCGGGACGCCGTTGCGACAGGCCGGCGAGCGCGGGGATGCTTTCGACCTGATTGCCGTGCTCATCGCGCAGTTGCAGGACGACAAGGAAAGCGCCGAGCGTGGTGACAAGATAGACGAGCAGATAGGTCAGCACGCCCTCGACCCCCTGCTGCGTTCCGGCGGCCAGGCCGATCAGCATGAAACCGACATTGTTGATCGACGAATAGGCGAGCAGGCGCTTGATATTCTTCTGTCCGATCGCGCCGACCGCGCCAAGGATGATCGAGGCAAGCGCGAGGAAGATGACGATCTGCTGCCAGGCGCCGATCGCGGGACCTATCGCGTCGACGACGATCCGCGTCATCAGCGCCATCGCCGCCACCTTGGGCGCGCTGGCAAAGAAGGTCGTCACCGGGGTCGGCGCGCCTTCATAGACGTCGGGCGTCCACATGTGGAACGGCACCGCGCTGATCTTGAAACCCAGCCCCGAAAGCACGAAGACGATGCCGAAGATCAGGCCGATACCCGGCTCGTCGCCCATCGCCGCGGCAATGCCCGCGAAATCGGTCGTGCCGGTGAAGCCATAGAGCAGCGAGATGCCATAGAGCAACATCCCCGACGCCAGCGCGCCGAGCACGAAATACTTCAGTCCCGCTTCGCTCGACCGCTCGTCGGTGCGCATGAAGCTCGCGAGCACATAAGCGGCAAGGCTGTTGAGTTCGAGTCCGACATAAAGCGTCATCAGATCGCGCGACGAGGCCATGATGCCCATGCCGAGCGCCGCAAACAGGATCAGCGTCGGATATTCGGCGCGCATCCCGCCGCTGAAAAAGCGCGGCGCGATGAGGATGCACACGAAGCTCGCGGCATAGATGAGCAGCTTGGCAAAACCGCCGAAAGCGTCGACCGACAGCGTACCCGAAAAGACGGTCGCCTCGACGCCGAACAGCGCGACGACGGCCACCGCGGCGGCAGCAAGCGTGAGCAGCGCGCTGAGCTGGTAAATGCCGACCTGCCGGTCGCCCATGAAGGCGCCGAGCATCAGCGTGACGAGGCCGCCGATCGTCAGGATCAGCTCGGGCCAGATGAGCATCAGGTCGGCGGTCATTGGACGCCTCCCGCATGGCTCGATCCGTGCGCCGTTTCACCATGCGCAGCGTCGGCGTTGGGCTTGCCCGCGGCAAGCTGCGCATCGCCCGCGGGTTTCGCCGGAGCCAGGCGCGCGACCACGGTGGTCACGTCGCCGCGCATCGGCGCGAGGAAGCTTTCGGGATAGACGCCCATCCACAGCGCCACGGCGGCGAGCGGCGCCATGATCGCCCATTCGCGCGGATTGAGGTCGGGCATCGCCTTCACATCGTCCTTGGTCAGTTCGCCGAACACGACGCGGCGATAGAGATAGAGCATGTACGCGGCACCGAGGATGATGCCCGTAGTGCAGACAAAGGCGACGACGCTCGACGCCTCGTAAATGCCGAGCAGGCTCAGAAACTCGCCGACGAATCCGCTGGTCCCCGGCAGGCCGATCGACGCCATTGTGAACAGCATGAAGAAGAGCGCATAGGCCGGCATGTTCACGGCGAGCCCGCCGTAGCGGTCGATTTCGCGCGTGTGCAGCCGGTCATAGATCACGCCGACGCAGAAGAAGAGCGCGGCCGACACGACGCCATGGCTGAGCATGATGATCAGCGCGCCTTCGATTCCCTGCTGGTTGAAGGCAAAGAGCCCCGCGGTGACGATGGCCATGTGGGCGACCGACGAATAGGCGATCAGCTTTTTCATGTCGTTCTGCACCAGCGCGACAAGGCTGGTATAGACCACCGCGACCATCGACAGGCCGAACACCAGCCACATCAGCTGCGCCGAAGCGTCAGGGAACATCGGCATCATGAAACGCAGGAAGCCATAGGCGCCGAGCTTCAGGAGCACACCCGCAAGGATCATCGAGCCCGCGGTCGGCGCCTGCACATGCGCGTCGGGAAGCCAGGTGTGGACGGGCCACATCGGCATCTTCACCGCGAGGCTGGCAAAGAAGGCCAGCCACAGCCAGGTCTGCATTCCCGCCGGGAAATCATAGTTCAGCAGCGTCGGAATGTCGGTCGTCCCCGCTTCGGCGATCATCGCGATCATCGCGATCAGCATCAGCACCGAACCGAGCAGCGTGTAGAGGAAGAATTTGAACGCGGCGTAGATCCGGTTGGCGCCGCCCCAGATGCCGATGATGAAATACATCGGGATCAGCCCGGCCTCGAAGAAGATATAAAAGAGCAGCAGATCCTGCGCCATGAAGACGCCGATCATCACGACTTCCATGATCAGGAACATCGCCATGTAAAGGCCGACGCGCTGCTTGATCGCGTCCCAGCTCGCAAGGATGCAGAGCGGCATCAGGAAGACGCTGAGCATGATGAGCATCAACGCCATGCCGTCGATGCCGAGCGCCCACTGGAAGCGCCCGAACAGGTCGGCGCGTTCGGTGAACTGCCACTGCGCGCCGCCGATATCGAAATTGGCCCAGAGCACGACGCCAAGCGCAAAGTCGATCAGCGTTGCCGCGAGCGCAATGGCGCGCGCGTTGCGGTCCCCGGCATAGAGGCAGAGGATGGCGCCGATCGCCGGGATCGCCAGCATCAGTGAGAGGATAGGAAGCCCGCTCACAGGAACTTCACCATGGCCCAGCTGGCGAGGCCGACAAGACCGAGCAGCATCACAAACGCATATCCATAAACATAACCCGATTGCAGCCGGACCGCGAGCCGCGTCCCCCCGGCGACGAGCGCCGCGGCGCCATCGGGACCGAAGCGGTCGATGGTGCCTTCGTCACCCTTCTTCCAGAAGAAGCGGCCGATCCAGAAGGCGGGCTTCACGAAGAGGATGTTGTAGAGCTCGTCGAAATACCATTTATTGTAAAGAAACTGGTGCAGCAGCCTGAACTGCGCCACGAAGCGCGCGGGCAGCGTGGTGTTGCGAACATAGCTGTTCCAAGCGAGGAACAGGCCGATCGCCATCACGGTGAACGGGGTCCACTTCACCCAGGTCGGCACTTCGTGAGCGGTGTGCATCAGATGCTCGTCGAACGCGATGCTGCCCGCCCAGAAGGCTGCGCCCTCTTCCGGATAGATAAACGGGTGCGCAAAGACGTAACCCGCGAACACCGCGCCGAGTGACAGGACGCCGAGCGGGATCAGCATCGACAGCGGGCTCTCGTGCGGGTGGTAACCCGCCGTGCCGTCGCCATGCGCGTCCCGGTGGTGAGGCGCATGGTTGCCGCTCGCATGTTCGGCGGACGGATCTTCATGCTCGCCATGCACCGCGTGCTGGATATGCTCGCTCTCTTCCCAGCGCGGCTTGCCGTGGAAGGTCAGGAAAACGAGGCGCCACGAATAGAAGCTTGTCAGCAGCGCGGCGAAGATGCCGACCCAGAAGGCAATCACGCCGCCGCCACCCGCTGCAAATGCGGCTTCGAGGATGCCGTCTTTTGAATGGAATCCCGCAAAGCCCGCGACCCCCGCGATCCCGACGCCGGTAATCGCCAGCGTGCCTGCCATCATCGCCCAATAGGTGAGCGGTATATGTTTCCGAAGGCCGCCATAATAGCGCATGTCCTGTTCATGGTGCATCGCATGGATCACCGAACCCGCGCCCAGGAACAACAGAGCCTTGAAAAAGGCGTGCGTGAACAGGTGGAACATCGCCGCGCCATAGGCGCCGACGCCCGCGGCGAAGAACATGTAACCGAGCTGCGAACAGGTCGAATAGGCGATGACGCGCTTGATGTCCCACTGCGTCGTGCCGACGGTCGCGGCAAACAGGCAGGTCGCGGCGCCGACGAAGGTGACGACGCCGAGCGCAATCGGTGCGGTCTCGAACATCGGCGACAGGCGGCAAACCATGAACACGCCCGCGGTCACCATCGTCGCGGCGTGGATCAGCGCCGACACCGGGGTCGGGCCTTCCATCGCGTCGGGCAGCCAGGTGTGAAGGCCGAGCTGCGCCGACTTGCCCATCGCACCGATGAACAGGAGCAGGCAGAGAATCGTCATCGTGTCGAGCCGCATCCCCAGGAAGGTGATGCTGCTGCCCGCCATGCCCGGCGCTGCGGCCAGAATGTCCGGGATCGAAACGGTGCCGAACACGAGGAAGGTGCCGAAAATGCCAAGCATGAAACCAAGGTCGCCGACGCGGTTGACGACGAACGCCTTGATCGCGGCGGCATTGGCGCTCGGCTTCTTGTACCAGAAACCGATGAGCAGATAGGAGGCAAGGCCGACGCCTTCCCAACCGAAGAACATCTGGACCAGATTGTTCGCGGTCACCAGCATCAGCATCGCAAAGGTGAAGAGCGACAGATAGGCGAAGAAGCGCGGCTGGTCCGGGTCTTCTTCCATATAGCCCCAGCTATAGAGGTGGACGAGCGCCGACACCGTGGTGATCACGACGAGCATTACCGCGGTCAGCGTGTCGACGCGCAGCTCCCAGTTGAACTGGAGCGCGCCGGAAGACACCCAGTGCAGCACCGTAACGACTTCGGCCTCACCGGTCCCCGTCACGAAGGACAGGAAGATCGGCCAGCTGAGCGCACAGCTGGTGAACAGCGCACCTGTCGTGACGAGCTTCGATGCAAAGGGGCCGATGGCGCGCTGGCCCAGCCCTGCGACAAGCGCCGCGAGCAGCGGCAGGAATACGATCGCCTGGATCACCGGCTTACCCCTTCATCCGGTTGGCATCGTCGACGGCAATGGTGCCGCGGCCGCGGAAATAGATAACAAGGATTGCAAGGCCGATCGCCGCTTCACCGGCAGCGACGGTCAGCACGAACATCGAAAACACCTGCCCCACCAGGTCACCCAGCGCGGCGCTGAACGCGACAAGATTGATGTTCACCGCCAGCAGGATGAGCTCGATCGCCATCAGGATGACGATGATATTCTTGCGGTTGATGAAGATGCCGAGCACGCCGAGCGTGAAGAGCACCGCCGAAACGGCGAGATAATGGCCAACCGAAATCACAGCTCAACCCCCTGCCCGGTGCCCGGATCGACAAGGCGCGTCGCATCCTCTGGACGACGGCGCACCTGCTGCGAAATATTCTGAGTCCGCACCCCGCCGCGCTGGCGGTGCGTCAGCACGATCGCGCCGATCATCGCCACCAGCAGGACGATACCCGCCGCCTCGAACAGGAAGATGTAGCGCGTGTAGAGCAGCTCGCCGATCTGCTGGATATTGCTTTTGTCGCTGACGACGGGCGCCGCGCGCGCGGCCAGATCAACCCCGCCCGCGTTCCATGCGCCGACCGCGAACACCAGCTCGGCCGCCAGGATGATCGCGACCAGCGCGCCAAGCGGCAGATAACGCACGAAACCGGCGCGCAGTTCGGCGAAATCGATGTCGAGCATCATCACGACGAACAGGAACAGCACCGCAACCGCGCCGACATAGACGATGACGAGCAGCATCGCGATGAACTCCGCCCCGGCGAGCAGCATCAGCCCCGCCGCGTTGAAGAAGGCGAGGATCAGCCACATCACGCTGTGGACCGGGTTGCGGGCAAAGATCACCATTGCGCCGGACGCAATGACGATCGTCGCGAAAAGATAGAAGGCGATAAGCTGAATCATGTGCGCGCGCCCTTACCGATAGGGCGCGTCGGCGGCAAGATTCGCCGCGATCGCGCGTTCCCATTTGTCGCCGTTGGCGAGCAGCTTGGCCTTGTCATAGAGCAGTTCTTCGCGCGTTTCGGTCGCGAACTCGAAGTTCGGCCCCTCGACGATCGCATCGACCGGGCAGGCTTCCTGACAAAAGCCGCAATAGATGCACTTGGTCATGTCGATGTCATAGCGCGTGGTGCGGCGCGAACCATCGTCGCGCGGCTCGGCCTCGATCGTGATCGCCTGCGCCGGGCACACCGCCTCGCACAGCTTGCACGCGATGCAGCGTTCCTCGCCGTTCGGATAACGCCGCAGCGCATGTTCGCCGCGGAAACGCGGGCTGAGCGGGTTCTTCTCGAACGGATAGTTGATCGTCGCTTTCGGCTTGAAGAAATATTTCAGCGTGAGGGCGTGCGCCTTTACGAACTCCCACAGGGTGAAGCTTTTGATGATGTGGCTGACACTCATGATGGCTGCTCGCTTGGATTGAACTCGGCAACACAGATGCCGACCGCGTCGTATCGAAAAGGTTCCCGCTCTCCCGCGGCGTTTGGCGGCCAATCGCCGAACCGCGTAACATAGGCCATCGAGCGTCCTTCCCGACGCAGCTTCAGATTGATCACATACTGGTCACTGCCAACAATTCGCGTGATCTGAAAATCGCGAAACCAATCACTGTTGTGAATCGGGTTGGTGATGCCGCGTCCGGCAAGCGCGCTTCCGGTGCTGCTACCCAAGATGATGGGGAAGCCGTCATTCGGTTGATGGCCTTCGGGTGCAAGCGGCGTGGTGCCATGAAGGTCGAACTGGCCAGCCACTCCCTTGCTGTCGCCGACGGCGAGCATCGTGCAACGAAATGCCGTCGCGGGCACAGCGCGTTGGGGCCGCTTGTCGATGGTTTCAACCATGGCCTGAGCCAGAAGCATGGACACAATCATGCCCCATACCTCGTCAGCATCAGATAGCCCGAGATCAGGAACACCCAGATCAGCGAGATCGGCAGGAAGATTTTCCAGCCCAGCCGCATCAGCTGGTCATAGCGGTATCGTGGAACGGTCGCCTTGACCCAGCTGAAGATGAAGAAGAAGAACAGGATTTTCACGAACAGCCAGACGATGCCGGGGACGGCATAGAGCGGCGCCCAGTCGATCGGCGGCAGCCAGCCGCCCCAGAAGAGCACCGCGTTGAGCGTGCACATCAAAAGGACATTGGCATATTCGCCAAGCCAGAACAGCGCGAAGCTCATCGACGAATATTCGGTCTGATAGCCCGCGACGAGCTCGCTTTCCGCTTCGGTCAGGTCGAACGGCGCGCGCGCGGTTTCGGCGAGCGCCGAGATCAGGAACATCACCGCAAGCGGGAAGAGCAGCAGGTTGAATCCGAACGCGTTGACGATGCCGAGCCCGTGCCCCTGCTGCGCCTTGACGATCTCGTTCATATTGAAGCTGTCGGCGAACAGCACGACGCCGATCAGGATAAATCCGATCGACACTTCATAGCTGATCATCTGCGCCGACGCGCGGAGCGCCGAAAAGAAGGGATATTTCGAGTTCGACGCCCAGCCCGACAGGATCACCCCATAAACGCCGAGCGACGAGATGGCGAGGATGTAGAGCAGCCCGACATTGATGTCGGCCAGCACCGCGCCCGAATTGAACGGAATCACCGCCCAGGCGAGCAGCGCCACTGTGAAGGTGATGATCGGCGCGATCAGGAACAGGCCCTTGTTGGCGCCCGACGGGACGATCGTTTCCTGGAGGAACACCTTGAGCCCGTCGGCGAACGACTGGAGCAGACCGAATGGGCCGACAACATTCGGCCCGCGGCGCAGCGCGATCGCCGCCCAGATCTTGCGGTCGGCATAGATGATCATCGCGACGGCGAGCATCAACGGCAGCGCGATGAGCAGGATGCCGCAAATCGTCGCGACGCCCCATGCCCAGTTCGGGTCCATGCCCCACGAAATGAAAGTCTCGGTCATTTCTTCGCGCCGTCCTGATTGCGCCAGCCGTTATGCGGGCCGGGCTTCTCTGACCTGCCCCTGGGGTTGAAACCCCGCCAGACCGAATAGCCCATCCCGACGAACAGGATGGACGCAATAGCATGCACCGGGGTCATTCCGCCGCCTCCGCAAAGTCTTCGCCATGGATCAGCTCTTGCGAGCAGCGCTGCATCGTCGGCGATGCGCGGCAGATGGCATTGGTGAGATAGAAATCCTTGATCGGCGACGGGATCGCGCGTGCTTCGGGCTTCGCGGGCAGCTTGGGCACCGTCCAGCCATAGTCGGCAAGGCCCTCCTGTCCAAGCGCGGGTACCGCCGCGATCATCGCCGCGCGGCACTCGTCGAAGCTGTCGAAGCCGACATTGACGTCAAGCGCATCGGCAAGCGCGCGGAAAATGCTCCAGTCCTCGCGCGCATCGCCCGGAGCGAACACCGCCCTTTCGCTACGCTGGACGCGGCCTTCGGTGTTGACGGTGGTGAAATCCTTTTCGGTCCACGCCGCGGCGGGCAGGATGACGTCGGCGGCATGGGCACCCTTGTCGCCATGATGGCCGACATAGACTTTGAACGTTTCCGCAAACGCCGCAAAATCGACCTCGTCGGCGCCAAGGAAGAAGGCAAGCTTCGGCTTGGCTGCGATCACATCCCTGATCCCGCCGGGCAGGCCGTAGCCGAGCATCAGCGAACCCATGCGCGCGGCCGAGAAATGCACGACATTGAAGCCGTTCCAGCCGTCCCTGACCGCGTTCACCGCCTTGGCAAGCGCCAGCCCCGCGCCGTGAACGCCGGGCACCGAGAGCGCGCCGCCGCCGAAGATCAGCATTGGCCGTTCGGCGCCCTTCAGCGCTTCCATCACATGCGCGGGCAGTTTCGCCACCAGCGACGCGTCGTCGCCAAGCCATTCGGTCTTGTAGGTCAGGTCGGTTTCAGGCCCGATCGCAAAGACCTTGGCCCCCTTCTTCCACACCGCCTTGCGGACGCGCGTGTTAATCAGCGGCGCTTCCCAGCGCAGGTTCGTGCCGACGAGCAGGATCACATCGGCATTCTCGGCCTCGGCGATGGTCGTGTTGAAATTGACCGCCGACAGGCTGGTAACATCGTAATCAAGGCCGGTCTGCCGCCCTTCGAGCAGCGACGAGCCGAGCGCGTTCACCAACGCTTTGGCCGCGAACATCGTCTCGCAATCGACGAGATCGCCCGCAATCGCCGCAACCGACGAACCCGCGTTCACCGCCTTGATCGCCTCGAACGCCTCGGCCCAGCTCGCCTCGACGAGCTGGCCGTCCTTGCGCACGAACGGACGATCAAGGCGGCGACGCACAAGGCCATCGACATGGTGGCGCGTCTTGTCGCTCGCCCATTCCTCGTTGACGTCGTCGTTGACGCGCGGCAGCACGCGCAGCACCTGCCGCCCGCGGCTGTCGATGCGGACATTGGTGCCAACCGCGTCCATCATGTCGATGCCCAGCGTCTTGGTCAGTTCCCACGGCCGCGCCTCGAACGCATAGGGCTTGCTGGTCAGCGCGCCGACGGGGCACAAATCGACGATATTGCCCGAAAGCTCGCTCGCGACCGCGCGTTCGAGATAGGAGGTGATCTGCATATTCTCGCCGCGATAGATCGCGCCGATGTCCTCCACGCCCGCGACTTCCTCCGCAAAGCGGACACAGCGCGTGCACTGGATGCAGCGGGTCATCACCGTCTTGACGATCGGCCCCATATATTTCTCGGTCACCGCGCGCTTGTTCTCGTCATAGCGCGTCGCGCCGCGGCCATAAGCGACCGACTGGTCCTGCAAGTCGCATTCGCCGCCCTGATCGCAGATGGGGCAGTCGAGCGGGTGGTTGATGAGCAAAAACTCCATCACCCCTTCGCGCGCCTTCTTCACCATCGGGCTGTCGGTGCGGATCACCTGCCCCTCGGCCGTCGGCAGCGCGCAGCTTGCCTGCGGCTTCGGCGGTCCCGGCGACACTTCGACCAGGCACATGCGGCAATTGCCCGCGATCGACAGGCGCTCGTGGTAGCAGAAGCGCGGGATTTCCTTCCCCGCCATCTCGCACGCCTGCAAGACGGTTGCGCCCTGCGGAACGTCGAGTTCTACGCCATCTACGGTGACTTTGGGCATTATTCGGCTGCCTCCAGCGCGCCGCCATTCTCGCGGATGCGGCGTTCGAGTTCGGGGCGGAAATGGCGGATCAGACCCTGGATCGGCCACGCCGCGGCGTCGCCGAGCGCACAGATGGTATGGCCTTCGACCTGCTTGGTCACGTCGAACAAGGTGTCGATTTCGCCGATGTCGGCGTCGCCGGTGCGCAGCCGCTCCATCACGCGCCACATCCAGCCGGTGCCTTCGCGGCACGGCGTGCACTGGCCGCAGCTTTCATGCTTGTAGAAATAGCTGATGCGGCTGATCGCCTGGACGATGTCGGTCGACTTGTCCATCACGATGGCGGCGGCTGTGCCAAGGCCCGAACCGAGCGCCTTCAGCCCGTCGAAATCCATCGGCGCATCCATGATCTCGGCCGCGGGCACGAGCGGCACCGACGAACCGCCGGGGATCACCGCAAGCAGATTGTCCCAACCGCCGCGAATGCCGCCGCAATGCCTGTCGATCAGCTCGCGGAAGGGAATGCTCATCGCTTCCTCGACCACACACGGCTTGTTCACATGGCCGCTGATCTGAAAGAGCTTGGTGCCCTTGTTATTCTCGCGCCCGAAGGACGAGAACCACGCCGCGCCGCGCCGCAGGATCGTCGGGACGACCGCGATGCTTTCGACATTGTTCACCGTGGTCGGGCATCCATAAAGGCCCGCGCCCGCCGGGAACGGCGGTTTCAGACGCGGCTGGCCTTTCTTGCCCTCCAGGCTTTCGATCATCGCGGTTTCTTCGCCGCAAATATAGGCCCCGGCGCCGCGGTGGACGAAAACGTCGAAATCATAACCCGATTTCGCCGCATTCTTGCCGAGCAGCCCGGCGTCATACGCCTCCTGCACTGCCGCGAACAATGTCTCGGCCTCGCGGATGAACTCGCCGCGTATATAGATATAGGCGGCGCGCGCGCGCATCGCAAAACCCGCGATCAATGCGCCTTCGATCAGCTTGTGCGGATCGTGGCGGATGATTTCGCGGTCCTTGCAGCTACCCGGCTCGGATTCGTCGGCGTTGATGACGAGGAAGCTCGGACGGTCTTCGCGCGGCTCCTTTGGCATGAAGCTCCATTTGAGCCCGGTCGGAAAGCCCGCGCCGCCGCGGCCGCGCAGCCCCGACGCCTTGATCTCCTCGATGATCGCGTCCTGGCCGCGCTTCATCAGGTCCCTGGTATTGTCCCAATCGCCGCGCATCTGCGCGGATTTGAGGTTCCACGGCTGGAAGCCGTAAAGATTGGTGAAGATGCGATCCTTGTCCAGAAGGCTCATGTCACCACTCCTTCCGATAGTCGTGGTTCGCCTTGACCATTTCTTTCAGCGTGGTCGGCCCGCCTTCCGGCTCGCTTGTGTGGCGCTGCGGGTTCTGCGTACCCGTCTTGGGCTGTTTGCCTGCGGCAAGCTCGTCGAGGATGCGCGTCATGCTGTCGTAATCGAGGTCTTCGTAATTATCGTCGTTGATCTGGACCATCGGCGCGTTGGCGCAGGTGCCCATGCACTCAACCTCGGTCAGGGTGAACAGCCCGTCGGGAGTCGTCTTGCCCTTCACCATGCCGCGATTCTTGCACGCCGCCATCACATCGTCCGAACCGCGCAGCAGGCACGGCGTCGTGCCGCAGACCTGCACATGATAGCGGCCGACGGGGACGAGATTGTACATGGTGTAGAAGGTCGCGACCTCATAGGCGCGGATGAAGGGCATATCGAGCTGCGCTGCGACATATTCGATCACCGGCACGGGCAGCCAGCCCTGCGTGTTCGTCTCGGCCCCGACCTGGCGCTGCGCAAGGTCGAGCAAAGGCATCACCGCCGAGCGCTGGCGCCCCGCGGGATAGCGCGCGATGACCGCCTTTGCCTTCTCGGCATTTTCCGCCGTCCACGCAAAGGCGCCCCAGCGCGCGCGGACTTCGGCTTCGTCAGGGATTTGGGGTGCGTCAGCCACGGGCTAGACCTCGTTCAATATATCGTCCGACATACATGCCCAGCGTCGCGGCAAATGCGGTCGAGACGACTTCCTTTATCGTTACCTCGCCATGGAATGCGGCAAGATAGGCCGCGACCGCAGACGCAAAGCCTGCAAGCACCAGGACAAGAATGGCAAGTTCGCGCAGCATTACCGGTCGCACTCCCCGAACACGACGTCGATCGCGCCGATGATCGCGGTGGTGTCGGCGAGCATGTGGCCCTTGCACATCATGTCCATCGCCTGAAGGTGCGAAAACGCCGTCGGACGGATCTTGCAACGATAGGGTTTGTTGGTGCCGTCGCTGACCAGATAGACGCCGAATTCGCCCTTGGGGCTTTCGGTCGCGACATAGACTTCGCCAGCGGGGACGTGGAAACCTTCGGTATAGAGCTTGAAATGATGGATCAGCGATTCCATCGACTGCTTCATCTCGCCGCGCTTGGGCGGGACGACCTTGCGGTCGAGGCTGGCGATCGGGCCGCTCGGCATGTCGCGCAGGCACTGCTTGATGATCTTCGCCGACTGATAGACTTCCTGCACGCGCACCATGAACCGGTCGTAGCAGTCGCCGCGCGTGCCGACGGGAATGTCGAACTCCATCGCGGCATAGGCGTCATAGGGCTGCGCCTTGCGCAAATCCCATGCGATGCCGCTGCCGCGGATCATCGGGCCGGAAAAGCCCCACGCCAGCGCATCTTTCTTGCTTACCGTCGCGATGTCGACGTTGCGCTGTTTGAAGATGCGGTTGTCGACGACCAGGCTCATCGCGTCGCCGAACAGCTTGGGCAGACGCTTTTCGCACCACTCGCCGATGTCGTAGAGCAGCCGTTCGGGCACATCCTGATGCACGCCGCCCGGACGGAAATAGGCCGAATGCATGCGCGCGCCCGACGCGCGTTCAAAGAAGTTAAGGCAATCCTCGCGCAGCTCGAACACCCAGAGGTTCGGGGTCATCGCGCCGACGTCCATGACGTGCGACCCGATGTTGAGCATATGGTTGCAGATGCGCGTCAGCTCGGCGAACAGGGTGCGCAGATATTGCGCGCGTTCGGGGACTTCGAGGTCGAGCAGCTTCTCGATCGCGAGGACATAGCTATGCTCCATCCCCAGCGGCGAGCAATAGTCGAGCCGGTCGAAATAGGGCAGCGCCTGCAAATAGGTCTTATATTCGATCAGCTTTTCGGTGCCGCGGTGGAGCAGCCCGACGTGCGGATCGACACGCTCGATGATCTCGCCGTCAAGTTCCATGACCATGCGCAACACGCCGTGCGCCGCGGGATGCTGCGGACCGAAGTTGATCGTATAATTGGTGACAGCCTGATCGCCCGCGGTGTTCGCAGTGTCGACCGGATAGCCTTCGAACATGTCGCTGCCGTGGTGCTTCACTTGAGGAGCATCCGTCATGCGTCACCTCCGGTTTTCGGCTTGCGCGAGGCGCGCGGCTTGGCCGAAGCCTTGGGCTTGGCGGGAGCCTCGGCCTTCGTCGTCGCGGGAGTCTTTGCCCTGGCGCCCGCAGTCGCCTTCGCGCCGTCGCGGCTCGTCTTCGCCGCAGCCTTGTTGACCCTGGCACCCGCGCCGGTCTGCGCCGGGCTGTCGCTAGTCTTCGGGGTCGGCGGCGGCGGTGCCTTCGCCTTGTCGTCGGCGGCCTTGACCTCTTTTGACGTCATCGACGTCGGCGCGCCCTTGCCCGGCGCTTCGCCCGTCCCACCGGCCTTTTCATCGCCCGGCAGCACATAATCGGCGCCTTCCCATGGGCTCAGGAAGTCAAAGTTGCGGAAATCCTGCGCCAGCTTCACCGGCTCATAGACGACGCGCTTGTCCTCTTCGGAATAGCGCAACTCGGTATAGCCGGTCAGCGGAAAATCCTTGCGTTGCGGATGGCCCTGGAAACCATAGTCGGTCAGGATGCGGCGCAGGTCGGGATTGCCCGCGAACAGCACGCCATACATGTCGAACACTTCGCGCTCGAGCCAGCCGGCCACCGGCCAGACAGGCACGATCGTCGGCACCGGCGTCGTTTCGTCGGTCGACACGCGCACGCGCAGGCGGTGGTTCTTGGTGACGCTGAGCAGGTGATAGACGACCTCGAACCGCTCCGACCGGTCGGGATAGTCGACCCCGGCGATTTCCATCAGCTGCTGGTAATCGAGATTGTCGCGCAGGCTGACCATCACCGCCGCGACCGCCTCGCGGCGCACGGTAATGCTGTCTTCGCCCGCGGCGAAGGCATGCGCGATGAGATCGCCGCCCAACAGCTTTTCAAGCGCTGCGGCAAGGCCCGCACGGGGCGCAATCAGGGGAGCAGGACTGGCCATCAGCGTTCGATCGTTCCGGTGCGGCGAATCTTTCGCTGCAACTGCATCACGCCATAAAGCAAAGCCTCGGCGGTCGGCGGACAACCGGGGACATAGATGTCGACGGGCACGATGCGGTCGCAGCCGCGCACGACACTATAGCTGTAGTGATAATAACCGCCGCCGTTGGCGCAGCTGCCCATCGAGATCACGTATTTCGGGTTCGACATCTGGTCGTAAACCCGGCGCAGCGCGGGCGCCATCTTGTTGCAGAGCGTGCCCGCGACGATCATCACGTCGGACTGACGCGGGCTGGCCCGCGGCGCGACGCCGAACCGCTCCATGTCGTATCGCGGCATATTGACGTGAATCATCTCGACCGCGCAGCAGGCAAGGCCAAAGGTCATCCACCAGAGCGAGCCGGTGCGCGCCCAGTTGAACAGATCCTCGGTCGAGGTGACGAGGAATCCCTTGTCGCCTACCTCGCTATTGAGGTCGTCGAAAAACGACTGGTCGGGGCTGGTCCCCGGCGCCACCGGCATCTGGCCGGGCATCAGGATGCTCGAATTGCTCATTCCCAATCCAGCGCCCCTTTCTTCCATGCGTAAATCAGGCCGATTGCAAGCTCGGCGAGGAAAATCATCATCGTCGCCCAACCAGCCCAACCGATTTCTTCAAGGCTGACTGCCCACGGAAACAGGAATGCGGCTTCGAGGTCGAAGATGATGAAGAGGATGGCGACGAGATAGAATCGCACATCGAACTGGCTGCGCGCATCCTCGAATGCGGGAAAGCCGCATTCATATTCGGTCAGCTTCGCCGGATCGGGCTTGTGCGCCCCGGTCAGCCGCGCGACGCCCATCGGCAGGAAGACAAAGGCCGCCGACAACCCGACCGCAATGACCAGGAATATCAGGATCGGCAGATACTGAGTCAGATCGACCATGGGAGCTCGCAGTTCCGTTGTGCAATTTTTGGGGTGGCGCGCACCCGGTTATCGGGGGCGCTTTAGGCCAGCGCGCCGCGTGTCGCAAGCACCGCAGGCAGGATTTTCGTATCTTGCGTGACCAACACCCCAATGCACGCTGGCGAGTGGGCCTGTCGCTGTGATAGATCGAAAAAACGGGTCGCAATGCCGCGTCTTTCGGGCGCTATATCGACGATGGGAGCTAATATGGGACCAATTACCACGCGCGCCGCGCTCGCACTCGCCGCGACCGCACTGTTCTGGACGACGCCGGCCCATTCCGAACTGGTGAACGCAGCGGATCCGGCGACGATCAAGGCGATCGTCGAGTCGCAGGGCTGGCCCGCGACGATCATCGCCAAAGATGGCGACGATCCCTATATCGAGAGCAGCCGCAATGGCCTGAAGTTCCTTGTTCTTTTTATGAATTGCGACGGGGGCCAAAAGTGCAAGACGCTGCAATATTATATGGGCTTCAGCGATGCGAAGAATATGTCGCTCGAACGGCTGAACCAGTGGAACAAGGAAAAGCGCTTCGCGCGTGCCTATAAGGACGATGCCGGCGACCCGGTGCTCGAAATGGACGTTGACCTCGATTTCGCGGGAATCCCGCGCGAGAATGTCGGCGAAACCTTCAACACCTGGGCTTCGCTGATGGACAGTTTCCGGGAATATGTTTTCGACGAATAGGCTGGCCGCCTGGCACCGTCATCCCGGCTTTCGTCGGGATGACGGATTGTAAATCAAGCGTTGCGCAGCGCGCCAGCGACCAGTTTCTGCAGTTTTGAATGGACCGCGGCGCTGCCTGCGATATATTCGCTGCGTTCGATCGCCCGGTCGCCGCCGCGGAAATCGCTGACGAAACCGCCGGCCTCGCGCACCAGCAGCATTCCCGCCGCGACGTCCCAGACCTGCAGGTCGCTTTCCCAGAAACCATCGTAGCGCCCCGCGGCGACCCAGGCGAGGTCGAGGCTGGCGGCGCCGAAGCGGCGGATGCCCGCGACTTCGGGAGCGACCGCGCCGAAAATGCGGCTCCACTGCGCCATATCGCCGTGACCCATATAGGGAATGCCCGTCGCGATCAGGCATTCGCTCAGATGGCGGCGCGACGCGACGCGCAGGCGCCGGTCGTGCAGCCACGCGCCGCGGCCGCGCTCGGCCCAATAGCTTTCGTCGGTGACGGGTTGATAGATCAGCGCCGCCGTGACGTCGCCCCAGCCGCCGCCGAGCTTCGGCTCCTGCACCGCGATCGAGATCGCGAAATGCGGAATCGCATGAAGGAAGTTCGACGTGCCGTCGAGCGGGTCGATGATGAATCGCGGCTTGCCCGGCTCGCCCTCGATCTCGCCGGCCTCTTCCATCAGGAAGCCCCAGCCGGGACGCGCATGGGTCAGCTCGTCGTAAAGCGTGCGCTCGGCGGCCTGATCGGCTTTCGATACGAAATCCGCCGGGCCCTTTTGCGAAACCTGGAGATGCTCCACCTCGCCGAAATCGCGGCGCAGTTTGGACCCGGCCTTACGCGCGGCGCGCTCCATGACGGTGATGATGCCGGATACGGCCATGTCGCTTTCCTTCAACGCGTTGCCCCCGCGAAGGCGGGGGCCGCTGTCGGCAATGTAAAACGCTAGCGGCCCCTGCCTTCGCGGGGGCGACGTTGGTTATTCCGCGCGGCGCACATATTCGCGGTCATAGACATTGACAACGATGCGCGTCCCGCTGGTGATGTGCGGCGGCACCATCACGCGCACGCCATTGTCGAGGATCGCGGGCTTGTACGACGACGAGGCCGTCTGGCCCTTCACCACCGCATCGGCCTCGACGATGGTTGCCTCGATCTGTTCGGGCAGCTCGACCGAGATGGGGCGCTCCTCCCAAAGCTCGAGCACGACGTCCATGCCGTCCTGCAGGAACTCGTGCGCTTCGCCAACGACGTCCTTGCTGATGTTGATCTGCTCGAAACTGTCCTTGTCCATGAAGACGAGGTCGTCGCCCTCGGCATAGAGGAACTGGAAATCCTTGGTGTCGAGGCGAACCTTTTCCACCGTATCGGCGCTGCGAAAACGGTTGTTGAGCTTGCGCCCGTCGATCAGATTCTTGGCCTCGACCTGCATATAGGCGCCGCCCTTGCCCGGCTGCGTGTGCTGGATCTTGGTGACCTTCCAGATGCCACCTTCAAACTCGATTATATTGCCGGGACGGATTTCAACGCCGGTGATCTTCATCGCGCACACTCACTTGGACAAGGATGGAAAGAGCCGCCGGCCTATTGTATAAGCCGGTCACAGGAGCGCGCCTTTAGCCGCGTGCGGGGCGAAGGGCAAGTCGCCGTGTCGGCGTGGGCTCCGCTCGGCAGGCTGCGCGCCGTCGGCCGGGAAATGCGATGAACCGAAACCGATTTGTCGGATCGATCCAATATGCCGCAGACGCGCGCTGGCATAGGAGCGGCCATGATGAACGCAGAACTTTCTCCACCCTCCCCGCCGCCGCTGCGCGGTGACGCGGCCCCTGAACCACGCGAAGCGCCGTGCGTCGGCCTGTTCGGCTGGCGCAAGGACAGGGCGGCACAGCGCCCGAAGAAAGGCGATACGAAAAGGCCCGGACGCGATTATCCCGCGGGCTGACTGTCCATAATTTCGGTAAAGGCGCGCACCGCAGCGCCCGGACCGTCGCGATAGGCCCAGACGCCTCCCGACACCGCAAGGAAATCGGCCCCTGCCTCGACGAGCGTTCGCGCATTGTCGACGGTGATTCCCCCGATCGCCACGCAGGGCAGTTCGAACAATCCCTGCCACCATGTCAGTATTTCGGGGTCCGCGCGATGTTCGACCGCCTTCGTCGTCGTCGGGAAAAAGGCGCCGAAGGCAACATAATCGGCGCCCGCCTCGCCAGCCTCCATCGCGAGGTGACGGCTGTTATGGCATGTTACGCCAATCTGTGCACCGGGACCGAGCTGACGGCGCGCGTCCTTCGGATCGCCATCGCCCTGCCCCAGATGCACGCCATCGGCCTTCAGCCGCTTTGCCAGCGCGATATCGTCGTTGACGATGAAGGCGACCTCGTGCGCCGCGCAGATCGCCTGCAACGGCTCGGCGAGCCGCGCCGCCTCGTGCTGGTCCAGCCCCTTGACGCGAAACTGAAAGGCCGCGACCGGCCCCGCGGCCAGCGCCTCCTCCAGCCGCACGGCAAAATCGCCGCCGACGTCGAGCGGGGAAATCAGGTAAAGCTGGCAGCCTGGCCCGTGCGTTGCTGTGGTCATCGCGCGTTCATAGCGGCGGCACCAGATGCGGGCAAATGCAGAAGATCATGCTCGGCACGTCGATTATCCTGTCCTCGCTGCTGTTGTCGGCGTGCGCGACGACGATGGCGCCGCCGCTTGCCGACAGCGACAATGTCAGCCTCGGTCAAAAGGCCTATGTCGACGGCCCGATCGTCGAACCGGTCGCGATCATCGAGGACAGCCGCTGCCCGATGAACGCGCGCTGCATCTGGGCCGGGCGCGTTCGATTGAAGATGATCTGGCACCGCGGCGATGGCAGGAAACAGCCGTTCGAGGCCGAACTCGGCAAAGCCGTGCATCTGGCCGACGGCCAGTTTACGCTCGCCGCGGTGCGCCCCGACAAAATGAGCGGCGCGGCGATCGACATCAGCGACTACCGCTTTTCCTTCACCTTCGCGGGCGGCCTTTGACCGCCCACCATTGGGGAGAATGGCGACAAGCGGTCATCCACCGCTTGCCGCTCTTCTTCCATCGCCTTACGCCACCGAGGCCGCGTGAATCTCGTCGATCGCGTCACGAAGCGAAGCGTTGAACTCCTCGTCGCTCATCGACGCGCGCAGGTCTTCGAGCAGGGCGCGGCTGAAGCTTGCGATGATGCCGGGATTCTTCGCCAGTTCGGCGCAGGCCTCTGCCCGCGCAAAGCCACCCGACAGCGCAACGACGCGCAACACCTTGGGGTGGTCAACGAGCGGCTGGAACAGCCCCGCCTCGGTGGGCAGCGACAGCTTGAGCATCACCGGCCCGCCGGTCCAGACGTCAAGCGCCGCAAGAAGCTCTTTCAGCAACAGCCGGTCCGCCGCATCCCGCTCGACGCTCTTGATGTTCACCTCAGGTTCGATGATCGGGACAAGGCCGTGCGCGGCGATCCGCGCCGCTTCGGCGAACTGCTGGTCGACAATGGCCCGGATCCCCGCCGGACTGGCAAGATTGATCACGCTGCGCATCTTGGTCCCGAACACGCCCTTGGCAACCGCGCGCGCACACAGATCATCGAGGCCCGGATTCGCCTTCATCAGCTGGACGCCATCGACTTCGTCTTCCAGCCCCTTGTCGACCTTCAGGAACGGCACGACGCCGCGTTCCCACAACAGCACCGGCACCGGCTTGCCGCCCGCTTCACCGTCCATCGTCCGTTCGAACAGGATCGCGCCGATGACCTTTTCGCCATTGAAACAGGGCGCGGTGACGATCCGCGAACGCATCGCATGGATCAGCGCAAACATTTCTTCGTCGTTCGAAAACGCATTCTCGTCGATGCCATAACCCTTCAATGCCTTGGGCGTCGATCCCCCGCTCTGGTCGAGCGCGGCGATGAAGCCCTGTCCCGACTTGATCTGGTCCAGCATCTCGGCATTGGCGGTTGTCATAAGGTCTCCGATGATTTGCATACGTATGTGGCGGCGCGCATAGCGTCCCGCTGTGCAGGATGCAATGCGCCGAAACCTAGGCTTTGAGCGCGTCGACGCCCGGCAGCGGCTTGCCTTCCATCCATTCGAGGAAGGCGCCGCCCGCAGTCGAGACAAAGGTGAAATCGCCCGCAACCCCGGCATGATTGAGCGCCGCGACGGTATCGCCGCCGCCCGCGACCGACGTGAGCGAGCCTTCGCGCGTCAGCGCCGCGGCCGTTTTCGCCAGCGCCACGGTGGCACTGTCAAAGGGCGGTGTCTCGAACGCCCCAAGCGGGCCGTTCCACACCAGGGTGCGGCAATTTTTGAGCACGTCCGCGAGCGCCTCCACCGCAGCGGGTCCGACATCGAGGATCATTTCGTCGGCGGCAACTTCGTGGACATTGACCGTGCGCGTCGGCGGGTTCGGCGCGAACTCCTTTGCCACCACGACGTCATAGGGCAGATGGATCGTGCAACCCGCCGCGTCGGCGGCGTCGAAGATCGCATTTGCCGTATCGACCAGTTCATGCTCGCACAGCGACTTGCCGACATCGACCCCGCGCGCGGCAAGGAAGGTGTTGGCCATGCCGCCGCCGATGATGAGATGATCGACCTTGCCGACGAGGTTCCTCAGCACGTCGATCTTGCTCGATACCTTGGCGCCGCCGACGACCGCCGCGACCGGCTGCACCGGATTGCCGAGCGCGGCGTCGAGCGCCTTCAGCTCGGCTTCCATGGCACGGCCCGCATAGGCGGGAAGCCGCCGGGCGATGCCTTCGGTCGAGCCATGCGCGCGGTGCGCAGCGGAGAAGGCGTCGTTGACGTAGAGATCACCGATTTCCGCAAGCGCGGCGGCGAACGCCGGATCATTCTTTTCCTCGCCGGGATAGAAGCGCGTGTTTTCGAGCACCGCGACATCGCCCGGTGCGAGCACCGCAACGCCCGCCTTCGCCCCTTCGCCGACGGCTTCGGGAATGAACATCACCGAATGGCCCAGCACATCCTCGACCCCGCCCATGACAAGGCTGAGCGATTGCGTCGGGTTCTTCGCCCCCTTCGGCCGCCCGAAATGCGCGAGCAACAGAACAATCGCGCCCTTGTCCGACAATTCGCGGATCGTCGGCATCGCCGCCTGGATGCGCGTCGCGTCGCTGACCGCGCCATCGATCATCGGGACGTTGAGATCGACGCGCACGAGGACGCGCTTGCCGGTGACGTCACCGATGTCGTCGAGGGTCTTGAACGCGGTCATTTGTTTGTCACTCCATTGCCCGACGCGGCGCCCCAGTAAAGGCAGAGGCCCGTCTTCTGCGCTTTCGTCACCCGCAACCGTCCCGCGATTTGGATAGGTCGGTGATGGCCCCTGTCTTCACAGGGGCACGGGCAAACTACAGCAGCTTCGCGATCACGCCCGCGGTGTCGACCATGCGGTTCGAAAAGCCCCATTCATTGTCATACCAGCTCACCACGCGCACCAGCTTGCCTTCGAGCACCGCGGTTTCAAGGCTGTCGACCGTCGAGCTTGCGGGGCAATGATTATAGTCGATCGACACCAGCGGTTCATCGGAGAATGCCAGCACACCCTTGAGCGCGCCTTCCGACGCGTCCTTCAGTATCTGGTTCACTTCCGCGACGCTTGTATCGCGCTTCGGCGTGAAAGTCAGGTCGACCAGGCTGACGTTCGGGGTCGGAACGCGAATCGCCGACCCATCGAGCTTGCCCTTGAGTTCGGGCAGCACTTCGCCGACCGCGCGCGCGGCGCCCGTCGTTGTCGGGATGATCGACATGGCGGCAGCACGCGCGCGGCGCATGTCGCTGTGGATCTGGTCCAGAATCTTCTGGTCATTGGTATAGGCGTGAACCGTGGTCATCAGCCCGCGCTCGATGCCCAGCGTGTCGTTGAGCACCTTGGCGACCGGCGCGAGGCAGTTGGTCGTGCAGCTGGCGTTCGACACTACGACATGTTCGGCGGTCAGCTTGTCGTGATTGACCCCGTAAACGACGGTCAGGTCGGCGCCCTTTGCGGGGGCCGAGATCAGCACGCGCTTGGCGCCGGCGGCCAGATGCTTCGACGCGCTGTCGCGGTCGGTGAAAAAACCCGTGCATTCGAGCGCGATGTCGACACCAAGGTCGCCGTGCGGCAGGTTCGCGGGATCGCGTTCCTTGGTCACGCGGATCGCCTTGCCGCCCACGATCATCTGGTCGCCGTCGGCCGAAACCTCTCCGGGGAACGGGCCATGAACGCTGTCGCGCTTGAACAGCAGCGCATTCGCCTTGGCATCGGCAAGGTCGTTGATCGCAACCAGTTCGAGCCCGCAGTCCGGACGTTCAAGAATGGCGCGCGCCACGAGGCGACCGATGCGTCCGAAACCGTTGATTGCGACTTTCACTGCCATGTCGAGTTATCCTTTCTGCGAATGGTCGGCCGGTCCTTAACGGCTCAGCCGGGCCAGGATCTGGGGGGTGATTGCATCGGCGGTAAGGCCGAAATGCCTGAACAGGTCATCGATGGGTGCCGAAGCACCGAAGCTGTCGATACCGAAGCGCAGACCGTCGCGCCCGGTATAGCGTTCCCAGCCGAAAGTCGTGCCCGCCTCGATCGAAACGATCAGCGCATCGTCGGGCAGAATGTCGGACTGATAAGCGGCGTCCTGCTCGTCGAACAATTCGGTCGAGACCATCGAGACGACGTCGGCGCCATGGCCCTCGGCCTCGATCCTGTCGGCGATTTCAAGCGCGAGCGAGACTTCCGAACCCGTCGCGACGAGCACGACCTGGCGCGCCGCCGATGCACTGCGCAGGCGATAACCGCCTTTTATACAACGATTTTCCGTGACGTCATGGCGTATCGGGGGAAGATTCTGACGCGTCAGCGCGAGCAGCGACGGGCGCCCTTCCTGCGCCAGTGCGATGGCCCAGCATTCGGCGGTCTCGATCGCATCGGCGGGACGCATGACGAGCAGGTTCGGCATCGCGCGCAGCGACTGGAGATGTTCGACCGGCTGATGCGTCGGGCCGTCTTCGCCGAGGCCGATGCTGTCATGCGTCATCACATAGATGACGCGCTGCTTCTGAAGCGCCGACAGGCGGATCGCTGCGCGGCAATAATCGGCGAACACCAGAAAGGTGCCGCCATAGGGGATCACGCCGCCGTGCAGCGCCATGCCGTTCATTGCCGCCGCCATGCCGAACTCGCGGATGCCATAATAGATATAGCGCCCGGAATAATCACTTTTTGTCAGTGGTTTGGTAAACGATGTTTTGGTGTTGTTGGAACCTGTGAGATCGGCGCTGCCGCCGATCAGCGACGCAATGTCGGCGGTGAGTGCGCTCAGCGTGTTTTCCGATGCCTTGCGCGTCGCGACCGTCGGCGGTTCGGCCGCGAGCCTGTCGAGATAGGCGTTGAACGCATCGCCCGGAACGACCTTGCCACTCAGCCGCGACTCAAAATCGCTTTTCTTTTCGCTATTTGCAAGTCGTTCATTCCATTCGGCATGAAGTTTTTTGCCTTTCTCGCCAAATGCCGCCCAAGCTGCCGCGACATTGCCGGGAATGACGAACGGTTCGGCGGTCCAGCCCAGTTCCTTGCGCGCGGCGGCGATCTCGTCGGCGCCGAGCGGGGCGCCGTGCGTGGCCGACGTGCCCTGCTTGTTCGGCGCGCCGAAACCGATGATCGTGCGGCACGCGATCAGCGACGGGCGCGGATCGGCCAGCGCGGCGTCGATCGCGCGGCGAATGTCGGCTGCGTCGTGCCCGTCGCAATGTTCGACGTGCCAGCCCGTCGCGGCATAGCGCGCAGCAATGTCCTCGCTCGTCGACAGGTCGGTCGCTCCGTCGATCGTGATCCTGTTGTCGTCCCACAAGACGGTCAGACGCCCCAGGCCAAGGTGACCCGCCAGTCCGATCGCCTCGTGATTAATGCCCTCCATCAAACAGCCGTCGCCCGCGATCACCCAGGTGCGGTGATCGACAAGATCGTCGCCATAAACGGCGTTCAGATGCCGCTCGGCGATGGCCATGCCGACCGCGGTGGCAAGCCCCTGCCCCAACGGGCCGGTGGTCGTCTCGACCCCTTCGAGCTCGAAATTTTCGGGATGCCCCGCGCAGGGGCTGTGAAGTTGGCGGAAATTGCGGATGTCGTCGATTGTCGGCCGCGCATATCCCGCGAGGTGCAGCGACGCATAGGCGAGCATCGACCCGTGACCGGCCGAAAGGACGAATCGGTCGCGATCGGCCCATTTCGGATCGGTCGGATCGAACTTCAGATAGTCCGAATACAACACGGTGGCGACATCGGCCATGCCCATCGGCATCCCCGGGTGGCCGCTGTTCGCGGCCTGGACGGCGTCCATCGCGAGCGCGCGGATCGCGTTGGCGAGCTGGCGTTCGGCCAAATGGGCTTCGGGATGTGTCATGAGTCCCCCGGGAAAGGATGTTTGGGTGGCCGGATTCGGTGCGACTGCCCTTTGCGGCCGTACGGGCAGGAGTCAACCGCTCGCGGCACAATTTCGCCCGCATTTCGGCGTGGACAGGCGATTGCACCCCTTCGTTGGCGCTGCTAACCCTTGTCCATGGAACTCGATCTCGACGAATCCAGCCTCGCCATCGGTCGCATCGAGCGCGCGCTGAGCCGGATCGAGAAAGCGCTGGCCGATCGCGTCAACCGCCCCACACCCGCCAGCGCCACCCCGGCTGCCGACCAATCGGCGCTGAAGGCGGAGGTCGCGGCCGTCATCGGCGAGCTTGACCGGCTGATCGCGGAGGCGGGCCGTGGCTGATGTCAAGCTGACCATCGCAGGGCGCCCCTATGACGTCCATTGCGCCGACGGCGAAGAAGCCCGGCTGATCCAGCTAGCCGCGGTCGTCGACGAAAAAACGCGCACGATGCCCGGTCTGACCGAAGTTCGCCAGTTGCTGTTCGCGGCGCTGATGCTCGCCGACGAAGTGCAGGAAGCGCGCGGCAAGATCGACAAGGTCGAACCCCAATCGGATTCGCTGCGGGCCGCCGTTGCACTCGCTGAAAGCCGCGAGGCGCAGGCGCGCGACGAGCTCAAGGCCGCGATCGCGCGCGAGCAGGCGGCGCTCAGGGAGCTTGAGGCGGCGCGCGAAGCCGTCGCCGTGCCCCCGGCGGCTGCGAACCCTGCTCACAACCGCGCGCTGCTCCAGATTGCCGAGCGGATCGAAACGCTCGCCACGCGGGTCGAGCAACTCCCTTGAGCGAAGGCGCCCGCCCCCCTACATAGGGGACGGCGGGCACTGCCCGGCACGAGCCGCTGCGAATATCCCTGAGGCGATACATCATCCAAGGGGGCTGTCCCTGCCCGGATCCTGGTCCGACGCACATGGTCCCCACCTGACGTTACCGGCGTCAGAGGATTTTCCGGCAAACGACCACGGCGGTCCCGCCAACCGCTCCCTCACGGCCCGGAGAGGGCGATGACCGACCTGTGCGCCAGCCTTTCCGAACAAAAGCAGAAATTGCGCGAACGGTTGCGTTTCCGGCGGCGGCATTTCGTCGCCAGTCTCGATCGAATGGCGGGGCTTGTCGCCTTTCGCACGCTTCCGGCGTCCCTGGCCGCCAGCCTGACCGATCACGCCGTCGTCGGCGCCTATGTCGCGCATGGCGACGAGCCTGATGTGCTGACGATGCTCGCCCATCTGGCCGCAAAGGACGCGCTGGCTTTGCCGCATCACGCGGGTCGCGTCGCCGAAATGGGCTTTCGCCGCTGGCGCCCCGGCGAATCGCTTGTGACGGGGCCGTGGCGGACGCAGCAGCCGGACGATGGTGCACCCTTGGCCGAACCGCATGCGATTTTCTGTCCGCTTGTCGGTTTCGATCGTCGGGGCGGTCGGATCGGCCAGGGCGGCGGACATTACGACCGCTATTTCGCCGCCCATCCCTATGCATTGCGAATCGGCATCGGCTGGTCGGTGCAGGAAATCGACGATTGCCCGCGCGAATCGACCGACATCGCGCTCGATGCGATCCTGACTGAACAAGAGTTGATCCTTTGCGGAGACCGCCTGTGAACGACCAGCCCACCGATCCTCAGCCAAGCTGGCGCAAGCCCGCGGGCATGTTCCTCATCCTGGCGCTGATCGGCGGCTGGACGGCGATCGTCGTCAGCCTGTCGCCATGGGTGGGCCGCTGGCCCGTATTGGTGCAAGCGCTCTTTTATCTCGTCGCGGGAATAATGTGGATTGCGCCCTTGAAGCCGCTGCTGCGCTGGATGGAACTGGGGACCTGGCGCCGCTAAACAGCGGCGCCAATCCAACCTGTTCCCATGATGGCATCATCCCAGGCTGCGGTGGCCATCCCGTCTCGAACGACGGGAAATGGCGCGAGTGACGGGGCTCGAACCCGCGACCTCCGGCGTGACAGGCCGGCGCTCTAACCAACTGAGCTACACCCGCTTGCGCTTGGGAGCCGCGCCAATATGACCCGCGCGGCGACCTGTCAACCGTCGCGTTCTTCCTGTGTGCGATTTAATCGGTCGCGCACCTCGTCGGTCGTGGTGAGCGTGCCATGTTCAAAGAGGAATCCAGCCAGATCGGGCGTTCCCGTCGAGGCAAGCACGGTCTGGAGGATCAGCAACAGGGGCACAGCGAGAAGAGCCCCCGGCGTGCCCCACACCCAGCCCCAGAAGCTCAACGAGACGAGGATGAGCAAGGGATTGATGGTGAGCCGCTTGCCGAGCACCAGCGGCGTGATCAGATTCGCCTCGACCAGGTGCACCCCGATAAAGATGAGCGCAGGCAAAAGCGCGAACCCGACCGCGTCGAACGTCATCAGCCCGCCCAGGCCCAGCAGGACCGCAGCGACGATCGGCCCCAGATAGGGCA
The DNA here is from genome assembly GCF_014595975.1 of Sphingopyxis sp. LK2115. GTDB lineage: Bacteria > Pseudomonadota > Alphaproteobacteria > Sphingomonadales > Sphingomonadaceae > Sphingopyxis. The sequence goes on along the minus strand of NZ_JABWGQ010000035.1, from coordinate 16,600 downwards.
CGAAATTGCAGATGCTGACGATCCCGCCCCACATGAAGGGCGACGGCATGCCGAGCGCCCAGAGAAGCAGCGCGACGATCAGCCCGAGCATTGCGTTGATCATCGTGATCGTCGCCAGATAGTCGGCTGTCGCATCGACGACATTCTGGATAACGCGCGCCGTCTGCATCGCCCCGTCGAAACTGCCGCGTCGGCGAATCGTGCCGCGGCGAAGCCGCGTCCAGCCAGCAAGGAAGAAAAAGATCACCAGCACCGCAAAGAACAGCTGAATCGCCGCCGCAGGCGCCGAAGAGATGAAATAGTCGACCACCGACGTTGGCGCCGTGGCCGCCACTGCCTGCGCCGTCGCCTCGGTCCCGCTGGCCACCGACGTCAGCGTGCGATCGACGAAGCGCTGGAGCGTCGAATAGAAATCGATCAAGGGCGCAAGATTGCTCTGGATACGCGGAATCGATTCGGGAAGCCGCGCGAACCAGCCCGTCGCGGGCACGACGATGATCGCCAGCGCCGCATTGATGATCGCGAGAAAGGCCGCGAGCGACAGGAAGGCGGCAAGCGCCGACGGCACGCCGCGGCGCTCAAGCCATTCGAGCAGCGGCACCAGCGCGATCGCGATGACGATTGCCGCAGTCAGCGGCAGGAAAAACTCCGCGCCAGCCTGCAAGGCAAAAGGCAGGCCAAGGCAGAAGCTGGCGCCGAGGATCAGCACCAGCGCGGCGAGCAGCCGGTCGCGGCGAAAATCGTCGATCTCGATCTGGCGCAGCGGATTGACACGCGACGGCCGCATATCCTTTCTGCCCCCATCGTCCGCCACCCTGCGTCTCCCTGTTAACCGTCTCATCTTACGCTCGCTGCACGCATCGCGCCAGTCGCCCCGCTTTGCGGCAAAAGCACGGCGGCGTCTGTCCCTTTTTGGAGCAAATCACAGCTTTCCAACGACTTTTTAACCAGAAATTACCCTTTTTCGGCGACTGACGGCTCCAAGGACCAACCTTTCGGAGTCAATTTGATGATGATAGCGCCTGTGGGGGGCGCGAAGCATCGGCTTCTTCCCTCTTGTTCACTCATCGCGCTGCTCGCCGCGCTTGCGTTGCCGGTGCAGGCGACCGCTGCCGGCACGCGCGCCGGTTCAACGATCAGCAATACCGCAACCGCCAGCTTCGATTCCGGCGGCGGGCCAACGACGATCGACTCCAACCGCGTCGATCTGCTCGTCGACGAACTGCTCGACGTCACGGTCGATTCGAGCAATCCCGCCGACGTGCCGACCACACCGGGCGCGACCGGACAGGTTCTGACCTTCTCGGTCACCAACAATGGCAATGGCGTCGAGGCTTTCGCGCTGAGCACGGTCGCGAATGCGGGCGGCGACGATTATGATCCTGCCGTCACACAGATTTATCTCGACAATGGTGACGGCCTGTTCGACGCGGGCACCGACACGCTTTACACTGCGGGGGCGAACGATCCGACGCTCGATCCCGACGAAAGCATCGCCGTGTTCGTCGTGACGACGACGCCCGGAACGGTCGTCGACGGCAATCGCGGCATCGTCAGCCTGGTTGCCGCGGCCAGGACCGGAACCGGCACCCCCGGCACCAGCTTTGCCGGTCAGGGCGAAGGCGGTGGCGACGCCGTCGTCGGCGCGACCGGCGCCGATGGCGAAGATGCCGGGGCGTTCGTCGTGTCGGCCGCGACGGTCGCGCTCGTCAAATCGGCGAGCATCACCAACCCGCTCGGCACCGCCGATCCGATCCCCGGCGCGACGATCACCTATACGATCGTCGCGACGGTGACGGGCAGCGGTTCGGTGAGCGGCCTGGCTGTCACCGACAATATCCCTGCCGACACCAGCTATGTCCCCGGCTCGATCACGCTCGGCGGCAGCCCCCTTACCGACGCGGCCGATGCCGACGCGGGCGATTACAACGGCGCGCGGATCAATGTCGCGCTCGGCACCGTCGCCGGTGGTCAGAGCCGCACCATTAGCTTCCAGACCATGATCCACTGATGGAGATGCCCATGCGCCCTGCCCTTTTGCTTATGCTCGCCGCCGCGCTTCCCGGCCCGGCCTTCGCTGCCAACCAGGTTGCGCTCGACAACAAGGTTTTTGTCGAGCGGGTTTCGACCGACGCCGATGGCAAGCAGCGCATCCTGCTCGAAGAACCGAAGCTCGTCGTCCCCGGCGACCGGCTCGTCTTCGTCCTGAATTATCGCAACGTCGGCGCACAGGCCGCCGACAAGTTCGTGGTCACCAATCCGCTGCCCGCCGCGGTCCGTTTCGCCGGTGCCGGTGACACAGAGCCGCTGGTGTCGGTCGACGGGGGCAAGCAGTGGGGGCGGCTTGACGAGCTTTCGATAGCGACGGCCGACGGCGCACACCGTGCCGCGCAGCCCGCCGATGTCACGCATATCCGCTGGGCCTTTCAAAAGCCGATTCCGGCGGGGGCCACGGGCAAGCTCATGTTTCGGGGAATTGTCAAATAGTTACCTGAAAATAACCGCTTAATGATTGCCAGCGGTGGGGAATAGGCAATCGATCCAAGCCAAGGAGCTTCAGCTATGACCAGCAAGCTGAACAACGTGGGCTTCATCGGTCTGGCGGCGATTTCAAGTCTCGCCGCCACGCCGGCACTTGCTGCCGGCACGACCGCGGGAACCACAATCACCAATACCGCTACCGTCGACTATCAGGTCGGTGGCGTCGCGCAGGGCCAGCAATCGGCGTCGAACAATTTTACCGTCGATCGCAAGATCAACCTGCTTGTCGAGGAAGTCGGCACCGTCACAACCAATGTCGTTCCGGGGCAAACCAACGCCGTGACGACCTTTCAGCTGACCAACAGCTCGAACGAAGTGCTCGATTTCGCGCTCGTCGCCTCGCAGATCGTCGGCGGCACCGCCGCGCATGGCGGCACCGACAGCTTCAACGCGACCAACGTGCGCATTTACCGCGACAACACATCGTCGGGTTCGATCGGCAGTTGGGATGCCGGTGACACGCTGGTTTCTGGCTATATTGACGAGCTTGTCGTCGATACGGCGATCCGCCTGTTCGTCGTTGCCGACATTCCGGCCGGGCTCGCCAACAACGCCGTCGCCGGGGTGACCCTTCGCGCGACGGCGCGCGAAGGCGGCACGTCGGGCAGTCAGGGCGCGGCGATCACCGAAACGACCGGCGCAAACACCGCGGGCAAGGACACCGTCTTTGCCGACGTCGCTGGCGTGACCGGCGATGCCGCGCGCGACGGGTCGCACAGCGACGATGACGATTATACGGTCCAGACGGCGACGCTCACCGTCACCAAGACCAGTCGCGTCATCTCCGACCCGTTCAACAACACGACCAACCCGAAACTGATTCCGGGCGCGGTCGTCGAATATTGCATCGCCGTCGCCAATTCGGGCAGCGCTGACGCCACGTCGGTCGTGATCAACGACCCCGTGCCCGGCCAGCTGACCTTCAACGCGGGCACGATCCTGCTGAACGGCACGGTCACCGCAGGAACGTGCAACGCCGACGGCACGGCAGGCGGCAGCTATTCGGCGCCCAACGTGTCGGGGACGATCGCAACGATCGCCGCGGGCGCGACGCGCACCCTCGTTTTCCGCGCCACGGTCAACTGACCAGGTAACGGGCGGGAACAGCGCGCGCGCCGGGGGCACCGGCCGCCGCTGCTCCCTTCGGGGCTGGCATGGCTATCCGCGACACATCCCTTGGCCTTCTGACTGCACTGGTTGCGGCAGCGCTGCTGCCTGCGGCTCCGGCGGCGCGCGCGCAGGTGATCACGAACACCGCGTCGGCCGAATGGACGCATCACGGCCATCGCGGTGCGACGCTGTCGAACCGCGTCGACGTGGCCGTCGTCCCGCGCCCGTCCGATCCGCCGCGCATGGCAACCTATCGCCTGACGACCGGCGGCGGCGACCGCTCGGTACCGCTCGCGCCGACACAATGCGTCCGCGCGCGAACGGGCGGCGTCGGGGCGCTCAGCGCGACCGCAACGGCCGCAATCCCGCTCGCCGGCGTTTATCAAGGGATGTCGACCGCCCCGGCATCGCTTCAGAGCAGCGACCGCTTTCGCGCCGGCGAAATGCTCGTCGTGGGCGTGACGCTCGTATCGGCGAATCGCGACCCGCAGGCGCGCGACACCTTGCCCGTCCTTCTCGATCTCGAAAATGGCGACCGCGAATCGATCACCCTCACCGAAACCGCCGCAAACAGCGGCGAGTTCGTCGGTTTCATCAACACGATCGGCGTGCCGCCCGCCGTGGTGCAGGGCGACTGTCGCCTGTCGGTCAACCCCGGCGCGCCGCTGACACTGCGCGTGTCCGATCGGGCGAGCGCCAGTCTGGTTGCGCTCGCGACGATCGACTTCCTTGTCGACCCCTTTGGCATCGTGTTCGACAGCGGCGACGGCGCGCCCGTGGCGGGCAGCCGTGTCACGATCGTCGATGCCGCCACCGGCCAGCCCGCCGCCGTGTTCGGCGACGACGGCGTTTCGGCCTATCCTTCCAGCGTTATCACCGGACAGCGCGTCACCGATTCGGGCGGGACGGTCTATGACTTCCCGGCGGGCGACTATCGCTTTCCCTTCGTCGCGCCGGGCAGCTACCGGCTGATCGTCGCCCCCCCCGCGCCCTTCACCGCGCCGTCGGCCGCCAGCCCGGCCGATCTGGCCGCATTTCGCCGTCCCGACGACGGCCAGCCGTTTACCATCGTCGACGCCAGCTATGGCCGTGCCTTTACCCTGAACAGTCCCGCCCCGGTGCGCGTCGACATTCCCGTCGACCAGCCCGGCCTGCCACTGGTCCTGCGCAAGACGACTTCCACACAGGTCGCGGTGCCGGGCGATGTCGTGCAATATCGGATCGAGGTCGCCAATCGCGACGCGCGGCGCACCACCGGCGCGGTGACGGTGCGCGACGTCCTGCCGGCCGGGATGCGGCTGCGTGCCGACACGGTGCGCGTCGATGGCGCGCGCGTCGACGCCGCGATAGAGTCGAACGGCCGCGCCTTCACCGTCACCCTGCCCGGCATCGCGGCCGCGCGGTCGGTGCTGCTCACCTATCTGGCCGAAGTCGCCGTCTCGGCGCAGCCGGGCAGCGCGCTGAACCGCGCCAGCGCGACCGACAATCGCGGGACGACCAGCAACATCGCCGAAGCGACGATCGCGATCAAACGCGACCAGCTCGGCGATCGCATGACGATTATCGGCCGTATCACGGACGGCGGCTGCGCGGTCGATCCCGCCAAGGCCGACGGCATCATGGGCGTGCGCGTGATGCTGCAGGACGGCAGCTATACCGTCACCGACGAAGATGGCCGCTATCATTTCGCAGGGGTGCGCCCCGGCCTGCACGTCGTGCAGATCGATCCTTCGACGCTGCCGCTTGACCGCGCCGCCGTCGATTGCGCGCGGAGCGCACAAAGCGCGGGCAGCGCCATCTCGCGCTTTGTCGAAGGTCGCGGCGGCGCGCTGAAACGCGCCGACTTCCGCGCCGCCGCCAGCACCCCGCGCGCTGCGTCGGCCCCCTCCGCGCGCCCGGTGGCGACGCCCCTTTCCGATCCCGAAGCGGCCGGCGCCCATCGCGACTGGCTGGCCGGGCAAGAACCCGGCATCGGCTGGCTTTTCCCCGCCGCCGACCATAATCCACGCGCCAAGGCCATCCGCGCCGCGATCAAACACACGCCGGGACAGATCGTCGCGCTGCGCGTCAACGGCCAGCCCGCCGATCCGCTGACCTTTGAAGGCGTCAGCAAATCGGCCGACGGCCGCGTCGCGGTCAGCCTGTGGCGCGGGCTCGAAATCCGCGAGGGCGAAAACCGGCTGGTGGCCGAAATAAAGGATGCGAACGGCGCGACGGTCGAAACGATCGAGCGCAGCGTCCATTATTCGATCACCCCGATGCGCGCGGCGCTGATCCGCGAAAAATCGGTGCTCGTCGCCGATGGCGTGACGCGCCCGGTGATCGCCGTTCGCCTGACCGACCGCGACGGCAAGCCGATCCGCGCCGGGCTGACCGGCGATTTCAGCGTCCCTGCACCCTATTATCCGGCGATCGAGGCCGATGCGCAGCAGGCACGCCAGCTGTCGGGCCTCGAACGCGCGCAACCGGTCTGGAAGGTCGATGGCGACGACGGCATCGCCTATATCGAGCTTGAACCGACGACCGCCTCGGGCACGCTGTCGATCGACTTTCTGTTCCGCGACGATCGGGTGACGCGCAAGCAGGTGATCGAAACCTGGCTCGACCCCGGCGATCGTGCGTGGACCGTCGTCGGCTTTGCTGCGGGGACGCTCGGATACAACACGCTCGATGACCGGATGGAGCCGGTCGCCGAGACGCTGGACGACCTCAATGCCGACGGGCGCCTTGCGCTCTATGCCAAGGGACGCGTGCGCGGAAAATGGCTGATGACGCTCGCCTATGACAGCGACAAGAAGGCGGACGATGCGCGCTTCGGCGGCGTGATCGATCCGCGCGCCTATTATACCATCTATGCCGACCGCAACGAGACACGCCATGATGCCGCATCGGTTCGCAAGCTCTATCTGCGGCTCGAACGCCCGCAATTTTACGCGATGTTCGGCGATATCGAGACGGGCATTTCGGAACCTGAGCTTGCCCGCTACCAGCGCGCACTCAACGGCGGCAAGGCAGAGTATCGCGGCCGCAATCTTGCCGCGACCGCCTTCGTCGCCGACACCCCCTATCGGTTCCGCCGTGACGAGATCCAGGGCAATGGCCTGACGGGACCGTACCAGCTCGGCGCAAAGGATATTGTGCCGAACAGCGAGCGGGTCGTCATCGAGACGCGCGACCGGCTGCACAGCGAACGCATCGTCGACAGCGTCGCCCTGACCCGCCACGTCGATTACGACATCGACTATCTGTCGGGCACGATCCGTTTTCGCGCACCAGTGCTCAGTCGGTCGTCGAACCTCGACCCGCAGTTCATCGTCGCCGAATATGAAGTCGATGGTGTCGGCCAGCGCGTGCTCAACGCCGGCGGTCGCGTCAGCTATCGGTCGGACGATGAAAAGTTGCGTATCGGCGCGACCTTCATCCACGACGAGGACGGCAACACCCAGACCGACATTGGCGGCATCGACGTGCGCTATCGCCCGAATATCGACACCGAAGTCCGCGCCGAACTGGCGGTGAGCAATGCGAAAGCGCTGCACGGCGGCAGCGCCGCCGCAGGAACCGCGAAAGCATGGCTGATCGAGGCCGAACATCATGGCAGCGCCGCCGATTTCCTGGCCTATATCCGCGAGCGCGAGGCCGGTTTCGGCGCGGGTCAACTCAATCGCGGAGAGGACGGCACGCGCAAGCTGGGCGTTGATGCCCGCCTTCGCGCGACGCGCACGCTGTCGCTGACGGGCAGCGCCTGGCAGGAAGACTATCTGGATACCGGCGCGCGGCGCCGCGCCGCGCGCGCGCTGGTCGAATATGACAATGGCAGCAGCATCGCGCGCGCCGGGCTGACGCACGCCGACGATCGCCTGTCCGACGCCGCGCGCAACCGCTCGACCATCGTTCAGGTCGGCGCGACGCAGCGCCTGTTCGATAAGCGCCTCGAACTCGATGCGCAGACCGAATTTGCTCTGGGCGGCAGGGATGCGAGCATCGACTTCCCGACACGGCACCGGCTGGGCGCACGCTTCGGCATCAGCCGCGACGTCAACCTCGTCGGCAGTTATGAAATCGCCGACGGCGATACGGTCCGCGCGCGCACCGCGCGGCTCGGTTTCGACCTCACCCCCTGGTCCGGCGCACGCCTGCTCGCCACCGCGAACCGGCAGGACATCGGCGAATATGGCCCGCGCAGCTTCGCTGCCTATGGGCTGTCGCAGTCGCTGAAGCTCGGTAACCATCTGTCGGTCGATGTCTCGGTCGACGGCAATCGCACGATCGGCGGGATTCGCGCGGGCGACGTGCTGAACGCGCAGCAGCCGGTCGCATCGGGCGGCTTTCTGGGCGGCAACACTGTGCTGACCGAGGATTTCCTGGCGATCAGCACCGGCGCGACCTGGCGCGCCGACCGCTGGACACTCACCGGCCGTGCCGAATATCGCGATGGTGAACTTGCCAACCGCTATGGCCTGACGCTCGGCGGTCTGCGCCAACTGGGCGAAGGCCGTGCCCTGGGCGCGCTGTTCACCTATGCCAAGGCCAGCGGCAACGGCACGACGCCGACGACCGAGGTGATCCAGTTCGAGATGAGCTGGGCGCACCGCCCGGCCAACTCACAGGTTTCGTGGCTGGGCAAGGGCGAGTTCCGCTCTGACAAGGTGCGCGATGCTGTTGCGGGGCAGGCCGGACCGATTGGCGGCGCCGCGCTGACGATCGACGGCGACGCGACGAGCCGCCGCCTGCTGGGCAGTCTGTCGATCAACTGGACCCCGCTCGGTGTGCGCGGCGAAGGCGGCAGGTGGCATGAGCGCGCCGAGGTCGGACTTTTCTGGGGCACACGCTATAATTTCGACCGCTTCGGCGCGGATGACGTCAAGGGCTGGTCGAACCTGATCGGCGCCGACTTTCGTTTCAACCTTGGCGAGCATGTCGATGTCGGGGCATCGGGCACCGTGCGCGTGGGCACCGATGCCGATACCGTCAGCTGGGCCGGGGGGCCAACGGTGACGCTGGCGCCGATGACGAACGCCAACATCACCTTCGGTTACAATTTCGCGGGCTTCCACGACCGCGATTTCGAGGATGCGCGATTCTCCCGATCGGGCGCCTATGTGACTTTCAAGCTGAAGTTCGACCAGACGAGCTTTGCGGGATTAGGGCTTTAAGCCCGCCGCGGACTCCGCTTGCATCGAGCAAGGTCGAAATGCCCATCGTCAGCACGCGCCGCCGGGGTGTCCCGACCTTGCTCGACACGAACCGAACCGGGCAGGTTCAATCTGCAAACAGCAACACCGGCGTTTCGATCAGCTTCTTCAGCGCCTGAACATAGCTGGCCGCATCCCAGCCATCGACCACCCTGTGATCGCAACTGATCGACAGGTTCATCAGCTTGGCCCGCCGAATGTCGTCGCCATCGAACACCGGACGTTCGACGATCTTGTTCGGCCCGATGATCGCGACCTCTGGCCGGTTGATCACCGGCGTCGTCGCGATGCCGCCAAGCGGGCCGAGCGACGTGATGGTGAGCGTGCCGCCGGTCAATTCCTCGACTTTCGCCTTGCCGCTGCGCGCGGCTTCGGCGAGGCGCGCGATCTCGCTCGCCAGCTGCCAGACATTCTTGTCCTGCGCATCGCGGATCACCGGCACCATCAGCCCCGCGTCGGTCTGTGTCGCCATGCCCAGATGCACCGCGCCGTGGCGCGTCACCACGCCTGCTTCATCGTCATAACGGGCGTTGATCATCGGAAAATCGGGGATCGTGCGGCAGATTGCGACGATCAGGAAGGGCAGCATCGTCAGCTTGGGGCGATCGCCGCGATTGGCGTTCAAATCCGCGCGCATCGCTTCAAGCGCGGTGACATCCATTTCCTCGACATAGGTGAAATGCGGAATCGCGCGCTTCGCCGCCGCCATATTTTCCGCAATCTTGCGGCGCATCCCGATGACCTTGACCGGCTCGTCGGCGCGCGCGCGGCTCGCGCCCGGCGCGCGATAGCCCTGCCCCGCGCTATAGCGGAGGAAGGCGTCGAGGTCGGCGTGACGGATGCGATCGCCGTCGGACTGCACCTGCGACAGGTCGATGCCCAGATCCTTTGCACGCGCGCGAACGGCGGGCGAGGCCAGCACCGGCTTTTCCTTCCCCTTCTGGCCTGAACCTGTTGATAGGCCGGTTTCCCGTTCGGCGGTCGACGGCAAGGACGGCTTTTTGACAGGCTCAGGGTCCACGGATTGAGAGGGCGCCACCGTTTCAGCCATCGGTGTTTGCTCCGCCCCCGGCGTTTCCGCCACGATCGCGTCCTCTGCGGCTTCCTTCGCGGGCGCTTCCAGCGTCTCGTCATCGGTCTCGATCACCGCCAGCGTCGATCCGATCGGAATCAGGTCGCCGACCTCGCCCGCCAGTTCGACGACCACGCCCGAAACCGGCGATTCCATTTCGACGGTCGCCTTGTCCGTCATCATGTCGGCAAGCTGCGCATCTTCCTCGACGCGCTCGCCCACCTTGACGTGCCAGGCGACGATCTCGGCCTCGGCGATGCCTTCGCCAATGTCGGGCAGACGGAATGAATAGCGGGCCATGGCGTCAGTCCTTCAGGATTTTGGTGAGCGCGGTCGCGATGCGCACCGGGCCGGGGAAATAGGCCCATTCGAGGCTGTGCGGATAGGGCGTGTCGAAGCCGGTGACGCGCTCGACCGGCGCTTCGAGGTGATAGAAGCAACGCTCCTGCACCAGCGCGGCGAGTTCGGCGCCAAAGCCCGAGGTGCGCGTCGCTTCGTGGACGATCATACAACGGCCGGTCTTGTTCACCGACGCCTCGATCGCTTCGATGTCGAGCGGCAAAAGCGTGCGCAGGTCGATGATTTCGGCGTCGATGCCCATTTCCTCGACGATCGTCCTGGTGACATGGACCATTGTGCCATAGGCGAGAATCGTCAACGCCTCGCCCGCGCGGACCGTCGCGGCCTTGCCCAGGTCGATGCGGTAATAGCCTTCGGGCACCGCGCTCGCATCATGTTTCGACCAGGGTTCGACGGGGCGGTCGTAATAGCCGCTGAACGGACCGTTATAGATGCGCTTGGGTTCAAGGAAGACGACGGGGTCATTATCCTCGATCGCCGCGATCAGCAGGCCCTTGGCATCATAGGGATTCGACGGGATCACCGTCTTGACGCCGCAGATGTGGGTCATGATGCTTTCGGGCGACTGACTGTGCGTCTGGCCGCCGAAAATGCCGCCGCCGAACGGCGTGCGCACCGTCATCGGGCAGATAAAATCATTCGCCGAACGGTAACGCAGTCGCGCCGCTTCGCTGACGAGCTGGTCGAGCCCCGGATAGATATAGTCCGCGAACTGGATTTCGGGGACGGGGCGCAGGCCATAAGCGCCCATGCCGACCGCAACGCCGATGATGCCGCATTCGTTGATCGGCGTGTCGAACACGCGCGTCTTGCCATGCTTTTTCTGCAGGCCCGCGGTGGCGCGGAACACACCGCCGAAATAACCGACATCCTCGCCCATCACGACGGTCGCCGGATCGCGTTCGAGCATGACGTCCATGGCGCTGTTGATCGCCTCGATCATGTTCATGGTCCTGGTTTGGGTATCGGCGCTCATCATTCGGGCTTCCAGTCGGGGCCGAACTTGGCCTCTTGCTCGGCGAGCATCTGCGCACATTGTTCCTTGAGATGCCAGGGCATCTCCTCGAACACATCCTCGAACATCGTTTCGAACGGCTGGTGCATCCCGTGACCGAGAATGCCCAGCTTTTCGGACTGCTTCTGTGTCGTCTTGACCAGTTCGTCGAGTTCTCTGGTCAGCGCGTCGTGACGCGCCTCATCCCATTCGCCGAGTGCGATCAGATGCTGTTTGAGCCGCACGATCGGATCGCCGAAGGGCCAGGCGCTCGCTTCCTGTGCGGCGCGATAGGCACTGGGATCGTCCGACGTGCTGTGGCCTTCGGCGCGATAGGTGAAATGTTCGATCAGCGTCGGGCCGTTGTTCGTCCGCGCGCGGTCGGCCGCCCACTGCGTCGCTGCATAGACCGCCAGCGCGTCGTTGCCGTCAACGCGCAACCCCGCGATGCCATAGCCCACGGCGCGCGCCGCAAAGGTCGTGCGCTCGCCCCCGGCAAAGCCCGAAAAGCTCGAAATCGCCCACTGGTTGTTCACGACATTGAAAATCACGGGCGCGTTGTAGACCGTGGCAAAGGTCAGCGCCGAGTGGAAGTCGCCCTCGGCCGACGAACCTTCGCCGCACCACACGGTCGCGATGCGGCTGTCGCCCTTTGACGCCGACGCCATCGCCCAGCCCACCGCCTGCGGATATTGCGTGGCAAGATTGCCCGACACGCTGAAGAATCCATGCTCGGGCGCCGAATACATGATCGGCAACTGCCGCCCCAGCAGATGATCGCCGCGGTTCGAATAAATCTGGTTCATCATCTGGATCAGCGGATATTCGCGCGCGATCAAAATGCCCTGCTGGCGATAGCTGGGGAAACACATGTCGGCGCGGTCGATCGCCATCGTCGAGGCGATCGAGGTTGCCTCCTCGCCCGTGCATTTCATGTAAAAACTGGTCTTGCCCTGCCGCTGCGCGCGGAACATGCGGTCGTCGAACGCCCGCGTCAGCATCATGTAACGCAGCATCGTGCGCAACCGGTCGGCGGGCAGTTTCGGATCCCACGGCCCCTTTGCCTGTCCATCGAAATCGAGGACGCGGACAAGGCCATAGCAAAGCTCACGCATCGCATCGGGCCTGGTCGCTTCGCCGGGGCGCGGGGTCGCCTCAACCGCGGGGATCTCGATGTCGCCAAAATCCGGCGTGTCACCGGGACGATAGCGCGGTTCGGGGATGTGAAGCGACAGCGGCGGCAGGTTGCGCGCCGGTCGGCGATCCGACTCAGGCATATCTTCTTCCCTTCGGGCGCGAATCAGCGCCTAGTTATATTTCAATGTGGCGACATATTATTACGGTCTCCATAGGAATGCAACGCCGCGTCTCAAACCGCCACGGGCGCGGGAATATGGGCTTGCGGCGCATAATCATCGACCATGAAATCGTCGAACCGGTAATCGAATATGCTCGGCGGGCGACGCAGGATACGCAGTATGGGCTTCCCGTCGGGCACGCGCGCCAACTGGCGTTCGACCAGTTCGGCGTGATTGAGATAGAGATGGACGTCGCCGCCGGTCCACACGACCTCGTGCGCGTGAAGGTCGCATTGCTGGGCGACCATGCGCGTGAGCAGCGCCGCCTCGAAAATGTTGAACGCAAAGCCCAGACCAAGATCGCACGACCGCTGGAACAACAGGCACGACAGTCCGCCGTCGCTGCGAACATGGAACTGATAGGTCATGTGACACGGCGGCAGCGCCATCCGGTCCAGATCGTCGACGTTCCAGCCGGTAAATATATGCCGGCGCGATCCAGGATTGTTTCGGAGCGAATCGATCAGTGCCGCAATCTGGTTGTGCCCGCGTTCGGCGCGGCGAAACAGGCCCGCGCCCGCAGGCTCGTAACGCGGCCAGTTCACCCACTGGTGGCCATAGACCGGACCAAGATCACCCCACTCGACGGCAAAGTCCGCGTCGGCGACGATGCGCGCCTCGAAATCGGCGGCGCTGATTTCGTCGCCGGTCGCGCGGCGATATTTTTCGAGCGGCCAGTCGGTCCATATCTTTACGCCCTGCGCGACGAGCGGGCGGATATTGGTGTCGCCGCTGAGGAACCACAACAGCTCGCGCAGCGCCGTTTTCCAATAAACGCGCTTCGTCGTCAGCAAGGGAATCGCATCGTCCTTTAGCGAGAATCGCATCGTTTCGCCGAACAGCGACCGCGTGCCGACACCGGTGCGATCGACGCGCTCGTCCCCCTCGACCCAGATGCGGCGCATCAGGTCGAGATATTGCAGTTCATAATGGATGGAATCAGCCAAGGCGCGCTCCCTTTCCCTTTCCCACCATTGCTAGGCCCCGCGCCGCGCGACGACAAGAGCGTCACCCCGTGCTGCCCGCCGATCCATCCGATGCGGGGCAGTCGGCGGTTGGGTTGCCCCCGCGCCTGCGCCATGCGGCGACAATGACGATCCTTGAACCGACAGGCACAGCCGGGTCCAATGCCCGGCGTCGCGGCTTCGTGCCGTGCGATGCCGAAGATGCGGTTGTATCCCATTTGCTGCGCCCTCAATTCGACGGCGACCGTGAAAGCCTGATCCTTGCGGCCTTCGATGCGTATCAGCGGCTTGTCCGTTTCGATCGCGTCGATGGCGGAACGGCGCGACGTTGCATTATCCCGCCGCGATGCTGGCGCGCGTTGCTCACCGGCAGCACTACCGGCATTGTGATGGCGCACAATCACCCGTCGGGCGTTGCCTGGCCAAGTGACGCCGATATCGCTGCCACGCGCGACACGGCGCAGTTCCTGCGGGTTGCGGGTATCGATCTGGTCGATCATCTGATTTTCGTCGCCGATGGCCATTTCAGCTTTCGCGCTGCCGAAATGCTGTAGTGGGGGCAATCAGCTTCCCTGTGCCGATTGACGCTTGAAGTTCGCTGATTGCGCGTCTAGAGGACCGCCCTGCCTTCGCGGTGGCCATGGCCGACGCGCGGATCGGTCGGGGAGTAGCTCAGCCTGGTAGAGCACTGTCTTCGGGAGGCAGGGGCCGGAGGTTCGAATCCTCTCTCCCCGACCAATTTCTTCACATCGAAATGATCTCACCCCCTCACGGGGACCTGAAATGGCGCAGTTCTGCGCCACTTTTGGCGCGAGCAAAAAAGCCTGAGACGAGATATGTGGCCCGCTCTCTCTCCGGTGGCCCAATTCTCTCCAAAACCTCTGGACCGCGCCGGTTTGGTCACAGAAAAATAGCTATTTATTTCAGATCCTTGAGAACGGTCTTGAACCAGCTTTTCAGACCTCATTTGCCTGCCAAATCTTCATCAGCACTGAAAACGAAATTACCTTTAGAGTTGAAAGGTGCGCGACACGCTGCCCCGTGCCCGAAGGGAAAACCGCGCACTGCGAGGCTGCGCTGCCACCAATCCGCAACGAAGCCGTCCGCGAATTTCGGGACGCGCTGGCAAGAATTGCAACGCACTTGCCAGCGGGATTCATGAACCGCGCGTGTTGAATTGCCCGGCGATTTCATACCGCTGTTCTGGCAGAATGGGGATAAGAGGGTGGCGGGGCGATCTGCCCCGCGAAGGGAATTCCCGATGGCCAAGAGCCAGAAAAGATCGAACCGCGAAGTGCGCAAGCCCAAGGTGGACAAGCCCAAGAAACTGAATGCATCCAATCCCTCGCTCAAGCCGGGCGTCGTTGCCGGTCTGGACAACATGAAACGCGGTTGATCGGCGCCGCCACCTAGCCGGGATTCGTCTCGAACCCCGGCAGGTCGCCCAGGCCAACCCAATGCTGGCGACTTTTGGTCCAGACCTGCACTTGCGGCGTGAAGCCGTTGGTATCGTCCTGGAGTTGAATGGTGCGCGTCACGCTGCCCCGCGCCCGAAGGGAAGCCAGTGTCGTCACCAGCTACAATCCCTTCGACAGCTTCCACGCACTTGGTACGGTCGCCTGATTCGGAGGTGTTTGCCGTAGCAGGTCTTTGTCGGCTCACTGCAAAGTGGGGTATGCGAACGCAACCTGACCACGACGCACCCGTGTGCAAAGGAGGAGGAAGATGGAGCCGCTGCCCCTGTCGCGCGCCTTCACCCTGATCGAGCCGGGGCCGGTCGTTCTAGTCACCACCCATGACGGGACACGGCCCAATGTGATGACCATCAGCTGGACCATGGTTCGCAACTTCGAGGCAGAATTCGCGCTGACCACCGGGTCGTGGAACCATTCCTGGCGCGCCCTGTGCGACACGCGCGAATGCGTGCTCGCAATCCCGGGCGCCGACCTGATCGACACGGTGGTCGGCGTCGGCACCTGTTCGGGCGCAGATACGGACAAGTTCGCGCGTTTTGGCCTGACGCCGTTGCCCTCCCGCCATGTCCGTGCGCCGCTGATCGCGGAGTGTCTGGCCAATATCGAATGCCGCGTCGAAGAGATCATCACCCGGCTGGACCTTGTGCTGCTGCGTGGTCAGGCAGCCCATATCGATCCCGCCCGAACCGACCGGCGGCGGCTGCATGCGGTGGGCGACGGCACCTTTTACGCCGACGGTGAACACTTCGACCGCCGCGCCGCGATGCGCGCCAAACTGCCCGAAGGGATATAGCTGGGGATTTTCTGGCAGGGTGAGGCCCATCTCATTGGTTCGCGATGTTGGCGGAACCAGTGGGACTTCAACCAGCGATATCTCAAATCAAAGCGTCAGAAACATCTCCCGCTGCTCCTGCCAGCAATCGGGGATAGGCCGCTTCAGCATCTGCAGGTTGATGCCTCGCGGCTGGCGACCGGCAAGTACCATTTCCACAATGTCAGGAGCCAGCAGAGTCATTCGCAAAAGCCGGCTGACATAGGAGCGGTCGATCTTTTCCTTGGCCGCAATTTCATCAACGCTTTCGTAGAGGCCCTGCTCCATCAGCTTGCGCCAGCGGAACCCCCGGGCAATCGCTTTGACAAGCGCTCCATCCTGACCACCCCGTAGCCCCCCAGCCCTGCTTTTCTCTGCATCCGGGGTGATGATCAGCTTGCGCCCTCCCCGGCGGCGCAGGGTGATTGGGACGCGGATTTCGAGTTGCCGTTCCGTATTCATGCCGCTGCCAGCTCCCGGGTCCGCATGGTTCCCATTTCCTCGACCAAGGCCGCTATTCCGTTCGCATGGAGCTTGATGGACATGGTGTCGACGCCAATATCGACACGCGCTACCAGCAGCTGGACGACACGGGCCTGTTCCCCGGGAAACAAGTGGTCCCACAGCAGATCCAGCTCGATGATCGCGGAACGCATTTCCGCCTCCTCAATGGTCGCGTCCGTCAAGGTGGTGTAATTTCGGCTGTGGCCGTGGGCCAT
>NZ_JABWGQ010000039.1 GCF_014595975.1 Sphingopyxis sp. LK2115 | reverse complement strand
ACTCCGCTAATTTACGCCGCAAGTTGCGCCAAATGTTCTGACGACGGACAGGTTGAAGAAGCGCTCGACGAAGTTGCGCTGCCGATAGAGCCATCCTTAAAAGGGCAAAGCGCTGCTTGCGGTTGGATCGCGATGGAATGTTGGCCCAGGCGTTCCTGGCGGCGGCAGCGTCACGGATGGCGTTGCTGTCGCACCCTTTGTCGCCGAGCAGGGTAGCCGCCTCTGGCGTGGCCGCCAGCAGAGCCTCGGCTTGCTGACTGTCGTGGACCTGTCCGCCTGTCAGGCGCAGGGCAACGGGACGACCGTCAGCGTCAACGAGGGCATGGATCTTGCTCGTGAGGCGGCCTCTGGAACGTCCCGTGCCGCGATCATCGGCGTCCCCTATTTACCCGTCGCACCGTGCTGGTGGACGCGGACGCAGGTGGAATCGATCATCCCGATCGCGCCGCCCGCCACGGTTGCACCTCTGCTCGCGCTCTGGCAGGATCGCAAGATTATTACAAAGAGGAGTCCTATGCCTATCCCTCCCCCGCTCAAGGTCGCCGGGCTTGCCGCACTGGCGCTGCTCGCTGCGTGCAACGGCAATGCCGAAGCGCAGAAAATCACGGCTGCTTCGATCCCAGATGTCGAGATTCCTGATTTGTCGCTTGCCACCTTGCAGGCGGTGACGAAAGAACTGTCGTCCGACGCTTATGAAGGGCGCGCGCCCGGCACAGCGGGCGAGGAAAAGACCGTCGCCTATATCATCGAGAAGTACAAGGAAGCAGGCCTGCAGCCCGGCAACAACGGCAGCTGGACGCAGGATGTGCCGCTGGTCGAGATCACCGCGAAGAACGCCACCCCGCTGACCTTCACCGGCGGCAAGACGCCGGTCACCGCACGATATGCCAGCGACTATGTCGCATTCAGCTATCGCGTCCAGCCGCGAACCGAGGTGAAGGACAGCGACGTCGTGTTCGTGGGCTATGGCATCAATGCCCCCGAAAAGGGCTGGAACGATTACGCCGGGCTTGACGTCAAGGGCAAGACGGTGGTCGTCCTTGTCAACGATCCCGACTGGGAAACCAGGGAAACCGAAGGCACGTTCAACGGCCGCGCGATGACCTATTATGGCCGCTGGTCGTATAAATATGAGGAAGCCGCGCGGCAGGGCGCCGCGGCGGTGCTCGTCGTCCACGATACCGAGCCGGCCGGCTATGGCTGGAATGTCGTCGAATCGAGCAACACCGGCACGCAATATCTGGCCGACAGCAAGGATGGCGGGGCGAGCCAGACCGTCGCCAACGGCTGGATCCAGCTTGCCAAGGCCAGGGAGCTTTTCGCAAGCGCCGGACAGGATTTCGACACGCTGCGCGAAGCAGCGAAGCGAAAGGGCTTCAAGCCCGTGCCACTGGCGGGGGTGAAGGCGAGCTTCGCGTTCGACAACGAGATTGCGAAGAAGATGTCGCGCAACGTCATCGGCGTGCTGCCGGGCGCCAAGCGGCCCGACGAATATGTGCTTTACACGGGTCACTGGGATCATCTCGGCCGATGCACGCCGGTCGATGGCGACGACATCTGCAACGGCGCGGTCGACAATGCGAGCGGAATCGCGGGTCTGGTGACGCTGGCGCAGGCGTTCAAACAGGCCGGCGCACCCGATCGCAGCATCGTCTTCCTGGCCGTGACCGCCGAGGAATCGGGACTGCTCGGATCGAAATATTACGCCGAAAACCCCGTCTTCCCGCTGGCGCAGACGGTCGGAGGCGTGAATATGGACGCGCTGAACTCGGTCGGCCCGGCGAAGGACATCGTCGTTGTCGGCGGCGGCAAGTCCGAGCTCGACGCCTATGTCGAAAAACTCGCCAGGATGGAAGGGCGCACGGTCAAGGCCGAGCCGACCCCCGAAAAGGGCTTCTATTACCGTTCGGATCACTTCAGCTTTGCCAAGCTCGGCGTGCCGATGTTCAATTTCGGCAGCGGCGACGATCTGGTCGAAGGCGGTGTCGAAGCGGGCCAGAAAGCCGCCCAGGATTATGAGCAGAACCGCTATCACGCCCCCGGCGACGAATATGAGGCGATCACCAACTGGGACGGCATGATGTCGGACCTGCGCCTCTATTACGCCGCTGGGCGGATGCTCGCGATGACCGATGCGTGGCCGAACTGGGTCGAGGGCGACGAGTTCCGCGCCGCCCGCGACAAGTCGCGCGCCGCGGCGAAGTAAGAGGCCTTTCCTTCCCGTTTGTGCCGAGCTTGTCGAAGCCCCGTTCCTGTCTTGCGGCGTCAAAAGATGGGACGGCCCTTCGGCACGATCGGGGCGAACGGAGTTTGGGACCGCATGGAAACGAGAAGTCGCATGACGCTCAAAATGCCCGCCGAATGGGCGCCGCACGACGCCGTCTGGATCGGCTTCCCCCACCTTGCCGAGGAATGGGCGGGCGCCATCGATGAAGGGCGGCGCGACGTCGCCGCCTTCGCCAACGCCGTCCACGATGGCGGCCGCGGCGAGGAGGTGCGGCTGGTCGTTAACGACGAACGGCAGGCGGATATCGCCGCCGCGCTCGTCGATCCAGGGGTGAAAATCCTCGTCCAGCCGCTCGGCGACATCTGGCTGCGCGACACCGGGCCGATCATCGTCGGCACGGGCGCGGCGCGACGCGCGCGCAATTTCCGGTTCAACTGGTGGGGCGACAAGTTCGTCATGCCGGGTGATCAGGAAGTCGGCGCGGCGCTGGCAGCGTCAAGCAGCCTTCCGGTCGACGATCAGGACTGGGTGCTCGAAGGCGGCGGCATCGACGTCGACGGCACCGGCCTGTGCGTCACGACCGAGGAATGCCTGCTGAACAGGAACCGCAATCCGACGCTGACGCGCGAGGATATTGCGGTGCGGCTGCGCCAGTCGCTGGGCATCGACCGCCTGCTCTGGCTGGGCAGGGGGCTGGTCGGCGATCACACCGACGGCCATGTCGACAATCTTGCGCGCTTCGTCGGCGAAGGACGGCTCGCGCTGCCCGTCGCCGAGGGCGCCGACGATCCCAACGCGCATATCTATGCCGATGCGCGCGCGCGGACGGCAGCGTTCGGCGGCATCGAGATCGTCGACCTGCCCTCGCCCGGCCGCGTCGAAGTGGGCGGCGAGATCGCGGCGGCGAGCTATATGAACTTCTACATTGGAAACAGCGTGGTTGTGGTGCCGACCTATGGCGTCGCCAATGACCCGGTCGCCGTCGATACGCTCGCGGCGCTGTTCCCCGGCCGCCACGCGGTCGGCGTGCCCGCGCGGGGGATCATAATCGGCGGGGGCAGTTTTCACTGTTCGAGCCAGCAGCTTCCGGCCTAGCCCGCTGCCGCCAGCGGCCCTGGCCGCGGTGACGAAAGGGGATTCCGCTTTTGCGGTGGCAAGATGCGCAGCCTTCCCTATATCCGCACCATGACCCGCACCATCACCGTCGCCGCATTGCAGCTTCCCCTGCCCGGCCCCTTTCAGCCCAATGTCGAGGCCGTTTCCGCGCTCGTCGAGCAAGCGGCAGCGAAGGGCGCGCAGATCATCCTGCCCCCCGAACTCTTCGAGGGCCCCTATTTCTGCCAGGTCGAGGAGGAAGCGCTGTTCGCCAATGCGCGTCCAACCGCGGAGCACCCCAGCGTCACCGCGATGCAGGCGCTCGCCGCGAAACTGAAAGTCGCGATCCCGACGAGTTTCTTCGAGAAGGACGGCCCGCACTATTACAACACGCTCGCGATGATCGGTCCCGATGGCGCCGTCATGGGCACCTATCGCAAGAGCCACATCCCCGACGGGCCGGGTTATGAAGAAAAATATTATTTTCGCCCCGGCAACAGCGGTTTCAAGGTCTGGGAGGTTTTCGGCACCCGTGTCGGCGTCGGCGTCTGCTGGGACCAATGGTATCCCGAATGCGCGCGCGCGATGGCGCTGATGGGCGCCGAGCTGCTCTTTTACCCGACCGCGATCGGCAGCGAGCCCTATGACGCCGACCTCGACACCAGCCGCATGTGGCGCCGCGCGATGCAGGGCCATGCCGTGTCGAACTGTATGCCGGTGATCGCCGCAAATCGCATCGGGACCGAAGGCGACGCCAATTTCTATGGCCACAGCTTCATCACCGACGAATGGGGCGACCTGACGCAGGCGTTCGGCACCGACGAAACCGGCGTGCTTGTCGAAACGATCGACCTCGACCGCGCGGCCAGGCACCGCGCCGGCATGGGTTTTTTCCGCGACCGGCGGCCCCAGCTTTACGCGCGGCTCGCCCAAGACATCTAGGGCCCTGATCCTAAGCCTCGAAGCGGCGGATGCTTTCCAGGTCGGCGCGGTCGAGCGGCTGCGTCAGCCACAGCCCGCCGCGCCCCTCGCGCGACCAGCGCACGATCGCACGGCGGCGGACCCCGTTGGCAAGGATCAGGTCCAGTTCGCGGCCCGCGTCGAAATGCCCGTCGTGGACGAAGCCGGCACCATGCTGCGACAGGTCGACCAGTTCGATGCGGCTGACGCTGCCATCCTTGGCGACAATCTGCGCCTCGCTGTGAACCGGCAGGCGCGGCTGGCGATAGCCCAATGCGCGCTGCTCCGCTGCCAGTTGCTTGAGCAGGTCGGCAACATCGACTTCAGTATCGAATGCCACGCCGCACCGGCCGTCATTGGCCCAGACGACCTTTCCGCGCAACATCACCGTGTCCGACAAGGCGATATCCAGCGTTTCACCGACCGCGATCGGCACGTCGGCGGCAAGCATCATGCCACGGTTCGACATATTGCGTACGCGCCACAAACCCGCGTCACCGTTGCGCATCACCTTGGCGATGCGCCAGACGGTGCGATAGCGGTCGCCTGCCCGGCGATCGCCCGCTGCGCCATGCTCCGGCCCCCCTGCCGGATCCGTAAAGCGACGTGGGTTCATGTCTTCCACCCTGCCGGATCAGCACCGAACCGCGCGTAACGCACTGTGGATGCTGTAAAGTAATCGCGGACGCTCGTTCTCATTATCCCAATTTTCGTTAAAATTGAATGATGTTGCTGGTTATAGTTAACATAGCTTCTTTCGCGCTCCGCACGACTGTCGGCCGGGTCACCGGTGGCAATCCTTCGTATTTTATGTTTTACGGCCCGGCGCATCGCCCATTAAGCGGATTATTCGGCTTTTTTTGTCATTCGACAATCGTTGCCGTGCGATCAGTATCGCCCCGACAGCAGGACGCCGGCGCCGGGCACTTCCGTGCGCAAGCCAAGCCGAACGAGCATTTGATATGCAGTGCAAATCGCCGCTGAAACAACGGGCAGGCCAACCCTGTCCTCGATCTGCTGCACCGCGGGAAGCGACGGCATCTGCACGCACGCCGACAGGACGAGCGCGTCGACGCCCGACAGATCCAGACGCGTATAATGGTCGAGCAGCCTGGCCGGGTCCTGGGCTGCGACCTCCAGATTGTCGGGGATTTCGAGCGCCAGCCAGTCGGCGACCGCGATCCCTTCGCCCTCGATATAGCCGACGACCATTTCGGTGAGCGGTTTCATATAGGGCGCAACGAGCGCGATGCGCCGGGCTCCCAGCGCGTTCAGCCCCTCGATGAGCGCACCCGCGCTGGTCACGACCGGGGCGGCATGGCCGTTGTCGACCGTGCGTTGGTGCAGCCGCGCTTCCGACACGCGATGATAGCCCGCGCCCATGCTCATGATCGCAACGAGACAAGCATAGCCGAGCACATCGACCGCGGCGTCGGAAAGTTCGAGCGCACAGCGATCGGAATCGGCGTCCATCGCCGCCAATTCTTCCCTGGTCACCTTTTTCATCCGCATTCGCGACGAGTGGAAGGTGAAGCGTTCGGGCGCGACGCCCTCGCGCGCGCGCAGCAACGCCGGGATTTCCGTTTCCATCGTGATGTTCGAACTGGGCACGATCTGCCCGATGCGGATGGGTCTCGTCATGGCGCGCTCAGACCGCGACGATCGGGTTGCGAAGCGTGCCGATGCCTTCGACCGTAGATTCAACGACGTCGCCGGGCCACAGAAACTCCTGCGGATCGCGCCCGGCCCCGACCCCCGCGGGGGTGCCCGTCGCGATGATGTCGCCGGGTTCGAGCGTCATCACGCCGGATATGTCGGCGATCAGCTGCGGCACGTTGAACAGCATGAAGCGCGTGTTGCCGTTCTGCTTCTCGACCCCGTTCACATGCGTCAGGATATTGAGGTTGTGCGGATCGCCGATTTCGTCGGCGGTGACGATGCACGGCCCCATCGGCGCGAAACTGTCCTGCCCCTTCGACACGATCCATTGCCCCGCGCGCCGACAGTCGCGTGCCGACACGTCGTTGATGACGCTATAGCCGAACACATGATTCAACGCGTCGGCTTCGTCCACGCCACGCGCAGTGCTGCCGATGATGACGGCAAGCTCGGTTTCCCAGTCGAGCTGCTGCGTCACCTTGGCGTTATGGCGGATCGGGTCGTTCCACGCGATCACGGCCGTGGGGGGTTTGGAGAAGATCACCGGTTGTTGCGGCAATTCCTTCGCCGTGTCGAGACTACGTGCCGATTCAGCGACATGTTCGGTATAGTTAAGACCGATACCGAAGATATTCTTGCGCGGGCGGGGGATCGGCGCAAGCAGGGTGGCATTTCCGTTGGGAAGCGACGTGCCCAGCAGATCGGCGGTCGTCGCGCTTTCGACCGCTTCGCGAAGGAAGCGCACGCCAATCGGCCCCAGGTCGATGAAATCAAGCATTGTCGATGGCAGATCATGCCCGATCGCGTCGCCGAAAGCGGCAACGTCGATTATCAGCCCGTCGTGAAGAAGGCCGAGCCGCGGTTCGGTTTCGACCGTGCGATAGGTGACAAAGCGCATAATCTGTCCTGTCTGGTCAGGCGGGCTGGTGGCCGCCATGGTCGGAATAGGCTTCCTCGATGCGGACGCCGAGCGCTTCCATCACCGGGAAATCGTTGAACGAGAAAAGAAAGGCTTCGTCGTCCGGGTCGAGATTGACATGCTCGTGCCAAACCCAAGCGGGCACACAGAAAATATCGTGCGTTTCCCAGTCGAAGCGCGCGCCGCCGATGATCGAATAGCCGCGCCCGCCCGCGACATTATAGACGACATTGCCCGTGTGGCGGTGCGCTTTCCCGCGAAAACCGCCTTTCAGCATCTGCATATGCGCGCCCATCGTCTGAAGCGCCCAGCCGCCCGTAAGCGGATTCGAGTAGCGCAGCATATGCCCGTCGAAGGGCGATCCGTCGGACACTTTGGCGAGGTTCCATAGTGCGTCGCGCGTCGCGTCCCAGCGATAGACCATCACCGGCGAATAGGGCTTCTCCCACGCCGCGATGCCTTCGGGCCGCAGCGCGGCGCCACCAAAGGTCCGCGGCAGGTCGTCTGTCGGAAAGGCCGCGGTCTGCGTCGGCTGGTCATAGACCGCGTAGAAATTGGTTTCGAGGCTGTTCATCAGCGGAATGTCGAGCCCGTCCTGCCAGATCGACACATCCCCGTCCGCCACAACCCCATGATCGTGCCAGCAGCCGCCCGGCGTCAGGACATAATCATTGGCGCCCAGCGTGATGTGGTGGCCGTCCACGACGGTATAGGCTCCCTTCCCCTCCATGATGAAGCGGTGCGCCGACGCGGTGTGCTTGTGCGCGGGTGTAATCTCGCCGGGCCGCATCGCCTGCATCCCGCTGAACAGCCAGCCGCAGACCGCGACATTCTCGCGCCCCGCGTCGCTGTCGTTGAGCAGGGTGACGACACGGCGCCCCGCCTCTTCGGGCTTTACAAGGTCGAGCGCGCGCATGCACATGGCGCGCATGTCGGCATAGCGCCAGAGCGTCGGGCGATAGCGCGTTTCGGGCTCCCACGGCTCGATCGCATTGGCGCGTTTCCAGAAGGCGCCGGCATTGTGCGCCGCAAGATCCTGATAAAAGGCCTCCAGTTCGGGCGTGTCGGTGACCCGCGCGCGCCCGAGCACGGCGTCGCGCGGGTCGATGATCGTGCCATCGCCTGCCATCATGGCGTCTCCTCACCGGGATCGACGGGCGGCACCTCGTCGACGAACAGGGCCGACGCGCGCGGCGTGCGGTCGACCGTCAGGTTGAAGATGTCGAAACGGTTATAGCCGCCGATGATGTCGTGCATCAGCTTGGGCCTGATGCACTCGCCAAGGTCGATGTCGGCATAGACGATGCCTTCCTCGTCGATCAGCGGATCGCCGACCGGATGACCGTGCGGGTCGATGACGCCCGACCAGGCGCTGTTCGGGCGCAAGAGCAGGTCGCGGTTCAGCGGGCGGTCGGCGGTCATCGCCGCGACGATCTCCTCGCTTATCGCCGAACAGGCGACGATGGTGAACAGCTTGCCTTCGAAACTATGCGCGGTCGCGCGAATCCTGATCGCTTCGGCCATATTATAGGATGCGGGCGCGACGGGCAGCGCGATATAATTGGCAACGTGGACGAGCTCGCCTTGCGACAGCAGCGCGAAGCGTGCGAGCGTGTTGGTATTCTCCCCGCACGCCAGCGTGCCGAGCGGCCCGACCGGCGTGTCATGGACGCGGATCGAACTGCCGTCGCCGCCCGCCCAGGTCAGCTTTTCGGCCCAGGTCGGCACCAGCTTGCGGTGCCGCCCCAGCAGGCGGCCGTCGGCGCCGATGATCAGGTTGCTGTTATAAAGCGTGCCGACGCTGACCGGATCGCGCTCGTTGATGCCGATGACGACCGTACAGTCATGGTCACGCGCGGCGTCGCACAGCGCCGCGACTTCGGGACCGTCGACACGCACCGACGCGCGATAAAGCCGTTCGTGCCAGTCGGCGCCCTCGATCGGCGTCATCAGCCAGTTCCAATAGGGATAGGCGGAAACGAACACTTCGGGGAAGGCGACGAGCTTTGCCCCATTGCCCGCCGCTTCGGCGATCAGCGCGCACGCCTTGTCGACGGTGCGCGCGGTGTCGAGGAAAACGGGCGCGGCCTGCACCGCCGCAACGCGCGATCTGGGCAGGACGGGCGCCGAAATCTCGCTCATGTCACCGCCGCCCGCTGATAATAGTGCGGCTTGTCCCACGCCCGCGTCGCGCACACCCTTTCGAGCCGCTCCACCGTCTCAACCATGTCGCGATAGCGCAGGTAAAGCGGGGTCAACCCGAAACGTATAATGTCCGGGGTGCGGAAATCGGCGATGACATCATATTCCTTGAGCGCCTGGACGATCTGGTATCCCTGCGGGTGGGCATAGGCGACCTGGCTGCCGCGCTCCGCATGGTCGCGCGGGCTCGCCAACACAAAGCCATAGGTGTCGCAGAGCGGCTGCATAAGCTCGATAAACAGGTCGCCGAGCGCGAGCGATTTGCGGCGCACCTCTGCCATATCGGCTTCGAGCATCAGGTCGACGCCGACTTCAAGCGCCGCGAGGCCGAGCACCGGCGGCGTGCCGCATTGAAAGCGCGCGATCCCCGCGGCGGGGTCGTAATCTTCCTCGAAATCGAACGGCCGCGCGTGGCCGAACCAGCCCGACAATATCGGCGTGGCGGCATGATGCCGCGCGGCGGCAAAGAGATAGGCGGGCGCGCCCGGACCGCCGTTCAGGAACTTATACCCGCAACCAACCGCAAAATCGGCATTCGCGCCATTGAGGTCGACCGGGATCGCGCCCGCGCTGTGGCTGAGATCCCAGACGACGAGCGCACCGGCGTCGTGCGCCGAGCGCGTGATCGCCACCATGTCGCGCACGCGGCCCGACTTGTAGTGCACCTGTGTGAGCAGCAGCACCGCGACATCGTCGCCCAACGCATCGACAATGTCGTCGGGCGCGACGGTCCGCGCCTTGACGCGCCCGCCCGAAAAGGCCTCGATACCTTGCATCATATAGACGTCGGTGGGAAAATTGGTCGCTTCCGACAGGATCACCGTGCGTTCGCGTCGCAAGGAAAGTGCGGCAGTCAAAGCCTTGAAGATATTGACCGAAGTGGAGTCGGTTGCGACGATCTCGCCAGCGTTGGCGCCGATCAGCCGGGCGATCTTGTCGCCGATGCGCCGCGGCGCGGTCGACCATTCGGCGCCGAGCCACGAGGTGATAAGTCCCTCGCCCCATTCTTCGCCGACAACCCCCGCCAGCCGCTCGCCCGTCGCCATGGGCAGCGCGCCGAGCGAATTGCCGTCGAGATAGATCAAGCCTTCGCGCAGCTGGAAGCGTGCGCGAAAATGTGCGAGCGGATCGGCCGCGTCGAGCGCCGACACATCGGGAGCAGTCATCGCGTCGGTCATGCCATCTCCCTCAAGATCGCGCGCACCGGGCTGGCGTCGGCGCCAACGATGCGCAGCGGCAGCGCCACCAGTTCATATCGTCCCGGCGGCACGTCATCGAGCACCAGCCCTTCCAGTATCCGCATATCGGCCGCCTTCACCGCCTGATGCGCGTCGAGCGTTTTCGACTGTTCGGGGTCGAGCGAAGCGGCGTCGGTGCCGATCAGGCGCACGCCCATGCGACCCATTTTTCCGACCACTTCGGCGGCGATCGCGGTGAAATCGCTGTCCCATTCGGCGTGCGGGAAATGCGCATAGGTGCGCAGCAGCACGCGCTCCGCGCCCTCGACCGCATTCCAATCGACATCGCCGACCTCGACCCGCCCACGCGTGTGGCGCACGTCGATCAGCACGCACGGACCGATATAGGGATCAAGTTCGCAGTCGGCCGACGAAGCGCCGTCATTGGCATAGTGCAGCGGCGCGTCGGCATGCGTTCCCGCGTGGAGCGGAGTGAACATGCCGCCGACATTGACCGGGCAGCCATCGCCGATCACCGCATGGCTGTGCAGCGCGAAGGCGGGTTCGCCCGGCCATACCGGCACCGCGGCGTGCAGCGGCTGTGAAATGTCCCAGATGCGGCTCATTTGCGCTCCCCTGCCGCATAGTCGCCGCCCTCGCGCGGCGCGACCATCTCGGTGCGCATCGACCAGAGTTCGGGAAAGAAACTGAGCCCCAGCGCCTTGACGAGATAATTGACCCCCGACGAACCGCCGGTGCCGGGTTTGTGCCCGATGACGCGCGCGACGGTCTTCATGTGCTTGAAGCGCCATTCCTGGAAATAATATTCGAGCGCGGTGATCTTTTCGGCGAGCATATAGAGGTCCCAATGATGATCGGGGTCGGTATAGATGGCGAGCCACGCCCGCTCGACCGCTTCCGATGTTTCATAGGGCTGCGTCCAGTCGCGATCCAGATGATCGGCGGGTATGGCAAAGCCGCGCCGCGCCAGCAGCCGCAGCAGTTCGTCATAAAGCGACGGCGCCTCGAACGCGGCGCGCAGCCGCGCCATGGCTGCGGCATCGTCCTTGTGGACGATCATCATGTCGCCACGCTTGTTGCCGAGCAGATATTCAAGCTCGCGATATTGCTGCGACTGGAACCCGGACGCGCGGCGCAGAAAGCCGCGGAAGGTCAGGAAATCATGCGGAGTCAGCGTCGCGAGCACTTCCCAGCTGTGGATCATGTGGCGCTGGATCGTCGCGATGCGGTCGAGCCCCTTGCCCGCGACCGCCAGCCGGTCGGCCTTGACCGCGTCATAGACGATCCGCCCTTCGTGCAGGACGAGTTTCAGCCACAGTTCCATCGTCTGGTGCATGATGATGAACAGCATCTCGTCGGGTTTGTCCGACACCGGCACCTGCGCCGACAGCAATTGCGCCGTCTGGATGTGCCGCGCATAGGTCAGGCCATTGTCCCACTGGATCGTCTCGCCGTCGATCTCGGTTTCAAAAACCTCGGTGTCGCCGTCGAGCGTCTGCCTGATCATATGCCCGCCTCTCCGTCGCCCGACCGCGGCGCCGCGGCCGGCAGGCGTCCTTCATAGGCGACATCGCCGCGCCACGCATCACCCGGCGCGATGGCCGGTTCGTTCGCGATCTTGCGATAGAGGCCGGCGAAATCGGCTTCCTCGGTCGCGCGTAGCAATTGCTCGAAGCCCGCGACGACGAAATAGGTCTGCTGAAAGGCGTCGAAATGATAATGCGTCCGCATCACGCGCTCGACGTCGAGCCAGACGCGCCGCGGTTCGGGCGCGGTCAGCGCAAAGGCCGTTTCGGCAAGGCTCGACAGCAGCCCGCCGCCGAATGCGCGCAATTCGCCTTCCTCTACCACCAGCCCGAACTCGACCGTATAGAGCCAGAGCCGCCCGAGATAATCCGACGCCCCCAGCTTTTCGGCGCGCAACCCGGCCTCGCCATAAGCGACCAGAAAATCGCCGAAGGCCGGATCGGCCAGCATCGGCACATGCCCGAAAATGTCGTGAAACATGTCGGGCTCTTCGCTGTAGGCGATCTGTTCGGGCGGGCGCAGGAAATTGGCGGCGGGAAAGCGCCGATTCGCCAGATGTTGGAAAAAGGGGGCGTTGGGAATCCAGCCGGGGACCGCGACGACTTCCCAGCCCGATGCGGGTTTCAGCCGCGCGTTAAGCTCGGCAAAGTCGGGGACACCGGGTTTCAGCCCGCGCAGCAGGTCCAGCCCGTCAAGGAAGGCGCGGCAGGCATAGCCGCCCAGCGCCACCGATTGCCGGTCGAACAAGGTCCGCCAGGTCCGATGCTGCTCGGCGGTAAAGGCGCGCCAGTCCTGCGGCATCGTCCAGTCGGCCGCGACGCCTTCGGGCGGGGTGTCGAAAATGTGCGTCGCGGCCAAGCCTTCCTCCCAAGCTCTCGCGTCGCAGCGTAGCGCGGACCCAGGCGAACATTGTTCGGATTATCGGCCGTCGGGTCGCCACAGCCGAACAAACATCCTTTCAATTCGACGTTAAACAGAACATAGTTCCAAGAAGCGGCGCGATGACTGCGCCATTCGACTGCACGACGATTCGGGACGGAACGCATGGACAGGCTCGACTGGAGGATCATCGCCAACCTCGAACGTGACGGGCGGCTCTCTTATGCCGAGCTTGGCGAGCAAGTCGGCCTGTCTAAATCGCCCTGCTGGTCACGGGTCAAGGCGCTGGAGGCGGACGGCGTAATCGCGGGCTATGCCGCGCGGATCGACCCCGCGACGATCGGCCTCGCGGTCCAGAGCTTTGTCGAGGTGCAGATCCGCTTCGACGCGCACGGCGAGTTCGAGGCGGCCGTGCTGGCGCACCCCGCGGTCGTCGAATGCCACACCACCGCGGGCGAAAGCGACTATCTGCTCAAGGTCTTCGCGCGCTCGGCCGACCATCTCGACGAGCTGCTGCGGCACAATCTGTCGAAACTGCCCGGCGTGCAGCGGCTCAAAACGGTCGTATGCCTCAAGACGATCAAGCGCCACGGCGATCTGGCCGAATGGGCGCGCATCGCCGAAGATCAGGGCAGAGCACGCTAAATCGCTGTTTTGCCAATCGGATTGTTGCAACCATCGACAGACGCCCGAACCGCGCAAAAAAATCGCACCGAAACGGCGCAATTCCCCCTTAAATCCGGCATCATGCGCTCGTTAAAGCTCGCATGACCAGCAGAACGACATCATCGAACGAGCCGGTTGGGCGGCTCCTGGGTTGGCTGGGGCTTCGCCGCGCAGGCGGCGACGCCTCCGATGGCGGGCATCGCCCCCCCGACCCCGGCGGGCCGCGCGACCTGGCGCGCGAGGCGCGTTACGAGCTTGCCGCATCGATCACCTCCTTTCTCGTCGACAATGACCTCGAAGTTTCGCCCGCGAACCTGCTGATCGCGCATGGCGCCTTTTCGGGCAGCAATCCCCGGCTGGCGCGGCGCGTCGTGGCGCAGGCACAAAGTCCAGAGGGCATCACCCAGAAATGGCTGGACGAACTCGGCGAACAGGAAAGCAATCAGCCCGACCGCGTCGAACTCGACAAGCTGATGGCGCGGCTCGAGGCGAATCTCGACGCCTTTCACACCAATACCAAGCAAGCGCGCACCGCCACGAGCGATTACGGGGTCGAACTCGAACAACATGTCTCCGACCTCGAGCAATTGCAAAAGACCGGCCGCATCGTTTCCAGCCTTGCCGATCTCGCCAAGGTCATGCTCGAACGAACGCGCAAGGCCGAAGAGGATATGCGCAAGAGCGAGGATGAGGCCAAGGCGCTGCGCCGCAGTCTCGACCGGGCCAAACGCGACGCCGAACTCGACTATCTGACCGGCCTGCCCAATCGCCGTGCGTTCGAAAACCTGCTCGACCGCCATTACAAGGAAGCGCGCGCCGCGCTCGAACCGCTGAGCGTCGCCTTTTGCGACATCGACGAGTTCAAGAAGGTCAACGACACGCACGGGCATGAAGCGGGCGATCGCGTCATCAAGGCGATCGCCGACACGCTGGCCCGCATCTCAAACGACAAATGCCACGTCGCGCGGCACGGCGGCGAGGAGTTTGTCATGCTGTTCCGCGGACTGACGCCGACCGAGGCGGCCGAAAAGCTCGACGATGCGCGCGAGGCGCTCGCCGACCGGCGCCTTATCAACCGCAAGACCGACGAGCCGTTCGGGCAGATCACCTTTTCGGGCGGCGTGGCCGATGTCTTCGGCTATGGCGACGCGCGCGCCGCGCTGAAAGCAGCCGATGAGGCGCTTTACCGGGCGAAAGCGGGCGGCCGCAACTGCATCCGCATCGCCGATCCGGCCTGATGGCCGACCTTCCGCGAGGGGGCGGGAGCCGCGGGCAACGCGCGTGACCGCCCGTTGCCCGCGGCCTTGCCGTCAGGCGGCCGGACGCCGCGCGTAATAGCCGAAGCCGGCGATCACGGCGTAACACAGAGCAGGAAGCAGCAGCGCGGTCGCGAGGCTGCCGGTCATGTCGGCGATCGCCCCGGTGGCGAGCGGGACGACGGCGCCACCAAAGATCGCGACATTGATGATCCCCGACCCGTCGGCTGCGCGGCTACCGAGTTTTTCGCACGCGAGGCTGAAGATCGTCGGGAACATGATCGCGTTCATCAGGCCGATCGCCAGCAGGCTGTAGCCAGAGACGACACCGGTGGTGCTGGTCGAAATCAGGATCAAACTGATCGCGCCGACCGCAACGCCTGCAAGCAGCCTGCCGGGGCTGACGAAGCGCATCAGATAGGATCCGATGAAACGGCCAACCATCGCGCCGCCCCAGTAAAGCCCGATCAGCTTGCCCGCGGCCTGTTCCTCCAGCGCCATCACGCCCGGCTGCATCAGATAATTGACGACGAGCGAGCCGATCGACACCTCGGCGCCGACATAAAGAAAGATGCAGAGCGCGCCGAAACCGAAGCGCGGCCGCCGCAGCAGATCCATGCCCGCAAGGCCCGTACTCTCCTCATGCCTTTCGCCTTGCAGGCGGTTGCGGAACAGCCACACGGCGCCCGCAACAACAGCGAGCGCGGCGGCGATCCCCAGATAACCGTGGACGATCGCCTGACTTTCGGCTGTGCGATAGGCGTCGAGTTCGGCGCCCGACAACTGGTCGGCGCTGATCGTCGCGAGGCTGCCGAGGATCAATATGGATCCGACGATCGGAAAAACGGTCGTCCCCAGCGAATTGAACGCCTGTGCAAAGGTCAGGCGGCTGTGCGCCGTTTCGGGCTTGCCGAGCAGCGAAATGAGCGGATTGGCGACGACCTGCACGATCACGACGCCGCTCGCGAGAACGAACAGCGCGAGCAGGAAAAGGCCATACACCGCCTGCTGCGACGCGGGGATGAAGAGCAGGCAGCCGGCCAGCATCGTCAACAGCCCCGCAACCGCACCGCGCATATATCCGATCCTCTTGACCAGCCTGGCGCCCGGAATACCGATCACCAGATAGGCGGTGAAGAAGCAGAACTGGATCAGCATCGCCTGCGTATAGTTGAGCGTGAACAGCTCCTTCAGCTTCGGGATCAACACATCGTTCAGCGAGGTGATGCCCCCAAAAATGAAGAACAGCCCCATCACGAACAGCCGCAGTTCGGGCGCGTCGACATGGGTGCCCTCCGCTTCGATCGCGACCGGGTCGGTGCTCGATGAAATATCCGGCGCTAATGCCATGTCACTCTCCCCAATATGGTCCTGGCGAACCTGGTGCGGGTCTTGTCGCTTTGCGGGCAGCGGGCAAGCCCGCGCGCGGTCGAGGCATTCGTATTCAGCGGCTCCAGCGCGCAAAAATCGCGGTCGGCAACAGCAGCCCGCGCGCCTCCTCGCGCACCGCCAGCTCGCCGCATTCGACCTTGCCCGGCAGGTCGGCAAAAAGCTGGGACAGCAGTTCGCCGATCGCAAGCGCCGACATGCGGACGGCATAGACGGTCAGGAACAGCGCGCGGCTGTCGGCGTCGAGCAAACGGCGGCAATCGGCGAGCAGCGGAGCGAGGCCTTCCTCGATCTGCCAGCGCTCCCCGCCGGGGCCGCGGCCGAACTTGGGCGGGTCGAGCAGGATCGCGTCATAGCGCCGCCCGCGCCGCACCTCGCGCGCGGTGAACTTGCCCGCATCGTCGACGATCCAGCGTATCGGCTTGTCGGCCATGTCGCCCAGCGCCGCATTTTCGCGCGCCTGCCCGACCGACTTTTTCGACGCATCGACATGGGTGACCGACGCTCCCGCGGCGGCAAGCGCCTGGCTGCCGACCCCGGTATAGCCGAAAAGGTTGAGAAAGGCCGGGTCGGGCTTGTCGGCGATGCGCTCGCGCAGCCAGTCCCACACCGGCGCCATGTCGGGGAAAAACCCCAGGTGGCGAAACGGGGTGCAGGAAGCGGTGAAGCGCGCCTCGCGCCACGCAAGCGGCCATCCCTCGGCCGGCACGGGTTTGTCAAAATACCAGCGACCGCCGCCATCTTCGTCCGATGCCGGGATAAACTCGCCATCGGCGGCGGCCCATTCGCTTGCCGGCAGCGCCGGCGACCACATCGCCTGCGGCTCAGGGCGGATGAAGCGGAAGCGGCCATAGCGTTCGAGCTTGCGGCCGTTACCGCTGTCGACCAGCCCATAATCGTCCCAGGCCTCGCCGACGAGCGTGACGAGGGGCAAAAGATCAGCCACGCGCCGCTTCCGCGAGGATAAAAGCCTTCACCGCGTCATAATCGCCGGGAAGCCGCGCATAGCGTTCTTCGCGCTCGAACAGATTGCCCAGCCGCGCGGGCAGCGGCGGGCGCACGCCGGTGGCGCGCTCGACGGCCTCGCGGAACTTCGCCGGATGCGCTGTCGCGAGCGTGACGACCGGAATGTCGGCATCGACGTCGAGTGAGCGCGCCGCGGCAAGCCCGACCGCGCTGTGCGGGTCGATCACCTGCCCGCCGCGTTCCTGCGCCCAGCGTAGCGCAAGCGCCATAGCGTCGCCGTCGATACGCGCGCTCGAAAACAGGTCGCGCGCGCCGCCGAGCATGTCGGCGGGGATGGTCATCGCGCGGTTGCGATCGAATTCGCCCATCATGCCGGCGATCGTCGCGCCGTCGCGGCCCGCGAGGTCGAACAGCAATCGCTCGAAATTGCTGCTGACCTGGATGTCCATGCTCGGCGTCGCGGTCGGGGTTACCTTGCCCGCGCTATAGTCTCCGCTGGTCAGCGCCCGATGCAGGATGTCGTTGACGTTGGTTGCGACGACCAGCCTTGCGACCGGCAAGCCCATCTGCGCCGCGACATAGCCTGCGAACACGTCACCGAAATTGCCCGTCGGCACGCTGAACGCGACCGGGCGGTCGGGACCGCCAAGGCGCACCGCGGCATAGAAATAATAGACGATCTGCGCCATCAGCCGCGCCCAGTTGATGCTGTTGACCGCCGACAGTTTGACCTTGCCCCGCGCCTCGTCGTCGCCGAACAGCCGCTTCACCATCGCCTGCGCATCATCGAAACTGCCGTCGATCGCGATATTGTGGACGTTGGGCGCCAGCACGGTCGTCATCTGGCGCCGCTGAACGTCGCTGACGCGGCCTTCGGGGTGCAGCATGAAGATGCGGATATGCTCGCGCCCGGCGACCGCCTCGATCGCCGCCGATCCCGTGTCACCCGACGTTGCGCCGACGATGGTGATGTCGGTGTCGCCGCCCGCGAGAAACGTCTCGAACAATTCGCCAAGCAATTGCAGCGCGACATCCTTGAACGCCAGTGTCGGCCCGTGGAACAGCTCGAGCAGCCAGTGGCGCTGGTCGAGCTGGACCAGCGGCGTCACCGCGTCGTGGCTGAACCGGCCATAGGCAGCCTTGCACAGCCTGCGCAGATCGTCCTCCGCCAGCACGCCCGCGACAAAGGGCAGCATGATGCGCACCGCGGTTTCGGTGTAGTCGAGTCCCGCCAGTGCCCTGATCTCGTCTTTGGACATCTGCGGCCATTTGGTCGGCACATAAAGTCCGCCGTCGCTGGCAAGGCCCGCGAGCGTGACGGCACGAAAGTCGAGGGTCGGCGCAGCGCCGCGGGTGCTGATATAGTCCATGACGCAGATGCGCCTAGCGGCGACGGCTTACGCTCGCAAGCGGCGACGCACGGCCAGGATATAGATGACCAGCGCCGCGGCGGCGAAAAGGAACCATTGCACCGCATAGGCCAGATGATTGTTCGGCGTGTCATCAGCCGACGGCACCGCGCTCGGCCGCAGCCCGGCGACCGGCGTATCGGCGACCAGCATCGCGCGCGCGGGCGGCGCCTTGCCCGACGCGCGCGCGATCATGCCCGGCTGTTCGGGACCGGGCACGATCGTCCCCCGCACAATCCCGCCCCGCCATTTCGGCGGCGTGAAATCGTCGCCGATCCCGACATCGACGAGCACGCCCGGCCCTTCGGCCCCCGTGCGGCAGTCGGCAATCATGCGAAAGCCGGTGCGGCCCTTGCGGTCGGTGCCGCTGCGCGGGTCCCAGCGCACGGGTTCAAGGCAGACGACGCTGCTCTTGCGATAGAGCATCGCGTCGGGAACGGGCGGCAGTTCGGGATAGGCGACGCGCGACGACATTGCCATATTGCGCTGGTAAAGCGCGATCAGCGCCTCCTTGTCGGCCTTGCGCTGGAGTTGCCAGATGCCGAGCGCGATCATCACCGCGACGGCGCCGAGGACGAGCAAAGTCGGGATCAGCGGCCAGCGCGGCGTCGGCGACACAGCGGGCGCGGTCGGTTCGGCGGGTTCAGTCATCCGGATCGTCCAGCTTGCGCCCCTCGGCCGCCTGCCGCTGATGTTCGATCGCGAGCAGCGCCGCCTTGCCGACGCGCAGGCCATAGACCACGGCCGCGGCGGTGAGCGGCACCCACAGCAGCACATGCACCCACAGGGGCGGCCGCACCATGGCGTCGAGCGCGAGCGCGGCCACCACCAGCAGCGCACCGATCAGGAGCGTCAGGAACGCCGCTGGTCCGTCGCCGACATTATAAGCGGTAAAATCGAGCGCGCAGACACGGCAACGCGGCGCGAACTTCACCGGGCCGTCGAACAGCGTCTGCGCGCCGCAGCGCGGGCAGAGCCCAAAAAGGGCAGCGCGCGCGACCGGCGGCTGCCCCTTTTGATCCATATTGCCCACCGGCAATTTAGTGCGCAGCGACCGGCGCGCCCCAGCCGCCCCAGACATAGACGATGATGAACAGGAACAACCACACTACGTCGACGAAGTGCCAGTACCAGGCGGCCGCCTCGAAACCGAAATGCTGCTGCGGGGTGAAATGCCCCTTATAGGCGCGCACGAGGCAGACGATCAGGAAGATCGTGCCGACAAGGACGTGGAAACCGTGAAAACCGGTCGCCATGAAAAAGGCCGAGCTGTAATTGCTGCCGCCGAAACCCCATGGCGCGTGCGCATATTCATAGGCCTGGATCGCCGAAAAGACGACGCCAAGGATGATTGTCGCCCACAGCCCTTTTTTCAGCCCCTCGCGGTCGCCGTGGATCAGCGCGTGGTGCGCCCAGGTGATCGTCGTACCCGAGCAGAGCAGAATCAGCGTGTTGAGCAGCGGCAGCGAGAAGGGATCGATGACCTCGATGCCCTTCGGCGGCCACATGGTAATCGCCTCGGCGCCATCCTGCCCGAACAGCGACGTGACCGCGCCATCGGCATATTCGATCGGCACCGGGAAGAGCGCGAAATCGAACCAGGCCCAGAACCAGCCGACGAAAAACATCACTTCGGATGCGATGAACAGGATCATGCCATAGCGCAGGTGCAGCTGCACGACCGGCGTATGATCGCCCGCATGGGCTTCGTTGATGACGTCGGCCCACCAGCTGAAAAAGGTCGCGATCACGCCCATGAAGCCAAGGCCGAGCACCCATTTGCCCGCAGCCCCGAAATAATCCTCGTGCATGAACATGACGAGGCCGAAGAACATCACGAGCGCCGCGAACGAGCCGATCAGCGGCCAGACGCTGGGGTTTACGAGGTGATAGTCATGATGTTTGGCACCGGCCATGTCGCAATTCCCGTTTTTGCTGCCCCAGCATCGCGATTCCCCACCGCCTGCCGGTCCTTGTTAGACTCTTGGATGCGGCCTTAGCTCGCCTTTTTGCCCCCGTCTACAGGGTGGAAGGTATAGCTCAGCGTGATTTCCTGTACGTCGCGCGCGTCAGGATCGTCCAGGATCGCGGGGTCGACGAAGAAGAGCACCGGCATCCGCATCTGCTGCCCCGGTTCCAGCCGTTGCTCGGTAAAACAGAAGCACTGGATCTTGGTGAAATATTTGCCCGCCTGCGTCGGCGTGACGTTGAAGCTGGCGGTGCCGACGACCGGCGCCGCCGAATTATTTTCGGCGATGAAGATCGCCATGTCGCGCGCGCCGATGCTGACCGTGTCGCGCGGGTGTTCGGGATAGAATCGCCACGGCAGTTCGGGCGACACATTGGCATCGAAGCGCACCGACATCGTCTGGCTGAGGATTTCGGGTTCGGCCGCGGCCGCCGCCGCATCGTAACGCTGCGTCGTGCCCCCAAAGCCGGTCACGCGGCAAAAAAGGTCGTAGAGCGGCACCGCAGCAAAGCCGAGGCCGGTCATCGCGAGAGCGAGGATGCCGGCGAGACCGGCCGTTTTTGCTTTGGGGGACAGGCTCTGGATCATGCGAATATCTGCATCTTGGCGATGGTGATGAAGAAAAAGAGGATCGCAAGCGCGCCGAGCAGCCACGCCATCATGTTCGCGCGGCTGCGCTGGCGGCGCCGATATTCGGCCTCGTCGAACGGCGGCTTGTCGGGTTCATCGGTCATAGCGGCCACCAACGGTCGGCCACGACGGCGCCGAACAGGATGAAAAGATAGGCGATCGAAAAGGCGAAAAGACGCTTTTCGGGCTGCATCCGGTCGCCCTCGCCCGTCGTCCTTGTGCCGACCTGCACCGACAGCAGGACAAAGATTGCCGAGAGCAGAATCGCCGTCCAGCCATAAAGCGCACCGGTATAGCCCAGCGGCCAGGGCGCAATCGCCGCCGCCGCCATGACCAGCGCATAAAGAAGGATCTGGCGCCGCGTCGATTTCTCGCCCGCGACCACCGGCATCATGGGAATCCCCGCGGCGGCATAGTCCGACCGCACGAACAGCGCGAGCGCCCAGAAATGCGGCGGCGTCCAGAGGAAGATGAGCAGGAAGAGCAGCACCGGCAGCGGCGCGATGCTGCCCGTCGCGGCGACCCAGCCGATCAGCGGCGGAAAGGCGCCCGCCGCGCCGCCGATGACGATATTCTGCGGCGTCCGCGGCTTGAGCCACATGGTATAGACGAAGACGTAGAACAGGATCGAGGCGAGCAGCAACAAGGTCGCCTGCCAGTTCGATGCGAACAGCATCAGGAACAGCGAAAAGGCCGCAAGGCCGATGCCGAACTGCAACGCCGTTTGCGGATCGAGCCGCCCGGCGGGCAGCGGGCGCCCCGCGGTCCGCTTCATCTTGGCGTCGAGCCCGGCCTCATACCATTGGTTGAGCGCCCCCGACGCCCCGGCCCCCAGCGCGATGGCAAGGATCGACGAAAAGCCGAGAACCGGATGCACATCGCCCGGCGCCGCGAGCAGGCCGCACAGCGCCGTGAACACCACCAGCGACATGACGCGCGGCTTCGTCAGCGCGAACAGGTCGCGCCAATCGGCGGGAAGCGCCGTCTCAGCATGGGTCAGGCTCTGCGCCAAGGCTTCCTCCGGCCCGACGAGCGACGCCCCCTGCCGATGTCAGCAGGGGGCGAGCGCGATCAGGCGATACGCGGCAGTTCGTTGAACTGGTGGAACGGCGGCGGGCTCGACAGCGTCCATTCGAGCGTCGTCGCACCCTCGCCCCACGGATTGTCCGCCGCCTTCTTGCCCGCAACCAGCGACCAGAGAATGTTCGCAAAGAAGATCAGCACGCCCACGCCCATGATGACATAGCCATAGGACGAGATGAGGTGCCAGAAGGCATAGGCGTCGGGATAGTCGGGGTAACGGCGCGGCATTCCCTGCTGACCCAGGAAATGCTGGGGGAAGAACAGGACGTTCACGCCGATGAAGAAGATCCAGAAGTGCAGTTGTCCCAGAAACTCGTTGTACATCCGGCCCGACATCTTCGGGAACCAGTAATAGAAACCGGCAAAGAGCGAGAAGACCGCGCCGAGCGAGAGCACATAGTGGAAGTGCGCGACGACATAATAGGTGTCGTGAAGCGCCGTATCGACGCCGCCGTTGGCAAGCACGACGCCGGTCACCCCGCCGACGGTGAACATGAAGATA
Organism: Sphingopyxis sp. LK2115; assembly: GCF_014595975.1. Taxonomy (GTDB): domain Bacteria; phylum Pseudomonadota; class Alphaproteobacteria; order Sphingomonadales; family Sphingomonadaceae; genus Sphingopyxis. The sequence goes on along the minus strand of NZ_JABWGQ010000039.1, from coordinate 147,211 downwards.
AAGCCCAGCGACCAGACCATGGGGGTCTTGAAGCTCATCGACCCGCCCCACATCGTCGCGATCCAGCTGAAGATCTTGATCCCCGTCGGGACCGCGATCACCATCGTCGCGGCGGTGAAATACATCTTCAGGTTCACGCTCATGCCGACGGTGAACATGTGGTGCGCCCACACGATGAAACCGACGACGCCGATCGCGACCATCGCATAGGCCATGCCGAGATAGCCGAACACCGGCTTGCGGCTGAAGGTCGAGATGATCTGGCTGACGATGCCGAAGCCCGGCAGGATCATGATGTACACTTCGGGGTGGCCGAAGAACCAGAAGAGATGCTGGTAGAGCACGGGATCGCCGCCGCCGGCCGCGTCATAGAAGGTGGTGCCGAAATTGCGGTCGGTCAGCAGCATCGTGATCGCCGCGGCGAGCACCGGCAGCGCGAGCAGCAGCAGGAAGGCGGTGACGAGCACCGACCACACGAACAGCGGCATCTTGTGCAGCGTCATGCCCGGCGCGCGCATGTTGAAGATGGTGGTGATGAAGTTGATCGCGCCCAGAATCGACGCCGCGCCCGCAAGGTGGAGCGAGAAGATCGCCATGTCGACCGCGGGCCCGGCCGAGCCGCTGGTCGACAGCGGCGCATAGACCGTCCAGCCGGTGCCGGCGCCGAGGCCGCTGCCGCCAGGCACGAACATCGACCCGACCAGCATGATGAACGCCACGAAGGTCAGCCAGAAGGAAATATTGTTCATGCGCGGGAAGGCCATGTCGGGCGCGCCGATCATCAGCGGCACGAACCAGTTGCCGAAACCGCCGATCATCGCGGGCATGACCATGAAGAACACCATGATCAGCCCGTGCGCGGTGATCATCACGTTCCAGAAATGCTTGCCCGCGACCTCGTCGCCCGCGCCGCCAAGCATTTCGGCCCAGCCGCCCAGATATTGCACGCCGGGTTCGGCGAGTTCGAGGCGCATCATGCCCGACAGCACGCCGCCGACGATCCCCGCGACGATCGCGAAAATCAGATAAAGGGTGCCGATGTCCTTGTGGTTCGTCGACATGAACCAACGGACAAAGAAGCCCGGCGTGTCGTGATCATGGTCGTGCGCGTGATCGGCGTGGCCGTGCGCGGGTGCAGTCACTGCGATATCGGTCATCTGTCGGACCCCTTGTTAATTCTTGGCGGCGGGGAGGGCGGCGGAAGCCGCGGCCGGCGCGATTTCGGTCGGCGCCGCGGCGGTCTCGACCACCGGACCCGCCGGGTTGCCTCCCTTCGAGCGGACCCAGGCTTCCCACTTGTCGACCGGCAGCACCTCGACCGCAATCGGCATATAGCCGTGATCGACGCCGCACAGTTCCGAACACTGACCGTAATAGACGCCGACCTTGTTCGCGGTGAAGGTCGTTTCGTTCGCGCGACCGGGAACCGCGTCCATCTTGGTCCAGAAGGCCGGAACGGCGAAGCTGTGAATGACGTCGGCGCCGGTGACGATCAGCTTCACCTGTCGCCCGACGGGCACGACCATGCGGTTGTCCACCGCCAGCTGATAGGGCTCGCCCGCTGCCTTCGCCTGATCTTCGGGCAGCATCTTCGACACATATTCGCCGATGCCCTGGTCGGGATAGGCATAGCCCCAATACCATTGATATCCGGTGACCTTGATCGTCAGCGCATCCTTCTTGGGCGGCTCATATTGCGCCGCCAGCAGGCGGATCGACGGCACCGCGATCACCGCGAGGATCAGCACCGGGATCGCTGTCCAGATGATCTCGATGAAGGTGTTGTGCGTCGTCTTCGACGGCACCGGATTCGCCTTGGCGCGGTAGCGCACGATCACCCAGAGCAGCAGGCCGAGAACGAAGAGCGAGATGATCGTGATGATCGGCAGCAGCATCACATGGTTGAACCAATAAGCCTGTTCGCCGATCGGGCTGACCTGCGGCTGAAAGTCGATCCCGCGGTCGATCGGCTGGCCCACGCCCGGCGTGGGCTTCATCGGCACATAGGTAGCGTCGGCTGCGGGCGCGGCGGCGTCGCCAGCGGCCGGAGCGGTGGCAGGCGTCGCGGCCGGAGCTTCGACCGGCGCGGCCACCGGAGCCGGATTCGCCGCGACCGTGGCCGCCGGCGCTTCGGCCGGAGCCGTCGCCGCCGTCTGCGCCTGACCGGCGCCGACCGCGCCGAGCGACAAGGCTGCCGCGATTAACACCTTGATTACAGGGGTTTTCAAGCTCTTCATAAGGATAGTGCCGCCCGTTGCCTGTTGTTCTTATGATCCCCCAGCCCGCCCTTCCCCGCTGCCGGACAAGCGCCCGCGCAGCCTATCGGACAGGCTGAATCTCGCGGGCGCTATAGACCCGCTTGCCGCTTGCCTCAAGCATCTCTAACACTATTTTGCGGCTGGCAAATCTGCGCCGCCAAAACCCGGTCGCCCGCCGTGGGCGCTGTTATGGACAAAAGACCAATCCTGCATGACCGACGATGAAATCCTGGCCGAGTTCCGCGCCGCCGACGCCCTGCTCCAGGGGCATTTTCTGCTCTCCTCCGGCCGCCACAGCGAATATTATCTGCAATGCGCGCGCGTTCTGATGGATACCGCGCGCGCCGGACGGCTCGCCGTGGCGCTTGCCGCCAAGCTGCCGCGCGATCTGCGGCAGGCGATCGACCTTGTCGTCTCGCCCGCGATGGGCGGCGTCATCATCGGGCATGAAATGGGCCGCGCGCTTGGCAAGCCCGCGATCTTCGTCGAACGTCCGACCGGCACGTTCGAGCTGCGCCGCGGCTTTTCCATCGACCCCGGCGCCAGGGTGCTGATGGTCGAAGATGTCGTGACCACCGGCCTTTCCTCGCGCGAAGCGATGGAGGCGGTGCGCGCCGCGGGGGGCGAGGTGATTGCCGAAGCCGCGCTTGTCGATCGCTCGGCGGGCGGCGTCGACCTGGGGGTGCCTTTCTATCCGCTCGTTGCGATCAACTTCCCGACCTATGCCGCCGACGATCTGCCGCCCGAACTTGCAGGCACCGAGGCGGTCAAGCCCGGCAGCCGGAGCGTGGCGGCTTGAACGCCTCTCCCGCCCCGCGCCGCCTGCGTCTCGGCGTCAACATCGACCATGTCGCGACGATCCGCAACGCGCGCGGCGGCGAGCATCCCGATCCGGTGCGCGCAGCGGCAATCGTCGCCTCCGTCGGCGGCGACGGCATCACCGCGCATCTGCGCGAGGACCGGCGGCATATCCGCGACGCCGACCTGGCGCGCATCCAGGCGGCGACCGACCTGCCGCTCAATCTCGAAATGGCGGCCACCGACGAGATGGTCGAAATCGCACTGCGCCACAAACCGCATGCGGCGTGCATCGTCCCGGAAAAGCGCGAGGAGCGCACGACCGAAGGCGGACTGGACGCGGCGGGGCAGCATAATCACCTGGCGCCCATCGTCGCGCGGCTGGCCGACGCGGGCATCCGCGTCAGCCTGTTCATCGAACCCGACGCGCGACAGATCGAGGCGGCGATGCGGCTGCGCGCGCCCGTCGTCGAGTTTCACACCGGCCGCTATGCGCATTCGGATGGCGAAGAACGCGCTGCCGAACTGCGCCGCATCGCCGACGCCGCCGCACTGGCATGGAAGAATGGCATCGAACCCCATGCGGGGCATGGCCTGACTTATGAAAATGTCGTCCCCGTCGCCGCGATCCCGCAGCTCGCCGAGCTCAACATCGGCCATTATCTGATCGGCGAGGCGATTTTCACCGGGCTGGAAGATGCGGTGCGGCGGATGCGCGCGCTGATGGACGAGGCGCGCGGGTGAGCATGCCGGTCCAATTCCTCCCCGAAACGGGAAGACGGCGGCCCGCAGGGCTGGCGGAAGAGTCGAAACCTTCTGCGATGACGCACCGTCACGGATCCTCGGTCATGCCGCGCATGGTCCCCCTCGCCGTTTCGGGGAGGAATTGAGGTGATTATCGGCCTCGGTTCCGACCTCTGCAACATCGAGCGCATCCAGGCATCGCTCGACCGCTTCGGCGAGCGGTTCGAAAAGCGCGTGTTTACCGACATCGAGCGCGCCAAGGCGGCGCGACGGCCGTTCACGCGCGCGGGAACCTATGCCAAGCGCTTCGCCGCGAAGGAAGCTTTCTCGAAAGCCGTCGGCACCGGTTTCAAGCGCGGCGTGTTCATGAAGGACATCGGCGTCGTCAACACGCCATCGGGAGCGCCGACGCTGGCACTGACCGGCGGTGCGGCGGAGCGGCTGGCCGCGATGATCCCGCCCGGCCACACAGCGCATATTCATCTGACATTGACCGACGACCATCCCTGGGCGCAGGCGTTCGTCATCATCGAAGCAATCAAGGACTGACCGGTTACCATGGCGAAAAGAAAATCACAGGATGACGGCAGCTGGGGCAAGCTGATCCGCGACGTTGCGGTCATCCTGCTGCTCGTGCTCGTCATCCACAGCTGTGTCGCCAAGCCCTTCTATATCCCATCCGATTCGATGATGCCCATCCTGCGCAACGGCGACCGGCTGATCGTCAGCAAATATCCCTATGGCTGGTCCTATGCTTCGGTCAGCTTTCATCTCGCGCCCAGGATGGAGGGTCGCCTGTTTGGAAAACTGCCCGAACGCGGGGACATCGTCGTCCTCGAACATCCGATCACGCGCGTTGACTATATCAAGCGCGTGATCGGCCTGCCCGGCGACACGATTCAGCTCAAGGACGGCGAACTCAGCATCAACGGCAAGCCGGTGAAGCGCGAGGTGCAGCCGATGCTGGCGATCCCCGTCGATCTCAACACCCCCGGCCCCGACTCCAGCCTGTCGCGCTTCGTCTCCCGCGGCGCCGACGGCAAGCAGACGCTGGAAATCCCGATCGTCCGCGAAACCCTGCCCGGCGGCGCCAGTTTCGACACGATCGACATGGGGCCGGGCTATGCGACCGACGATTATGGACCCTATGTGGTGCCGGCAAACCATCTGTTCCTGATGGGCGACAATCGCGACGGCAGCGCCGACAGCCGCGTCGCCGCCGAGATGAAGGGCCTCGGCGGTGCGGTGCCGTTCGACGCGATCGCCGGTCGTGCCGAAATCATCAGCTTTTCGACCGACGGGACGGCCGAATGGTATAATCCGTTGAGCTGGTTCACCGCGCTGCGTTCGGGGCGCGCGGGAACCGACCTTCGGCCCGTGCGTCCAAGCGAATAGCAAATGGGGATCGGCGATGGCGGAGACGAGGAAAGCAAGTCGGATACGCTCCTCCACCGCCTATGACGCGACCCGCGAAGCGCCCGGCCCTACTGAAATCCGCAGCCAGCTCGTCCGTGCCGAATTGCTGAAAGCGGGCGTGTGGCTGGGCCTCGCGCTGCTGATCGGCGTCTGCATCATCCTGATCCAGCCGATCCTGCTGATCTTCGCCGGCATCGTGCTCGCGTCGATGCTCGATGGCGGCACCCGCCTGCTCGGCCGCCTGCTGCCGATCGCGCGCGGCTGGCGGCTGCTGATCGTCTGCCTCACGCTAATGGCCTTTCTCGCGTGGACGATCCTGTTCGCGGGCTCGCAGATCGCCGATCAGGCGGCGACGCTGCAAAGCGTGGTCATGGGTCAGGTCGAACGCATCGCCGCCTGGGCGAGCGATCACGGCATGGGCAGCTTCCAGCTCGATACCAAGACGATCGCCGACAATATCGCGGGCACCGTCGGCCGCATCACCGCCGCGGTCGGCACCGTGCTCGGCGCGCTCACCAGCCTGGTGATGATCGTCGTCCTCGGCATCTTCATCGCGATCGAACCCCGTCTCTATGAGCGCGGCGTCGCGTGGATGCTGCCGATGAAGTCCAGGGAAAATTTCTATATCACCACCGCGCGCATGGGCTTCACGCTCCGCCGCCTGATGGCGGGGCGGCTGCTCGGCATGTTCGTCGAGGGAGTGGTGACGTGGCTCGCCTGCCTTGCCGTCGGCATTCCGATGGCGGCGCTGATGGGGCTGCTCACCGGACTGCTCGCCTTCATTCCCAACATCGGCGCGATCCTGTCGGGCGTGCTGCTCGTCCTCGTCGGCTTTTCGGCGGGAACCGATACGGGGCTTTGGGCGATCGCAATCTATCTGATCGTCCAGACGGTCGACGGCTATCTGATCGTGCCGATGGTCGCGAAAAAGACCGTGGACCTTGCCCCCGCGCTGGTGCTTGGCGCGCAGATCCTGCTTGGCGCGCTGCTCGGTCTGATGGGCCTCTTGCTCGCCGATCCGATCGTCGCAATGATAAAGGTCGCGCTGGAGCGCGAGGCCGAGCGCAACGCGGGGACGGCGGACGGGAAAGCGGCGACTTCCAGCTGATGCCGACCACCTTGGCGGATCATCGTCCCGGCGACGGCCGGGATGACGGCGTTTTGACCTCAGCGTTGCGGCGCTGCGGGCGCAGGTGCGTCACCGGCGCCGCCCTGCATCTGTTGCTGCTGCATCTGTTGCATTTGCTGCATCTGCTGTTGCATCGCGCGAACCTCGGCCTCCGACCGGAAGTCGAGCAAGGTGACGGTGAAGTGCAGCGTGCTGTTCGCCGGGATCGGTCCGACCGCGCGGTCGCCATAGCCGAGTTGCGGCGGAATGGTGACCTTGTATTCGCCGCCCTTGCGCATCCGCGTCAACGCTTCGGAAAAGCCGGGCACGACCCCGGCGACCTGCATCGGTGCCTGTTCATTGGCGTCGAAGACGGTGCCGTCGGCAAGCTTGCCTTCATATTTGACGAGCACGACGTCAGCCCTGGTCGGGCTGGGGCCGCTGCCTTCCTTGACAACCTCGAAGCCGATGCGCGGGGTCATGTGCCACGCGAACGCCGCCGCTGCAACGATCAGCGCGATCACGCCCAGCCACATCAGCCACAGCCCGCCCTTGTTCACCGGGCGCAATGGAACCGTCGTCACGCTCATCTCAGCTGATCCTTCCGCAAGCGCCGTCGGCGCAAACTGTCGGCGAGGCCTATAGGCGGAGCGGCGTCACGCGGTCCAGAGGCAAATGCGGGAAGCGGCCATCATTCCCCCTTGCCCTCCCCCATGCGGCGCGCCACCATGGCGCGATCATAGAGGGGGATTGAATGCGCAAACTCGGATGGGTCGCGGCTGTCACACTGGCGCTGCTCGGCACGACGGCGAACGCCAAAACCATGGTCATCTACGCAGGCCGCGTCATCACCGACGCCGCAAAGCCCGCGCAGGGACCATCGACGATCACCGTCACCGACGACCGGATCACCGCCATCGCGCCGGGCCGCGTCGAGGCACCACCCGGCGCCGAGATCGTCGACCTGGGCGACAAGACGCTGCTCCCCGGCCTTATCGACCTTCACGTCCATCTGACCGGCGATCCCGGCGGCGATTTCCGTAACGAAGCGGTCGATCCCGACGAATGGGGCGTTGTCGTCGGCGCCAAGAACGCCGCGCTGACGCTGCGGGCGGGTTTTACGACCGTGCGCGAGGCCGGATCGGCGCAATACACCGCCTATGCGCTGCGCCGCGGCACCACGGAAGGATTTATCGAGGGGCCGCGGATCATTGCCGCGGGCCCGTCGCTGTCGATCATCGGCGGGCACGGGGACGTCACCGGATTTCGCGAAGATGTCCACGATGTGCTCGACCAGGGCTATACCTGCACCGGCGCGCTCGAATGCGCCGAAAAGGTGCGCAAGGCGTCGCGCGCGGGGGCCGACGTCATCAAGATCACCGCGACCGGCGGCGTGCTGTCACAGCAAGCGCGCGGGCTGGAGGGGCATTTCACCAGCGCCGAATTGCAAAGCATCGCCGACACGGCGCATTCGCTGGGGCTGAAGGTCATGGCGCATGCGCATGGCGCGGGCGGCATCGCCGCGTCGGCCGCCGCGGGGATCGACAGCATCGAGCATGGCACCTTTGCCGACGACGCCGCGCTCAAGGTGATGAAGGCCAAGGGCACCTATCTGGTCCCGACGCTGATGGCGTTCGAGGGGATTCGCGAGCGGCTGGGCAAGGGTATTTACACGCCGACGGTCGAGGACAAGGTGCGCATGACGCTGAACGACGTCGGCAAGGCGGTGAGCCGCGCCAGGGCGCTGGGCGTGCCCGTCGCCTTCGGCACCGACGCCGGCGTGTTCGAGCATGGCCGCAACGGCCAGGAGTTCGCGCTGCTCGTAAAATATGGGCTGACCCCTGCCGAGGCGCTGGCGAGCGCAACCACCGTGGCCGCAAAGCTGCTTGCGATGGAAAATGAGATCGGCCGCATCGCACCGGGCATGTCCGCCGACATGATCGCGGTGGCCGGCGACCCGCTCAGCGACGTGCGCGCGCTCGAAACGGTCGACTGGGTGATGGTGCGCGGGCGGATCGCCGGTTGACGCGGTCGGGCGCGCGGCGCCTTGCCGTGTTCGCCTTTTGTCCCTAGCGTGGGGCCATGGCGCCCGATCCGCTCTCCCTGCCCGCGATCCATGCGAGCCATGTCGGCATCTGGATCGCCGATGCGAAGGGCCGCGTGCAGCGTGTCGGGCGCGGCGAAGCGATCGCGGCGGTCGCGGCGACGCCGCACCTGCTGCTGAACGCGACGCTGACCGGCGACCGGCTCGGCTATCCCGAACTCTCCGGGCTCGACCTGCTCGAACTGTTCGCATTCCTCTATCCGGCGCGCTTCGCGGTGCCGACGCCTGCGGGGATCGGCGCCGCGCTGGGCCTGACGCCGCCGGGGACCGAGGATGCGATCGCGGCATTCCTGCCGAGGGCGAGCGCCGCGATGCTCGCGAGCCTGGGCGATCCCGACTGGCCCGAGCGCGAGGGCGCCTGGCACGGCATTCAGGCGCTGGCGCGTCAGCGTTGGCCATGGACGCCGCTGATCCAGCCGCTGCTGGCGAATCCGGGCGGCAACGAACGCTGGCTGTTCGCGCGCCTGCCCGAGTGGGAAGACGCGCCGCCGCGCGCCGCCCCGCGTCAGGTGACGATCAACGCCGACGATGTCGCCGCACGGCTCGACCGGCTGACGGGCGACGGCGCCGAACGGCGGCCTGGCCAACAGGATTATGCCCGCGCCGCCGCCACGATCTTTGCGCCGCGCGAGCGCAAGGAAGCGCCGCGGATGCTGATCGCCGAGGCCGGAACCGGGATCGGAAAGACGCTTGGGTATCTGGCTCCGGCGAAACAGTGGATCGACCAGTCGGCGGGCGCGATCTGCATTTCGACCTATACCAAGGCACTGCAACGCCAATTGGCGCGCGAGACCGAGAAGCTCTATCCCGACCCAGCCACGCACCGCGAAAAGGTCGTCGTGCGCAAGGGGCGCGAAAATTATCTCTGCCTGCTGAACCTGGAAGACGCGCTTCAGGGCGGCTTTTCGGGGCGTGCGGCGATCCTGGCGCAACTTGTCGCGCGCTGGGCCGCCTATACGCGCGACGGCGACATGATCGGCGGCGACCTGCCCGGCTGGCTCCCCGCCCTCTTCCGCCGTAACGGCACGACTGCGCTCACCGACCGGCGCGGCGAGTGCATCTATGCAGCCTGTCCGCATTTCCGCAAATGCTTCATCGAACGCTCGGCGCGCGCCGCGACGCAGGCCGACATCGTCATCGCCAACCATGCGCTGACGATGGTGCAGGCGGCGCGACCGCGCGAAAGCGCCGGCGCGGCGCCAAGCCGCCTGATCTTCGACGAAGGCCATCACTTGTGGGACGCCGCCGATTCGATGTTCGCCGCGGCGCTGACGGGGCAGGAAGCGGTCGAGATCCGCCGCTGGGTGCTGGGACCCGAAGGAAAATCGCGCGGACGGCGGCGCGGGCTGGCGGCGCGACTTGCCGATGTCGCCAGCTATGACGAAGCGGGCGACCGCGCGATCCAGGCGGCGATCGCCGCCGCCGCCGAGCTTCCCGGCGACGGCTGGCTTGGCCGACTCGCCGAGAATGCCCCCTGGGGCGCGATCGAGCGGCTGCTCGTCGCCGCGCGCGCCATGGTCTATGCGCGCGCGGTCGATATGCGCACCGCCGACAGCGGCTATGGCCTCGAAACCGAACTCGCCGATCCCGACCCCGAACTGGTCGCTGCGGCGGCGAGCGCGAGCGACGCGATCGAATCGCTGCTCCGCCCGCTGATGGCGCTCGGCAAACGGCTCGAATCGCTCATCGAAGACCCGCCCGACTGGCTCGACGGACAGGCGCGCGCGCGCGTCGACGGCGCGCGGCACAGTCTGAGCGCGCGCATTGAGACGTTGGGCGGCTGGCTGTCGCTGCTCGGCCGCGTCGGCGGACCCGCCGATCCCGATTTCGTCGATTGGCTGGGCGTCGACCGCTTCGACGGACGCGAATATGATTGCGGGCTGCATCGCCGCTGGCTCGACCCGGCGCGGCCGATTGCCGACATCGTTTACCGCCAGGCGCACGGCGTGCTCGTCACCTCGGCGACCTTGCGCAGCGGCGGCCACGGCGATGGCGGCTGGATCGAGGCCGACATCCGCACCGGCGCGCGCCATATGGACGGCGGCGTCCGCCATTTCGCGGTGCCCAGCCCCTTCGACTATGCGCGGCAGGCCGAGGTGCTGATCGTCACCGACATCGCGCGCGGCGACCTGGCGGCGCTGGCCGGCGCCTACAGCCGACTTATCGAGGCGGCAGGCGGCGGTGCGCTGGGGCTGTTCAGTGCTATCCGCCGGCTGCGCATCGTCCACGCGCGCATCGCCGACCGGCTCGCGCGGGCGGGGCTTCCACTCTTCGCACAGCATGTCGATCCGCTCGACACCGGCACGCTGATCGACATCTTTCGCGCCGATCCGCACACCTCGCTGCTCGGCACCGATGCGCTGCGCGACGGGGTCGATGTGCCGGGCGATTCGCTGCGGCTCGTGGTGATGGAAGGCGTGCCCTGGCCGCGCCCGACGATCCTGCACGCGGCGCGGCGCGCCGCACAGGGGGGCAGCGCCTATGACGATATGGTGATCCGCGGCCGCATCGCGCAGGCGTTCGGCCGCCTGATCCGCCGCGCCGACGATTTCGGCCAGTTCGTGATGCTGTCGCCCAGCGTCCCCTCACGGCTGCTCAGCGCTTTTCCGGAAGGCACGCCGATCCGCCGCCTGTCGCTCGATGAAGCGGTGAGCCATGTCGCCGCGGCAAACGGGGAACAGCGAAAAAGGGCATATCCCGCCTTTTCACCATAACGAGATTGCGGCACAGAGCGTTCGACTGAGAGGATCGAAGGCAGTTCGGGGAGCGGTTTTGAAAACTCTGACCATCTTGCGCCACGCCAAATCGGGTTGGGACGTGGCCGTCGAGCGCGATTTCGATCGTCCGATCAACAAGCGCGGCGCGCGCGGCGCCGAAATCGTCGGTCAATGGCTGAAGCGGCAGAAGCTGCCCGTCGACCGCATCATTGCGTCGCCCGCAGTGCGCGTCACCGAAACGCTCGACATCTTCCAGCCCGCCGCCGGACTGGACGCGATCGAGCCGCATTGGGACCGCCGCATCTATCTCGCCTCGGCGGCGACCTTGATCGACGTCATCCGCGACACCGGCCGCAACGCCGACAATCTTCTGATTTCGGGTCATAATCCGGGTCTGGAGGATCTGATCCTGATGCTCGTTCCGGTATCGGACAGCGACGCGATGCGCGCAAAGGTCGAAGAAAAACTGCCTACATCGGCGCTCGCGCGTCTTGAGATCGACATTGCCGACTGGCACGACCTCGACGTCAACATGGCGCGATTTGCCGATTTCATCCGCCCGCGCGACCTCGACCCCGCGCTGGCGCCCGCGATGGACGAGGATTAAGAGCCTGTCACGCGGTCGGTTTCGACCGGACGCGGCCATCGCCATTCCTTCCATCCGTTCGCACCGCGCGAAGTCGAGACGCGAACGGATGGCAGGGAACGTCTCGAATCCACCCCGAAACCGCCATCGCTGCCCGGCGAGCGCGTCGATTCAGCCCAGCGCTGCCGCCAGTCGCGCCCGAAGCGCAACAAGTGCTTCCACCGGAACACCCATGGCTTCGCGCGCCACACCATTGCCGGTCGCGGGCGCGGCGACCTCTACGCTCGTGTCCGACAATGCCTTTCGCGCGCCGTCGACAGTGAACCCCTGCACATGCAGCAAATGATGGATGCGTTCCGCCAGCGCGACGTCCTCGGCGCGGTAATAGCGGCGGCGGCCCGAGCGCTGGAGCGGCTTCAGTTGCGGAAAGCGCGTTTCCCAATAACGCAGGACGTGCGTCGGCACCCCGATGCGCTCCGCCAGTTCGCCGATCGACAGCATGGCGCCCGATGCCTTGCCGCCATCGTGGGAACCGTCCAATGCCGCCATGCGTCAGGACCGGCCTATTTGCCCGCGACGCGGGCGCGCATCGACTGGCTGGCGCGAAAGGTCATCACGCGCCGCGGCAGGATCGGCACCTCAACGCCCGTCTTTGGATTGCGGCCTATTCGCTGCGCCTTGTCGCGCAGGACAAAAGTGCCAAAGCCCGAAATCTTCACATTCTGCCCCGCGGCAAGCGCATCGGACATATGATCCAGAATCGATTCGACGATGGCGGCTGATTCGTTGCGCGACAGCCCGACCTGCTGATTGATCCGGCTCGCAATATCGGCGCGCGTGAGCGTTCCTGCGGACATGTTGATCCCTTCCCCCTCCTGAAGTGATTGGTGCGATCAATCCCCCCGACAGCCCCCACCGTCGCGAGTCTCGCAACCTATATGTAACAAATCCGAATAAATCCGCCAAACTGAAACGGATGGACGGAGAAGTTGACGCGACGAGCGCCGCTGCGCGAACGCGAGCCGCCTGGGCGATCAGATGCGCAGGACGGCTGCGCCCCAGGTGAAACCGCCGCCCATCGCTTCGAGCACCACGAGGTCACCGCGCTGGATGCGTCCGTCACGGACGGCAAGGTCGAGCGCAAGCGGCACCGACGCCGCCGATGTGTTCGCGTGCCGATCGACCGTGAGCACGACGCGATCGGCGGGCAGGCCCAGTTTTTTCGCGGTCGCGTCGATGATGCGCTTGTTCGCCTGGTGCGGCACCACCCAGTCGATGTCGTCGGCCGAAAGCCCGACCTCGGCCATCACTTCGCCCAGCACCGCCGCGAGGTTGGTAACGGCGTGACGGAACACCTCGCGCCCCTGCATCCGCACATGACCCACCGTGCCCGTGGTCGAGGGGCCACCGTCGACATAGAGCATGTCGCTATATTGCCCCTCGGCATGGAGCCGTGTCGCGAGGATACCGCGGTCGTCCGCGACATCCTCGGCCGACAGCACCACCGCGCCCGCGCCATCGCCGAACAGAACGCAGGTCGTGCGGTCCTCCCAGTCGAGGATGCGGCTGAACGTCTCGCTGCCGATCACCAGCGCGTGCTTTGCCGCGCCGGTGCGGAGCATCGCGTCGGCAACCGACACGGCATAGAGGAATCCCGAACAGACCGCCGCAACGTCAAAGGCAATGCAATCGGGCGCGCCGAGCAGCGCCTGCACCTTGGTCGCGCTCGCCGGGAAAGTGTTGTCGGGCGTCGCGGTCGCGACGATAATCAGCCCGACGTCGGCAGGCTGAAGTCCCGCGGCTTCAAGCGCCTGCCGCGCGGCGTCGGCGCCAAGCGTTGCTGTCGTCTCGTCGGGTTCGGCGATATGGCGAAAGCGAATGCCGGTGCGTTCGACGATCCATTCGTCGCTTGTATCGACGCGCTCGGCGAGTTCGGCGTTGGAGACGCGCGTGCGCGGCAGGGCCGAGCCGGTGCCCTTCAGGATCGCGCGGCGCGTCATGCGGCGTCGCCGCGGCGGAAATTCGCGAGATCCTCGGTCACCTGGCGGGTAATATCCTTTTCGATCAGTTCGGCACACAGGTGGACGCAGTTCGCCACCCCCTTGGCATCGGCGCTGCCATGGCTTTTGAGAACGACGCCGTTAAGGCCGAGGAACACCGCGCCGTTGTGATTATTGGGGTCGAGATGGTGGCGCAGCAACTCGGTCGCGGGGCGCGAGATGAGGAAACCGATCTTCGAGCGCGTCGACGAGGTAAAGGCGCGGCGGAGGAGATCCGTCACAAAGCGCGCCGTCCCCTCGATCGTCTTTAATGCGATATTGCCCGAAAAGCCGTCGTGGACGATCACATCGACATCGCCGCGCGACAATTTGTCGCCCTCGATAAAGCCGGTGAACTGCATCGGCAGCCCTTCGGCGCCGCGCAGCAGCGCCGCGGCCTCGCGGATTTCGTCGGTGCCTTTCAATTCCTCGGTGCCGATGTTCAGCAGGGCCACGCGCGGGCGTTCCAGCCCCATCGCGGTGCGCGCATAGGCCGCGCCCATGACGGCAAACTGGGTCAGGTTGGTCGCATCGCATTCGGTATTGGCGCCAAGGTCGAGCATCACGACGTCATTGTCGCCAAGCGACGGCAACAGCGCCGCAAGCGCGGGCCGGTCGATCCCCGGCATGGTGCGCAGCGCGAGCTTCGCCATCGCCATCAGCGCGCCGGTATTACCGGCCGACACGGCGCCCCCGGCGTCGCCGCGCTTCACCGCGTCGATCGCCAGCCCCATCGAGGTGCTCTTCGCCTTGCGCAGCGCCTGGCTCGGCTTGTCTTCGCCCGACACCACGCCGTCAGTGTGGATGATGTCCGACGCCGCGCGCAGGTTGGGATGGTTGTCGAGCGCCGCCTTGATCCGCTCCTCGTCGCCGACGAGGATGAAACGAAGGCCGTCATGCTTGTGGCGCGCCATCGCGGCGCCGGCGAGCATCACGCGCACGCCGACGTCACCGCCCATCGCATCGATTGCGATTCGCGGTGTCAGTGCCATCTAAACCCCTCCGGCCGAATGATTACGCGCCGACCGACACCACTTCGCGACCGTTATAGTGGCCGCAGGCGTTGCAAAGATTGTGCGGACGCTTCAGTTCGCCGCAGTTGGGGCATTCCTGAAAGGCTTCGACCTTCAGGCTGTCGTGGCTGCGACGCATGCCGCGCTTCGAGGGCGAGGTTTTTCGCTTGGGAACGGCCATGATTTTTCCTGCATTCTCAAATAGTGTGTCACGAATCGGCTGCCCGGATTTGTCGCGCCCGTCGCCGGGAATGACTGGCCCGCCCGCCAAGCCGAAGCCCGATCCCGCCCTGGTGGAACGGGACAAATCTTCTGCCGGAGGGTGCCTCAACGCCAGAAGGTGTCGGGTGCCGGATCGGGCGCGGCTATAGCGTTTTCGCCCGCAAAGGCAAGCCCATTGCGCCTGCGGAGAGCGGCGGCGTCATTCCCGTCGTCATGCCGGACCTGATCCGGCATCCACCGTGGCACCGTGGCGATGACGTCATGGACCCGGACCGGGTCGGGGGGTGGCGTCAAGGATATCGCAAATGCTTGCCCTGTCTTGCCGGCAATGCCACATCCTGCTCCATCGCCGGACCCACCGGCGCATAAGGGGGAAGCCAGAATGATGATCCTGCCAATCAGCCTGACGATTGCCGCGGGGGCGGCGCTGCTCAACCTGTGGCTTGCCGTTCGCGTCGGCCGTGTGCGGACGAGGGAGAAGGTCTTTATCGGCGATGGCGGCAACGAGCCGCTGACGCGGCGGATGCGCGCGCACAGCAATTTTGTCGAGAATACGGCGTTCGTGCTGATCCTGCTCGTGCTTGTCGAACTCGGCCTCGGCTCGTCGATGTGGCTGTGGGGCGTGGGCGCGCTCTATCTCGTCGGCCGCATCCTGCACGCGATCGGCATGGACGGGATGATGTGGGGCCGCATGGTCGGCACGATCATCACCATGCTGACCCAGCTCGGCCTCGCGTTCGGCGCGCTGGCGATCGTCTATCTGACGCCCACCAGCATCACGACCGAAATCGACGAAACGGTCGAAGTGGCGCAATAGCCCATCCTGCTGCGTCATCCCGGCGACGGCGGGGATGACGATGGTGGGCGAAGACCCGGCCGTTTCGATCAGAAAAACCGTGGACGGCGCGCCCATCGGATGATGCGGCGCGCCGTTCCGCGCCGACATCCGATTGAAACATGACTCCATCGCCTTTAGGGCAGGCGATCATGCGCGCAGGACATCCGGACAAACGAGGACATAAGACGGGATGAACAGCACGCTTTCCCCGACCCTGCTGTTTGCCCTTGGCCTGTTCGCGGCGCTGTGGTTGCTCGCCGGATTGTGGGCGACTTTGCGCGGGATTGCGATGCAGCGGCGTTCGGCGTTCGTCGCCGGACAGGCCGAACGGCTTGCGAGCCTGGTCGAAGCATCGCCACAGCTTCCGGTGATCGTTCGCGCCGACTGGCGGATCGAGGCGAGCGAACGGCTGGGTCGCTGGCTGGGGCTCGAACGCGGTCCCCGCAATTTCGACGAACTGTGCGGGATCGGCAAGGGACTCGACGCGGCAAGTCACGACATGCTGCGCCAGGCGATCCTTGGCGCGCAGCGCGGCGCAAAGCCTTTTCAGATCAGCCTGAAACCCGAAGGCAGCGATCGCACGATCATCGTCCAGGGCGCCGCCGCGCCGCAGGCGGTTGGTGGAACGGGCAGCGTGCTCCTCTGGCTCAGCGACGCGACCGAAGGACAGCAGGCGCTCGCCCATGCCCGCGCCGAACGCGACGAGGCGCTGGCGGCGTTCGAGGCCTTGTCGGGGCTGATCGAGGCGGCGCCCTTCCCCATGTGGTTCCGGGACACCGACTTGCGGCTCGCCCTTGTCAACGCCGCCTATGTCCGCGCGGTCGAGGCGAAGAGCGCCGCCGCGGTGATCGACGGCGGCATCGAGCTGTGCGAAACGGTCGCGGGGGTGAGCGCGACCGACGCCGCCGACGCCGCGCGCGCAGCGGGTGCCGCGCAGATGCGCACCATCCCGGTGACGATCGAGGGCGAGCGGCGGATCATGCGCGTCGTCGATGTGCCGCTGGCGCCCGAGGGTGGACGCATGATCGGGATTGCAGGCTATGCGATCGACATTCAGGAACTGGAAAGCGAGCGCGGCGCGCACCGCCGCTTCGTCGATACGCAGCGCGACCTGCTCGACCGGCTGTCGGCCGCGGTCGCGCAATTCGCCCCCGATCAGGGCCTGGCCTTTGCCAACCTGCCCTTTCGCCGCCTGTTCGGACTCGAAACGGACGATGTGGCGGAAGCGCGGCCGTTCGCGCGACTGCTCGACGCATGGCGCGAGCGCGGCCGGACGCCCGAGGTGCGCGACTATCCCGAATGGCGACAGGCCCATGTCGACTGGTTTGCGCGGGCCGAGGCAAGCGAAGAGGATTGGCGCCTGCGCGACGGCACCCACCTGCACGTCGTCGCGCAGCCGACCCCCGACGGCGGGTTGCTGCTGATCGCCGAGGACAAGACCGAACAGGTCCAGCTTGCGGGGGCGCGCGATACGCTGCTGCGCGTGCGCACCGCCACCTTCGACAATCTGTTCGAAGCGGTCGCGGTCTTTGCCCCCGACGGCCGCCTCCACCTCTGGAACCAGCGTTTCCGCCGCCTGTGGGGCGTCGATGAACCGACGCTTGCGGCGCACCCCCGCGTCGACGTGCTCATGGGCGGCCTCGCCGACCGGCTCGCCAAGCCGAACCAGATCAGCATTATCCAGGAAGTGATCCGCGCCGCGACGCTCGAACGCCAGCAGCGCGCCGGCGAGATCCGCTTTGCCGACGGGCGCCATTTCGACTTTGCGTCAATCCCGCTGCCCGACGGCAATGCACTGCTTATCATGCTGGACATCACCGCGAGCCGAAAGATGGAAGGCGCGCTGCGCGAACGCAACGAGGCGCTGGAAGCGGCCGACAAGGCCAAGACCGCGTTCCTGTCGCGGATGAGTTACGAACTGCGCACGCCGCTGACCTCGATCGGGGGGTTCGGCGAGATGTTGCAGGCGGGCTATGCGGGCAAGCTGGGCGACCAACAGCGCGCCTATGTCGATGCGATCATGGATTCGGTCGCGGTGCTCGGCCGCCAGATCGACAATGTGCTCGACCTCGCGCAGGGCGAGGCGGGGACGCTGGCGATCGAACGCGCGCCGGTCGACGTCCACGCGCTGCTCGACAAGGCGCTGCTGGCCACGCGCCCCTTCGCCGACGCCGAGAAGGTCGAGCTGGTGGGCAACATCGCCGCCGACATTGGCGTCATCGATGGCGATGCGCCGCGACTCGCGCGCCTCGTCGCGGGGCTGCTCGACAATGCGGTGCGCTTCACCGCGCCGGTGCGCAGATCGGGCGGCCGCGTGCTGCTTCACGCCGACGGCGACAAGCGCGGGATCGACATCATCGTCTCCGACAACGGCCCCGGAATGCCCGAAGCCGCTGCCGCGGTCGCCAGGGGACAGCAGGCGGGCACCGACACCGGCGGCATCGGCCTCGCCCTCGCGCGCCAGCTTGTCGCGGCGCACGGCGGGACGATGGAAGTGGTAAGCGAGGCGGGACAGGGCACGCTGGTGCGCATCAGCCTGCCGCGGGGCGCTTGATCGTGTTTTGCACCTTGCCCTTTGGCGGAACGACGAAGGATTCGCGCAGAGGCGCAGCGTGCGCGGAGAAAGGGAGATTCACGTCGAAACGCGGAGAAAAGCCCGATCGACAGGCCCCCGCATATCTCGAACGCCGAACTGTCGAGCGCCTTCGCGTGAATCGAAAATCGCTGCGATCTCTGTGCCTCTGCGCGAATCGATCCCGACACGGCCATGCAGTTCCGTCGCCCCTATAATCGCCACGAAGCCGACGCCATCGGCGCGGCGATCGGCGCCGCGCTCGCGCCGGGTGACGTCGTGCTGCTGTCGGGCGATCTCGGCGCGGGCAAGACCACGCTCGCGCGCGCGATGCTGAAGGCGCGCGGGCTGGCGGGCGAAGCGCCGAGCCCGACCTTTGCGATCGTCCAGCCCTATGCACCGCCCGAGGTCGACCTGCCGATCGCGCATGTCGATCTCTATCGGATCGAGGCACCGGACGAACTGATCGAACTCGGCCTCGACGATTATCTGTACGACGGCGCGCTGCTGATCGAATGGCCCGACCGGCTGGGCGGCGACGGCTGGGTGGATGCGCTCGCGCTGACGATTTCGGGCGCTGGCGACGCGCGTGTCTTGACAGCGACAGTGCCGCCCGCTTGGGAAGCGCGATGGCCGCTTCGATGATTCCGCCCGCCCATGCGCCCGCCTTCCTCGCGGCGCATGGCTGGGGCAATGCCCGCATTCTGCCGCTGGCGGGCGATGCATCCTTCCGCCGCTATTTCCGGGTCGTCGATGGCGAACGGCGCGCCGTGCTGATGGACGCGCCGCCGCCGCACGAGGACCCGCGGCCCTTCATCGCGGTCGCCGAATATCTGTGCGCCGCGGGGCTGAACGCGCCGACGATCCTCGCGCGCGACCTGGACGCCGGCCTGCTGCTGATCGAGGATTTCGGCGACGTGCGGCTGCGCGAGACGGTCGATGCCGCGCTCGATCGCGAAACCGCCTATTACGCCGGCGTCACCGACCTGCTGATCCATCTCCACACGCGGCCGCCGATGCCGGGGTTGCCGGTGCACGGGCTGGAGCAATGGCTGGACGAGGTGATGCTGTTCGCCGACTGGTATTGCCCGGCGCTGGACATCGAGGTTGATCGCGACGGCTTTCGCGCCGCGTGGCAGACGGCGCTGATGCCGGTCGAAACGGACGGCCTGCCGCGCGTCACCGTGCTGCGTGATTTCCACGCCGAAAATATCATGCTCGTCGCCGGCCAGGACGGGCTGGCCCGTTACGGCCTGCTCGATTTTCAGGACGCGCTTGTCGGCCACCCCGCCTATGACCTCGCCTCGGTGCTCGAAGATGCGCGGCGCGACGTCGACCCCGCGGTCGAGGCGGCGATGCTCGCGCGCTATCAGGCGGCGACGGGGCGCGACATCGAGCAGGCCTATTGGGCACTCGCGGCGCAGCGCAACACACGCATACTCGGCGTCTTTGTCCGCCTGTGGAAACGCGACGGCAAGCCGCATTACCGCCAGTTCCAGCCGCGCATGTGGGGGCTGCTCGAACGCGACTTCGCGCATCCGGCGCTGGCCGCAGTCCGGCAATGGTTCGACGCCCATATCCCCGCGGCGAAGCGGGCGGAGGCATGGACGTGACGGCGACGATCGAAAGCGCGATGGTGCTGGCGGCGGGACTTGGCAAACGAATGCGTCCGCTGACCGCGACGCGGCCCAAGCCGCTGGTCCGCGTCGCCGGCAAGCCGCTGATCGACCACAGCCTCGACCGGATCGAGGCGGCGGGAATCGGCCATGTCGTCGTCAACGTCCATTATCTTGCCGACGCGTTGGAAGCGCATCTGGCCAAGCAGAAGCGCCGTTTCACCATCGCCGTGTCGGACGAGCGCGCACAGCTGCTGGAAACCGGCGGCGGGATGCTCAAGGCGCTGCCGCTGCTCACCGGCGATCCGATCCTGATCGTCAACAGCGACAATATCTGGACCGACGGGCCGCAGGACAGCATCCGCCACCTCGCGCGCCACTGGGACGGCAAGCGGATGGACGCGCTGTTGCTCGTCATCCGGCAGGCGAGTGCGACGGGACATCGCGGACGCGGCGATTTCCACATGGACCCGGCAGGGCGGTTGTCGCGGCGCAAGCCGGGGCGGATCGCGCCCTTCGTCTATACCGGCATCCAGCTCATTTCGCGGCGCTTGCTGGACGATGCACCCGAAGGCCCCTTTTCGGCCAATATATTGTGGGACCGCGCGATCGCGGCAGGACGGCTTTATGGCCTGTCGCACATGGGGCAATGGTTCGACGTCGGCACCCCGGCGGCGATCGCGCCGACCGAAGCGGCGTTGAGTGAGGTTTGATCCCATCCTTCAGCCCGGCGAAGGCCGGAAACGCGCCGCTTCGTCGAGGCGAGAGGGCGAGATCCCGGCCGTCGCCATGAAGGCAAGGGGATAAAATGGCTGCGTCAAGCCGCCCTACCCTCTTTTCCATTCCCGTCCACCGGGCCTTCGCGGACGCGCTCGCCGCCGGACTGATCGACCGCTTTGCGGGCAGCGCGCTGGGGCTGGCCGAAGGTATCATACTGCTGCCGAGCAATCGCGCACGCAGCGCGGTGCAGGCCGCCTTTGTCCGCGCAGGCGGCGCGGGGCTGCTGATGCCGCGGCTCGTCGTGATCGGCGACGCCGACCTGGATGAATCGGTGGCGGTCGCGCTCGATGCGATCGACATCGAAGCGCCGCTGCCGCCCGCCATCGAGCCGCTGCGGCGGCGCCTGCTGCTCGCCGAACTGATCGAGCGACACACGCCCGACGGCGAACCACCAGTGACGGGGGCCGCCGCCTTTCATCTCGCGGGCGGCCTGGCGCGCGTGATCGACCAGCTTCATTATGAAGAGATTCCGGCGTCGGCGCTCGTCGACCTCGACCTCGGCGCCTTTGCCGACCATTGGCGCGCATCGCTCGCGCGGCTGCGGCTGCTCGTCGATCATTGGCCCGAAGTGCTCGCGGCGACGGGACATATCGACCGCGCCGCGCGTCGCAACGCGATGCTCGACCGTGTGGCGGCCGCATGGCGAACGGCGCCGCCCGCGCGTTTCGTCGTCGCGGCGGGTGTCACAACCGCCGCGCCCGCGGTCGTGCGATTGTTGCGCGCCGTCGCCGACATGGCGCGGGGCATGGTCGTGCTCCCCGGCCTCGACACCGCCATGGCGAAGGCGGAATGGGATGCGCTGGGTCCAACCCGACGCGATGCCGACCATGCGGCGCGCCCGCTGGAAACCCATCCGCAATATCATCTGAAGCTGCTGCTCGACCGCATGGGTGTTGCGCGCGAAGAGGTTGCCGAATGGGCGTCGTCCTCGCCCTTCGACGGCCCGGAGGCGCGCACGCCCTTCATTTCGCTGCTGTTCGCGCCCGCCGACTATACCGCGCAGTGGCAGACGGCGGGCGACGTCAAACCCGCGACCGCCGGGATCGCGGGCGCGACCTTTGCCGACGATGGACAGGAGGCGCAGGGAATAGCGCTGCTGATGCGCCACGCGATCGAAACGCCGGGGCGCACCGCGGCGCTGGTCACGCCGGACCGCGCGCTGGCCGAGCGCGTCGCCGCCGCGCTCGCGCGCTGGGGGATCACCGTCGACGACAGCGCGGGCCAGCCGCTGGCGCGCACGCCGCCCGGTGCGCTTGCGCTGCTGCTCGCCGAACTGGCGGCGGGTTTCGATCCGGTTGCGCTGATCGCGCTGTTCGGGCACCCGCTTGTCCGCAAGGGTGAAGGGCGGACCGACTGGCTCGATGCGGTGCGGCGGCTCGATCTGCTGCTGCGCGAACCGGGCCTCGCGCCTGGCTGGGCGGGCGTGTCGGCGCGGATCGCAACACTCGCCGCCGATCGCGACGCGCGCGGTCATGCGCTCGCCGTCGGACTGACGCCGTGGTGGCAGGACGTAAGCGGGGCGTTCGCCCCCATGCTCGCGCCCTTCGCCGGGCCGCCGGTGGCGCCCGACTGCCTGCTTTCGGCGTTGCGGGATGCGCTCGAATGGCTGACCGGCGAGGCGGTGTGGACGGGGTCCGCCGGGCGGATGCTCGCCGCGCTGTTCGACCGCTGGACGCTCGCGCGCGGCGCGGGTCCGGCGCACATCGACCCTGCCGATTTTCCCGCGATGCTTGGCCAGTTGCTTGGCGAGACGAGCGTCCGGCCTCCCTATGGCGGGCACCCCCGGCTGTTCATCTGGGGGCTGCTCGAAGCGCGGCTCCAGCGCGCCGACCTGATGATCCTCGGCGGTCTTGACGAAGGGCGATGGCCGCCCGCGACACAGCCCGACCCCTGGCTTGCGCCCGGCATTCGCCGCCTGATCGGCCTGCCCGCCGCCGAACGGCAGCAGGGGATGGCGGCGCACGATTTCGCGGGGGCGCTGGGGGCGAGCGAAATCGTCATGACGCGCGCATTGCGCAGCGGCGGCGACCCGGCGGTCGCCTCGCGCTTCTGGCTGCGGCTGGCGGCGCTGGCGGGCGAACTTCCGCAGCCCGCGCCGGACGGCGCGCCGTTGACCGAACTCGCCGCGCGCATCGACCTGCCCGCGGGTGCGGTGCAGCCGGCCGCAAGGCCCCGCCCCGCCCCGCCCGCCGACCGGCGCCCACGGCGGATCAGCGTCACCGCGGTCGACCGGCTGGCCCGCGATCCCTTTGCCTATTATGCCAACCAGATTCTCGGCCTGTCGCCGCTCGCGCCGCTCAGCGCCGCGCCGGATCCACGCTGGCGCGGCACGCGGGTCCATGCGTTGTTTGAACGATGGGTGCGCGCCGGGGCGGGCGCAGCGGCGTTCGAGGCCGAACTGGCGGCGCTGCGCGACGATCCCGCGCTCGACGCAATCGCACGCGCCTTCTGGCTGCCGCGCATCGAACCCGCGCTGCGCTGGGCAGCGCGGCAGCTGATCGAGGCGGAGGGCCGCTCGGCGCTGAAGGCCGAGGCGTGGGGCGAGATCGCGCTCGATGGCGTCACGCTCAGCGGCACGGCCGACCGCATCGACCGGATGCCCGACGGACGCCTCGCGATCGTCGATTACAAGACAGGCAAGGCGCCGAGCGCCAAGGCGGCGTTCGACAGGCTCGACAATCAACTCGGGCTGCTGGGCCTGATCGCGCAGCGAGGCGGGATGAAGGGCATCGATGCGGCCGACGTCGCCGCCCTCGAGTATTGGAGCCTGCAGCCCGACCGCAAGGCGGGCGGCGCGGGCAAGATTTCATCGACCTATGGCCCGCGCAGCGGCCTCAAAAGCGCTGCGGAGGCGGTCGATCATGCCGCCGACGCGCTTGCCGATCTGGCCCGGCGATTTCTGTTCGGCGACGCGCCCTTTGCGCCGGGGGATAACGCGACTTACGGCGATTACGACCAGCTGATGCGCCGCGACGAATGGTTCGGGCGCGGCGAGGAGGATATATGACCCGCCCCGCGCCGCTCGCAACGCTCGATCCGCATCAGCGCGCCGCCGCCGATCCCGCGCGCCACGTCTGGCTCGGCGCGTCGGCGGGAACGGGCAAGACGCAGGTGCTGTCGGCGCGCGTGCTGCGCCTGCTGCTCGATGGCGTATCGCCGGATGCGATCCTGTGCATCACCTTCACCAAGGCGGGCGCCGCCGAAATGGCGCATCGCATCCACGA
The DNA here is from genome assembly GCF_014595975.1 of Sphingopyxis sp. LK2115. Lineage (GTDB taxonomy): Bacteria > Pseudomonadota > Alphaproteobacteria > Sphingomonadales > Sphingomonadaceae > Sphingopyxis. The sequence continues at coordinate 123,176 of NZ_JABWGQ010000039.1, read as the reverse complement.
ACGGCTGGCGATGTGGGTGCGGATGGACGAACGCGAATTGCGGCTCGACCTTCAGGCGCTGGGTATCGACCTCGACCTGCTCGGCTATGACCGGGGCGTGCCCGCGCTGGTCGCCCGCGCGCGCGCACTATTCGCGACCGTGATCGACAGCCCCGGCGGCGCGATCCGCGTCCAGACGATCCACAGTTTCTGTCAGACGCTGCTTGCGAGCTTTCCCCTGGAGGCAAAGCTGCTTCCCGGATTTCGCGCGATCGAGGAGGATGAGGCGGGCGCGCTTCAGCGGCAGGTGCTCGGCGACTTGCTCGACTTGCCGGGCGAGGAACAGGCGGCGCTGCGCGCGGCGGCCGCGGCGCTGGCGCGTCGGCTCGGCACCGACGCCGCGATCGGCTTTCTGTCGCGCTGCGCGTCGGTGTTCGGCGGGCCGAACGCGCTGCTGCCGCCTGCGGCGCACGATCTGCGCGCCGCTTTCGACCTGCCCGTCGGCGATCCCGATGGGTGGATGACCGACCAGCTTGCCGGTGGCGCGATCGCCGACGCGGATATCAAGGCGGTGGCGGCGAGCGGCGCCGCGTGGGGGACGAAGACCGGGCTCGCCCATTCGGACGTCATGGTCGGCTGGATGATGGGCGATGCGGCGGCGCGCGCCGCAATGCTGGACAAACTTATCAGCCGTTTCCATAAAGGCGATGGCAATCTGCGGGCCGAATATGCGGGCGACAAAGGCCAGATGAACGACTGCGTCGACAGCGCGGTGCGGATTGTCGAGGCGGCGTCGGCGCTGCGCGCGACCGCGACGGCGATGCGCGTCGCCGACGAACTGGCGGCGGCGTGGAAGCTGGGCAGCCGCTTCGCCGAAGCCTATGCGCTCGCCAAGCGTGACCAGGGGCTTGCCGATTTCGATGACCTCATCACCCTTGCGGGTTCGTTGCTGCGCGTCAGCGGTTTTGGCGAATGGGTGCGCTTCAAGCTCGACCAGCGCACCGATCATATATTGGTCGACGAGGCGCAGGACACGAACATGCGCCAATGGGGGATCGTCCTGTCGCTCGCCGAAGAGTTTTTCGCCGTGCATGGCAACGACGTCGAACGCGCGCGCACCTTGTTCACCGTCGGCGATCGCAAACAGGCGATCTTTGGCTTTCAGGGCACCGATCCCAGGGCCTTTGCCAGCGCGCGCGACCTTTTTCATGCGCTTGGCGAACGCGCGGGGCAGGATTTCGAGGCGGTCGACCTGATATCCAACTATCGTTCGACCCCCGCAGTGCTGGAGGTCGCCGACGCCTGGCTCGCGGCGGGCGGCGCCGCGCTGATGGGGCTTGACGGAAAGGAGCCGCCGCACCGTCCCTACCGCGACGCGCACGCCGGGCAGGTCGAACTGTGGGAGCCGCTGCCGGTCGGCAAGGCGCTGAGGGCAGCCGAGGAGGCCGACGAAGCGGCCGATGACGCGGCCATGGACGGCGGCCATGCCACCGCACCCGCGCGCGATCCCGCGAGCATGCGGCTCGCAAAGGCGATCGCCGCCGAAGTGCAGGACTGGATCGCGAACGGCAAGGACGGCCGCCCCGTCGCGCCGGGCGACGTGATGATCCTCGTGCGCCGCCGTCGCGATCTGGCGGCGCGGATCGTCGCGCGGTTGCAGGCGCTGCACGTCCCCGTCGCGGGGGTCGACCGCTTCGCCTTGACGCAGCCGCTCGGCGTGCAGGATCTGATGGCGGCGATGCGCTTTGCCGTGCAGCCGCACGACGACCTGAACCTCGCCGCGCTGCTCGTGTCGCCGCTGATCGGCTGGACGCAGGATGAACTATACGATCGCACGCAGGATCGTGGCCGCGCCTCGCTGTGGGCGCATCTGCGCGCGCATCGCGACGCCATGCCGCCCGCGACGATGGAGGCGCTGGGCGGATTGCTTGCGATGGCCGACTATATGACGCCGTTCCGCTTCCTCGAAACCATCCTGTCCGGCCCGATCGACGGGCGGCGCAAGCTTTACGCGCGGCTGGGGCGCGAGGCGCGCGACCCGATCGACGAGCTGCTGAATCAGGCGCTGGCGTTCGAATCGCGCAAGACCGTCTCGCTGCTCGGTTTCCTGGCCGAGATCGAGGGCAGCGCCGCCGACATCAAGCGCCAGACCGAGGCGCGCAGCGATGTTGTGCGCGTGATGACCGTCCACGGCTCGAAAGGATTGCAGGCGCCGATCGTGATCCTCGCCGATGCAACCGACGACGACAGCTTTGACCGTCGCCCCTTCACCGTCGATGTCGCGGCGTGGGAAAAACTGCCCGTCTATCCGGTCGGCGCCGACGAGCGGCACGGCGCGCTGGCCGATGCCCATGCGAAGGCCAGGGCGGCGGCGAGCGAGGAGCATTGGCGGCTCTTCTATGTCGCGATGACCCGCGCCGAGGAGATTCTGGTGGTCGCCGGCGTCACCAGGACCGCCGAGCGCAGCGTTCCCGAGTCGAGCTGGCATAGCGCGGTATCGGGCGCGCTCGACCGGCTGGGGCGCGACTGGGAGGACGGCGGCGCCATCTGGAGCCGTCGCCGCGTGCACCGCGTCAACGCCGGGCGCTGGGCGCCGCAGGCGAAAAAGGGGAAAACAGCTGCGCGCGGGGCGGCGCCCCTGCCCGATTGGCTGCACCGCATGGCCCCCGATGAGGCGCGCCCGCCGCGCCCGCTCGCCCCGTCGGCGCTCGGCGAGGACGATGTCGCCGCGCCGCCGCAGGGAGGCGAGCGCGCCGCCGCAGTGACGCGCGGCCTGCTGCTCCACGCGCTGTTCGAGCGGTTGCCGCCCGTCGCCGCCGATCGCCGCCGCGCCGCGGCGCTGCGCTGGCTGGCGGCACAGGCGTCGTCGCTGGACGAGCGCGCGCGCGCGGCGATGGTGGACAAAGTGCTGGCGGTGCTGGACGATCCCGCGCACGCGCCGCTGTTCGGGCCGGGATCGCTTGCCGAAGTGCCGCTGTCGGCCGTCGTCGACGGGGTCGTGGTCGCCGGGATCGTCGACCGGCTGCTGGTCACCGACGACGCCGTAACGGTGATCGATTACAAGACCGGGCGCCACGTCCCCGAAAGCGCCGCCCAGGTCCAGCCCGCCTATCTGCGCCAGATGGCGGCGTATCGCGACGCGCTGCGGGTGATTTTTCCCGGTCGGCGCGTCGCGGCGGCGCTGCTCTATACTGCGGCGCCGCGGTTGATCGGCCTCGACGATGCGCTGCTCGACGGGCACAAGCCCGGCTTGCCGACAAGCAAGGCGAATTTGCCCGGTTCGGCCCTTGAGCCGGACGCGCCGACGCCTTAGCTTGGCCTCGACCGAGTTTCAGGAGTTCAGACCATGGGTACCAAAGCCATCACCGACGCGAGCTTCCAGGCGGATGTGCTCGACAGCGACACCCCCGTGCTTGTCGATTTCTGGGCCGAATGGTGCGGTCCCTGCAAGATGATCGGCCCCGCGCTCGAAGAGATTTCGGACGAGCTCGCGGGCAAGGTCGTCATCGCCAAGCTCAACATCGACGATCATCCCGACGCGCCGAGCAAATATGGCGTGCGCGGCATCCCGACGATGATCCTGTTCAAAAATGGCGAGATCGCCGACACCAAGGTCGGCGCGGCGCCGAAAAGCGCGCTCAAGGGCTGGCTCGAAGCGGCGCTGTAAACGACATCTGCAATCCCGTTCGTGTCGAGCGAAGTCGAGATGCGAACGGGCTTTTTTTGCCTCAGCTCCGATAGTCGGCGTTGATGCTGATATAGCCGTGCGTCAGGTCGCACGTCCACACCGTCGCGCGGCCTTCGCCGAGGCCCAGGTCGGCGCCGACGCGGATCGCCTGCCCTTTGAGGTGCGCTGCCACCGGCGCCTCGTCATAACCTTCGACCGGCAGCCCGTCTTTGGCGACCCAATGATCGCCAAAGCGGATCGCCAGGCGGTCGCGGTCGGCGGGCTCGCCCGCCTTGCCCACCGCCATCACGACGCGGCCCCAGTTCGCGTCCTCGCCCGCGATCGCGGTTTTGACCAGCGGCGAATTGGCGATGGACAGCGCGACGCGCCTGGCGCTGGCGTCGCTCACCGCCCCCGTCACCTGCACCTCGATGAACTTTGACGCGCCTTCGCCGTCGCGCACGACCTGATGCGCAAGGTCAAGCGCGACCTCCCGGATCGCCGCATAAAGCGCATCGGCGCCGGGGTCGTCGCGAGAGGCGAGCATCGCATTGCCCGCCTGCCCCGTCGCGAACAGCAGCACCGTGTCGCTGGTCGAGGTGTCGCTGTCGACGGTAATCGAATTGAACGTCCCGCCGGTCGCTTCGTTCAGCATCGCCTGCAACAGCGCGGGCGCCACCGCGGCGTCGGTAAAGATATAGCCGAGCATCGTCGCCATGTCGGGCGCGATCATCCCCGATCCCTTGACGATACCCGCCACATGGACGGTGCGGTCGCCAACGATGGCGCTGGCGGTCGATCCCTTGGCAAAGGTGTCGGTGGTGCCGATCGTTTCGGCCGCGACTTCCCACGAACAGGGTTCGGCGGTCAGCGCCGCCGCGACGCCCGCGCGCGCCTTGTCTTTCGGCAACGGCACACCGATCACGCCGGTCGAGCTGACGAAGACCTCGCTGGCATCGCAGCCGAGATGCCCCGCGACCTGCGCCATGATCGCCTCGACCGCCTCGCGCCCGCGATAGCCGGTGAAAGCATTGCTGTTGCCCGCATTGACGACCAGCGCGCGCGCGGCGCCGCGCTTCACCTGTTCGCGCCCCAGCTCGACTTCGGACGAGCAGCAGACATTGCGCGTGAACACCCCCGCAACCGCGGTGCCGGGCGCCAGCTCGATGAAAGTCAGGTCGCAGCGGTCCCAGTCCTTGTAGCGCGCCCGCGCGACGCGGCGCGTCACCCCGGCAATCTCGGGAAGGTCGGGGAAAGTCGCCGGGGCGAGCGGGGAACGGGTGGTCATGCCGGGGCGCATAATCGTTAATGCTTCAAAGCAAAACCCCTTCCGCAAGCGGAAGGGGGTCGATCCTCTGACGTTAAAATGATCCATGTCCCCGCGAAGGCGCGAAGCCATCACCCGGTCGGTGCAAGATGGAACCGGCAGGTGATCGGCTCCCGCCTTCGCGCGAGCAACTGGCTATTGCCGATCAGGGTCAGGCCGGAATCCCGCTGATCGCCTTCACTTCCATAAAGTCCTTCAGCCCGAACAGCCCGCCTTCGCGGCCGTTGCCCGATGCCTTGTAGCCGCCGAAGGGCGCACCCGGCCCCGGACCCCAGCTGTTCACCGCGACCATGCCGGCGCGCAGCTTCGGCGCGATTTCGGCGGCCTTGACGGGGTCGCCCGACACGACCGCCGACAGGCCATATTCGGTGTCGTTGGCGATCTCGACCGCTTCGTCGAGCGTGTCATAGGCCATGACCGTCGCGACGGGCCCGAAAATCTCTTCCCTCGCGATCCGCATGTCGGGCGTGACGCCCGAAAAGACCGTCGGCTTGACATAATAGCCGCGATTGACGTTCGACGGCAGGCCGGTGCCGCCCGTTTCGAGGCGCGCGCCTTCGTCGATCGCCGACTGGATCAGCCCCTGGATCTTGTCGAACTGCGCCTTGTTGACGACGGGGCCGATGTGGCCGCCCTCGCTCATCGGATCGCCCACTTGCGTGCCATCGAACATCGCCTTGATGACCCCCACCGCTTCGGCCTCGCGCTCCTTGTGGACAAGGATGCGCGTCGGCGCGATGCAGCTTTGCCCGGTGTTGACGAGCACGCCCTGCACCGTCGGCGGCAGCACCGTTTCCAGGTCGGCGTCGGGCAGGACGATGTTCGGCGACTTGCCGCCCAGTTCCTGATGCACGCGCTTCACCGTATCGGCGGCGGCCTTGGCGACGAGGATGCCCGCGCGCGTCGATCCGGTGAAGCTCACCATCTCGATCCCCGGATGCGCGCTGATCGCGTGGCCGACGGTCGGGCCGTCGCCCTGAACCAGATTGAACACGCCCGGCGGCACGCCCGCGGCGTCGAGAATCTCGGCAAAGATCACCGCATTGCCGGGGCATTCCTCCGACGGTTTCAGGATCATCGTGTTGCCCGCAGCGAGCGCCGGAGCGACCTTCAACGCAATCTGGTTGAGCGGCCAGTTCCATGGGGTAATCATGCCGACGACGCCGATCGGTTCATATACGACCTTGTTCGCGCCATGCTGTTCGCTGAAGCTGAAATCCTTGAGCGCGGCGATCGTGCCAAGGAAGCCGCCGATGCCGGCGCCGACCTGTGCGGTGCCCGCAAAGCTGACCGGCGCGCCCATTTCGGCCGCCATCGATTTGGCAAGATCCGGCCCACGCTTCTTATATTCCTCGACGATGCGGTTCAAAAGCTCCAGCCGTTCCTCGCGCGTCGTCTGCGAAAAGCTTTTGAAGGCCTCGCGCGCCGCGGCCACCGCGTCGTCGACGTCGGCGGCGGTGCCGAGCACGACGGTCGATGCCGCTTCCTCGGTCGCGGGATTGATGACGTGGTGGAGCCTGCCGCCCTTCGAATCGACCCACCGGCCGCCGATATAATGTTGCTTGAGGTGCGTTTCGGTGCTCATTTCCTGTCTCCCATCGGCGGTGAATCGGTCTCGGATTGCTACCTAACCACTGTGGCCGATGAATCAAGCGCGGCCAACCGCGAAAAATGCCGGGCCGCCGCTTTCCCGCCGGAAGGCGCGGCAAAGCGGCGGTCGGGGACCGACGGCCGGCGCAAGGCGTCAGCCCGGACGCACCATGAAAATGTCGCCGCCGATGCTGACGATGAACAGATTGCCCGCGCTGTCCTCGCCAAAGGAGGCGATGTTTCTGATCGTCCCCGCGTCGGGGGCGAAATCCTCGTTGCGGACGGCAAAGCGCGACGCGGGCAAGGTCTGGCCGACGACCAGGTCGGCAAAGGGCACCGTCCAGATATTGCCCGACACGAAATCGCCGAAAACATATTGGCCCGCGAGCGACGCGACCGGCCCGCGATAGACATAGCCGCCGGTGACCGAACGCCCCTGTCGCGCCCCGCTGCCATGGCCATATTCGGCGACGGGCGGCGTCAGCCCGGCGGGCGCCGTTCCCGAAAAGGGTTGCGTCCCCTCCAGAAAGCGCCAGCCGAAATTGCGCCCCGGCTGCGTGGTCGTCACCATGTCGATCTCTTCGACCGCATTCTGCCCGACATCGCCGATCAACAGCGTCGATCCCGAAAAGGAGGCACGGAACGGGTTGCGCAGGCCGAACGCAAAGACATAGGGGTCGCCGCCGCCCGCGATGAACGGGTTGCCCGGCGCGGGGGCATAGCTGTCGCCCCCCGCCCCGACGGCAAAGCGCAGGATCTTGCCCAGCTGCACGTTGCGGTTTTGCGCATTGTTGCCGGGGTCGCCCGCGCCGCCGCCGTCGCCGACGGCGACATAGACATGGCCGTCCGGGCCGAAGCCGATCCAGCCGCCGTTGTGATTGTCGAAGCCGGGATGCGGAATGTCCAGCACCAGGTCATAGCTGGTCGAACTGTCAGGCCGACCCAGCGTATAGCGCCGCACCTGAACATTGCCGTTCGTGCCGGTCGCGACCGCGAACAGCCGCTGCGATGCCGCATGATCGGGATAGGGAGCGAGGCCGAGCAGTCCGCGTTCGCCGCTCGTCGAAATGTCGGTGATGTCGAGCACGCGCGTCCGGCTGCCGTCGGCAGGATCGAAGCGATAGACGTCGCCGCCCTTTTCGACGACATAGACACGGGTGTCGCCGGGAATCGCCGCCACGTAAAGCGGCTGATTGAACCCGGTGCCGACGCGCGCGACCGCTATGCCTTCGCGGCTGTTGGTGACGGTGATGTTGACCGCCTGCGTCACGCTCGCCCGGCCGTCGCTGACGCGCAACACCACCGCATAGACATTGTCGGTATCGGCATCGCCAGGCAGGTCGAAATCGGGCGCTGCGTTGAACCGCAGCGCTCCCGCGCCGGTGATCGCAAAGCGCGCCGCATCGGCGCCGCCATCAATGCTGAACGTCAGCGCGTCGCCGTCGGGATCGCTGGCGGCCGCCTGATAGGCACTGGTCATATTCTCGGCAACGCTGGCGGTCTGGAGCGACGTGAAGGTCGGCGGGGCGTTGGCCGCGGGCGTATCGCCGCCACCTCCGCCCCCGCACGAAGCCAGCGCCAACAGCGGCACAAGGACGGCGATTACATGCTTCGGCATTGGCGACCAGCCTTTCGCGATCGGAGCCACCCGCGCGTAAAACTGCCATCACCGGGGCGCGTGCGCAACCTTGCCCATTTACCATAGCCGGGGTTGGCTTGCCGCGTCAGGCGGGTTCCTCGGCCTCGTCGAACTCGTCGAGACGGCGCAGCGCATCGTGCGCGACGCGGTGCAGCGCCGAACGGTTGACGGTCAGCCCGCCCGATCCCTCGCCCGTCAGATCGTCAACGGCAAAGGTCACGCGGGTGCGGTCGGGCGCCAGCGCGTCGAAGGTGAATCTGAGCCCCGTCTGGAGCGCGCCATCGTCGACATTGTAGATAAGGTGCGCCTCGCGCGGGATTTCCATCGCGACGGCAATTTTCACCTTATAGGCGTCGGGCCGCTGCTTCGGCGCCATCAGCTCGAAACCCGGCTCGCCCTTGTGCACGACAAGTTCGTACAGCCGCGTCGAACCGCCATTGGTCACCAGCGGCAGGCCGCTGAAAGCGCTCCCGTCGCCGAACATCCTGGCAAAGACCTCCTCGCGCGGCGCCGCCACCGTTCGGCTCTGGTTGGCAAGTTCGATGACCTTGCCGCATCCGGCAGAAGCCAGCAGCGAGGCCAGCAGGATCAGACGTCGAATCATGGCCAGGCCCCCTTGCAAAGCCCGGACGGCCTATACCGCACTGTTTGAAAACGGCGTAAACGCCTTTGCCGCCGTTGCCGGGCATGGCGAACCGATGTGCGATCGCGACGGTCCGCCGCTGCTGTTCGGCACCGCGCTTGCTTAATCGGCCCCGCCAACATCCGCGGCGGGCGCTGGCGTGACCTGTGCATAGACAAGCTGCCACTTGCCGTCGCGCCAGCGCCAGTGATCGGCGAAACGGTGCCGGTCGACGAACGGCTCGCCGTCGGCGACGCCGCGCAGCGTGTTGGTCGCGGCAAGCAGCGCGCTGTCGCTGCTCGTGATCCAGCGCGGCTCGGCGGGTTCAAAGGGTTCGATACGGATCGACGGTGCGGCGAGCGCGGCGATGAACGCTGCCTTGTCGCCCGTCGCGCCGCTGCCGCGCACCCACAGAAAATCGTCGGCGATCAGCCGCCGCAACGCCGCCTCGTCCTTCGCCGCGATCGCCGCGTCGAACGCCGCCGCCGCCTCGCGATAGCCTGCGGGCGTTGCCATGGTCGCGGCGGGATCGGCCGATGAATCGCACGCCGCGAGCAGGAACAGCAGCAGCGGAGCCGCCAATCGCATCATCGTCGCCATATCCTTCACCTATCGCCTCGGCAGATTCATCGTGGCGCGGACGGCGGGCCGCGCGCAACTACCTGCCACGTCAACGCCCGGCAAAAAGGGCGCCCGGTTCCCCCGAACCGGACGCCCCTTGCCGATTTGGCCGACCCGCGTGCGGATCAGGCGCTGTAATACATGTCGAACTCGACCGGGCTCGGCGTCTGCTCAAAGCGATAGACTTCGTTCCACTTCAGTTCGACATAGGCCTCGATCTGGTCCTTCGAAAACACGTCGCCCTTCAGGAGGAAGTCGTGGTCGGCCATCAGGCTGTCGAGCGCTTCGCGAAGCGAGCCGCACACGGTCGGCACTTCGCGCAGCTCTTCGGGCGGCAGGTCATACAGATTCTTGTCCATCGCCTCGCCGGGGTGGATCTTGTTCTGGATGCCGTCGATGCCCGCCATCAGCAGCGCCGAATAGCAGAGATAGGGGTTCGCCATCGCGTCGGGAAAGCGGAACTCGACGCGCTTCGCCTTGGCGCCCGCGCCATAGGGAATGCGGCACGACGCCGAACGGTTGCGGCTCGAATAGGCGAGAAGCACCGGCGCCTCGAACCCCGGAACGAGCCGCTTGTAGCTGTTCGTCGTCGGGTTGGTGAAGGCGTTCAGCGCCTTGGCATGCTTGATGACGCCGCCGATGAAATAGAGGCACATGTCGCTGAGGCCGGCATAGCCGTTGCCCGCAAAGAGCGGCTTGCCCTTTTCCCAGATCGAAATGTGGGTGTGCATGCCGCTGCCATTGTCGTCCTTGATCGGCTTGGGCATGAAGGTCGCGGTCTTTCCATAGGCGTGCGCGACCTGCTGCACGACATATTTGTAGATCTGCATGCGGTCGGCGGTCTGAGTCAGCGTGCCGAAGGTCAGGCCCAGTTCGTGCTGCGCCGCGGCGACCTCATGGTGATGCTTGTCGCACGGCAGGCCCATTTCAAGCATCGTCGAGACCATCTCGGCGCGGATATCGACCGCGCTGTCGACCGGCGCGACGGGGAAATAGCCGCCCTTGGCGCGCGGGCGGTGCGCAAGGTTGCCGCCTTCATAGCTGCGACCCGAATTGGTCGGCAGTTCGATATCGTCAATCTCGAACCCCGACTTGTTGTATCCGCTTTCGAACCGGACATCGTCGAACATGAAGAATTCCGCTTCGGGGCCGACGTAGGCCGTGTCGCCGATGCCGCTCGACGCGAGATAGGCTTCGGCGCGCTTCGCCGTCGTGCGCGGGTCGCGGCTATAGCCTTCGCCCGTCGACGGCTCGACGATGTCGCAGAAGATCACCAGCATCGGCGTCGCCGAAAAGGGATCGTCATAGACCGCATCGAGATCGGGCTTCAGGATCATGTCGCTCTCGTTGATCGCCTTCCAGCCCTCGATCGACGAGCCGTCGAACATCAACCCGTCCTCAAGCGCGTCCTCGTCGATCACCCCGGCGCACATCGTCAGATGCTGCCACTTGCCCTTGGGGTCGGTGAAGCGCAGGTCGACCCACTCGATGTCATTTTCCTTGATCCGCGCGATGATGTCCTTGGGCTTCGTAGCCATGGTCTATATTTCCTTCTTGCATAATGGTCCGGCGTGCCGGGGATTGCTGGGATGAAATCGGTGCGGGCCGGTCAGAGCGCGTCCTCGTTGCGTTCGCCGGTGCGGATGCGCAGCGCGGTTTCGACCGGGATGACGAAAATCTTGCCATCGCCGATGCGGCCGGTCTGTGCGGCGGCGGCGATCGCCTCGACGACGCGCTCGGCCATCGAATCCTCGACGATCACCTCCAGCTTCACCTTGGGCAGGAAATCGACGACATATTCGGCGCCGCGATACAGTTCGGTATGGCCCTTTTGCCGCCCGAAGCCCTTGGCTTCGGTGACGGTGATTCCGCTGACGCCGACTTCGTGCAGCGCTTCCTTCACCTCGTCGAGCTTGAACGGCTTGATGATCGCCTCAATCTTCTTCACGCGTCTCGTCCCCCCACTGGGTCTGTCTCGTCGCTCGCAGTCAAAGCCGGATCAGGCCAGCCTGGTCCGGTTCTCAAGCCCTGAGTCGCTGCGAGGCCCCGTCATCTTGCACCAATCAAGAGCCGTGCCAATTGGCGAATCGCGCGCTTTCCGCAAGTTTTGCGACAGGATATTGCGGCACTGCCCACGCGGTGGGCATTGGAGCGAATTCGCTGCCCAAAAAAGCGGCATCGTCGCCGCGGCGGCTCACAAGGGCGGCGACATTTCCTTCGACACGGCTTTTGTCTAGGGACAGGGCCATGACCGTCACTGTCGCCGCTCTCTATCGCTTCGCCTCCTTCGACGATCCCGCCGCGTTGCGCCAGCCGCTGCTCGACCTGTGCGCCGCCGAAGCCATCAGGGGCACGCTGCTCCTCGCGCGCGAAGGGATCAATGGCACGATCGCCGGCCCCGACGCCGGCATCGCCGCGGTGATCGCCCATATCCGCGCGCTCCCCGGCTGCGCGGCGCTCGACGTCAAATATTCGATCGCCGCGGCCATGCCTTTCGGGCGGCTCAAAGTGCGGCTGAAGAAGGAAATCGTGACGATGAAGGTGCCGGGGCTCGACCCCGCGCGCCACGCCGCGCCCACGGTCGATCCCGCCGACTGGAATGCGCTTGTCGATGACCCGGACACCGTGCTTATCGACACGCGCAATGCGTTCGAGGTCGGCTATGGCAGCTTTGCGGGCGCCGTCGATCCCGGCACGCGAAGTTTCGGCGACTTCCCCGACTGGTGGCGCGCCAATGCCGGGCGCTTTGCGGGCAAGCGAATCGCGATGTTCTGCACCGGCGGCATCCGATGTGAAAAATCGACCGCCTTCCTGCGCCGCGAAGGCATTGAGGACGTCGTCCACCTGAAAGGCGGTATCCTTGCCTATCTCGACCAGGTGCCCGCGTCCGAAAGCCGCTGGCACGGCAGCTGCTTCGTCTTTGACGAGCGCGTCAGCGTCGGGCACGGGCTGGTGGAGGTGGGCGAAAAGTACTAGACCGGGCTGGCAACCCGCGCCGCGCCATATTCGACCCAGCCGAACGGACGTGGCGTCCTGGGCATATAGGCGGCGCCCCGCCGTTCGACCGCAAATCCTGCCGCCGCATAGGCGTCACCGATCGGGCGCGTCAGGTGGCAATTGCCGCCGATGCGCTTCCACACCGGTTCGATCCGCCGCTGCCATTTCGCGACCCCGCTGTCGGGTGCCGCGCCATGTTCGAGGAACAATGCGGTCCCGCCGGGTTTCAGCACGCGGCGGATTTCGGCGAGCACGGCGGCCTGATCTGTAACCGAGCAAAGGGTGAAGGTGGTGACGACCGTATCGAAACGCGCATTGTCGAACGGCATCGCCTCGCCCGCGCCGCCGCGGATGTCGGCCGCGATGCCGCATCGCGCCGCCGCCGCGCGGCTCATCGCCAGCAGTTCGGGCGAGGGGTCGAGCCCGGTGAAACTCGCAATCCGGTCAGGACGGTAAAAGTCCATGTTGATCCCGCCGCCGCAGCCGAGTTCGAGCACATGGCCACACGCTTGCGGCACGACCTCGCTCCTCAGCTTCATGATCTGCCCCTGCGAACAGGCGCATTTGATCAGGCGCGGAACGCCGTGCCTGTCCCACCAGCTTGCCATTGCCTCGCTCTCCCCTCGGCTCGAAACCTGTCCCTTGCCAGCGCGCTTGGCAACACCCATTTGAGCCTGTCACGAATCCCGTCTTCCCGTTCGTGTCGAACCCTGCGGGGACATCTCGACTCTGCTCGATGCGAACGGATATGGGGGTATCGCAATCGCCGTCATCCACACAGAAACAGGATCGTCATGCCCAGCACCCATCATACGAAAATGCTCATCCTCGGCTCTGGCCCCGCCGGCCTGTCGGCCGCCATCTATGCCGCGCGCGCGGGGATGCAGCCGATCGTCGTGCAGGGGCTGCAACCCGGCGGGCAACTGACCATCACCACCGACGTCGAAAATTATCCCGGTTTCGCCGAAGTGATCCAGGGCCCGTGGCTGATGGAACAGATGACGGCGCAGGCAACGCACGTCGGCACGACGATGATCTGGGACACGATCGTCGACGTCGACCTGTCGCAGCGTCCATTCCGGCTTACCGGTGACGGCGGCGACGTCTATCTCGCCGAAACGCTTGTCATCGCGACCGGTGCGCAGGCGAAATGGCTGGGCGTTCCCGGTGAACAGGAACTGGGCGGCAAGGGCGTGTCGGCCTGCGCGACGTGCGACGGTTTTTTCTATCGGGGCAAGAAGGTGGTCGTGATCGGCGGCGGCAACACCGCTGTCGAGGAGGCGCTCTACCTCACCAACCACAGCGACGATGTGACGCTGATCCATCGCCGCGATTCGCTGCGCGCGGAAAAGATCCTGCAGGACCGCCTCTTTGCCAATCCGAAGATCAAGGTCCTGTGGAACAAGCAGGTCGAACGCTTCGTCGCTGGCGAGGGCGTGTCGGGGCTCGTCGGCGTCGACCTGATCGACACCGTCACCGGCGCGGCAAGCCACGAGCCGACCGACGGCGGCTTCGTCGCGATCGGCCACAGCCCCGCGACCGAATTGTTCAAGGGCAAGCTGCCGCTCGACGACGACGGCTATCTTCAGGTGACCCCCGGCACCTCGCTGACTGCAATCCCCGGCGTCTTTGCCGCGGGCGACGTCACCGACAAAATCTATCGCCAGGCTGTCACCGCCGCGGGCATGGGCTGCATGGCCGCGCTCGACGCCGAACGCTTCCTCGCCGAAGCCGAATATCACGCATTGGTGGAGGCTTAGAGCGGCGCTCGCCAGCATTGAGGTCGGGGCGCTTGTGCCCCATTCTCCCCGATGCTAGAAGATTTGGGCATCACGCGGGGGCGGGAGGCAGCGTTATGATACAGTCTGCGACGCGGGGGGACGCCATTCCGAAACCGATCGTCGGATCGGCAGCGCCCTGGTTCAAAGCGAATGTTCTGGACATCAACCCGCAATATACTTTTCACACCGTTGCCGGACGCGCGATTGTGCTGTTTTTCATGGGGACCGCGACCGACGAAGCCGTCCGCGCCGCCCATGCCAAGCTGATGGCCGATCCCGATCGCTTCGACGACGTCCGCTGCTCGTTCTTCGGGGTGACTCTGGATGTTGCGGACCATAGGTCCGGGCGGATCACGACGCGGATACCCGGTATCCGCTACATCCTCGACAGCGACCGCGCGGTCAGCAACGCCTATGGCGCATGTGCGGCCGACAGCGACCATTATGAACCCTATATCATCGTGCTGGACCGCCAGTTGCGCGTCGCCGGACGCTATCACCTGCCCGACACGGACAAGGCACTCGCACTGATCGATCATCTCGCTCAAGAGGGTAAACCCGATGACTGGGCGCCGGTGCTGTCGGTGCCGCGCGTTTTCGACCGCGCGACCTGTCAGCGACTGATCGATCTGTACGATACCGAAGGCGGTCAGGATTCTGGCTTCATGCGCGACGTGGACGGCAAAACGGTATCGGTCATAGATCATGCTCACAAACGCCGGTCGGACATCACGATCAAGGATCAGGACTTTTGCCGTGCACTCAGCGCCCGGGTGCACCATTGCCTTCGTCCGGTCATCAAGCGCGCATTCAACTTCAACGCGACCCGGATGGAGCGCTACATCGTCGCGTGTTATGACGCATCCGTCGCCGGTCACTTTCGTGCCCACCGCGACAATACGACAATGGGCACTGCGCACCGCCGCTTTGCGGTGACAATCAACCTCAACGATGATTTTGACGGCGGTGAGCTTCGCTTTCCCGAATTCGGCGCGCGCACCTACCGCCCTGCCCCCGGCGGTGCGATCGTCTTTGGCTGCGGGCTGCTCCATGAAGCGACCCCGGTCACACGCGGGCGGCGCTACGCGTTCCTGCCCTTTTTGTACGACGACGAAGCGGCGGCGCAACGCGAGGCGAACAATCAGTATCTGGGTGAAGGAGTTGGTGCCTACCGGCAATGACCCAGCGGCGCGCGTTAGAGTTCGATCGAAATTTTCACATTTTGCGCTTTGATCCCGGCAAGCGCCGCAATGCTCAGCTTGGCGGCATAGATCATGATGCTGAGTCGCTGCGGATTGGCGATGCCCGCGGGCAAATCCCCTTGCTCCAATCCAGTCGCTAGCATCGCTTCGACTTCGTCGTCGGGAACCGCCACATCGAGTCCGCCGACCAGTTCGAACTGCGAGATGCCGAGGACGTTCGCCAAGACGCGCAAATTGCTGAGCCGCGGCTGCGTCTTGCCCGATTCCCACGCCCAGATCGTCGGCCGACTGAGGCCCGTCCGCATCGCCAGTTCCGAACGGCTGATGCCGCATTGCTCGCGAAAACGGCGAAGCCGGGTCGGCAGGGGCTCGGTACCATCAAAATCGACGGGGCGGGCCGAGGCGCTCATGAACTGCGGGATTTCCGCCTGGTGCGGCCGGTAGTGCACAGCGGCAAAGCGCGACCACCCCACGGTTTGACCCGGATCGACAGATGGTCGTTATTACCGATGACGTTGCTATCCATTGAAGCCCCGGAATCCCGCGCCACGATCGACGTCACTTGGCAGATGCGCCGGTTTTCGGTCATTCCCAGATGGGGACATCCGAAAATCGCCCTGTCCCGCGATCGTACAAACTGGAAGCTTTGCGCCCGCGGACGCCCGCTAGAAAGCCGTGCCCAACGAAATGGAGAATTTTTTTGAACGATCGCCTTCCTGGCGCACGAGAGGCTGGGCAATATTGAACCGCAATTTCCCCGGTCCGGCATTCAACGACACCCCGAAGCCGACCGCAACACGGGGCTTTGCCGAGTTTCCGATCAACCGCTCGCCGGCAATCAGCTCGTCTGTGGACGCGCCGAACACCGATCCTGCATCGACGAAAACGCTGGGCGTAATGCCGATTTTTTGCAGAGCGGGTTCCCCCCGGAATGCGACTTCCAACCGCCCGGCATAATAGGCGCGGCCGCCGATCGCCGTCGGCGGCGCAACAGGCGCCTTAAGCGGAACAACCTTGGGTCCGATCCCGCGCAGATCGAAACCGCGCATGCTGTTGCCGCCGATGTAAAAGCGGTCGAACAGCGGGACCGTCCGCCCCCCGATCGGTTCGATTATTCCTCCCTCCAGCCCCAGCGAAACGTCCAGCATATCGCCGATGCGGTGATGGAAACTACCGGCCGCGCGAAAGCGGGCAAAACGCGACGTGCCTCCCGGACCGGCAATTTCAGGCGTTAGCCGGAGTTGAAAGCCGCGCGTCGGATCGACGGCGCTGTCGCGCCGGTCGAGCACGAATCCAATGCTAACGATCGAACTGGTCGATCGACCCAAAGCGTTGCAAAAGGGACTGCCATGCAGTCCGACGTCGCATCGCGCATTTTTCAGGCGGATCAGGAAATCCTCATCCGAATAGCGGTAGTTTACGGCAACCCGCAGCCCGCGGCCCAGCGGTTTTGCGGCATAGAAATTGACGCCGCGCGCCGTCTGCCGAAACACCGACGACTTGCGTTGGGCATCGAAACCGACGGCGGTCGACCGCGAATAGAAAAAGGTCGGTGCCAGCGACAATCTGCTGCCCATGAAATTGGCATCGGCGAAGCCAAGTTCAAACAGGCGCTGGATTTTCGAGTAGCGCGCCGACGCACGGATATCGCGGCCCGGCGCGCCGATGTTGGTGCGTGCAATCTTGACCGTGCCCACCGGTCCTTCGAGCGACGAATAGCCGCCCGAAAAGGCAATTCCGCCGCGCGGCAGCGTCTCGATCGACAGAAGGTCGGCCTCCCCGGCCTGGCCGTCGGCGCCGTCAATGCCGGTCACGGCTTCGGACGGCGGCGCTACACCATCCTCCTCTACATCATCGCTCGGTGCCGACGCCGTGCCCAGCTTCGAAGCTTCGGGCCTGCCGCGCAGTGCGACGCGGCGGGCATCCGCATCGCCGAGCCAGGGGGCGGCAGAGACATCGGCCTCGAACGCGGGGAAGCGGCGCATGCTGGCCGCTGCCTTGCGGCCGACGCGCTTGGTGCCGCCGATGGCGAAGCATGGCGGCCCCATCCGGTTTTGCGCGGCCACCACGCACGCAAGATTCACCATGTCTGCAGGCAGCGCGGGTGAATCGAACGCGGTAATGCTGGCAGAAGGATCGAAGCGGAGTGCAATGCCCGGTGCCAACCCCACAGGAAAGCCATTTGCTGCGCCGCGCGATGCACGACTGCGTTTCGCCACCTTCGTACCGCGTGCAATAGCGGTCGCCTGCGGCGACGGCACCGCTCGCATGCCTGCGAGCTTATCCTTCCGGGCGTCAAGGCAACCGCCGCAATCGGCCCGCCCCTCGGGCGACTCGGCTGCCGTGTGCGCCAGCAGGGCTTGACGGCGGTTCCCGGCATCGCCGAGCCAAGCCGCACCCGCGAGATCGACATCGACGCTTGCCAAGGCTTCGCCGAACGCCTTAGTCGGCGCGCCGTCGGCCGATTCATCGCCGTCGCGCGCACCGGCCGGGGACAGGTCCGCCACAGCGGCGATCGGCGCGTCCCAATCGATCACCACCGGTGTATGTTGCGCAAAAGCCCGATTTTCATTCGGTAGTCCGGGGGACGCTCTGGTTTCGGCCACGTCCGATGCGGGCGACGCCTTCAGCACGATGCGCCCCGAAACGTCCGGCTCCGCCGTGATGGCAGTATTGACCTCCCCAGGCTCGTAAGGTCGGCCTTCCTGGAGCGCCAGCACGCGGACCATCGCCGTCGAGTGGAAAAGCGGAGCATAAGGCGGAGTCTGAACGATCTCGCGCTCGCGCGCATAGAGCGGCGCGGTTTCGCCGACGCAGAATGTCGCCGCGACGCCCAGCGCGGTGCCTTGCACCGCCTGGCGAACGCGTCGGAACGATATTCCGTTTGCCGCCAACATCTTTCCCCTGTTTTTCCGACCGGTTCCAGCTTTCACCTTTGCCTCAGCCGCGTCGGGGTCACCCCTCGCGGAACGACCGGTTGAAACTGTCGATCATCGGCTGAAGCAGATATTGCAGCAACGAGCTGGCCCCAAGGTCGATATAAACTTCGGCCGGCATTCCCGACATCAACCGGACGTCGGGATATTTCCTGAGCTGCGCCTCCGATATCTCGACAATCACCTTGTAATAGATTTGCTGCGCGTCCCTGTCGTAAATCGCATCAGGACTTACTTCCTTGACCGTCCCGATCAGATTCGGGATCACCCGCGCCTTGTACGGCGTCAGCTTGACTTCCGCCTTAAGCCCCTTGTACACCACGTCGATGTCGATCGGACGCAGTCGCGCCGATACAACGATCTTCTCAGACGTGGGCACGATATCGAGGATCGGCTGGCCGGCGCCGATCACGCCGCCGGGCGTAATCAATCGCAGGTTCGCCACGCGCCCGGCGATCGGCGCGACGACCTGTTGGCGTGCGCGAATATCGCTGCTGACCGTCAGCTTCTCCCGCGCTTCGGCGATCTGCAATTGCACCTGGCGCTGCAATCCGGTTGCCTCGAGCACGGCTTGCCCACGTAGCGACACCATCTGGGCGCGCGTTTCGCCAATTGTGTCGCGGAGTCGGTCGAGGCTGTTGACGAGCTTGCCGCGTTCGCCGTCGACCAGCGCCTTTTGCCGCTGCAACGCGAGGAGCCGGGATTTGCGTTCCAGCCCCTCGTCGACGAGCATGTCGACGCTCATCTGTTCGTCGTCGAGCAGCTTTGACTGATCGGTCAGCGCCGCGATCTGCGCACCCAGGCTGCGAATGTCGGCGTTTGATTGCCCGATCCGCTGCGACAATATCTGCGTCTGCTCGGCAAGACCGCGCCGCCGCGAGGCAAATTCGGCGTTGGACGCCGAAATGATCTCCTTGACCTCAGGGTCGCTGGCTGCGGCCAGCAATTCGGCCGGGTAGCGGACCGCGGGCAGCCCCAACCGCTCGGCCGTGAGCCGCGCGTCCTGCGCCAGCAGACCGTAAAAATTTGTCCGCAGCGCAGCATCGGATGCCTCGCTCTGTGTTTCATCGAATAGCACAAGCGGCTGACCCGCCCGTACCTCCTGTCCTTCCTTCACCAGAAACTGGCGCACGATGCCGCCCTCCAGATGCTGGACTGTGCGGCGACCTCCCCCTTCGGCTTCGAGGAAACCGCTGGCAATGGCGGCGCTATTAAGCGGCGCGGCCCAGCTCCAGACCGCAAATGCGAGCATGAACAGACCGATCGACGCCAACGCCAGCCGCATCGATCCCTTTACCCGCGGCCCGGCGGCGGCCTGATCGGGGGGCGGCAGCGCCAGGCGCACCGGCTCGCCGTCTTCGCCAAGGCGAAAGGGAATGTTCATGCTTCCATCCCCCCCTGCTTGAACATCGCGGGATGGGACTTGCCCGGCGGGCCGGGCGGCGGCGCTTCGCCCGGCGCAATCGCGCGCCGCTTGCCCGCCATTTCCTCGACCACCGCGCGTGCGTCTCCGAATTTCGCCACCTGACCGTCCATCATCAACAATATCTTGTCGGCCAGTTCGAGCAGATTGGCGCGGTGCGAAACGATGATCGTCGTCATGTTGAGCGCCTTCAGCTTCTTGATGGTGCCCAGCAATGCGGCGTCGCCGCGCGCGTCAAGGCTGGCATTGGGTTCGTCGAGCACGATCAGCGGCGGCAATCCGAACAACGCGCGCGCCAGCCCTATCCGTTGGCGCTGGCCACCCGACAGCTGATGCCCGCCATCGGTGAGCACACAGTCATAACCGCCGTCGAGATGCAGGATCATTTCGTGACAATCGGCCAGTTTCGCCGCCGCGATCACGTCCGCGTCGCGCGCGTCGGGCCGGAATCGCGCAATATTCTCGCGGATCGTTCCGGGGAGCAATTCGACGTCCTGGGGCAGATAGCCGACATTTGGCCCGAAATCGCTGCGCATCCAGTCAAAGGTATCGGCGCCGTCGAGCCGCACATGCCCTGACAAGGGCTTCAATACTCCGACCAGGAGCCGCGAAAGGGTCGTCTTGCCCGACGCCGACGGCCCGACGATCGCCAGCGACGTGCCCGGCGCAATCGCGAAGCTGACATTTTTCAGAATCGCCCCCTTCATGCCGGGTGCCGCATAGGTCAGATTCTCGACCGTAACCGCTCCCGACGGTTTCGGCAGCACCATCTGGGATGGCCGCGGTGTCGGCAGGTCACAAAAGCGCGACAGGCGCTGCAGACTTTCACGCGCGAGGACGAACTGTTTCCAGAAACTCATCGCCGCCTCGATCGGCGCGAGCAACCGTGCGATCAGGATCGATCCCGCGATCATCGCGCCGCCGGTCAATTGCTGGTCGAGCACCAGCAAGGCACCGATGCCCAGAACGGCAATCTGCACCAGATTACGGACGAACTTCATCCACGCCAGTATCTTGCTCGACTGGAACTGCGTTGCGTCGACCGCTTCGGTTTCTTCGATATAGCGTTCGCGCCAGTGGGCTATTGTGTCCTTGCCCATCCCCATCGCGTCGATGACCTCGCTGTTGCGGACCAGCGCGTCGGCATATTGCATGTTGTTGGTGGCAAGCGCCTGAGTATTGCGGATAGCCGTACGGGTGATCCGTTCATTGTACCAGGTCAGGCCGAAAAGCATCGCCGCGCCGACGGCCGACAGCAGCCCGAAAACCGGGTGGAGCAGAAAGACGACCAGCAGGTAAAGCGGCACCCACAGCATGTCGACGACGCTGAACACCGTCGGGGTCGAGATGAAATTCTTTACCTGCGTCAATTCGCGCAGCGCCTCGAGTCGGACGTTGGGCGCAATCAGCCGTTGCTCGAGCGAGCGCAGGAGCAGGTCCGGGCCCATTTGCTGCGCCATCCAGGTGCCGACCCGGTTGGCAACCTGTTGCCGGATACCTTCGAGCATCGCGCCCAGCGCAACGACCAGCGTGATTGCGAGAGCGAGGAAGAACAGCGTGTCTTTGCTCTGACTGGTCAGAACGCGGTCAAAGACCTGCATCATGTAAAGCGACATGGCGAGCGCCGCCATGTTTGTGATGGCCGAGAACAGGATCAGCCGCACGGCGATCGGTTTCTGCGGAATCAGCAGTCGTTTGAGCAAATTGTCCGGATTGCCGGACGCCTGCCTGGCGGCGAGGAGATTCCAGCCCATCGCTATCGCCCCGGATGGGCGGGGCTATCCGCAGCATTTTGCGGCAGCACCAGCCCCGAGATCAGGCCGGCCAGCTCCATCTGCCGGCGGACCCCCAGCTTTGCGCGGACGCGCTTGAGATAGGTTCGCGCTGTCTCTTCCGACAGGCCGCAACCCTCCGCCGCGTTTCCAAGGCTGTTCGATTTCAGGAAATGAACCAGAAATCGCTGTTCGGACGGAAGCAAACCGAGCGCCTCTAGCAACGACGCGGGCGCATCTACCTTGCCCGGCCCCATGATGATCACCATCGCGCAGCGTGTCATGCTGTCGCCGCGGCGCGACCCGGCCGAGATGACATAAGCCAACCGCCACTCGCCATCGCGGCAATCGAGGCGGAATACATCCTCGACCGGCTCATCGGGCGACGCGGTGGCCGCGCGTCGGATACTTTCGCGAAGCCTTTTTGCCTGGTCCGGATTGGCAGCGATGATCGCGCCGTCGGCGGCACGGATCAGCCATTTTCGTTGTTCGATCAGTCTTGTTGCTGCGCTGTTCAGGAACAAGGGCTGCGCATCGGCCGCCAACAGCGCCATCGCCATCGACACCCGATCGAACATTCCTTCCAGCATGGCGGAGCGCTGCGATTGCTTGGCCAGTTGTGCCACCCCGGTCGCCGACGCGGCGAGCAACGGTGCGATCGACTGCAGCGAAGCTGCATCGGCGTCGCTGAAATGGGCCGCACCGCCGTGCCGGAAAAACAGCGCGCGAATGCTTTTGCCGTCGCGCTTCATCTGGATCGCGATCCCATGGTGATGCGGGCCATCGGCCTCGGCATTATCCGGCCCCGCTCCGGCGCCGAACAGGGCACCGAAGAACTGAAAATGATGTATCGGCTGTTCGCCGATCCGGCCCCAGACGTCGCCCGTCATCGTCAGCAGGCGCCGGGTCGCCGCCTCATCGTCCCGCACCTGGTCGAATCCGATCAGAAAGGCATGGCGCTGCTGTCCGGTGCCAGGAAGCGTGACGGTTAAAATCGCCGAAGCGACGTCGAATTGTGCGAGATAATCGCGCCAAAGTCGGCGGGTGTTCGCTGCGACGTCGACCGACAGCGGCTGTTCCGCCTTGTCGTACAAACCTTCGCCGCCCGCAACATCTTCTGACAGGTGCGGATCGTCACGGTCCGCATCGATATATTGCGTCGAAAAATCCACGGTCGCAGACATTTTTGGCCCCCAAAAAAACACCGATCCCGAAGCGATGCCGAAGCTCGCCACAGGCGTTTCACGCGCGACCATAATGTCTGGCGCGATGGTCTGGTTACGGGCCAGAACGCTCGCGCCGACCGGGGTTGCCTGAAGCTTTTGTCCCCCGGAACTGGCTGTCGATTGACGCGAATCTCTCGATAGCGTCGCCCGCCGTGACGGATGCTGGCGACACCCTTTGTCTATTTCGATTCGGCGGAACGAGTCTATTATCCCCTCGGACATATCCGTTAGGGTAGTATCCCGTTCAGCCGCCGCGCATTACTCTTCAACAACAGCGAAAACGAAGGGTCGGCACTCGAATCTGCGATGATTCAGGAGGAGTGACGTGCGGAAAACATGGACTTTACTGGCGAGCGCGTTGAGCGTAACCGCCGCCGCAGCGATGTTCGCCGTCGGCGCGACTCCGCTGTTGGCGCAATCGGCGTCGCCCGCGATCGCTCCGTCGAGCACCATGGCCGCACTCGCCCGACAAGTCGTCATATCCAACCCGGAAATTGCGGCGCAGCGCCATCAGGTGCGGATTGCCGCAGCGCGCTTGCAGGCGGCCGAAGCCGGCTATCTGCCGACGATCGAGGCGAACGGGACGGTCCAGCGGCGCGAGATCGACATCAAGAACGGCAGCACCACCAATGACGCGCGCTACACGGCGGGACAGGCAGGGATCGAAGCGCGACTCCGTTTCTATGACGGCGACCGGACGTATAACGCGGTGCGCATCGCGAAGGCCGAGTTGGAGGCGGCTTCTGCAGGGTTGGATGCAACGACGTCGGATATTCTGCTCGAACTGCTGACCAGCGCCGCCGACGTTCATCTGAACCGAAAGATCCTGCAATATTCCGAAGCGCAGAGCGAGGCGATCGCCGAACAGCTTCGCGCAACGTCGCGCCGGCTTGAATTCGGCGAAGCGACGCGCACCGACGAGGAGCTGGCGCGGGCGCGGCTGGCGACCGCCCAGGCCGGAGTGCTTGCCGCGACAGAACAACTTAGCATCGACGGGCTTCGGTTTCGCAATGTCAGTGGGCAGTCAGGCACAATCGTTCCCTCGCTCCCACCGCTTGCGGCCGTGCCCTCCTCGCTTGCCGCGGCTCAGAAGCTGGCGCTTGACGCGGCGCCCCGACTGCGCGCCGCGCGGCTTAACGCCCAGGCCGGCAAGTCTGGTGTGAAGTTCGCCACCGGCGCCCTCCTGCCTCAGCTCGATGCGGTCAGCGGATATGATTATCTGACCGGCGGCGCGGCCAACACGTTCACTGGCAGGTATCCGGATGACCGTTCGTCGCTTTATTACGGCTTGGAACTGCGCGTCCCGATCTTCCTGCCGCGCGATCATGCAGAAGTCCGCCGTGCGCGCGCTGTCCGCGACCAACGCCTGTCCCAAACCGATATCGCATTGCAGACGGTTGTGGAGGACGTCGCAGGTGCCTGGACCCGGTGGCAGTCGGCAAAGAGCACGATCAACGCCGCTCAAGCGGCGGTAGCGGCGACCCAGGAAGCAGCCGAAGGCATCAAGAAGGAAGCCGTTGGCGGTAACCGGACCCTTACCGATGTCCTGAACGCGCAGAATGAATTGCTGAATGCGCGCGTTACGCTGGAGCGTGCCCTTCGCAACGAATTTGTCGCGCGGGCCAGTCTGCTGGCCGCAACCGGTCAGCTTGACACGAAGGCAATTCTCGACGGGCGATGCTGCGGGACCGACCCCGAGGGCCGCCCGGCAATGTCGCCCCTTGGCCGCACCGCCATGTCCGGCACCGGAAAGGCGCCTGCCGATCCTGGCGGAGCGCCGCGCCCGCAGATATCGTCGCTGGGTCAGATCAAAGACCGCGATGTTGCCGACATGGCGGCGGCGACCGGCAATTCGGCACGTCCGGCAAGTTCGGCGCTGGGCCGCAAACTTAACTAGCCAGCAAGTTTACTTTCCGGGCCTTTCGGTTTGAGTGTGCCCGGAAATCACGAAAAACCGTGGCTTCCGGGCAATTCGTGCGTTCCGGCATCTGATAACCTGCCCCAAAATGAACCATTTCACAAAATTATCGGCCATGTCCCCAAGCAGGAATATCCGGTCCCCCGGACCCGCCATATCCCATTGTCATGGCTCTGAGTTTTCGGGGCCATTGGGGGGATGAGCAAGCCGATTCGGCGATCACGCATCCCTTGCGACCCGTGAAAGAAGAGGATAGCGAAAATGCCTACAGTAGGACCTTCTAGCGCACCGAATAATCCCAAGAACCCGACCTCGCGGGGTCAGGTTCTGGGGACCAATTCGGTCGATTTCATCGATCTGAATGCGATCACCTCGACCGCCGCACTGCCATATAACGCACGCGGTAACGGCGGTGACGACACGGTCTATGGCAATAATTTCGACAACGACCTTTATGGTGATGGCGGAAATGACAATGTCATCGGCCGCAGCGGCAATGACCGCATTGACGGCGGTGTCGGCAACGACACGCTGATCGGCGACCAGGCGTCGTTCGTCGTCCTCGGCCCCGGCAACGTCGTCTATACCGGCGATGACAATGGCGGCGCTGACGGCAACGACACGCTGCTGGGCGGTGCCGGCAACGACACGGCCTGGGGTGGCGGCGGAAACGACTTCATCCGTGGCGACGCCGGCAATGATACGCTCTATGGTCAATCGGGCGACGACCGCATCGAAGGCGGCGCTGGCGATGACGTCGTCGACGGCGGCAGCGGCAACGACAACCTGTACGGCGGCACCGAAACAGACTCCGTGACCGGCGGCGCCGGCGACGATTACATCAACGGCGGCACCAACGCGAACGGGGTTGACTTCCTGAACGGGGGTGACGGCAACGATGTGATCTTTGGCGACGGCGGCCCGAACCGCAATGCCGATGGTGACTATGCGTACAACCAGAGCGGCTACAACCCGGGCTTGGGCCATGCCGACGTCATCCTTGGCGGGAGCGGCGACGACCAGGTCTTCGGCCAAGGCGGCGACGATCTGATCTTCGGCGATAATGGCGATGACCTGTTGTGGGGCGATGATGGCAACGACACCATCCTCGGCGGCAACGGTTTCGACCAAGTCGACGGCGGCGAAGGCAACGACACCCTGTTCGGCGAAGACGGCGACGACGAACTCAACGGCGATGCGGGGAACGATGTCATTCGTGGCGGTGTCGGCTTGGACTTTGTTCAGGGCGGGGCCGACGACGATGACATCGGCGGCGGCGCTGACGACGACACGCTGAACGGCAACGACGGAAACGATCTAGTCCACGGCGACGCGGGCAACGATCTGATCTGGGGCCAAAGCGGCGACGACGCACTGTATGGCGATGATGGCGACGACGTGATCCGCGGTAACGGGGATCCTTTCTTCGATCCGCTCGATCCGTCGAACACCGATGCCGACTTCATCTCGGGCGGCAACGGCAACGACACCATCAACGGTGACGAAGGCGACGACGTTATCGAAGGCAATGACGGTAATGACCTGCTTGCAGGCGATGCCGGCAATGACACGATCGACGGTGGCGACGGCAACGACAGCATCACCGGTAACGACGGCAATGATGTCGTTGCTGGTGGGGAAGGCAACGATGTCATTCAGGGCAACAACGGCGCCGACAATCTGTCGGGCAACAACGGAGATGACCTGATTTTCGGCGGTGCCGGCAACGATACCGTCAACGGCAATGACGGCGATGACCAGCTTGCTGGTGACGCCGGCAACGACACCATGTTCGGTGGTGACGGCGACGACATCATGTATGGTGACACGCTGTACGAAAACCTGGGTCTGCCGGGTGGCGGCAACGACACCATGTCGGGCGGCGACGGCAGTGATTATATGTCGGGCGGTTTCGGCAACGACGTGATGAACGGCGATGAAGGCGACGACACCATCCGGGGCGACACCGGCAATGACACCATCAACGGTGGCACTGGCGATGACAACCTGGAAGGCGAATCGGGTAACGACATCATCACCGGTGGCGAAGGCGACGATCACATGTCTGGCGGCGCGGGCAAGGATTTGTTCCGCTTCGACTCGACCGACTCGTCGCCCGGCTTTGGCAATGACGTCATCGGGGCGCCGTTCAGCCTGGGATCGGGTCGCGACTTCAACCTTGCCAATCGCGACACGCTTGTGTTCGATGTCGATGGCGGATTTGATCCGGCGACCGACATGTTTGTCATCACCGGCGACTGGGACGGCCAAGGTGACGCGCTCGACGTGTTCATCTTTACCGCGGCCGGTTCGGTGTTGCTCGAAGACTTCTGGGAAGGCGCTTCCGCCCCGATCGCAGCGCTCGCGGCAGCGGGTGCGTACGACTCGGTTGCGGCGCTCAACGCATACAGCCAGGGCAACGCCTCCTACGACATGATCACGTTCGTCTGAGGACAAGGCTTCGTACGGGGAGCCACTCCTCGACGGACCTCTGCTAACTGGAGGGCAGGCCGCGGCCTGCCCTCCTTTTTATGTTCTGGCGCCAGGAAATTTTCCCCGGCGCCGCAACCCGATAGCAGCTCTTCGCTGACCAATTTTCACAATGTCCCCATCAGGGAATGGCAGGAAACCGTCCTTTCCGCCAATTTTGACGCAAGGATGACAAGGCAAGAATCATCCGGACGATGCCTGCCTTAGCCAAGCGGGTCAGCAGAGATTGGGTGTAAGCAAAGCAAGAATACTGCCGACGACCCGGGGGCAATATGGCTCCCGACAATTGGCAGATTTTATAGTTCGGCCAGCTCCGCTGGCTAGCCGTGTCCGCCGCCACGCCCCCTGGCGGCGGCCGGCGTCGAAACTCCATCGATTGTCACTTTTGCCCGCGAGCCGCTGTCCGCAACAAGAGCCCGACCATGATGCACGCGTTCCAACTTTCCTTTGCGCTGGCCATGGCTGCGTTGCAGCCCGCGCTGCCGGGTGACGCCCCTGCCCTTGATTTTCCAGTCGAGTGCGTCGTCGGCGAATCCTGCCTGATCCAGAAACTGTTCGACCACGACCCGGGACCGGGTCGCCACGACTATCGCTGCGGGCTGTTGACGACGAACGGTCATGATGGAGTGGATATTCGTTTACGCACCATGGCCGACATGCGCACAGGTTTCGCGGTGATCGCTGCGGCGCCGGGAACGGTGCTGCGGACGCGCGACGGTGAACCCGACCGCAGCGTCGATGATCATGCCGTCCTGGATGGCAAGGATGCGGGCAATGCCGTCGTGATCGACCATGGCGGCGGCTGGCAGACCCAGTATAGCCACCTGCGCCAGGGCAGCATCGGCGTTCGTCCGGGGCAGCGCGTCGGCAGCGGCGAGCGGATCGGGCTGATCGGCCTGTCGGGCAATACCGAGTTTCCGCATCTGCATTTCACCGTCCGCCATCGCGGCGAGGCGGTCGATCCGTTCATCGGCAACGTCGCCCCGTCGCCTTGCAACGACAAAGCGCAAGCGACGGGCCTTTGGACGCCAGCGGCAGCGCGTTTGCTCCGCTACCAGCCCTCGGTGGTGATCACCGGCGGACTTGCCTCCACCGTCCCGCCCAGGGCCGTTGCCGAACGCGATCCGCCGCCGGGGCTGGCCGGGCAGCAGGCGCCGCTGATCCTGTGGGTCGATACGATCGGCGCGCGCGCCGGCGACCGTCAGCACTTTTCGATCACTGGACCCGACGGGCAAGTCGTTCATGAACAGGAATTGCTTGTCGAGGGCGGCGGCCTTAGCTGGTTTGCCTATAGCGGAAAACGTGCCCCGGCGACGGGATGGCCCAAAGGCCGCTATACCGGACGATATCTGCTAAAACGCGGCGGCACGAACGTCGCGGCGATCGAAACGTCAGAAACGATAAAATGAAATCACATCAACCACAATCCAGTATTAACTTTGACTGAATAAAATGCAAACTTGTATGCGATTACATGATTAAAATGTTAATATTTATTAAATAACATATCGTATTTTTGGCACATACCAACGGCACCATATTCAATATGTGACAGTCATGATTGACATATTTACAACAAATACGAATGTTAACGAAAAATTAACTCGTAAGATATTATTATTATACAAAAGTATAGGTGCCCATACCGAAAATTGCCATTGCAGAATCACCCCCTGAGGTTTGTATTTCCGGGGTCAGTGACAAGGCACGGGCACAGGTCGCCAAAGAGAACCCAGCACGATCACAAGAGCTTGCATTGCTGCTCTGCGCGACCTCCGGCGCGTAGGAAACGCAGTGCCGTTCGCCCGTGGCCGCAGCGGTCCCGTACAGGTCGCTGCGACATGATCCGCGAACATCGAAGTGCAGGGGGCATTAGACGATGGAGTTAAAGCGGAATGACCAGGTCGGCGAAATCGCGACCATAGCTCGCGCCATTCCGCCCGGTGCGACCCCCGTCCTGCCTGTCGATGGCGTCATCCAGCTGCCACCCGGAACGCGGCTCGACGCGATCAAGCTGTCCGGCAATGACTTGCTCGTCACCCTGCCCGATGGGCAGGTGCTGGTGATCGTCGACGGCGCGCTGCGCATCCCGCAGATCAGGGTCGGCCCGATCAATATTCCCGCGCCCACCATCGCGGCGCTGATCGCCGATCAGGAACCTGAACCCGCCGCTGGACGCCCGCAAAGTTCGGGCGGCAATTTCGCCCAGACGCCGGGCGACATTGGCGACCCGTTTGCGCTGGGCGACCTGCTGCCACCGACCGAATTCGGTTTGCCGAAGATTCTCGACATTGAGATCATTCCCGATGCGGTCGACAACAAACCCAGTGTCCTGATTACCACGCCGGACCAAACGGTTGGCGTTACCGCGGCAACCGCGGTGGTGTCGGAAGCGGCGCTGGCCGCGCGCGGCGCCAAGCCCGCGGGGAGCGACCCCGATTCGCCCCGTGAATCGACCAGCGGCACGATCCAGATTACCGCGCTCGACCAGCCCGTCGTCGTTGCCGTCAACGGCACGCCGGTCACTGCCGTCGGGCAGGTCATTACGACCCCGTTTGGGCAGGTGACGATCACCAGCATCACCCCGGGACTGATCGGTTACAGCTATACTTTGACCGACAACAGCACCAACCCCGACGCCACCGACAAGGTGACAGTCACCGTCACCGATCGGGACGGCGACGTCGGGACCGCGACGCTGACGCTGACGATCGAGGACGATGCGCCGACGGCGCGCGCCGACATCGACGACACCCTTCCCGGCAGCAACGCACCGCAGGGCGGCAACGTCATCACCGGTTCGGGGACCGCCACGGGCGCGGATGGCGCCGATACGCCGGGCGCCGACGGGGCGCTGGTTACCGGCGTGCGCGGCGCATCCGCCACCGATTTCAGTCCGACCGGAACCCCCGTGCAAGGCCAATATGGGCGTCTGGTCATCGCGCCGGACGGCACCTATGCCTATGTCCGTTCGGCGGGAACGCCGGGCGGCGTGGTGGATGTGTTCACCTATCGGCTGACCGATGGCGACGGCGATGTGTCGACCGCGACGCTGACCATCCGGATCGGCGACAGCACCCCCGGTCTGATCCTGCCCGGCGCGGGCGATGACGGCAGCTTCGTCGCCGAAGCCGGACTGCCCGGGCGCAACGGTGAAAGCCCAGGTTCGCGCGAAGGCGACGGTTCCGACTTTACCTCCGGCGTGATCCAGTTCGCTGCGGGGGACGGCCCCGCCGCGCTGACGATCAATGGCGTCGCGGTGACCGAAGAAGGCCAGGCGATCGAGCTCGCGACCGGCATCTTTTACATCATTGCGATCAATCCCGATTCGATCGAATATTTCTTTCAGCTGACCGACAACACGCTGGGCGACGATGTGTCGCAAACGATCACGGTCGGCATCACCGACCTCGACGGCGATAGCGTATCCGCAAGTTTCGAGATCGACATCATTGACGATGTTCCCGAAGCCGTCGCCGATTTCGACAGCATCGCCGCGGGCACCTTTGGCCCCGCCACCGGCAATGTCATCACCGACGCCGAAAATGACGGCGGACGCGATTTTCCCGGTGCCGACGGCGCAACCGTGTCGTCGGTTTCGGGCAACGGCGAACCCGTCGCAGCGGGAACTCCCGTCGCCGGCCTGTACGGTGTCCTGACGCTGAACAGCGATGGCAGCTACAGCTATGTCCGCAATCCCGGCACCCCGGGCGGCGTTTTCGATACCTTTACCTATCAACTGACCGACGGCGACGGCGATACGTCCACCGCGACGCTGCGGATCGCCATCGGCGATGGCGGCGTCACCCTGTCGCTTCCGACTGGGAATGACGACGGCCAGCAGGTGTCCGAAGCGGGCCTGCCGACCGGATCGGCACCGGACAGCGGTGCCGACACCACCGCAGGTTCGATCACCTTCGCCGCGACCGACGGCGTCGGCACAGTCCGGATCAATGGCGAGACGATTACCGCCGTCGGCCAGACGATCGCGGGCGAATTCGGCACACTCACCATTACCGGCATCACGGCGACGTCCGTCGAATATAGCTACACATTGACCGAGGCGACCAGCGGCGACAATGTCGTGGAGAACTTCGGCGTCGTGGTCACCGACCTTGACGGCGACGCTGCGAGCGGCACGCTGAGCATCGTGGTCGAGGATGACGTCCCGACCGCGTTCGACGATCTGGACTCGCTGCAATCGGGAATCGCCAACACCGCGGACGGGAATGTCCTGACGGGCATTGGCGGTGTCGATGCCAACGACAGCGACGGTGAAGCCGATGTCAAGGGCGCCGACGGCGCCAGCGTCACCGCCATCTCTTTCGGCGGCGAAAGCGGCGACATCAACGGGGTTACTTCTGGCGCCTATGGCACGCTGCAGATCGCGGCAGACGGCAGCTATCTCTATACGCTCGACCCGGAGAACCCGGACGTGGCCGGGCTCGATGGTGACGACGAGCTGACCGAAACGTTCGAATATGTGATCACCGACGCCGACGGCGACGAAGCGACCGCGACGCTGACCGTGATCATCCGCGGCCGCGACGACATCGTGACGATCAACGGATTGAACCCCGATGGCGCCGAAGCCACGGTGTCGGAAGCGAATCTGGCCGACGGGTCGGCGCCCGACAGCGACGCGCTGCTCCAGATCGGCAGCTTTACATTCAGCGCCGCCGACGGCATCGCTTCGATCACACTGGCGGGCGAAACGATCGTTGCAGGGCTGGTGATCGCGACTGACCTTGGCATCCTGACCGTCACTGATTTCGAACCGGTATTCGATGCGGCGGGTGACGTCGTCGGCGGGACGATCAGCTACAGCTACGAACTCATCGACAATAGCCTGTTGCACAGCGGCCCAGCCGACGCCGCGCTGACAGAAAGCTTCGCAATCGAGATCACCGACAGCGATGGCACCGTCGCGGCGGCAACGCTCGACGTCCTGATCCAGGACGACAATCCGGCAGCCGAAGCTGACGAGGGGGACGTCGGCGAAGGCCAGACCCTGGAAGTCGATGCGGCAAGCGGGCTGCTTGCCAACGACATTGCGGGCGCCGATGGCGGCGAAATCCTGGGCGTGCGTGCGGCGGGCGACAATAGCGCGGCACCGGCGATCGGCGGCGTCGGCGCGGTCATCGTCGGCCTGTACGGCCAGCTGACCGTCGCCGCCGACGGCAGCTATATCTACGTCGCCAACGCGAACATCGTTCCGCCCGACGGCGCCGAGGATGTCTTTGTCTACACGCTGGCGGATGGCGACGGTGACCGGTCGACAACCACGCTGACCATTCGCCTGAGCGACGCCGGACTGTCGGCCGAGGCAGTGCAGCTGCAGGTCAACGAAGCTGCGCTTGCCACGGGCAGCAATCCGGACAGCGATGCGGAAACGGTGTCGGGCGATCTCAACGACAATGTCGCGGGGGGCACAGGCCCGCTGCAATTCAGCCTGGTCGGCAACGGCATCGGCACGCATGGCACCTTCACGCTCAATCCCGATGGCACCTATTCCTATACGCTGACCAGCACGGTGGACGGGGTGACTGCGAACAATGGCACCAACCTTGTCGCCGCAGTCGAAACCTTCACCTACAATGTCACCGACGCATTCGGGAACGTGACCCAGAATATCATCGTCATCGATGTGATCGACGATGTCCCGGTCGCACGGTCCGCCCCGTCGATTACCGTCGCCGAAGACGCGCCCGCAATCACGGGCAATCTGCTGACGAACGACACGCAGGGCGCCGACGGAGCGACGGTGACCTCGGTAGCCATCGGCAGCGCCGTGGTGCCAATCGCCGCAACCGGCATCACAAGTTTCAGCAACGCCAACGGCACCTACACATTCCAGGCCAACGGCGCCTGGAGCTTTGATCCGGTGCCGCAGGTCAGCGTGTTTCCGATCCACGCCGATTTCACTTACACGATCACCGACGGCGACGGCGACCAGTCGTCGGCGGTGCAACAAATCCGTCTTGCCGACGGCAGCCTGCCGACGGCAAGCGGCCCGATCCAGTTGACCGTCGACGACCAGCATCTCGAAAGCGGTTCGACGCCGTCGCCAATGCAGCCGGTCACGTCGAGCGGTAACATCGTGTTCACACCGGGATCCGATGTCATCGCATCGATCGGCTTTGGCGACATTTCGACACTCGACGGCGGGCTCAACTGGACGCTGGAATCGGACAACCAGATCATCGGCCGGGACGCCGACGAAAATCCGGTGGTCGTGATCGATCTCAGCCTGTCGGGCAACGTCGCGACGGTAACCGTCACGCTGCAACATAACTATGATCTGCATCCCGATACGACGATCGATGATCTGGTCGATCTGGGTTCGATCGAGGTGGTGGCGACCGATGCCGACGGCGATCAGGTCGCGGGCACGGTCAATATTTCGGTGTCGGACGACGTGCCGTCGATTACGGCCTTGTCGCCGACCGCGGGACTGCTGACGGTCGACGAAACGAATCTGACGCTGAATGCGACCGCCAATTTCGCCAGCCTGTTCAACATCGTAACCGGCGCCGATCAGGAAGGCAGCAGCGTCAGCTATGCCTTCGAGGTGACAACGGCCACCGGGCTGGTCGACGTCGCCACCGGGTCGAAGATCATCCTGCAGGCGATCGGCAATGTCGTCGAGGGACGGTTGCAGGATTCGCCGTCGACGGTTGCTTTCCGGCTGACCATCGCCTCCAACGGACAGGCCACGCTCGACCAGATCCGCGCCATCCGTCACCCCGATGCCACCAACCCCGACGATCCGGCGACCTTGTCGCCGACGATCATTCGGCTGACTGCGACGGTGACCGACGGCGATGGCGACCAGGCGTCGGCGCTGGTCGCGATCGGCAGCACGCTGGTGTTCCGCGATGACGGCCCGTCGATCGACGCGACCAACGCCGACACCAACAGCATCATCCTGACGACGCAGGACGCCGATACGCGCGGCAGCGCGTTCGACGTCGCAACCGCCAATTTTTCGGCGGCCTTTACGACTTCACTGGTCAATTTCGGTGCCGATGGTCCCGCGGATGCGGGCGCGGTCACCTGGACCTATTCCCTTGCGCTGGGCTCGGCGGCCGCGACCTCCGCTCTGACCAGCAACGGCGTGCCGGTCACGCTGGCCCTTGTCTCCGGCGAGATCGTCGGCAGCGCGGCCGGCACGCCCATTTTCTCCATCGCCGTAAATGCCGCCACCGGCGTCGTCACGCTGACCCAATTTGCCGAGATCGACCATCCGTTGCCGGGATCGTCCAGCAACTATGCCGCCCAGCTCGTCGAGCTGGCGGCCAATCTGGTCGAACTGCGCGGTACCGCGACGATCGTCGATCGTGACGGCGACAGCATTTCGGATACCGTCGCAGTCGATCTGGGCGGGAACATCCGCTTTGCCGACGACGGCCCCTCGATCACCGCCGGTGGCGCGGCGGCGACGCTGACTGTCGATGAAAGCAATTTTTCAGCCGATGCGACGGTCGATCTGTCGGGGCTGTTTAGCGGGACGACCGATTTCGGCGCCGACGGCCCCGGCTTTGTCACCTATGAACTGGGCGTCACCGCCGGGGCGAGCGGCCTGATCGACTCACTCACCGGCGAACCGGTTATCTTGTCGATCGAGGGCGGCGTGATCTTTGGCCGCACATCGACGCACGAAGTGTTCCGCATTTCGGTGGCGCCGGGCGGCCTGGTCACATTCGACCAGTCGCGCGCGATCGTGCACGCACCCGACAGCGGCCCCGATCAAACGAAATTTCTGTCGGGCAGCAATCTGATCACGCTGACTGCCATCGCAACCGACGGCGACGGCGACACCGCGCGCGCGACGGCCGACATTACCGGGCAGTTCGCGATCCGCGACGATGCGCCGCAGGCGGTGCACGACGAGGACAATGTGTCGCGCGACGGCGAGATTTTTGCCGACGGCAATGTGCTGACCGGCATCGGCGGCAGCGATGTCAACGGTATGGACGGTTCGCCCGACAATGCGGGTGCCGATGGCGGACTGACCGTGATCGGCGTCGCGTTCGGGTCGACGACCGGAACAATCGGCGCTGCGCTTGCGGGGGACTATGGTTCGATCGTGATCGCCGCCGACGGCAGCTATCGCTACGATCTCGACCCCAATGACCCGGCGGTCATTGCATTGAACTCCAACGAGACGCTGACCGACACGTTCCAATATACGGTGCGCGATGCAGACGGCGATACGTCGATAGCGACGATCACCATTTCGATCACCGGAGCCAATGATTTCCCGATCGCGCGTGCCGATACCAATTGGGTGCTCGACGGCGTCAGCGGTTCGGACCCGAGCGCGTCGGGCAATGTCCTGCAGGACATCGCGCATCCCGGCGCGCCGTTTGGCACCTTTGCCGACGTAGCCGACAACGACCCCGATCTGGAGGCGATCACCGTCACCTCGGCGGGCACCTATGTCGGCCTTTACGGCACGCTCGTGATCAACGCCAATGGCAGCTACACCTATACGCTCGACGAGGACAAACCGGTCGTCAACGCGCTCGACAGTGGCCAGACGCTGACAGAAAGTTTTGCCTATACGATCAGCGACGGATCGCTGTCGGTCGGATCGACGCTGACGATCACGGTGTTCGGGACCAACGACGCACCGACGATCGGTACCGCGATCGCCCGTGTGTCCGAAGAAGGCCTGCCGAACGGACTGCCCGATACGGCGCCGAACGCCACGCTCGATACGACAAACAGCACGACCTTCAGCGGCACGCTGGCAATCGGCGACGCCGACGCGGGCGAGACGCTGACCGCAACGCTGGGCAACCCCGGCGCGGTGCTGACCGCAGGAGGGATCCCTGTCACCTGGGCCGGGGTCGGCACCGGCACGCTGATCGGTTCGGTCGGCGGATCGGAAGTCATCCGCGTCACGCTCGCATCGAACGGAGCTTACACCGTCACGCTGTCGCGCGCCGTCGATCACCCGACTGTCGCGCTGGAAGACCTCAAGGATTTCTTCGTCCCCGTATCGGTATCTGACGGCACGACAACGACCACCAACGCATCGGCGATCCAGATCGTGATCGAGGATGATGCGCCATCCGCCACCGGCGAAACCGGATCGTCGTCGCAGCCGATGCAGGACGTGAACACCCTGTTCATCCTCGATTTCAGCGACAGCATCGACGATGGCGAACTGAACATCATGCTGGAGGCCGTTCAGGGCGCTCTTGTGCAGCTGGATAGCGCGGCGTCGGGCGCGCTCACCATCAAATTCGTGATCTTCTCGTCAGGCTCGTTCGCCTCGGAAGCATTCTCCACGGCGGCCGAAGCGAACGCCTACCTCGACTCGCTCAATCCCGCCGCAGGCGGCGTGCGCCCGTCACAGGACGACATCGGGTTCAACACCAACTACACCGGCGCGATCCAGACCGCGCTGGCCAATTTCAGCGCGATCCCCGGCGCAAGCAACCAGGTGTTTTTCCTGAGCGACGGGAACCCGAACCAGCAGACGCAATTCGGCGGTATCCCGCCGATGGTCACCAATTCGCTGACCGCCGCGACGGCGACGGCGTGGAACAATTTTATCGACAACAACAATGTCAACGTCACCGCGATCGGCATCGACAACAATCCGTTGCAACCGCTCAACATCCAGCGCCTGCGTGACGTCGACCTGAACGCAGCGCCAAACAACGAACCGATCCTTGTCGATGATTTCGACGATCTGGTGGCGACATTGTTGTCGGTGATCGTCCCGTCGGCGGTGTCGGGCGATCTCGACGCGAATGATTTCTTTGGTGCCGATGGCGGACGCCTGTTGTCGATCACCATCGGTTCGACCACCTATAGCTGGGATGGCGCGTCAAGCATCGCAGTATCGAGCGGTGGCAGCATTGCCGGAACGACGCTGAATGCGATCGCCACGCCGATGGGCGGAACGCTCACGCTGAACTTTGCGACGGGCCAATATAATTACCAGCCGCCGAGCCCGATCACGGTCACCGCGACCGAGGTGTTCAACTATGTCATCACGGACCGCGATGGCGACACCGCGACCGCGAGCCTGTCGGTGACCATCACCGCGCTCGCGCCACCGATCGCAGTCGATCTGGACGGCGATGGGGTCGAGTTTGTTTCGAACGCCGCTGGGGTAAGCTTTGATTATAACGGCGACGGCATTGCCGAAACCACCGCCTGGGTCGGTGCCGACGATGGCCTGTTGGCGATCGACAAAAATGGCGATGGCAAGGTGAACAACGGCGCCGAGTTGGTGTTCGGCGGCGCCGGCCTATCCGATCTGCAAGGGCTCGCGGCCACCTATGACAGCAATGGCGATGGCAAACTCGACGCCGCCGATACCGATTTCGCGAAATTCGGGATCTGGCAGGACGCCAACAGCAACGGTGTCGCCGACGCGGGGGAGTTCCGCTCGCTGATTAGCGAAGGCATCATCAGCGTTTCGCTGATTTCCGACGGGCAGGCCTATACCGCGGCCAACGGACAGGTGCAGGTGAAGGGTGAGGCGCTCTACGTCCGCGCCGATGGCAGCACGGGCAAGCTCGCCGACGCGGCTTTCGCCACCAATTTTGCCGACCAGCAACGGATTGCCGCGACCAATGGCACGGCAGGCGTTGCGACCGCGATGCTGGCGGCGGGGCTTGCCGCAGCGACACCGCTGGCTGCCCGCCTCCCCGCGACGCGCGACGGCGACACCGCCATTGCGAACCAGCAGGTCGAGGTATCGAGCGAAGCAGCCCCGCAATCGGAACCCTTGCCCGCTGCCAAGGCCGACGTGTCGGTCCACGAATATTTCTCCGGCCCGGCGACCGCTCGCATCGAGCCCGAAAACACCCAGCGGCAGACGGACGGCGATAATCGCCGCGAAGCACAGAGCGACCCGACCGATAGCGCGGCAGTGGACCCGACATATTCGGATCTGCTCGCCGGGACCGAGGTCGACCTGCCGCCTGAGCCAGCAACGGCAGCCGCCGTGAGCGATCAGATGCAGATGGCGCTACCGCCGCAGGCAGTCGCCGACACGGCCGCCGCGCCGCTCGACACTATCGTCGCCGCCGCGCTGGAGGGACCGCAAGTCGAACTCGACGCGCTGCTCGGTCCGGCGACGCCAGCCGAACCGGTGCTGGCCCGCATCATGCTGGGCGACGGCGGAACGATCAGCGGGATCGGCGACGGCGTATCGGGCCATTCATTCATCGCCGATCTCGCGCAGCAGCATGTCGTGGTGCAGCTCGAACAAATGGCGTCGGCCGGACACGCCTGAACCACGGGCGGAAAGGCAGAACATTACGAAACACCGGCGCAGGTGAAGGGTCACGCAGAAGGATCTTCGACTTCGACCGGACAAATGCAGGGGACTGACAATGCCGAAACTTCGTACCGCAGCCTTGTTGCTCACCGCCGCCGTGCTAGTCGCGACGCACGATGCCGGCCGGACCCAGCGGATCGAACTGAAAACCGCCGTGGAAACCGCGATCCAGACCAACCCCGAAATCAATCAGGCGGTCGAGAACAAGACCGCGATCGAGTTTGAACGCGAACAGGCCCAGCGACTGTTCGCCCCGCGTATCTCGGTTGAAGGGTCGGTCGGCATTCGCCGCCTCGAAAACAGCACCCGCCGCGCGCTCGGCATCGCCGACAACGAGCTATACCCGATGGAGGCCTCGCTGAACGTCGAACAAACGCTGTTCGACGGCGGCGTTCGGCGCAACGAGGTCCGGCGTCAGGCGGCGCGTACGGACGGCGCCGCCTTCCGTGTCGAGGAGCGCTCGCAGTTCATCGCACTCCAGGTCACGCGCCAGTATCTCGACTATCTGTTGCAGCAGCGGATCGTCGCGGCATCCGAGGACAATATCGATTTCCACAGCAAGCTGGTCGCAGACCTGCGCGAAGGGGTCGCCAAGGGATCGCTGAGCATCGCCGACCAGCAGCAAGCCGAGGAACGCCAGCAGGCAGCCCGGGCGCGGGTAACCGAAGCCAATCTCGACCTCGTCAACACCTTGGCCTCGTTCCGCACCCTGACCGGGCTTGACCTCGTCGATGGCGCCGTATTGCCGCCGTCCCTTGCCGGCAGCATACCGGCGACGCTCGAGGATGCGCTGGCCCGCGCCCGCGAGCGCAACCCGCGCGTGCTCGAAGCGCGAGCCGACCTTGATGCGGCTCATTCGCTGGTGCGCAAGGCCAAAGCCGAAATGTCGCCGACGCTGGCGATCGAAGGCAACGCGCGAATTGGCGACGACATCGACGGATTTCGCGGCGAGACCAATGATCTGCGCGCCGGACTGGTGCTGCGGTGGGACGTGTTTAACGGCGGCCTAAAACGGTCGAAGGTGCAGGAGATGCATCGGCGCGAAAAGGAAGCACGTCATCGGATGGATCAAATGATCCGTGAAGCCGAAGAGGATGTGCGCGTCGCGTGGAACACTTGGGACGCGCAAGGCAAGCTGGTAAAGGAGCTGGAAGAGCAAAGCCGGGTTTCGGACGAATTGCTGCGCTCATACCGCGCCCAGTTCAATGTTGGGCGCCGCTCGCTGCTCGACGTGCTTGACGCACAAAACACGCGCTACAACGTCCAGGTTCGCACCGAAACCGCGAAATTCGCGCAATTCTATGCGGAATTCAAACTGCTCGCGGCGCTCAACGACCTGCTCGCGGCGATGGATGTCCAGCCACCTGCCGCGGCCGCGGCGACCGCGCGCGAACGCTTCAAGGTCAGGCCGACCCCGGAAATGAACCCCGAAGCAATGCGGGATCCCACATGAACTATCCGGCCGACGCCCGCGGGGCGCGGCGGTCGCGCCGGCCCTCGCCCGCCACGGGTTTTGAAGCATGGCGCAGCACCCCGGCGCAGGGGGACGAATTGCTCGATGCCGTGGCGGCGATCGCCACGCTGTTCGAACGTCCCTTCTCTGACCTTCGCGTCAAAAAGGGGCTCGCGCTCGACGAAGATGGCCTGGTGCCGCTGGACCAGCTCGACCACGCGCTCGACGCCATAGGGCTGCGATGCCATCTCGTGCGGCGACCGCTGTCGGCGTGGAATGAACACGACGTTCCCGCCATCCTGCTGCTCGCCGACGAACGACCCATCGTGCTGACCGCGATGGACAATGACAGCTGCTGGGTCCGCTTGCCGCGTGCGCGCAGCGACCTGCAAATCGACCGCCGCCTGCTCGACGCCGCCTATTCGGGACAGGGCGTCATCGTCCGCCTTGACCCCGCCAGCGAAACGGCCCGCGAACGCCCGTGGGATCAGGCGACAAAACAGCATTGGTTCTGGAGCGAGGTATGGAAGGAGCGCAGCCAATATGGCTATGTGATGTTCGCATCGCTGCTGATCAATCTGCTCGCCTTTGCAATGCCGTTGTTCACGATGAATGTGTACGACCGCATTATTCCCAACAAGGCGGCGGCCAGCCTGTGGATGCTGGCGCTGGGTGCGCTGTTCGCGATCGCGGTCGAATATGGGCTGCGGCTGGCACGGACCGGGTTGATCGACGAGGTCGGACGCGGGATCGACGCGCGCCTGTCGCAGCGCTTGCTCGACAAGGTGCTGAACCTGCCGCTGGCGACCCAGCGCGGCAGCACCGGCGCCCTAGCCCGGCGCGTGACCGACTACGAACAGGTTCGCGATTTCTTTGCCTCGACCACCGTGGTGCTGATCACCGACATCCTGTTCTTGGCGGTGTTCGTAGCGCTGATCGCGGTGCTCGGCGGCTGGCTTGCGGTCATTCCGATCGTCGCGATGGCCGTCATGCTGGCGATAGGCTGGGCGTTGCAGCGACGCATGAGCGCCGCCGTTGCCGACGCGCAGGTCGACGCCAGCATGTTGCAGACGACGCTGGTCGAAACGATCGGCAGCCTGGAAACCGTCAAGGCCTGCCGCGCCGAAGGCCGGATGCTCGGCAAATGGCGACGGCTGTCGGCATCCAATGCCTATACGCAGGAGGAAATGCG
Organism: Sphingopyxis sp. LK2115; assembly: GCF_014595975.1. Taxonomy (GTDB): domain Bacteria; phylum Pseudomonadota; class Alphaproteobacteria; order Sphingomonadales; family Sphingomonadaceae; genus Sphingopyxis. The sequence continues at coordinate 82,033 of NZ_JABWGQ010000039.1, read as the reverse complement.
CAAGCTGACCGCGACCGCTGTCAACCTGGCGACGCTGTGCCAGCAGGCGACCGGTATCGCGCTGATCATCGGCGGTTTCTACCTTTTCAATGCCGGCAGCATTTCAATGGGGGCGATCATCGCGATCGTCATGCTTGCGAGCCGCTCGCTCGCCCCGGTCGGCCAGCTCGCCTTTTTGATGACGCGCGGACGACAGGCGTTCGTCACGCTGAGCAGCCTGCAACAGCTGATGGATCAGGATGACGAGCGCGACAAGGGCAGCCGGTCGATCACCCCCGAAGTCCGCAACGGGCGGCTACAGCTCGACCATGTCAGCTTTCGTTATCCCGATACCGAACGGGAATCGCTCGCCGATATCAGCTTGGTCATCGAACCCGGCGAACGCGTCGGCCTGATCGGTCGTGTCGCGTCAGGTAAATCGACGCTCGGTCGCCTGCTGTGCGGCCTTTATGATCCCACCAGCGGCAGCTACCGGATCGACGGCCTGGAGAGCCGCCAATATGATCCGCACGACCTGCGCTCGACGCTGCGCTTTGTCGGGCAGGATGCCGAACTGTTCAGCGGGACGGTGCGCGAAAATCTGATGATCGGTGCCAGCGACGCCGACGACGCGACCATCATCGACGCGGTTCACCGGTCGGGTGCCGACGAATTCCTGGGCCGCGACACGGCGGGGTTCGATTTTCATATCGGCGAACGCGGAGCGCGCCTGTCGGGCGGGCAGCGCAGCTTTCTGGTGCTCGCCCGCGCGTTGATGAGCCCGGCGCATCTGCTGTTCCTCGACGAACCGACCGGTGCGATGGACAGCCAGACCGAAAAGCATTTCGTCGATCGGCTGCAGGCTGCGATCCCGTCGACGCAGACGCTGGTGATCGCGACGCACCGGATGACAGTGCTCGGCCTGGTCGACCGGCTGATCGTCATGGATAACGGGCGGATCGTTGCCGACGGGCCGCGCGACGAAATCCTTGCCCAGCGAGCCGCATCATGACCGCCGCAACCGCGAGGCGATATGGCACGGTCGCTCAGGACGACAACCGCCGCACTATCATGTGGCTGGTCATCATGGCAGTGGTCGTGACGCTGCTGACGTCACGGACGATGTGGGCGCATGTGGCCGACTTTCTGGACGGCGACGCGCCAATTGCCACCTACGGCAGCGGCGACGACGCACCGATGATCACCGATCCCGAAATGGTGCGGCTTATCAAGCTGACCGAAGATCCTGCGGCGATGCCGGTCCAGGCACCCGAAACGGCGATGACGCGCAATCAGGCAATCCCCTTCTCCACCGGCCCGGTGGTTTCGGCGCGGCCATTCCACCCGGTGGCGGTCGATCAAAGGGCGGCGCTGACGGCGCTGCGCTGCCTGACACAGGCGGTCTATTTCGAGGCGGCTTACGAACCGATTGCCGGGCGGCGCGCGGTGGCGCAGGTCGTCATCAACCGCACCCTGCACCCTGCTTTTCCCAAATCAATCTGCGGCGTCGTCTATCAGGGCGTCAATCGCCCGGTTTGCCAGTTCAGCTTCACCTGCGACGGGTCGCTCAATCGGCGCCCCAACCCGGCAAAATGGCGAGAGGCCGAAGAGATCGCGCGCGCCGCGCTCGCGGGCTATGTCGAACCGTCGGTTGGTCATGCGACCCACTATCACGCCAATTATGTGTCGCCCTATTGGGCGCCGAAGCTGGTCAAGATCGCACAACTGGGCGCACATATCTTTTATCGCTGGCCCGGCAAATGGGGCATGCCGGGTGCATTTTCGGGTCGCTACAGCGGGGTCGAGGCGATCCCGACGATCCTGGCGCGCAGCGCGGTGATGCGGCAGCACGAGGGGAACGACCGGCAAGGCCTGATCCAGGCGTCGTCAGCCAATCCGCTCGAAGCCGTGCAGGATCGCCGCGCCGACAACGACATCGGCGGCCGGCTCGACCCGTCGCTGGGCTGGGAACTGGCGATCCCCGAACCCGAAGAAACCAGCCGCGCCTCGCGCATGATGGCGCGCCAGCAAGGCGGTGAATTTGACGTCGCCATAAAGGAGAGCGGAGAATGATCAGATCGCGGCCCTATGTCGGCACGCGCCGGATCATCCTGGCGTCCGGGGTGGGAATGTTCGTTTTCGTAAGCTGGGCCAGCTTTGCGCAGGTCGATGAAGTCACCCGCGGTCAGGGGCGCGTTATCCCGTCCAGCAAGGCGCAGATTGTCCAGTCGGCCGAACCCGCAACGATTTTGGACATCGTCGTGCGATCGGGCCAGGCGGTTCGCAAGGGCCAATTGCTGGTTCGTCTTGATGATACCGAATCCTCATCACAGCTCGGCCAGCTCGAAGCCGAGAACCGCTCGCTGGCGGCGCGCGCCGCGCGGCTGGCGCGCGAGGGCAATGGCGGGGTAGTGGCAGAATGCGCCCCGGACGCGAACGGCATAAGGCCGGCCGAATGCAGCCAGGAAGCCGTTCTGCAATCAGTGCGCGCCGCAACCCAGCGCAGCCGCCGGATGGCGTTGAACGCCGCAGTCGAGCAGCGTCGCCGCGACTATGGCGAAGCACAGGCGACGGTTGCCTCGCTGCGGTCCAGCCTGTCGCTGGCGCAGAACCAGGTCGACCTGCTCGCGCCGCTCGCCGCCAAATCCATCGTTCCGCAAACCGAATTGCTCAACGCCCAGCGCGAGGTGGCCGAAGTGCGCGGCAAGCTCGCCGCCGCCGAACAGGCCGCATCGCGCGCCGCCGCGGCGATCAGCGAAGCGCAGGCGCAGCTTTCCGCCGCCGGATTGGAGTTTCGCCAGGAAGCGCTTGACGAACGTAACCAGATCGTCGCCAAGATGGCGGTCAATTCGGAATCGCTGCGCGGCGCCGCGGGACGCCAGCAGCGCAGCGAGATCCGTTCGCCTGCCAACGGCATCGTCAACGACGTCCAGGTGACCACGGTGGGCGGTTTCGTGCAGGCGGGGCAAAAGATCATGCAGATCGTCCCGGTCGGCGATAAGTTGCTGGTCGAGGCGCGAGTGGCACCGCGTGATATTGCCTTCATCAAGGTCAACGACCGCGCCAATGTCAAAGTCACGGCCTATGATTTTGCAGTCTATGGTGGCCTGTCGGGGCGTGTGGTGCAGATTTCGCCCGACAGCCTGTACGACGAAACCACCAAGGAGGCCTATTTCACCGTCGTCGTCGAAACTGACGTTGCCTATCTGAAAAACGGCCGCCGCCGGTTGCCGATCACGCCGGGGATGGTCTGCGACGTCGAGGTGTTGACAGGCAAGAAAAGCGTCCTGAGCTACTTGTTCAAACCCTTCCTGCGCGCGCGCTCGGAAGCGTTTACCGAACGCTGAGAGTGATGAAGGCCGTTGTGGAACGGGACGCCGCGGTGGCCGTCGCAACGCCCCCTTTTGATATCGATGCCGAGATCGATCGCGTCAGGCGGCACGTCCGGACAGTGGCGGCGGCCTACCGGGAGCGCGGACGGGCCTTACTTCGCGAAGGTTTAGCTGCACCGGCTCCCCCAGGCCATTCTTGACCCCCCAGGTTGCCGCTTGGGTTCGGTTCTCGACCCCCAGTTTGCGCAAGATCGCCTTGACATGGACCTTGACGGTGGCCTCACAGATGCCGAATTGCCGCGCGATCACCTTGTTGGCCATGCCGGCCATGATGCTTTCGAGAATATCTATCTCGCGGTCGGACAGCCCCACCGACGCCGCGCTGCTTTTCCAGTCGCCGCCAAGCGCTGCCGGAACCCAGCTGGTCAGATTGTTGACCAGTTGCGACGGAAAAACCTTCTCACCCAGCGCCGCCAGCTTGATCGATTCGACCAGCGGCGCGCAGAGGATTTCCTTGATGATGACGGCATCGACGCCGATCTGGAATGCCTCAACCACATCCTCAAAGACATAATGGTCGAACAGTAACGCCAGGCGCGCATGGTCTCTTTTCGCGGCCAGCCGCCGACAGGCGTCGAGGCCGAAGCCCGTATCGCCCCCATCGACGACGATCACGTGACAATCGACGTCATCCGTAATCCGCCCCTCGGCGTCGAACAGCCCAGAAGCATCGGGCACCGATGCCTGGATCTGAAAACTTTCGCCAGACAGGATGTTGCGTAACCCCTCTCTGGCAATCTCATATTTCGCCAACAGCGAAATCTTGATCAATTGCGACATTTTCGCCTCCGCTGAATTATCAGTCAAGGCGACCCACTTGTTTGGATTTCGGTCAAAACCCCCGCTGCTATATGGTCTTCATCGCGGTGGAAGCCTCCCCCCGTTGAAAAAGTTAACACTCTGGTTTCGTTACCCCCTGATTAGCCCAAACGTTATACAACTAAATGACAGAATCTAGGATGATTTTGAGATATACCTACAAAGAGGTATGATTGATTCCGCGGGTCCGCCGCCGTCGTCCCATTCAATGACTTGAAGCAACCATAACATTACGGAATGCAAGGGTTTAGATTGGACGGGAACGCTACCACAATGCTAGTCTTTCGGATGACGGTGATCGCATGATCGGAACCGCTCGCGGCTGCAAATCCTAATAATTTTGGTTAATAGACGGCCCTGCGTCGATAAAGAATCGGATGCGAACCTATCATGCGGTGCGAGTCGGCCCCGATTCGATGCTGCTGATTTGGCGGCAGTTCCGCCTTGTTATCGACGGCCGTAAATCCGCTTATCCGCTGCGGCGCGGGCCGATGGGGTTCTTATTTGCTCCCGCGCGGCGACCAGCGCCCGACCATTCGGGGGATATTGTTACCGATCGACACATGCGCCAGGGCAAGCCGGATGCCCGGCGCCCTGGCTACGGCGGTTTTGAAGGATCCGCGGTCTCGCGTAGCAGACGCGGCGCTGTGGGAATCTGCCACCGACGCCTTTGTTGTCGACCGGGCTGCCATCACGATCGCCCGGCCCATGTCGCCATAGCCATGAACCCAGCGCCGATCGCCGCTGAACGACATGATCGGGCGCACCGCATTGCCCTGGCGTCCATCATAAATGCGGTCGGTCAGGTTATCGAGCACCACCCAGCCAGCGGTCGATCGCACGAGCAGGAACGCATGGTCGGCGTTGATCGCCATGTCGCGCAGGACGACAAGCTTCATGCGGTCGTCGTCGATTCCGGTCGCGCGCAGCATGTGCATCTTCAAGATTGCGAAATCTTCGCAATCGCCGCTGCCCAGTGCGATCGTTTCTTCAGCCGTCGCCCAGAAGTCGCGCTGTCGGTAATTGCGCTCGTCTTCGGCATAGACGATCTGGCGATTGACCCAACGATTGACGCGATCGAGCGTCGCAGACTCGTCCAGCCCCTGTGTCACCGCCGCACGATCGAGCTGGGCCTGCATCATTTGGGCGGAAGGCGCACGACGCACGCGTGACCAGCGATCATCAAAGCGCGTCGATGCTACCGGAATGGCAATGGTGCCAAGCTCGCGCTCGTCGTCCGCCGCCGGCGCCGCCATCGTCGCCGATGATGTGGTGCAATCGGCCCGGCGCGAGGCGACGACGGGCCAATCGGCTTTCTGCAGGCGGTCGGCGCCCCGTGTCATCGCACGAATGACCGTCGATCTGTCCTGTGCGCTGGCGCCGTCACGTGACACCGCCGGTTGTTCCTGACTAATCCGGATGCGGTCGAGCGCGCTGAGCACCTTGGGTTCAACCGGGCGGGTCGCAACGAAACCGGGACCCGCCGACGTCATCCCGGCGCTGGCGCGGCAGGTTTCCCCGATCGCGAATGCCTTGGCATTCGCCATTTTTATTGCGTACGGGCCAATCCGCGCATGCGCGGTCGCCGGCGCTATCGCCGCCGCAGCTGTCAAAGCCAGCGCGGCCATGCTGGTGACCGCCGAAAGATGAAACCGCGCAAACATCGCGCCGACGATGCCGGAGCGATGTGAGAATATGCTTCAGCAACATGCTTAACGACGTGTTGGGCTTTGCATAGAGCCGCAATTCGACTGGCGCGATTGCAGACAGAGAGCGAGACGACGGAAATGGCCGGGCAGCACGACTGGCCTTCGCCCGGCACCCAGACGCAGCGGCGCCACCGCGAAGTGCCGATCGCTATCGTCGGCAACGCGCCTGCTGGGAACCTGTATAAAAATGACCAAAACGGGTCGAGCTGGAACGTGGCGACCTGAGCGAGATCGCGAATCCGCCTCGTAATAACCGATCGTTTTTTGTCTGTTTATGTGAGGGATTCTGCGGCCTTATCAGCGCCTCTGGAAACACCGGCTGGCTGGGGCGGCAGGATTCGAACCTGCGCATGGCGGTACCAAAAACCGCTGCCTTACCGCTTGGCTACGCCCCAACGGCCGGTGCGAGCGCGTCTATAGCGTCCGCGCCATCAATGGCAAGGCGGCGCGCGTCAGATCCGCGTGACCCAGCCATGGGGGTCGGCGGTGCGGCCGCGCTGGATGTCGACGAGCTTGCCCTTGAGCATTTCGGTGACCTGTCCGGGGCCGCCCGCACCGATGGTGAAGCTGGTTTCGCCGCGCGTCACCTTGCCGACCGGGGTGACCACCGCTGCGGTGCCGCAGGCAAAGCTTTCGGTGAGGCGGCCGCTTTCCGCATCGGCCTGCCACTGGTCGATCGCATAGGGTTCCTCGCGCACCGTCAACCCCGCGTCCTTCGCCAGCGTGATGATCGCGTCGCGGGTGATGCCGGGCAGGATCGTGCCGGTCAGCGGCGGCGTCACGAGGCTGCCGTCATGGAAGACGAAGAACATGTTCATGCCGCCCAGTTCCTCGATCCAGCGATGCTCGGCGGCGTCGAGAAAGACGACCTGATCATGGCCCTTGGCGATCGCCTCGCGCTGCGCGATCAGGCTTGCGGCATAGTTGCCGCCGCATTTCGCCGCGCCCGTGCCGCCCGGCGCAGCGCGGGTATAGTCCTCCGACACCCAGAGCGAGATCGCCGGCGCGCCCGACTTGAAATAATTGCCCACCGGCGATGTGATGACGAGGAAGCGATATTCGGACGCGGGTTTGACCCCCAGGAACACCTCGCTGGCGAACATGAAGGGCCGCAGATAAAGCGCGCCGCCATCGACCGGGGGAAACCAGCGGGCGTCGGCAGCGACGGCTTCCTTCACCGCCGCGATGAACAGTTCCTCCGGCAGTTCGGCCATCGCCATGCGGCGCGCGCTGGCGTTGAAGCGCGCGGCATTGGCTTCGACGCGGAACAGCGCCATCGACCCGTCGTCGAGCCGATAAGCCTTCAGCCCTTCAAAGATTTCCTGGGCATAATGCAGCACCGCCGTCGCCGGATCGAGCGTCAGCGGCCCGCGCGGCATCACTTGCGCCTCGTGCCAGCCCTGCCCCTCCGTATAGCGGATCGACACCATATGATCGGTGAAAACCCGCCCGAACGCCGGATCGGCGATCGCCGCCGCGCGCATGTCGTCGGCCACGGGATTGGGGTGGGGCAGACGGACGAAGGCGGGAGCGGACATTGATGACACCTGTTGCTGGCGGTTTATGGAGCGCGCCTCTTGCCAAAGACGGGCGCGGCGCGCAACGGTAGCGACCATGGCCGATGACAATTTTCTTTCACAAGTGCCCGCCGCCTCTGCCCTTTTCTTGCGCGAGGAAGAAGTGCGTCGCGGCATCGAGTTTCTGCTCTTTGCCCATGCCTCGCTATGGCGCGCAATCGACGCGCGGCTTGCCGAAAAGGATCTGGGGCGTGCGCATTATCGCGCGCTTTACTTCATCGCGCGCCAGCCGGGACTGACCATTTCGGATTTGCTGGCGCTGCTCGGCATCACCAAGCAATCGCTCGGCCGCGTGATCAAGGATCTCGATGCGCGCGGCCTGGTGACGACGCGGCCGGGCAATCGCGACCGGCGGGCCAAGGAACTGCGCCTGACCGACGCGGGGCGCGTCGTCGAACGCGAACTGTTCGGCGCGCTGCGCGACACGATGAGCCGCGCCTATACCCACGCCGGGCAACAGGCAGTGACGGGATTCTGGCAAGTCAGCGAAGCCCTGGTCCCCGCGGGCGACCGCCGGCGCATCGCGATGCTGGGCAGGGATGCGGGCTAGGCAAAGGCCGATTCCGTCCGCATCGCGCGACACGAACGGGTTTAAGGGCGCTCAGCCCTCGCCGCGCGCAATGTCGGCAAGCTCGCGTCCGCGATCGCGCGCCGCGCGCAGCACATTGGTGAGCAGCGCGGCGAGCTGGCCGTCGCTGTCGAGCACGTCGAGGCCCGCCTGCGTCGTGCCGCCCTTGCTCGCGACCTGGGCGATGAGCGCGCCCGGCTTTTCCCCGCTGTCGGCAAGGAGCGCGGCGGCCCCGCCAAAGGTCGCGGTGGCGAGTTTGAGCGCGTCCTCGGCGGGCAGCCCCAGCCGCTCGCCCGCCGCCGCATAGGATTCGATCAGGCGAAAGACAAAGGCCGGACCGCTGCCGGTAAAGGCGGTGACGAGGTCCATCGTCGAATCGTCGGCCAGCGCTACGACGGTGCCGAGCGGGTCGAGCAGCGCCGCGACGGTCGCCATGTCGGCGTCACCGCTGCTCGCCACCGCCGACACGCCCGCGCCGATGCGCGCGGCAAGGTTGGGAAGGATACGCACCTGTGCCTTCGCGCCCGGAAAGCGCGCGGCCAGGTCGGCAAGCGAAACGCCGGCGAGGATCGAGAGGAGGTGCGTGCCGCCGGTGACGATATCGGCAAGGTCGCCCGCCACCTCGCCAAGCTGCTGCGGCTTCATGCCGAGCATGATCCAGTCGGCGGTGCCGCCCGCCGCGCGCCATTCGGCGAGCGAGGCGAATCGGGCGATGCCTTCACGTGGCGCAGCAACGGGATCGACAATCGCCACCCCCGCGGTGTCCAGCCCGGCCACCAGCCAGCGATCGAGCATTGCGCCCGCCATGTTCCCGCACCCGACCAGCAGCATCCGGTCGGCAAACCCCTTCAAATTACGCGTCATCGCCCCTTATTCTCTTCACTTTTGGCAACTGTTGCCCGGACCCGAAATCAGGTCGAGGCAGCGGCCATCGATGGTGCCCGTATCGACCGGCAGGCCGATCAGCGCCGCGAGCGTCGGCAGAATGTCGACAGTCATCACGGCATTGGGCTGTTCAAAACCGGCAATCCCCTTGCGCCAGAAGATCATCGGCACGCGGCGGTCGTAATCCCACACCGACCCGTGCGTCGCGACATAGCCGATACCCGGTTCGGCGATCGGGGTGACACGGGCCTTCAGCGCGATGATGAAGTCGCCCGAACGATCGGGGTGAAAGGAAGCGCGAAGCCGATCCATCACGCTCCACATATCGGGGGGGCGCCTCGCAATGGGATGCGCCGCGAGTTCCTCGCGCGTCGCGACCAGCTCGACCTGCGGATGCGCGCGCAGGCGCGGCAGGATTTCGGCAAGCGCCGCGTCGCGCTGCGCGCTGGTCAGCGCCTTTGACAGATAATAATCGCCACCCTCGCCATAAAGCAAAGGCTGCGGCAGGCCGAGCTTTTGGGCGACGTCCCGGCCGAGCGCTTCGGGGTCGAGCGCCTTGTCGACGCGCTGCGCGTCAGGCCAGGCGTTCTGGCGGTTGCGTTCGGGCAGGTCGTGGCCGCCATGATCGGCGGTCAGCACAACGGCATAGTCGATTCCCGCCGCGTCGAGGCGCGCGAAGAAATCGCCCAGCTCGCGGTCGAGCCCCGCGAGTTGCAGGCACATCTCGCTGCCTTCGGTCCCCGCGCCATGCCCGACATAGTCGGTGGCCGACAGGCCGACGATGAGCAGATCGGTGCCGCTCCCCTCCCCCATCCGGCGCGCCTGGCGCAGCGCCGCGGCGGCCGCGAGCACCGCACCATCGGCTTCGGGCGACGCCATGAAACGGCGGAAGTCGCCGGCTTCGCGCGCCATGCGCCCGGTGCCGACCGAGGCGCCATTGGCAAGCGGAATGGCGATGTCCTGCGCGGCGCATTCGGCGGGCAGCGTCAGCGGCCCGCGCGGCTGGTTGATCGCCGCGGCGATCGCCGTGCCGGCGCGCTGGGCGGTCGGCGACAGCGCGGTGCCGCGATAGCTGGCAAGGCCGGTGGGCGCGAGCCACAGCGTCTCGTCGGCGCGGTGCCCGCCCATCATGATCGCGGCGCGGTCCTTGCCCGCGACCGACACGACCTGCGCCTGCGGATCGCGCGCCTTCATCAGGTCGCCCAGCGTCGGGACGAGCAGATGCTTGACCGACGGCGCATATTGGCCGCCGCCGGAGCTCGTGCCCGGCACCGTCTCATCCTCCGCGCAATAGACGCGCTTGTCGGCGCGCGCGACCGACAGGTCGAAATAATTGTTCGCGATCACGCCGGTGCGCGCGGGGTGACTGCCGGTCAGGATCGTCGAATGGCCGGGGCAGGTCTCTGTCGCGCCATGCGCCTGATAGGCCGAAGGAAAGACGACGCCCGATGCGAGCCGCGCCAGGCCGCCGCGGAAGCGGCCGCGATATTCGGCGAAAAGGTCGGCCGAAAACTGGTCGACCGCGATCACGACGAGCAGCTTGGGCGCCGGGGTTGCGGCGGTCGCGGTGGCTGCGGTGGTCGCGGCCGACTGAGCCTGCTGCGCAACCGTGGGTCCGGTGCCGGCGAGGAACAGCGCGCCCATCAGGGCGGCGATCGGATATTTGAGCTTCACGGGCGGCATCTCCGTCGGGTGGGTGTCAGCGCGGGCTGTCCTCTCGACGAAAGCCGCCTATATGGCAAGCCTTCGGAAAGCGAACGACCGCGGACGGAGCATGAAATTGGCGAGTGAGGCTTTTGTGACACGCATCGGATGGGCGCTGGCCGCCTTGCTTGCCGCGCTGGGGCTGGCCGCCGGTCCCGCGCACGCGCAGGCGACGCACATCACGCCCCGGCTGGTCGCCGAATCGGCGGCGCCCGCGCCCGGCGGCACGACGACGCTTGCGCTGACGATGGCCCCCGAAAAGCCGTGGCACGGCTATTGGGTCAATGGCGGCGACGCGGGCTTCGGGCTGACGGTCGACTGGAATCTGCCCGATGGCGTGCGCGTCGCGCCCTTTCGTTATCCGGTCCCCGACGCGCTGATCCTCTTTGGCATGATGAACCATGTCTATGAACATCCCTATGCCTTGCTCGCCGAACTCAGCGTCGACCGCTCGGTCGCGCCGGGAACCGATCTGACCCTGTCGGGGGTCGCCAACTGGCTCGCCTGCACCGACAAGGTGTGCGTCCCCGAAAAGGCGGTGATCTCCGTCAGTCTGAAAGCGGGCGACGGAAGGATCCCCGCCGGGACGCGCGCGCGCTTCGATTCGTGGCGGGCGCTGTTGCCCCAGCCGCTCGACCGGCAGGGCAGCTGGGAACGGCGCGGCGACAATGTCCGTTTCGCCATCCCCCTTCCCGCCAGCGTGGCGATCGACAAGCCGCACCTGTTCGTCGAGACGCCGGATGTGATCGACTATGCCGCGCCGCAGCGCATCAGCCGCAATGGCGATCGCATCATCGTCGAGGCGCGCGCCAAGGGGACGCGCGAGGGGCCGGTGGCGGCGCTGCTGAGGACCGGCGACGGGCGCGGTCTTTCGCTGACGCTTGCGCCAGGCACGGTGGCGGCGGCGGGCGAACCCATGACGGCGGGGACGGCGGGCATCGACATGCGCCTGTTCTGGACCGCGCTTGGCGGCGCGATTGTGGGCGGGCTGATCCTCAACCTGATGCCCTGCGTCTTTCCGATCCTGAGCCTGAAGGCGCTGAGCCTCGCGCGGTCGGGCGGCGCGGTGCAAACGGCCAGGGTCGAGGCGCTGGCCTATACCGCGGGCGCCGTGATCACCGCCCTGCTGCTTGGTGGCGCTTTGCTCGCATTGCGCGCGGCGGGCGAGCAGGTCGGCTGGGCGTTCCAGCTCCAGCATCCGGTGAGCGTGCTCGCGCTGCTGATCCTTGCGCTCGCGATTACGCTCAACCTGCTGGGATTCTATGAATTACCCTCGTTCGGCGGTGGACAGGCGCTCGCGGATCGCGGCGGCGCGACGGGCGGCTTCTGGACCGGCGCGCTCGCCGCCTTCGTCGCGACGCCGTGCAGCGGGCCACTGCTCGGCGCGGCGCTCGGCGCGACGCTGGCGCTGCCCGCCTGGGCGGCGCTGCCCATCTTCGGCGGCCTGGGGCTGGGGCTTGCCCTGCCGTTCCTTGCGATCGGCCTTGTCCCCGCGCTCCGCAACCGGTTGCCGAAACCGGGGCCGTGGATGAACAGGTTTCGGCGCTGGATGGCGCTGCCGATGGGGCTGACGACACTCGCGCTGACCTGGCTTTTGTGGCGCCAGCTCGGTAGCGGCGCGCAGCTTGTGTGGCCCGCCATCGCCGTCGCCATGGCGTTCGTGCTGCTCATCCATTATGGCGCGGTCCAGCGCGGCGACCGGCGATCATGGCTCCTGATCGTTTCCGGCCTTCTCTTCACCGTCAGCCTTGGCGCGACCGTCGCCGAAGTGGCGAAGGCCGAACGGACCGCCGCGGGCGCCGGCACGACCTTCTCGCCCGATGCGCTCGCCAGGGCGCGCGCCGCGGGCAAGCCCGTCTTCGTCTATTTCACCGCCGACTGGTGCCTGTCGTGCAAGGCGAACGAGGCGGGCGTGATCAATCGCGAAGCGGTGCAGGCGGCGTTCGACAAAGCCGGCGTCGTCACCCTGGTCGGTGACTGGACGAACGGCGATCCCGTGATCACGCGCACGCTTGCCGAACATGGCCGCAACAGCGTGCCGCTTTACCTCTGGTATGCGCCCGGTGCGGACAAACCCGTGATTTTGCCGCAAATCCTGACACCGGGGATGCTCGTCGACCAGGCAAAACGCTGATGGCCAAGCAGCGCGCCGATCAGCTGCTCGTCGACCGCGGCCTGGCCGAAAGCCGGACGCGCGCGCAGGCGCTGATCCTCGCGGGCCTCGCCTTTGTTGGCGACCGCAAGATCGACAAGGCAGGTCAGCAGATCGCCGAAGATGCCGAAATCAGCGTCAAGGGCCGCGACCATCCCTGGGTTTCGCGCGGCGGGATCAAGCTCGACCACGCGCTCACCCATCTGGGTTGGGACGTGGGCGGCACAGTCGCGATCGACGTCGGTTCATCGACCGGCGGCTTCACCGACGTGCTGCTGAGCCGCGGCGCTGCGCGGGTTTACGCTGTCGATTCGGGGACCAACCAGCTTGCGTGGAAACTGCGACAGGATGATCGCGTGATCGTCCACGAACAGACGAGCGCGCGTATCCTGACCGCCGACCATATCCCCGAACCCGTTGACCTGATCGTCTGTGACGCGAGCTTCATCGCGCTGGCGAAAGTGCTGCCGGTGCCGATGTCTTTCGCGCGGCCCGGCGCGCGTCTCGTCGCGCTGATCAAGCCGCAGTTCGAGGCCGCGCGCCACGAGATCGGAAAGAAGGGCGTTGTGCGCGACGCGGCCGTCCATGCACGCATCTGCGCCGAAGTGCAGGACTGGTTGACCGGCGAAGGCTGGGCCGTCGCCGACCTTGTCGAAAGCCCGATCACCGGACCTGAAGGCAATGTCGAGTTTCTGATCGCGGCGACCAGGCGAACGACTTGACGATGCCCCGCACGATCGCGACACAAATGCAACGGATTCGCGGGTGGGGGATAATGCCGACATGACCGAAATCGCAACTCCGGGCCAGCTTCGCATGTCCTACCTCCGCTGGGCGCTCGTCACCGTGCCCGCCATCGTCCTGATCGGCAGCCTGATGGGCGTCCTTTCGAACAGCGGCTATGACAATCGCTGGTTCGCGGCGCTCGACCTGCCCGCGATCACGCCGCCGGGCTGGGTGTTTGCGGTCGTCTGGCCGATCCTTTACATCCTGCTCGGCCTTTCGCTCGCGATGATCCTGCACGCGCGCGGCGCAAAAGGGCGCGGTTTCGCGCTGTTGCTCTTCTTCGTGCAGCTGATCGCCAATTTCGCCTGGTCGCCGCTCTTCTTCGGTCAGCATGAAGTAACGAAGGCGCTCTACCTCATCATCTTCATCCTGATGGTGACGATCGCGACCGCCTTTGCCTTTGCACCGATCCGCAAGGCCGCAGCGTGGCTGCTCGTTCCCTATATGGTCTGGCTCGGCTTTGCCGCGATCCTCAATTTCCAGATCGACCAGCGCAATCCTGACGCCGAAACCCTTGTCCCCGCCGCCGCCAGCACCCAGATAGGTTGAAGGCAAGGGGCTGTCCCCGACGAAGGAATATCAGACATGCAGAGCGAAAACCGCTTTTTCGACGACCTCGCGAAGATGGTGAACGGCATTGCCGGAACGGTGGCGGGCGCCGGGCGCGAGGCCGAGGCCGCGATGCGCGAGCGCGCCAGGGAGTTTGTCGGGCGCATGGATTTCGTCGGCCGCGAAGAGTTCGAGGCGGTAAAGCAGATGGCGGCGACCGCGCGCGCCGAAGCCGAAGCGCTGAAAGCCCGGCTCGACAAGCTGGAAGCCGCGGCAAAGCCGGCTGCGACGGCAAAGTCGACGGCGGGAAAGCCAGCGGCAGCGACCAAGGCCAAGGCCGCGCCCAAGGCAAAGTAAGGCGTCGCCCCCCGCGAAGGAGGGGCGACTGTCGGTTGACTCGGCGACGCAGGACAAGCCTGCTGACCGCCGCGCCTTTGCGGCGGCGACGTTTTGCGTCGATGACTCGCCACCGGACCAAACTCTCGCTAAAGCGCGCCCATGAGTGACGATATCTACGAAGACGACGACGGCCAGGACGCGGCACCGATGGACATGCTCGCCTCTTATTTCGCGGCGCACGACTGGCCGCACGAGATGGTCAGCGAGGACGAGATTGTCGCGACCGCGCAGGGCAGCTGGACGACCTATGAACTGCGCGCGGTTTGGCGCGCCGACGATGGCGTGGTCCAGCTCCTCGCCTTTCCCGACATCCGCGTTGTCGAGGACAAGCGCGCCGTCGCCCACGAGGCGCTGGCGATGATCAACGAGCAGCTATGGCTCGGCCATTTCGAGCTGTGGTCGAACAGCGGCACGATCCTTTATCGCCACGGAATGCTGCTCGGCGCCGACGGCACGCTGCCGCTCGACCTCACCGAAACGCTCGTCGAAAGCGCGATCGACGAATGCGAGCGCTTTTATCCGGTGTTCCAGTTCGTGCTGTGGGGTGGCAAGACCCCCGCCGAGGCGCTGGCGGCGTCGCTGATCGAAACGCGCGGCGAGGCATAGTCCGCCTCGGTTTCCGTTCGCATCAAGCGACGGCGAATGCCCCGCAACCTCCAGCCCGAACGATCGGGATCTCGACTTCGCCCGACACGAGCAGGTTGGCAGCGTCGGCTATCGTTTCTCGAACCGCATCAGCCCCGCGCCCAGCTCGTTCGCGCCGATCGCCAGCGCCTCGCCGCTCCAGTCGGCGACAAATACCGATCGGCGGCCCATTCCCGCGGGCAGGCTCGCCCGATTGGCTTCGATGACAAGCCCGCGTGAGGGATTCTTTCGTTCTTCTGCGGCAACGGCGATGAAGGCCGAATAATTTTCCTTGTCGCGCCCCTGCACGAACAGATTATTTGCGATCCGCCCCACCGACCCCGACGGCAGGTCGATCATATAGTTGGTGCCTGTGCCCTGCGTATCGTCGAAGCTGTTGTCGCTTACATCGACCGCGATCGCGCGCGTTTTCAGATAATGGCCGCCGCTGCCCTTTTCAAAACGCGTGCGCGTGACCGTCACGCGGCCATAGATGCCGGTGTAGACGCTGTGCGCACAGCTTAAACCGCGGTCGCAGCGGCCAAGCCGCGAAAAGGTCGAACGGTCGATGGTCAGCGCGGCATCCGGGTCGTCCGCCGTCAATATGCCCTGTTCGCTGTTGCGGAACATGGCGTTCACCACATCGAGGTCGCCCGTTTCCAGCCGAATGCCCGCGCCATTGCCATCGGGCACGCGCATATTCTGGAACACCAGGCCGTCGACGCGTGCGCCAGCGCCGCGCAGCACCAGCGCCGCCTTGCCCTCGCACGTCACCCCGTCAAAGATCGCGCGGCCGGGTTCGGCGGCGACGAAGGCGATCCGCCCCGCGGTCTGGACGGCGCAGTCGCGGTGATAACCGGGCGCGATGCGGATGATTCCCTCGCCCTCGCCCTCGCCGATCGCATCGACCGCATCCTGCAACCGCGTAAAGCCGCGGCCGTCGATCTGATAGGGCGCGCCGCCGGTCTGTGCGGGCAGCGGCGCGGGCGCAACGAGCAGCGGCAGGGCGAGCAGCGGCAGCAAAGGCCGATGAAGAAGCGACTTGAGCATGGGCACGCCTATAGCCTGTTTTGGCCCGGCGGTCGTTCGCGAAGCTGGTTAACCGTGGGCGTGTCTCGCTTTCGGACGGATGGTTGCGCAATCATTACACCCGTGTGTCCCAGCGAAGGCGGGGACACACCACTGACCCGCGCAAACTGGCACAGATCGGTGATCGCCCCCGCCTTCGCAGGGGCGCGCCGCTGTCGCTGCCTCAATCCAGATTGGGCCGCAGCCAGCGCCTCGCGGTTTCCAGGTCGACCCCGCGCCGCCGCGCATAATCCTCAAGCTGGTCACTCCCGATGCGCGCAACGCCGAAATACTGGCTTTCGGGATGGCCGAAATAAAAGCCGCTGACCGCCGCGGTCGGCAGCATCGCAAAGCTTTCGGTCAGCGACAGCCCGGCATTATCCCCCGCGCCCAGCAGATCGAACAGGATCGGCTTCAGACTATGATCGGGACAGGCCGGATAACCCGGTGCCGGACGGATGCCGCGATATTCCTCCCTGATCAGCGCCTCGTTGGTCAGCTGCTCCCCCGGCGCATAGCCCCACAGCGTCGTGCGGACATGCTGGTGCAGCCGCTCGGCAAAGGCTTCGGCGAAACGGTCGGCGAGCGCTTTGAGCAAAATGTCCGAATAATCATCCTTGTCGGTGCGGAAGCGTTCCGAATGCGGCTCGATCCCGTGGATGCCGACCGCAAAGCCGCCGATCCAGTCGCCTGCCGGATCGATGAAATCGGCGAGGCACATATTGGCGCGGTCGCGGCTCTTCTTTATCTGCTGGCGCAGGAAGGGGAGCGTCACATGGCGCTCCTCCTCGGCGAGGTGGATGACGACATCGTCGCCGTGCCGCGCGCACGGCCAAAAGGCGCAGACGCCGCGCGCGGTCAGCCATTTTTCCGCAATGATCCGGTCGAGCATCGCGTCGGCATCGGCCTTCAGCGCTTGCGCCGTTTCGCCGACCACGTCGTCATCGAGGATCGACGGCCAGGTTCCGTGCAGTTCCCACGCGCGGAAAAAGGGCGTCCAGTCGATATAGTCGCGCAGATCATCGAGCGGCCAGTCGTCGAAGCGGTGGAGACCGGGCTGCAATGGCGGCGCGGGCTTGTCGCTGAGATAGGCGTCGTAAAAATTGGCGCGCGCCTCTTCGATGCTGAGCAGCACGCTCTGCCCCTTGCCCGCGCGCACGTCGCGAAGATGGGCATAATCGTCCTTATACCCCTTCACATAGGCATCGCGGCCCGTGTCGCTGACCAGCGCGGTCGCAACCCCGACGGCGCGGCTGGCGTCGAGGACGTGGAGCACCGGCCCCTCATAGGCAGGGTCGATGCGCAGCGCCGTGTGCACCTTTGACGTCGTCGCGCCGCCGATCAGCAGCGGCATCGTCATCCCCGCGCGCTGCATTTCCTCGGCCACCGTCACCATCTCGTCGAGCGATGGGGTGATCAGGCCGCTGAGGCCGATCATGTCCGCGTCATTTTCGTTCGCCGCCTCCAATATCCTGGTCCACGGCACCATTACGCCCAGGTCGACGATCTCGAACCCATTGCACTGGAGCACGACGCCGACAATATTCTTGCCGATGTCGTGGACGTCCCCCTTGACGGTCGCCATCACGACCTTGCCCTTGCCCTTCGCGCCCGGCTCCTTCGACGCCTCGATAAAGGGAAGCAGATGCGCGACCGCCTTTTTCATCACGCGCGCCGATTTGACGACCTGCGGCAGGAACATCTTGCCCGACCCGAACAGGTCGCCGACGACGTTCATGCCGTCCATCAGCGGCCCTTCGATCACCTCGATCGGGCGGTCCATCGCGAGGCGCATCTCTTCGGTGTCGTCAACGATATAGGCGTCGATGCCCTTGACCAGCGCATGTTCAAGGCGCTTGGCGACCGGCCAGCCGCGCCATTCCTCGGCGGCCTTTTCCTGCGCGGCATCCTTGCCCTTATAGCGTTCGGCGAGCGCGATCAGCCGTTCGGTGGGACTTTCCGCCTCGCCCCCGACCTTGCGATTGAGGATGACATCCTCGCAGGCGTTCCGCAATTCGGGGTCGATCGTGTCATAAACGTCAAGCTGCCCCGCATTGACGATGGCCATGTCGAGTCCCGCCGGGATGGCGTGATAGAGAAAGACGCTGTGTATCGCGCGGCGCACCGTCTCGTTGCCGCGAAAGCTGAACGACAGGTTGGACAGGCCGCCCGAAAAATGCGCGTGCGGACAGCGGACGCGGATTTCCTTTACCGCTTCGATGAAGTCGACGGCATAATTGTCATGCTCCTCGATCCCCGTCGCGACCGCAAAGATATTGGGGTCGAAGATGATATCCTCTGGCGGGAAACCGATGGTCATGAGCAGATTGTAGGCGCGCTCGCAAATCTCGACCTTGCGCTCTTTCGTGTCGGCCTGCCCGACCTCGTCGAACGCCATGACGACGACCGCGGCGCCATAGGCCATGCACTTTCTTGCATGATCGAGGAATTGCGCCTCGCCTTCCTTCATGCTGATCGAATTGACGATCGGTTTGCCGGGGACACATTTGAGCCCGGCCTCGATCACCTCCCATTTCGAGCTGTCGATCATGACGGGCACGCGCGCGATGTCGGGTTCGGCAGCGATGAGCTTCAGAAAGGTCGTCATCGCATGTTCGGCGTCGAGCAGCCCTTCGTCCATATTGACGTCGATGACCTGCGCGCCATTTTCGACCTGCTGGCGCGCGACCTCGACCGCTGCCGCATAATCGCCCGCCAGGATCATCCGCTTGAACGCGGCCGAACCGGTGACATTGGTGCGTTCGCCGATGTTGACGAAGGTGGAGGAGGACAGGGTTTCGGTCATCGTCTTCTTCTGATGCCCCTCGATTTCCGGCGAGGGGTTGGGATGGGGCTGTCGAGGTTGCGCAAGGCCGATGGCCCCGCCCCGCTCGACCAAAGGCCCGGTTGGCGCGGGCCAGGTCTCACCGCCCCTCCCCTTAAAGGGAGGGGCTAAATCACGCCGCCATCGTGAATGGCTCCAGCCCCGCAAGGCGTGTGCGCACCGGCACGTCGGGAAGCTGTCGCGGCGCCAATCCTTCGATCGCCCTGGCCATCGCCGCAATATGCTCAGGCGTCGAACCGCAACAGCCGCCAAGGATGTTCACCTGCCCGCGTTCGGCCCATTCGCGCACCAGGCCCGCGGTCGTTTCGGGCAGCTCGTCATATTGGCCGAGTTCGTTGGGAAGGCCCGCGTTCGGATAAACCATCACCAGCGCATCGGCCAGATCGGACAAGACCTTTACATGCGGACGCAGTTGCGCCGCGCCGAACGAACAGTTGAGGCCGATCGTCAACGGCTTTGCATGACGGACGGCATACCAGAACGCCTCGACCGTATGCCCCGACAGATTGCGGCCGCTGAGGTCGGTCAGCGTCATCGAAATCATCAATGGCAGTTCGCGCCCGACCTTCGCTTCGGCTTCGAACGTTGCGGCAATCCCGGCCTTGGCATTGAGCGTGTCAAAGATGGTTTCGATCAGGATGAAATCGGCGCCGCCCTGGGCAAGCGCGACCACCTGTTCCAGATAGACGTCCTTCAGTTCGTCGAAATCAATCTCGCGAAAGCCGGGATTGTTGACGTCGGGCGACAGCGACAGCGTCTTGTTCGTCGGTCCCACGGCGCCGGCAACGAAGCGACGGCGGCCGTCGAGCGCCGCAAATCTGTCGGCGGCCTCGCGCGCCAGTCGGGCGCTTTCACGGTTGATGTCCGCGACCAGCGCCTCGGCGCCATAGTCGGCCTGGCTGATGCGATTGGCGCTGAAGGTGTTGGTCGATACGATGTCGGACCCCGCCGCGAGATAGGCCTCGCCGATCGCGGTGACCACATCCTGCCGCGTCAGCGCGAGGATGTCGTTATTACCCTTCTGGTCATGGCTCAGCCCCAGCGACCCGGCATAATCGCTTTCGTCCAGCTTGCGGTTCTGGATCTGCGTGCCCCAGCCGCCGTCGGTGAGCAGGATGCGTTGCTTTGCCGCGGCGGCGAGAGCTTCTCTTGCGCTGGTCATGCTGCCTGATCCTTTCGGGTCGATACCGGCCGCAGCCCCAGCAAGTGGCAGATGGCGTAGCTGAGCTCGGCGCGGTTGAGCGTGTAGAAATGAAAATCGCGCACGCCGCCCGCATAGAGGCGGCGGCACATTTCGGCGGCAATCGTCGCCGCGACAAGCTGTCGCGCCGCGGGATGGTCGTCAAGCCCGTCGAACAGCGACACCATCCACGCCGGGATCGCGGTGCCGCACATGTCGGCCATCCGCCGCGTTTGCGATACGTTCGAAACGGGCAGGATGCCGGGGATGATCGGCGCGTCGATACCCGCCGCCGCCGCATTGTCGCGAAAACGCAAATAACTGTCGGGCGAAAAGAAGAATTGCGTGATCGCGCGGTTAGCGCCCGCGTCGAGCTTGCGCTTCAGATTGTCGAGGTCGGCCTGCGGACAGTCGGCGTCGGGATGCACTTCGGGATAGGCGGCGACCGAGATGTCGAACGGCGCAATCGCCTTCAACCCGGCGACAAGCTCGACCGCATTGGCATAGCCATCGGGGTGTGGGCGGTAAGGCTCGCCGCCTGGCATGTCGCCGCGCAGCGCGACGACATGGCGGACGCCCGCATCCCAATAGGCGCGCGCGACAGCATTGATCTCGGCGCGCGACGCGTCAACGCAGGTCAGGTGCGCCGCGGGCGGAACGCGGCTTTCCGCCGCGATGCGCGCGACCGTCGCATGGGTGCGCTCGCGCGTCGATCCGCCGGCGCCATAGGTGACCGACACAAAGCTGGGGCCAAGCGGTTCGAGCGTGCGGAACGTTTCCCACAGCTGCGCCTCCATCTTCGCCGATTTTGGCGGGAAAAACTCGAAGCTGACGCCGACATCACCGTCCAGATTGGCAAAAAGCGGCGACGCCGCGGCGCGGCGCGCCTCTGCCAGCGCGTCGAGGGTCGAGGTCATGCGGCGAGCCTTTTACTTTGTTTGCCATCGCTGACGGGGGGGTGATCCTGATCGCTCCGGCGGCGGCCCAGCCACAGCTTGACGGCGAGCGTCCCGCCTTCGAGCGTCTGCGTGGTTTCGAGCAGCAAGCCCGCCGAAGCAAACCAGCCGCGGATCTGCGCGTCCGAAAAGCCAAGGCGCGCGTGCGCGGCAAGGGTGCGCAATTCCTCATCCTCATGCGGTGCGAAATCGACGATCAGCAAATGGCCCCCGCCGCGCAGCACCCGGCTGGCCTCGGCGATCACGCGATCGGGTTCGTGCGCAAAATGCAGCGCCTGGTGAATGACGATGCTGTCGATACTCGCGTCAGCCACAGGCAATTCCAGAAAATCGCCCTGAAGCAGGTCGACCGGAACCGACTGTCGTTCGAGCTTGGCGCGTGCGATGCGCAGCATTTCGGGACTGCGATCGAGCGCGGTGATGCGGCGCGCGGTCGGCGCGAAAATCTCCGCCATCCGCCCGGTTCCCGTCCCGATGTCGAGCAGGTGGCCCAGGCGACGGTTGTGCATCATCGCCAGCATCGCCGCCTCGACCTCGCTTTCGGCGACATGGCGCGACCGGATCGCATCCCATTCGGCGGCATGTTCCGCAAAATAACGTTCGGCCGCCGCCGCGCGCTCGGCGCGGACCGCCGCCAAACGCCGCGCATCGTGCGCGATCACGCGCCTCTCGCGCGGCGAAAAAGGCCAGTTATCGGCTTGCGCGATCACTTCGGCAACGGGCCCTTCGCTGACGATCCGCAAGAAGACCCAGCTCCCCTCGCGTCGCCGCTCGACGATCCCGGCTTCGACGAGGATACGGACGTGGCGCGAAACGCGCGGCTGGCTCTGGTCGAGCACGACCGCCAGTTCGCCGATCGCCAGTTCCATCTCGCGCAGCAGCGCGACGACTCGCAGGCGGGTCGGGTCGGCCAGGGCACGGAAAATGTCGATCAGCTCGCTCATGGAGTGTCATATAAAGCTTTCTTTATATCTGGTCAACCAAGTCGCATCCCGCGATTTCCGCGGTGCGGGCGCAGCCCATCGGCCGATTGGGATGAAAGGCGGGGAACGAGGCAAAAAGGCCATTGCACCCATTTCAGCGAGGCGGTAATTCTGCGCGCGATTGGCAATATTCGGGATCGATCCGTTCCTGTGCCGGTCGGTCAGTTCAATTGAGAGGGGTATTCCCACATGAAGAAATCGATCACGCTGTCGCTCGTCCTTGCCGCTTCGCTCGGCCTTGCCGCCTGCGCCGAAAAGGCTGCCGACGACGCAGCTGCCACCGATGACGCCGCCGCGACCGTCGAAGGCGCGGCAGACGGCGCGATGGAAGCGGCCGAAGGCGCTGCCGACGCGACCGCCGCTGCGGGCGACGCCGCTGCCGCCGCCGATGCCGCCGGCGATGCCGCCGCTGCTGGTGACGCCGCCACGGCTGCCGACAAGGCTGCCGAAGCGGCCGACGCGGCCAAGGAAGCCACCGACGCCGCCAAGGGCGCGATGGAAGAAGCCAAGAAGTAATTTCTTTCCGGCTTTATCGGCCTGTTAACGAAGGGGGGTTGTCGGCTTGCCGACGATCCCCCTTATTCATTCAGGCCATGTCGCGGCTGTTGCACCGTTAAGCAGCGTGGTTGCCAAGCTGCGGAACGGTCGTTAGGTCTCACCCCATGGCCCCGGTGGCCATTGCATTCGAAAGGAAACCCATGCGCAAGATGATTATCGCTTCGATGGCCGCCGCGGCCTTCAGCCTCGCCGCCTGCTCGGAACAGACCCAGGACGCCGCCGCCGACACCGCCGCTTCGGCGGGTGAAGATGTCGAAGCCGCGGGTGACGCGATGGCCGAAGGCGCCGCCGACGCCGCTGCCGCGACCGCCGAAGCCGCCGACGATGCCGGCAACGCCATCGAAGGCACGGTGAACGCCGCCGGCGATGCAGCCGAAGCAGCCGGCGACAAGATTGCCGAAGAAACCGCCAAGGCCGAAGCCAACGACAAGCAATAAGTCGCCGCTTCGCCTTCGGGCTGATATGGGGCTCCACTCGGCAAGGGTGGAGCCCTTTTTCATGGGAGCAGAGCGATGAGGAAAAAAGCGATGAGCGTCATGGCCCTGGCCTTGGCCAGCCTCGGCCCCGGTTGCAGCCGCACCGAGAATGAACCCGGACCCGGCGGGGTGACCGTCAGCGAAGCCAGGGCGCTCGACGATGCCGCGGCGATGCTCGAAAGCCGCGACCGCGGTGACGCGGGGGAGCAGGCGGACCAGACCGGCGCCGTCAAATAGACTTCTTGCCGCCGTGTCACCGCGCCAAGCTTGGAAACTCCGCAACGGGCGCTTGCAGATGGTGTTCCATCGCGCGGCAAAGCAGGCGCGCTTGGCCTCAAGGCGCGCGCCTGGATGACCCACGATAGGCAAAGGACCATCCGATGACCGGCAATTCCACCACCACCATCATCTTCCTGCTCTTTCCCGGCGTCACCCAACTCGATTTTACCGCGCCCGCGCAGGCGCTCAGCCGGATGCCGGGGGCAGTGGTCGCAGGCGCCGCCGCTACGCTCGCGCCCCTTGCGACCGACAGCGGCTTTGCCATCGTGCCGACGCATGATTTCGCCTCCGCGCCGCAGGCCGACATCCTGTGCGTGCCGGGGGGCCATGGCGTGGCCGAGGCGCTGGGCGACGCCGCGACGATCGATTTCATCGCCCGCCAGGCCGCAGGCGCCGCCTGGGTCACAAGCGTCTGCACCGGCGCTTTCCTGCTTGGGCGTGCAGGGCTGCTGGCGGGCAAGCGCGCGACGACGCATTGGGCCTATACCCATTTGTTGCCGCTCGTCGGCGCCGCGCATCAACCCGGCCGTGTCGTCGAGGATGGAAAAATCGTAACGAGTGGCGGCGTTACGTCGGGACTCGATTTCGCGCTGACGCTGATTGGCCGGATGAAGGGCGCCGCGGTGGCGCAGGCGATTCAGCTTGCCATCGAATATGATCCCGCGCCGCCCTTCGTCGGCGGCCATCCCGACCGGGCTCCTGCCGCAGTGACCGCGGGGTTGAAAGCGCGCGCCTATGATGCCGCCGCGGCGCGGATGGAGGCGGCGCTCCGCAGCTAGAGCGTCGTGCGCCAGATCGGCAACGCTTCGATTCCGTTCGTGTCGAGCGGAAAATGGCTCCGGTAAAACGCTCGCCGTTCTAGCGGCAATCGGCAAGCGCGATTTCGTAAAGCTTCGGCCAGTATTTGCCGGTGACGAAGAGCCGCTTTGCCCTGGCGTCCCAGGCGATGCCGTTGAGCACGCTGTCGGTGCCCCGCACCCCGGCGTCGTCCTTCAGCCCCGACAGGTCGACGAGTGCGGCGACGTCGCCGCTCACAGGGTCGATACGGACGATGAAATCGGTCATCCAGATATTCGCCCAGACCTGATTGTCGATCGTCTCCAGCTCGTTGATCATCGCGACCGGCCGCCCGGCCAAGCGCACGGTGACGCGGCGCCGTTCGGCCATCGTCGTCGGGTCCAGAAAGCGCAGCTGCGGCGTTCCGTCGCTGAGCACCAGATCGTCGCCGACCATCGTCACCCCCCACCCCTCGCCCGCATAGCGGAAGGTGCCAAGCGGCTTCAGATCCTTGATCCGCCAGCGGTGGCCGATGCCGCTTTTCCACGTCACGCCGATAATCTGGTCGCCCCAGCGGGTGATGCCTTCGCCGAACTGGTCGGGCGGCAACGGCGTTTCCGCGAGCGCCCTGCCTGTCTGGAGGTCGAGCCGAGCGACGCGCGACCGGCCATACTGCCCCGTCGCTTCGTACAGATGCCCGTCGTGCCAGAACAGGCCCTGGGTGAAGGATGACGGGTCGTGCGGAAGCGATTGGATGATGCGGTAGCCACAGCGTTCGACCGACGGCGGCGGGGTGGCCTCGGCCGGCGGATCGGCGAACAGCGCAAGCGCGATGGCGACAACGAACATCATCCCCGTCTGGCTATGCGGCTTGGCCTGAACAGGCAATGACGGAACGGCCACGCCCCTGCCGGGGCACGGGCCCCATGATGACGAAAAGGGCCGGAGGATTGCTCCTCCGGCCCCATTTCCTGTTGGCTGAGCGCCAAAACGGTCGTGGACGATTAAAAGTCCATGCCGCCCATGCCGCCCATGCCGCCGCCGCCCATGGGCATCGCCGGCTTGTCTTCGGGCAGCTCGCTCACCGCCGCTTCGGTGGTGATGAGCAGGCCCGCCACCGACGCGGCGTCCTGAAGCGCCGTGCGGACAACCTTGGTCGGGTCGATCACGCCGGCGGCCTTCAGATTTTCATAGGTGTCGGTCGCGGCGTTAAAGCCCTGGTCCTGGTTGTTTTCGCGCAGCAGATTGCCGGCGACAACCGCACCGTCGTGACCGGCATTGGCCGCGATCTGGCGCAGCGGGGTCTCGATCGCCTTGCGGACGATGTCGATACCGCGGGTCTGGTCGTCGTTGGCGCCCTTCAGCCCGTCGAGAGCCTTGGTCGCGTAAAGCAGCGCGGTGCCGCCGCCGGGAACGATGCCTTCCTCGACCGCGGCGCGGGTCGCGTGCAGCGCGTCGTCGACGCGGTCCTTGCGCTCCTTCACCTCGACCTCGGTTGCGCCGCCGACCTTGATCACCGCAACGCCGCCAGCAAGCTTCGCCAGGCGTTCCTGCAGCTTTTCGCGGTCATAGTCGCTGGTCGTGGTTTCGATCTGCGCGCGGATCTGTTCGACGCGGCCCTTGATCGCATCGGCATCGCCCGCACCGTCGACGATGGTGGTGTTATCCTTGTCGATCGTGACGCGCTTCGCCTGGCCAAGCATGTTCAGCGTGACGTTTTCGAGCTTGATGCCCAGGTCTTCGCTGATCATTTCGCCCTTGGTCAGGATCGCGATGTCCTGCAGCATCGCCTTGCGGCGATCGCCGAAGCCCGGCGCCTTGACCGCAGCCACCTTGAGGCCGCCGCGCAGGCGGTTGACGACGAGGGTCGCAAGCGCTTCGCCTTCGATGTCCTCGGCGATGATAAGGAGCGGACGACCCGACTGCACCACGGCTTCGAGGATCGGCAGCATCGACTGGAGGTTCGACAGCTTCTTTTCGAAGATCAGGATATAGGGATCGGTCAGTTCGACGATCATCTTTTCCGGATTGGTGATGAAATAGGGCGACAGATAGCCGCGGTCGAACTGCATGCCTTCGACGACGTCGAGTTCGAACTCCAGGCCCTTGGCTTCCTCGACGGTGATCACGCCTTCCTTGCCGACCTTTTCCATCGCTTCGGCGATCTTTTCACCGACTTCGGTGTCGCCATTGGCCGAAATGATGCCGACCTGCGCGATTTCCGACGAGCCCGAAACCGGGGTCGAGCGCGCCTTCAGATCGTCGACGACCTTGGCGACCGCAAGGTCGATGCCGCGCTTCAGGTCCATCGGGTTCATGCCCGCGGCAACCGACTTCATGCCTTCGCGAACGATCGCCTGCGCGAGCACGGTCGCGGTGGTGGTGCCGTCGCCGGCCTTGTCGTTCGCCTTGCTGGCGACTTCGCGCAGCATCTGTGCGCCCATGTTTTCGAACTTGTCCTTCAGTTCGATTTCCTTGGCGACGCTGACGCCGTCCTTGGTGATGCGGGGCGCGCCGAAGCTTTTGTCGATCACGACGTTGCGACCCTTGGGGCCGAGGGTGACCTTGACGGCGTCGGCGAGGATGTCGACACCCTTCAGGATACGCTCGCGCGCGTCGCGCGAAAATTTAACGTCCTTGGCAGCCATTGGCTCATTCCTTTCAAAGGCGCAGAAAACTGCGCAACTTCACTCAAGATCGTCATCCCGGCAAAAACCGGGATCGTTCTGGACCTCGAACCGCGTTCAAGGCCGGTAGCGGTCCCGGCTTTCGCCGGGACGACGGAAACATCAGGCGATGACGCCGAGGATGTCCGATTCCTTCATGATCAGCAGCTCTTCGCCGTCGACCTTGACTTCGGTGCCCGACCATTTGCCGAACAGGATACGGTCGCCGGCCTTGACGTCGAGCGGCGTCACCTTGCCGTCGTCGGCGCGGGCGCCGGTGCCGACCGAGACAACTTCACCTTCCTGCGGCTTTTCCTTGGCGGTGTCGGGGATGATGATGCCGCCGGCCGTCTTTTCCTCGGCTTCGATGCGGCGAACGAGCACACGGTCGTGCAGCGGACGAAATTGCATGGATTTCCCTCCGATAGTGCAATGGATGTCGCTTAGCACTCACCAGCGGAGAGTGCTAACAGGGGGCCATATGGGCCGGGGGTGTGACAGCGTCAAGTCAGGGACGCGAAAATTGTCAGCGCCGCGAGGCAGACGTCAGATGGGGGCCGGAACGACCTTGCGCAAGGGCGCCGCCGCGGCCACCAGTCCCAGTCGTTCGCGTTGCATCCAGCGGGTCAGCATCAGCACCGCGACGATGCCAAGCCCCGTCGCGAGGCCGGTCCAGATGCCAACGCCGCCCCAGTCGCGCTCGAACGCCAGCCAGGCGCCGACGCCGATGCCGATCACCCAGTAACCGAACAGCGCAAACAGCATCGGGACAAAAGTGTCGTGCAGCCCGCGCAGCATCCCCTGCCCCACGACCTGCGCACCGTCCGCGACCTGAAACAGCGCGGCGATGATGAGGAAGCTGACGGCAAGCTCGGCGACCTCGGCATTGGCGGGGTTCGTGCGATCGATGAACAGGCCCGCGAGCGTGCCGGGAATCGTCAGCATGATGACCGCCATTGCCGCCATGAAACCCGTCGCCATGACAAAGCTGGTCCAGCCCGCGCGTCGGATATGGTCGGCATCGGCGCGGCCATAGCCGATGCCGACGCGCACCGTTGCCGCCTGCGCCAGCCCCATCGGCACCATGAAGGTCAGCGAGGCGAGTTGCAGCGCCACCGCGTGCGCCGCAACGGCGGCGGTCGAGATCCAGCCCATCAGCATCACCGCCGCCGAAAAGACCCCGGCCTCGAACGCGTGGCTGATCGCAATCGGCGTGCCGATGCGTGTCATCTGGACAAAGCGCGGCCAGTCGCTGCGCCACCAGCGGCCGAGGAGGTGATAGCGGCGGAACTGCCGGTCGCGATAGACGACGCCGACCATCAGCAACAGCATCAGCAGGTTGGTCAGCGCGCTGCCGACGCCCGCGCCAACGATGCCGAGCGCGGGCATCCCCAGCTTGCCAAAGATCAGCGCATAGTTGAACAGAATGTTGCCGAGCACCCCGACGACGCCGACGATCAGCGACCACATCGGCCGTTCGAGCGCGGCGAGGAAGTTGCGGAATGCCAGCGTCGCCAGGTAGAGCGGGATCGACCACATATAGGCGCGGACATAATCCTGCGCGAGCGCGGCCAGCCCCCGGTCCTGTCCCAGCAGGTCCAGGATCGTGCCGGTGTTCCAAAGGATGACGAGCATCGGCACCGCGACGACGGCGACAAGCCACAAGGTCTGGCGAAAGGTGCGGCGGATGTCGCGCACCGAATTGGCACGGCGCCCGATCTCGCTCGCCATCAGCGGCGACGCCCCCATCACCAGCCCCATGCCGAAAATGCCGAGCAGCATGGCAAGGTTGAATCCCAGCGACGATGCCGCCAGTTCGGTCGGTCCCAGCCACCCCACCATCAGCACGTCGGTCGCGCCGATCAGCGACATCGTCAGGTTGGTGAGGACCAGCGGCCAGGCAAGCGCCAGCGTCGCGCGAAATTCGGCGCGAAACCCCTGCAATGGCCGGGTGGCGGGGGATGTCGGCTGGTCCAGCATAGCCGTCCCGGATAAGCGCGCGATTGTTACGATTCAATAGATTGCCGTCGGCGCGTGCGCCGATTGTCGGCTGCGGTGGCAGAAAGGCCACAGCGGCCATGGCCCTCCCCTCCACGGGAAGGGCTTATGGTTTACCCCACCCCATCCCGGCCATCTCCACCCCGAATGCCACGAAGGTCAGCGTCAGCCCGACCACGAACAGGCGGTAGGCATAGGCAAGATAGCGATATTTGCGCCGCGCGAGCACCATGCCGTTCTGATAGGTGTCGCGCAGCATCATTTCGTAAATATCGTCCTCGCTGCGCAGCCGCGCCTTGACCGCGGCGATATATTCATCCTCTTCCATCTGTGAAAAGCGGCCGAAGAAGAGGATGTTGCTGTGGTCCTTGCCGTCCTTGTAGACGACGGGCGGCGCCTTTCCGACGCGCGGCAGCACCGCCGACACGGCGAGCAGCGCCGAGAGGAAGGAAAATGTCGCCAGGATGGTAAGCGGCATCGCCAGCGCCCCTGCCCCGACGCGCGCCTGTCCGATCGCGAGCGTGAAGACGACGAAGGTCGCACCCATCAGGATCGACGCTTTCTGGTCGGCCATCTGCGACAATTGCATCGTGATCTGCTGCGTCGTGCGCACCAGATGCACGGCGTTGGGCGGAAAAGCCGCGCCCGGTTCGGGCTTCGGATCGTCTGGCATCCCCCTGCCCCTTTGCATTCGGATCCGTGACAGCGATGGCACAGCGCGCGATTGTCGGCAAGATGCTGCCCTGTTCCCGCCGCAATCGCTTGCCAAGCGCGCATCATCGCGCCATTCCCGCGCGCATTCTTTTCCTTGATGGGACGCACCCGATGAGCACCGCCCTTACCGACCAGATTTACGGCCTGATCGCCCCTTTCAACAAAAAGGGCGTCGAACTGACCGACGCGACAACCTTTGCCGGCGACCTCGAATGGGACAGCCTGACGGTGATGGATTTCGTCGCCGAAGTCGAAGACACATTCGATATCATCATCAGCATGAACCAGCAGGCCGAGATCGAAAATGTCGGCCAGCTGGTCGCGGCAGTGGCGAAACTGCAAGGCTGATCCCCCCCATCTTCCCGTTCGTGTCGAGCGAAGTCGAGACACCCATCGGGATAGCGTAAAGTCGAGGGGCATCTCGACTTCGCCTGATGCGAACGGTTTCTGGACGATTGATATGACCGACCTTTTCTCCAAATTCGACCCGCTGATCCAGCAGCGCGAGGCGCTGCTCGCCACCGGCGTCACCGATCCGTTCAGCCTGGTGATGGAAAAAGTGCTGTCGCCCACCGTCGCGATCTGCAACGGGCGCGAGACGATCCTGCTCGGCACCTATAATTATATGGGCATGACGTTCGACGGCGACGTCATCGCGGCGGGCAAGGATGCGCTCGCCAGATTCGGCAGCGGCACCACCGGCAGCCGCGTGCTCAACGGCACCTATCAGGGCCACAAGGAGTGCGAGGAGGCGCTGAAAGAGTTTTACGCCATGGATCATGCCATGGTCTTTTCGACAGGATACCAGGCGAACCTCGGCATCATCAGCACCATTGCGGGCAAGGGGGACTATGTCATCCTCGACATCGACAGCCATGCATCGATCTATGACGGGTGCAAGATGGGCGACGCCGAAATCGTCGCCTTCCGTCACAATGATGTCGAGGCGCTGGAAAAAAGGCTGAAGCGCCTGCCGCCCGAAGCGGGCAAGCTGGTCGTGCTCGAAGGCGTCTATTCGATGCTCGGCGACGTCGCGCCGCTGAAAGAGATGGTCCGCGTCGCCAGGGAAGCCGGCGCGATGGTGCTGGTCGACGAAGCGCATTCGATGGGCTTCATCGGCGAACATGGGCGCGGGGTGGCCGAGGCGCAGGGTGTCATCGACGATGTCGATTTCATCATCGGCACCTTCAGCAAGAGCGTCGGCACCGTCGGCGGCTTTTGCGTGTCGAACCACCCGAAGTTCGAGATTTTGCGGCTCGTCTGCCGCCCTTATGTCTTCACCGCCTCGTTGCCGCCGAGCGTCGTCGCGACCGCGGCGACGAGCATCCGCAAGCTGATGCACGGGTCGAACAAGCGGGCGCATCTGTGGGAAAACAGCAAGGCGCTGCACCGCGGGCTGCGCGATCTGGGCTTCACGCTCGGCACCGACGCGCCGCAGTCGGCGATCATCGCCGTCATCATGCCCGATCTGGAGCGCGGCGCGATGATGTGGGAGGCGCTGCTGGAGGAAGGGCTTTATGTCAATCTGGCGCGCCCGCCCGCGACCCCGGCGGGCATGACCCTGCTCCGCTGCTCGCTGTGCGCCGAACATTCGGCCGAACAGGTCGGCGAAATCCTGTCGCGTTTCGAACGCGCGGGCAAGCGCACGGGGATCATCGGTTGAACCGCGCGCACCCCCCGATCAGCGGATTCCTTTTCGCGGCGAACCGAGCGCCTGGACCGGCGGCGGCGCCTTCGCGGCTTTGCGGCCGTGCGCTTGTCCGGTAAGACAGGCCGGTGTTCGAGCGGGATCATGACAGCGAAGCCGACGGGCGGCGCGAGCGGATACGCTTTGGGCTGACGGTCGGTGTGGCGACGATCCTCGCGGGGGTCGTGACCGCGCTCGTGCTGCTGCTGGCGCGCGCGAACAACGATTATGACCGCTCGCTGGGCTGGCAGGCGCAGAGCCTCGAGGTGATCGCACAGACGCGCTCGGTCGATGCCGCGCTGGCGCGCGCGGAAGCCGCGCTGGGGCGCTTTGCCGTCGGCCTGCAAAAGGCGGACGGGCGCATCTATGAACAACAATGGGGCCGCGCGCGCCAATTCGTGGCCCAGCTCGAACGCAATGTCCGCGACAATCCCGCGCAGAGCCGACTCGTCGCGCAGTTGACGCGGGAAATGGACAGTCGCGGCGCACAGCTCGGCGACGCCGCGCTCAGCGCCAACTACAACCAGACCGTCGCCGCCATCTCCAAATATTATGCCGCGGGCCAGGGCGACGGGCTGGCCAGGATCGACAAGCTGCTGACGCAGATCATCACCAACGAGCGCGCGCTGCTGCGCGAGCGCAATCGTATCGCCGCCGCCGACCGCGCGAGCCTCGATCAGGCGATGCTGCTCTTTTCGCTGCTTGGCGCCGCGGCGGCGGTGCTCGCGATCGGCGCGATCTTCTCGCTCATCCGCGTGCAGGGCGAACGACGACTGGCGCGGCGCGAACAGGCGGCGGAAAGCGAACGCGCGATGCAGCTCGAAGCCGCTGTCGAGGCCCGCACCGCCGAACTCGAACAGGCGAATATCGCGCTGCGCAGCGAAATGGCCGAACGCGAAGCCGCCGAAGCGCAGCTGCGTCAGGCGCAGAAGATGGAGGCGGTCGGCCAGCTGACCGGCGGCATCGCGCACGACTTCAACAATATGCTCGCAGTCGTCGTCGGCGGGCTCGAACTCGCCGAACGCTGGCTGCCCGGCGAACCCGAAAAGGCGCAGCGGCACCTCTCCAACGCGCTCGACGGCGCCAATCGCGCCGCCGACCTGACACGGCGGCTGCTCGCTTTTGCGCGCGCCGAACCCGCGCGCCCCGAAATGACCGCAATCGACGAATCGATCGGCAGCTTTGCCCCGCTGATCGAACGCACGATCGGCGATCGCATCGCGCTGGCGCTCGACCTCGATGCTGCGGCGCTGGCGTGCTGGATCGACCGGCAGCAGTTTGAAAATGCACTGCTCAATCTGGCCGTCAATGCGCGCGACGCGATGAACGGCCACGGATCGCTGACGATCCGCACGCGCGGCACGCACAAGGATGGCACACAGATGCTGGCGGTCGAAGTGATCGACACCGGCTGCGGCATGACCCCCGATGTGCTGGAGCGCGTCTTCGACCCCTTCTATACGACCAAGCCTGCGGGCCAGGGCACAGGGCTGGGCATGAGCCAGGTTTTTGCCTTCTGCCGCCAGTCCGGCGGCGAGGTGCAGATCGCGTCGACCGAAGGCGAAGGAACGACCGTCGCGATGCTGCTGCCCGTCGCCAGCGCCGCGCACGGTATCGCCGACGACGCGGCGCCGGGTGAGAAAGAGGCCGAAGCGATCCCAGCCGATGCGCTGACCATATTGGTGGTCGAGGACGATGCGCGCGTGCTCGCCGCGACGGTCGATGCGGTCTGCGAACTGGGTCATCGCGCCGTCGCGTGCGACAATCCGCTGGAGGCCGAGGCGCTCGTCGAGGCGCGGCTAAACGAGGGGCAGGACGGGTTCGACCTGATCCTGACCGACGTTTTGATGCCCGAACTCACCGGCCCCGAACTGGTTGCGCGGCTGAAGCAGCGCTGGCCCGGCCTGTCTGTGCTGTTCGTCACCGGCTATGCTGGCGATGCAAGCGAGGTTGCGGCGTTCGGCGACCATGACGTGTTGCGCAAGCCCTTTACCCTGTCGGCGCTCGACCATGCGATCCGACGCTGCGGCGAGGCGCGGTCGGCGCGGCAGCGGCTTGCGAGCTGATCCTTTTGCGTCATTCCGGTGCACGCCGGGACGACGAAATCGAGTAAGGGCCACGCATGACCACAAACCCATCCCCCGTCTGGCACCCCTTCACCCAGCACGGTCTTGGCGATCCGATCCCGCTGATTTCCAAAGCGAAGGACGCGAAGCTCTACGACGCCGACGGCAACAGCTGGATCGACGCCATCTCCAGCTGGTGGGTCACCACCCACGGCCATGCGAACCCGCGCATCATGGCGGCGATCCGCGACCAGTCGGAGAAGCTTGACCAGATCATCTTTGCGGGCTGGACGCACGAACCCGCCGAAACGCTCGCCGCCGAACTGGCGCGAATTACTCCCGACCCGCTCACGCGCGTCTTCTTCTCGGATTCCGGTTCGACGAGCGTCGAGGTCGCGCTCAAGATGGCGCTTGGATACTGGTTCAACATCGGCGTGGCGCGAAGTCGCATCCTCGTGCTCGAGCACAGCTATCATGGCGACACGATCGGAACGATGTCGGTCGGCGAGCGCGGCGTCTATAACCGCGCCTGGCAGCCGCTGCTCTTCGACGTCGACACCATCCCCTTTCCGAACGAAGGCATGGAACAGGCCACGCTCGACGCGCTCGACGCCGCTTGCGCCGCCAAACCGGCCGCCTTCATCGTCGAACCCCTGATCCTCGGCGCCGGCGGGATGCTGATCTATCCCGCATGGGTGCTCGCCGAGATGCGCGCCATCTGCGCGCGCCACGGCGTCCTTTTCATCGCCGACGAGGTGATGACCGGCTGGGGCCGCACCGGCACGCGCTTCGCCTGCGACCAGGCGGGGGTGATCCCCGACATTCTTTGCCTGTCAAAAGGACTGACGGGCGGTGCGATCCCGCTCGCGGTGACGCTGTGCATCGAACCGATATTCGACGCCCATTATTCGCAGGATCGCAGCAAGACCTTTTATCATTCGTCAAGCTATACCGCGAACCCGATCGCCTGTGCCGCGGCGAACGCGAACCTTGCAATCTGGCGGGACGAGCCGGTGTTGCAGCGGGTCGACGCTCTGGCCGAGGCACAGGCCGCGCATCTGGCGCGGCTTTCGCATCATCCGCGCGTCGCCAATCCTCGCCGGATCGGCACGATCGCCGCGCTTGACGTGGCGGCGCCCGATTCGGGCTATCTTTCCAGCCTCGCGCCCCGGCTCGCGGCCTTTTACCGCACGCGCGGCGTTCTCCTCCGCCCGCTCGGCAACAGCGTCTATGTGATGCCACCCTATTGCACCGATGCTGCGGAACTGGGCCAGGTGTGGGAAGCGATCGCGGCCTCGCTCGACCAACTCTGACCGGAAGCCTGCTCAGCCTAGGTTCAGCGTCGTTCCGCTATCGCGCACCGAAATGACCCCAAGGGCGGATTGCGCTGGACCATCGGGCGTGTCCGCTGATACGGAGCGTGCGGACTTTCTCGAATAGGGTAAAGATGACCAGATTTTCGACCATGACCGGCCTGATTGCGCTGGCCGCCGCAGCGGTGACCCCTGGGTTTGCGCAGACGGTGGCCGACGACGACGTGCCCGCGACGAGCCTGAACATTCCAGGCAATGTTCAGCTTTACGGTGACAACAAACCCAATGTCTATCGCCCCTCGGCGACGGTGAATGGCGAGATCATCACCGCGACCGACATCGAACAGCGGATGGCGTTGATCCGCATCGCCAACAACAATGTCGAGCTGCCGCCCGAAGAGGAACAGCGCCTGCGCAATCAGGTGTTCAGCAACCTGATCGACGAAAAACTGCAGATCCAGGAAGCGCGCGCCGCCGACATCACGATCGACGAAAATGTCGTCAACGACCAGTTCGCCCGCCTGGCAGCACGCTTCAAACAAACGCCGGAGCAATTCTCGGCCTATCTGGCGTCGAAGGGGTCTTCGGCGGCCGCCGTGAAACAGCAGATCCGCGGCGAATTTGCATGGGACCGCCTGCTGTCGCGCAACATCCAGTCGACGACCAACGTGTCGACCGAAGAAGTCGACCTGATCGTCAAGCAGATGGAAGCGGCCAAGGGCCAGGACGAGTTCCACCTCGGCGAAATCTATCTGTCGGCGACCCCCGACAATATCGCCGCGGTCACCGAAAATGCGCGCAAGATCATTCAGGCACTCCAGGCGGGCGGCAGCTTTGCCGCCTATGCTCGCCAGTTTTCGGAGGCATCGACCGCGGTGGTCGGTGGCGATCTTGGCTGGGTGAAGGGGGCGCAGCTTCCGGCTTCGATGGCCGAGGCGGCGTCACAGATGCAGCCAGGCCAGCTGGTCGGCCCGATCGAGGTGCCCGGCGGCATTTCGATCATGCTGCTGATCGACCGGCGGCAGGTGCTGACCGCCGACCCGCGCGACGCCGTGCTCAGCCTCAAGCAGATTTCGCTCGATTTTCCGGCAGGAACGACGCCCGAAAAGGCTTCCGAACTCGCTGGCCGGTTCGCCAGCGCCACGCGCACGATTGCCGGCTGCGGCGCGGCCGACGCGGTGGCGCAGCAGCTGGGAGCCACAGTGGTGTCGCGCGACAATATCGCGATGCGCGCGCTTCCCGCGCCGTTGCAGGCGACGCTGATCGACCTGCAGGTCGGCCAGACGACGCAGCCCTTCGGCGCCGCGAACGAGGGCATCAGCGTGCTCGTGCTGTGCGGCCGCGACATGCCCGAAACGGCAACCGCACCGAACGTCGAGCAGATCGAGCAGAAGCTGCTGGAAGAAAAGGTCAACAAGCGCGCCCAGCGCTATTTGCGCGACCTGCGCCGCGACGCGGTGATCGAATATAGCTGATGCAGGCCCATGACACTCGGCGCCCGATCGCGGTCACCATGGGCGACCCGGCGGGCGTCGGCCCCGAAGTCACCGCCCGCGCCTGGGTCGCGCGACGCGAGCATGATCTGCCGCCCTTCGTCGCTATCGGCGACATCGCTGCGGTCGAAGCCGTCTGGGACGGGCCGGTCGCACGCGTCGGCGACATGGCCGACGTCGTCCGCACCTTTGCCACGGCGCTGCCCGTCTGGCACCTCGAGGACAGCGGGCCGCTGACTCCCGGATCGCCGACGGCGGCGGGGGCGACCTGTGCACTGCACGCGCTTGAAACGGGCATCGGGCTGACGCGCAATCAGGCGAGCGCCGCGCTTGTCACCGGATCGGTGTCGAAACATGCGCTGCACGGCATCGGTTATACACACCCCGGCCAGACCGAGTTCATCGCCGAACGCTGCGGCGTCACCGCGACCAACGCGGTGATGATGCTGGCCGGGCCGTCGCTGCGCGTCGTGCCGCTGACCGTGCATATCCCGCTCGCCGAGGTGCCCGATCGGCTGACAAGCGACCTCATCGTCGCCAAGGCGCGGAT
Source organism: Sphingopyxis sp. LK2115 (assembly GCF_014595975.1). Taxonomy (GTDB): domain Bacteria; phylum Pseudomonadota; class Alphaproteobacteria; order Sphingomonadales; family Sphingomonadaceae; genus Sphingopyxis. Next base: position 45,281 of record NZ_JABWGQ010000039.1, on the reverse strand, counting down.
CGTCGCGCGCGGGCTGCGCCGCGACTTCGGCATCGCGGCGCCACGGATCGCGCTCGCGGGCATGAACCCCCATGCAGGGGAGAGCGGCCAGCTGGGCGAAGAGGAGATTCGCATCATGCAGCCCGCCGTCGCGCAGCTTGCGGACGAAGGGCTGATTGTCGATGGCCCGCTTGCTGCCGACGCGCTCTTCGCGCCGGGCATCCGAAACCGCTATGACGCGCTGCTCTGCGCCTATCACGACCAGGCGCTTGCGCCGTTCAAGGCGCTGCATTTCCACGACGGCGTCAATCTGACGCTGGGGCTGCCGATCATCCGCACGTCGCCAGACCATGGCACGGCGTTCAATATCGCGGGCACCGGGCGCGCCGATCCCGGCCCGACGATCGCCGCGATCGCGATGGCCGCGCGCATGGCCGCTGCGCGGGAGCGCAGCTGCACCCCGGCAAAGTGACGGTCCGGCCCCAGACACCGCTGCCGCCGCTGCGCGAGACGGTGCGCGCCCACGGCCTGTCGGCGAGCAAGGCGCTGGGCCAGAACTTCCTGTTCGACGAACAATTGCTCGATCGCATTGCCGCGATCCCCGGCGACCTTGATGGCGCGACGGTGTTCGAGGTCGGCCCCGGTCCCGGCGGGCTGACGCGCGCGCTGCTGCGCGCCGGCGCAAAGGTGATCGCGGTCGAGCGCGACGCGCGCTGCCTGCCGCTGCTCGGCGAACTGGCGGCAGCGTTTCCGGGGCAGCTCGACGTGATGGCCGACGATGCGATGACCGTCGATGCCGATGCGCTGACCGGCGGCGCGCCCTATCATATCGTCGCCAACCTGCCCTATAATGTCGGAACCGCGCTGTTCACGCGCTGGCTGGAACCCGCGGCGTGGCCGCCGCGCTGGCGGTCGCTGACGCTGATGTTCCAGCTCGAGGTCGCCGAACGCATCGTCGCGCCGGTCGGCACGAGCGCCTATGGCCGCCTCGCGGTGCTCGCGCAGTGGCGCGCCAATGCAAAGATCGCCATGAAGGTGCATCGCTCGGCCTTCACCCCGCCGCCCAAGGTCATGTCGGCGATCGTCCAGCTGACTCCGGCCGAACAACCCGCGGGGGTCGATCCGCGCATCCTGTCGCGGCTGACCGAAAAAGGCTTTGGCCAGCGCCGCAAGATGCTGCGGCAGAGTCTGAAAGGCATTGATGGTGCTGTCGCCGCCGCTGAAGCGCTGGGAATCGATCCCACGCGCCGCGCCGAAACGGTCGGCGTCGGCGAGTGGGTCGCGCTGGCGCGAACGCTGGGTCGCTGACCGAAATCCGCGCTGCCTTGGGGCGGCTGGATCGTCTGCTGCGGGGTGGGAAGCGGACGCAGCGGGCGTTCAGGCCCCTTCCTTGAAGGGATGGGCATTCTTTTGGATTATGGCCGGTTCCGGTCGACAGCCGCCGTTCCCGATTGCAGGCCGGACCAGCCGTCCTTCGCGGGGGAAACGATCAATTCTGGCCGCTGGCGGGCTTCACCGTGGCGACCACCGGCTTCGGCACCAGCGCCTCGGCCGCGACCACGCGCTTGGACACATTGGACGCGATGGTCTTTTCAAGCTGCGCGACCTGCGGGCAATCACCCTTGCACAGCCGCTCGACCTCGGCGAGCTTTTCGCGCGCCAGTTCGAGCGCCCCCTTGTCGGCGAGCGCTTCGCCCTGCCCGGTCAGTGCGACAACATCATTGGGTTCAAGCACCAGCGCTTCGCGATACAGGCCGATCGCTTTTCCCGGCAGGCCCTGCGCGCGCGCGATCTGCGCCAGCGCGATGATCGCCGAACGGTTGCGCGGGTCCGCGGCAAGCGCCGATTCATAATAGTCGATGGCAAGATTCAGGTCGCCGGCTTGCTGTGCCTGCTCCCCCTCATGCTGGAGCGCGATCGAGCGCGGGAGAATATCCTTGTCGGCGCGTTGGGCATCGGAGGCGGTCGGCAGGCTGGCCAGGACAAGACCGGCGCCAAGGGCCAGCAAAGTGATGCGCATCGCTCTCTCCCATCGATTGAACGCAGGCGATGCTAACATGGCGATGTCAGCCGCGCGAGAAAAAATCCGTCGCATCCATCCTGCGCTGGAGTCAGCAGGAAACCCGCGCCCGCGGCGCGTCCGATGCCGTCGGGAAGATAATCGGCGTCGGCCGTCCAGCCGCGATGCCGGTTCAGAAACTCATCCACCTGTGCCCGCCCCTCGCGCGCGATGATCGAGCAGACAGCATAAAGAAGTTTACCGCCGGGCGCCACCAGGTCGGCGCCAAGGTCGATCAGCTTCTTCTGATCGGCAAGATGGCGTTCGAGCCGCGCCGGGGTAAGCCGCCAGCGCAGTTCGGGGCTGCGCCGCCAGGTGCCGCTGCCCGAACAGGGCGCGTCGACGAACACACGGTCGGCGCGTCCGCGCCAGTCGGCGAGCATCGTTTCTTCCCGCCCCGGATTGAGCAGCCGCGTCTCGATCCGCGTCGCCCCGGCCCGCTCGGCGCGCGGCGGCAATTGTTGCAGACGCGCGCGATTGATGTCGCAGGCCAGAATATCGGCGTCGTTGCCGGTGAGCGAAGCGATGGCGAGCGTCTTGCCGCCGCCACCGGCGCAAAGGTCGACGATCGCCTGTCCCGGCGCGACATCCAGCGCCGCCGCCGCATATTGGCTTGCGGCGTCCTGCACCTCGAACGCGCCATCGGCATGGGCGGGATGCTGGGCGGCAGCGGTTTCGGGCGGCAGGCGCCAGCCGTCGGGGGCACCAGGGATCGACGCGCCTTCGGGAAAAAGCCTTGCCATATCGTCGCGCGATGCCTTGATCCGGTTGGCGCGCAGGTCAAGCGGGGCGCGGGTCAGCATCGCGCCCTGCTCGGCTTCGCTGACGAGCGGATCGAACAGGTCGATCAGCGCCTCGGCGGCAACGCCGGTCCGGGCGCGTGGCTCATCGGCGGCGATGGGAGCGGGACCATAAGTCGAACCGTCGAACAGCGCAGCAAGACCGGGCTGCGCCTCGACAAGCGCGAGCATCGCGGCGCGTCCCGATGCAGGCGCCGAGCGCACGGCGCGGATCGCGTCATAGACCAGCGCGCGGATCGCGCGGCGGTCCTTTGACCCCGCAAAGCGGCGCGCGCGCATCGCTTCGGCAAAAATCGCATCGGCGGGCGCCCCGCCCTCGCGCGCGGCGGCCGCGATACGATCGAGGATTTCGATGGCGGTCTGAACGCGGGCGGCGGGGGTCATGTTGCCATCCGGGAAACCCTCCCCTTCAGGGGCGGGGTTGGCGCGGGGGCTGGCGAACAAGTGCGCACGTCTCGCTGTCCTCCCCCGAAGGCGAGGGCGCGACGGAGGCTGACTGCCCGGCGCAACGCTTCACCCCGCCGGATAGTTCGGCGCCTCGCGCGTGATCGCGACGTCGTGGACATGGCTTTCGCGCAGGCCCGCATTGGTGATGCGGACGAACTTCGCGCGTTCGCGCAGGTCCTTGAGCGTCCGGCTGCCCGTATAGCCCATCGCCGCCTTCACACCGCCGACAAGCTGGTGGATCACGTCTTTCGCAGGGCCCTTGAACGGCACCTGCCCCTCGATCCCTTCGGGGACCAGCTTCATCTGGTCCTTGATGTCCTGCTGGAAATAGCGATCGGCCGAACCGCGCGCCATCGCGCCGACGCTGCCCATGCCGCGATAACTTTTATAGGTGCGCCCCTGGAACAGGAAGGTTTCGCCCGGCGCCTCCGCCGTCCCGGCGAGCAGCGAGCCGACCATCACGCTCGACGCGCCTGCCGCCAAAGCCTTGGCGATGTCGCCCGAGGTGCGCAGCCCGCCATCGGCGATCACCGGCACGCCGATCTTCGCCGCCGCCTCGACACTGTCCAGGATCGCGGTGAGCTGCGGCACGCCGACCCCCGCGACGACGCGCGTGGTGCAGATGGATCCGGGGCCGATGCCGACCTTCACCCCGTCCGCGCCCGCATCGATCAGCGCCCTGGTCGCGTCGCCAGTCGCGACATTGCCCGCGAGCACCTGCACCCGGTTCGACAATTTCTTGATGCGTTCGACCGTCTGGCCGACGCCCTTGCTGTGGCCGTGGGCGGTATCGACGACGATCAGGTCGCATTCGGCCTCCAGCAGCGCTTCGGCGCGCTCGACCCCGCTGTCGCCGGTGTTGGTCGCCGCCGCGACGCGCAGGCGGCCGCTGGCGTCCTTTGTCGCGTCGGGGAAATTGACCGCCTTTTCCATGTCCTTGACGGTGATAAGGCCGATGCAGTGATAATCGTCGTCGACGACGAGCAGCTTTTCGATGCGCCGCTGGTGAAGCAGTCGGCGCGCCTCGTCCTGGCCGACGCCGGGCCGCACGGTCGCCAGATTATCGGCGGTCATCAACTCGCGCACCGGCTGGCCCGGATTGTCGGCGAAACGCACATCGCGGTGGGTCAGGATACCGACAAGCTTGCCCCCCGTTTCGACGACGGGAATGCCCGAAATCCGGTGCTGTGCCATAAGCGCCTTCGCTTCGGACAGCGGCGCGTCGGGTCCGATGGTGATCGGGTTGACGATCATGCCGCTCTCGAACCGCTTGACCTGCCGCACGGCAGCCGCCTGTTCCTCGATCGTCAGATTGCGGTGGAGCACCCCGATGCCGCCGATCTGTGCCATCAGGATCGCCATGTCGGCCTCGGTCACCGTGTCCATCGCCGACGACAGGATGGGAATGTTAAGGCTGATCTCGCCGGTCAGCTGCGTCGCCAGATTGGCATCCGACGGCAATATGTCCGAGGCGCCGGGCACCAGCAGCACATCGTCAAAAGTCAGGCCGGTGATGATTTCCATGGGTCGCCACTTTCTGCTGCAAGGCGGTGCCCGAATCCCGCTTGATCGGGGCCGGCACGCGCGAATCATTTGGTGGCGGCCCATGTAACCAGTCGCGCCCGCGCGCGCCAGTGGGCGGCGACCGATTATTTCACGCGGCCGTCGGCGGCTGGCGGGGTGCTTTGTGACAGGCGTTTCGGGAAGGCGGATGTAACCGGTTGCATTGGCTCCGGCGCCCCGTTAGACCCATGTCATAACATAGTTTGGGTGAAGAGGATATCTGCATGGACGTTCCGAACCAGGCGCCCGCCCGGCCCGGCGGGCGATCGACCGCGATGGCGGCCTTTGCGGCGGTGACCGTCCTCTTCTTTGCCTGGGGCTTCATCACCTCGCTGATCGACCCGCTCGTCGCGGCGGTGAAGGGCATCTTCACGCTCAGCGATGCCGAAGCGCAACTGTCGGCCTTTGCCTTTTTCATTGCCTATGGCGTGATGTCCTTTCCAGCGGCCGCGCTGATCGCGCGCTTCCATTCGGTGCCCTCGATCCTGACCGCGCTGGCGACGATGGTTGCGGGCTGCCTCGTGATGCTTGCCGCCGCAAACCTCGCCGTCTATCCGCTCGTGCTCGCGGGGTTGTTCATGCTCGCCGCCGGCATCACGATCCTTCAGGTCGCGGCGAACCCGCTCGCAACCGCGCTCGGCGATCCGCGGCGCAGCCATTTCCGCCTCACCTTCAGCCAGACCTTCAACAGCTTCGGCACCTTCCTGGGGCCGCTGGTCGGCGCGCACCTGTTCCTCGAAGGCGTCGAGGTAAAGGACGGCAGCGTCGTGACCGACGCCGCGCGCACGCAGGCGCTCGCGGGCATCGACAGCGCCTATTTCTGGATCTGCGGGCTGATCCTCGCGCTCCTCATATTTTTCTGGGTCAGCCGCCGGATCGTCGATGCCGCCGTCCCGCCTGCCCCCGTCGGCGCGCGCGCGGGCATGGGCGAACTGGTCGGCGAGGCCTTCGCGTCGCGCTGGGCCTGTCTTGGCGCGCTCGCGATCTTCCTCTATGTCGGCGCCGAGGTCGCGATCGGCACGCAGATGGCATGGTTCCTCAACAGCGACGCGATCTGGGGCCAGTCCGACGCGGCCTTTGGCGTGCCGCTGCTCGGCTTTGCAATGGGCAGCGACGGCGTGCCCGGCGTATCGTTGCAGGAAGCTGGCAAGGCGGTCGCCTTCTATTGGGGCGGCGCGATGGTCGGGCGCGCGATCGGATCGCTGTTGCTCGCGCGCGTGTCGGCGGCAAAGCTGCTGCTTGTCTTTACCGCCGCGGCGTTCCTTATGTGCCTTTATGTCGTGCTCGTCGGCGGGGTCGGCGCGGGTTTTGTCGCGCTGGGGATCGGCCTGTTCAACTCGGTGATGTTCCCGGTGATCTTCTCGCTGACGCTGGAACGATCGACCGCGCGCGCCGAGGCGACATCGGGGCTGCTCTGCACCGCGATCATCGGCGGTGCGATCGTCCCCTGGCTCGTCGGGAATCTGTCGGAAGCGACCGATTATGGCACGGCAGTCCTGCTGCCCGCGATATGCTATGCCGCACTCTGCGTCTTCGCACTCGCCGCGGCGCGAACACCCCCGCGCCAGGCAAGCGCCGGCGCGACAGTCCACTGAACGGCGACGCGGGCAGGGGCGGCGGCATGGCGGGACTGACGATCGAAACCGCACGCAAGTGCTTCGGTTCCATCGAGGTGCTGAAGGGCGTGTCGATCGCGGTCGCCGACGGCGAGTTCACGGTGATCGTTGGCCCGTCGGGATGCGGCAAGTCGACGCTGTTGCGCGCGGTCGCGGGGCTCGAGGAGCTTGACGGCGGGCGGATCATTATCGGCGATCGCGACGTGACCCGCCTTGCCCCGTCAGAGCGCGGCATCGCGATGGTGTTTCAATCCTATGCGCTCTATCCGCACCTCAGCGTCCGCGAAAATATGGCTTTCGGGCTGCGGATCGCAAAAGTCGACAAGGCCGAAATCGCACAGCAGGTGCAGCGCGCCGCGCAAATCCTGAATATCGAAGCATTGCTCGACCGCAAGCCCGCGGCCCTGTCGGGCGGGCAGCGGCAGCGCGTCGCGATCGGCCGCGCGATCGTCCGCCAGCCGCAGATTTTCCTGTTCGACGAGCCGCTTTCGAACCTTGACGCCGACCTGCGCGTGCGGATGCGCTACGAATTCGCCAGGCTGCATCGCCAGCTCGGCACGACGACGCTATACGTCACCCACGACCAGGTCGAGGCGATGACGCTGGCCGACCGCATCGTCGTGCTGCGCGACGGGCGGATCGAACAAATCGGCAGCCCGCGGATGCTTTACGAGCGCCCGGCCAATATCTTCGTCGCCCAGTTTCTGGGGACGCCGCGGATGAACATCCTGCCCGCGACGATGGCGGACGACGGGCGCGCCGCGCTCGCCGACGGACGCCGCCTCGCCCTTCCCGCGCTTGCGGCGCCGCTGGCAGCGGGGACGTCGCTGTCGGTCGGCATTCGGCCCGAACATGTCCGGATCGGCGACGCTCCCGACGCGCTGGCGTTCACGATCGATTTCATCGAGCGTCTCGGCGGCCTTGCGACGGTGCATTTACAAAGCGCGGCGGGCGGCGGTCCCATCGCGTGCCAGCTTCGCGACGACGGCAGCCTCCGCGAAGGTTCGAGCGCTCCGGTGCGTCTGCCGACCGAACATCTCCACCTTTTCGATCCGTCGGGCGCGGCCATCGAAACGCGGGGGGAACGGCCTTGATCTTGGACGTTGTAACCGGTTACTCTTTACAGCTTTCCGTCATGCGCGCGGGGCGGCGCCCGCGAGTCGCAGGCGCTGCGTGGCGCAAGGCAAGCGAATGGGGGGTCACAGCATGGCCACTTTAAGAGACGTCGCCCGCGAAGCCGGGGTCTCGGTCGCGACGGCATCGCGCGCCATCAACGGGCTCGGCAATGTCACCGCGCCGACGCGCGCGGCGGTGATGGCAGCGGTCAAAAAGCTCAACTTTGTTCCGCACAGCGGCGCGCGCAGCCTCACGCGGCGCAAAACCGACACCGTCGGCGTCATCCTGCCCGACCTGTTCGGCGAATTCTTCTCCGAAATCATCCGCGGCATCGACCTCGTCGCGCATGAATCGGGGATGCACCTGCTGCTCGGCAACATGCACGGCAGCACGCACGAAACCGCCGCCGCGATCGCGGCGATGCGCGGGCGCGTCGACGGGCTGCTCGTGATGCCCCCCGACCTCAAGCCCGAATTGCTCGCCGACTATCTCGACCCCGCGCTGCCGACGGTGCTGCTCAACTATGACGCCGGGCCGCTTGACCTGCCCTTTGTCGCCGTCGACAATTATCAGGGCGCCTATCGGATGACCGAGGCGCTGTTGGCGCGCGGCGCGAAGCAGGTCGTCCATATCGCCGGTCCCAAGCATAATCGCGACGCGCGCGACCGTCAGCGCGGTTTCACCGATGCCATGGCGAAAATCGGCGGTGTTCGCACGCCCGCCATCCTGCCGGGCGATTTTTCCGAGGAAAGCGGCGCCCAGGCGGCGCGGCTGCTGGTGCAGGGCCAGTTGCCCGCCGACGCGGTGTTCGCCGCCAACGACCAGATGGCGGTCGGGCTGATCGCGGCCCTCGCCGAAGCGGGCAAATCGGTGCCGGGCGACATCATGGTCGCGGGATTCGACGATATTCCGCTCGCGCGCCATCTCAACCCGTCGCTCTCGACGATGCAGGTGCATATCGACCGGCTGGGATCGACCGCGATGATGATGCTGCTGCGCATGTTGCGCGGTGAAACGCTGGGCGCGGCGAATGCGACGATCCTGACGCCGGAACTGATCGTGCGGGGGACGACCGGCGGCCCGATCGCCGACGGCGTGGCGGGTGGCGGGCAGCCGTGATCCGCACGGGCGCCTCATGCGATTAGCACGACGCCAGATGACGGGCGCGCTCGCCGCGCTGCCGCTGCTGCCGATGCTCGGCGGCTGCGGCGCACGGCGCGCTGATGCGCTGACCATCTGGGCGATGGGCAATGAGGGGACGATTCTGCCTGTCCTCCTCGACAGGCTTGCACTTCCGGCGAGCCTCCCGCGGGTCGAGGTGCAGCCGCTGCCGTGGAGCGCGGCGCACGAAAAATTGCTCACCGGATTCGCGGGCGGATCACTGCCCGCAATCGGCCAGGTCGGCAACAGCTGGATCGCCGAAATGGCGGCTATCGGCGCGATCGTCCCCCTGCCCGCCCCGGCCGCCGCGCTGCTCGACGATCAGTTCGCCGCGGTCGTCGAAACCAATCGGATCGCGGGGACCGCCTGGGCCGTGCCCTGGTATGTCGACACGCGACTGCAATTTTATCGCAAGGACATGTTCGCGCGCGCGGGCTATGCTGCGCCGCCGCTCGCATGGGCCGAATGGAAGCAGGCGCTGCACCGCGTCAAGGCACTTGCCGGTCCCGGCAATTACGCGGTGCTGCTGCCGCTCAACGAGTTCGAGCAGCTGCTGACCATCGCGCTGTCGGCGGGCGCGCGGCTGCTGCGCGACAAGGACGCGCGCGGCGCCTTTTCGGACCCCGAGTTCAAGGCTGCGCTCGCCTTCTACAAATCGCTGTTCGACGAAAAACTCGCGCCCCTCGCCACGGCAGCACAGATTTCGAACATCTGGAACGAGTTTGCGAAGGGCTATTTCAGCATCTTTACGTCGGGCCCGTGGACGATCGGCGACATGAAAAGCCGCCTTGCGCCCGATATGCAGGGCAAATGGGGCACGGCCCCCAACCCCGGCCCCGGCGGCATTGGTTCGGCCGCGCCCGGCGGGTCGAGCCTGGTCGTTTTCGCCAATCACGCGGACAGCACCGCCGCGTGGGATATCGTCGCGCGCCTGCTTGCGCCGAACGCCCAGCTTGAACTTCACCGGCTGACCGGCAATCTTCCGGCGCGGCGTTCGGTTTGGCGCGCGGCGGGGCTTGCAAGCGACCCCATCGTCGCCCCCTTCGCCACGCAGCTCGACCGCGCGACCGCGCTGCCCAAAGTGCCCGAATGGGAGCGCATCGTCACCGAAATGCAGGTGGTCGCCGAACGCATGGTGCGCGGCGAGTTTGGCGTCGATGCCGCCGCGCGCGAAATCGACCGCCGCGCCGACCGCCTCCTCGAAAAGAGGCGCTGGATGCTCGACAGGGGGCGCGCGCTGTGACCGGCGTGGGCCGCCCCGGCGAGGCGCGCGCCGGATGGGCGATGAGCGCGCCGGCGCTCGCCGCGATCCTGGCCTTTTTCGTCGTCCCGGCGATCGGATCGCTATTCCTCAGCTTCACCGATTTCGACATCTACGCGCTCGCCGACCTCGACAATCTGCGCTTCGTCGGTTTCCAGAATTACGAAAGACTGGTCGCCAATCCGCTGTTCTGGAAAGCGATGACGAACAGCTTGCTGTTCGTTGCGATCGGCACCCCCTTTATCGTCGCGCTGTCGCTCTTTGCCGCGCTGCTCATCAATTCGCGCTGGCTCAAATGGCGCCCGGTGTGGCGGGTTGCCTTGTTCGCGCCTTATGTGACGACGCTGGTGGCGACGGCGGTTGTGTGGCGCTATCTGCTCCACACGCGCTATGGTCTCGTCAACTATCTGCTCTCGCTGGTCGGGATCGCGCCGGTCGACTGGCTGGGCAGCCCGACCGCATCGCTGCCCGCGATCCTGATTTTCGTCGGCTGGAAGACCTTTGGCTATAGCATGATCATCTTCCTCGCCGCGCTTCAGACGGTGCCGCGCGAACTCGACGAAGCAGCGCGGATCGACGGCGCGGGATGGTTCACCCGGCTTCGCCACGTCACCCTGCCGGCGATCGCGCCGACGGTGCTGCTCGTGTCGGTGCTGACCGTCGCGGCGATGTTCCAGCTCTTCGCCGAACCCTATGTGATGACGCAGGGTGGCCCCGCGCAGTCGACGGTGACGATCCTCTATTTCATGTATGAGGAAGGGTTCAAATGGTGGAACCTGGGATCGGGAGCGGCGGTCGCCTTCCTGCTGTTCCTCTGCATCCTGGCGGTGACGCTGGTGCAATTGCGGCTGGCCCGACGGAGCGGCGCGATATGAGCCTTCGCCGCTGGACCGTCACGCTGCTCGCGGCGCTGGTCGCGCTGTTCACCATCGCGCCGCTGCTCTGGATGTTGTCGGTCAGCTTCATGGCGCGCGGCGAGGCGGCGCAATTCCCGCCGCCGCTGCTTCCCGGCGATCCGACGCTCGACAATTACCGCGCCTTGTTCGGCTCCTTCGGCATTGGGCATTTCCTCATCAACAGCCTGCTCGTCTCGACGCTCGCGACGCTGCTCGCGCTCTTCTTCACCATCCCGGCGGGCTATGCCTTCGCCAAGCTGCGCTTCAGGGGACGCGACGCAACCTTTCGCCTGCTCGTCGCCGCGCTTGTCGTGCCGGGCCAGATCGGGATGCTGCCACTTTTCCTCGAGCTCAAGGCGATGGGGCTGGTCAACAGCTATGCCGGCGCGCTGGTGCCGTGGCTCGCGGGCATTTTCGGCATCTTCCTTGTCCGCCAATATTGCCTGACGATCCCCGACGAAATGCTCGAAGCGGCGCGCATCGACGGCGCGAGCGAGGCGCAAATCCTGCGGCGCATCGTGCTGCCGCTCCTCTCCCCGATCATCGTCACGCTCGCGCTGTTCGTGTTCCTCGGCAGCTGGAACGATTTCATGTGGCCGCTGATCATCCTCGCCGACCAGGACCTTTACACCCTCCCCGTCGCGCTGGCGGCGATGAGCCGCGAGCATGTGCAGGACAATGAGCTGATGATGGCCGGCGCCGTCGTCACCACCCTGCCCGTGCTCGTCCTCTTTCTTGCCCTTCAGCGCTTCTATCTGAGCGGCCTCACGACCGGGAGCGTGAAGGGATGACCCGTGCAACCAAGGAAAGACGCATGACTTACTGGATCGCGGCCTTGCTCGGCCTAGCGCTCGCCGCTTCTCCCGCTGCCGCAAGGACGAAAGCCCCGCCGGTCGTCGAGGGCCAGACACCCCAGCCGCCGATCGCGTCGGACAATTATCCATACCAGCTGTTCGTGCCGCGGGGCTATCTGGCCGACAGGACGAAGCGTTATCCCCTGCTGATCTTCCTTCACGGGTCGGGCGAGCGCGGCGACGATGTGGCAAAGGTCAAGGTCCATGGTCCGCCAAAGATCGCCGACCGCGACGCAGACTTTCCTTTCCTGACCGTTTCGCCGCTGCTGGGCGCCGGCCAGGACTGGGACATTGCCAGGCTCGACCGCCTGGTCGATCATATCGCCGCGACCTATCGCGTCGATCCCGCGCGGATTTACCTGACGGGGCTCAGCCGCGGCGGCCATGCGAGCTGGCGCTGGGCGATCGCCGAACCGCTCCGCTTTGCCGCGGTCGCTCCCGTTGCGGGGCGCGGCAATCCCGGCGAGGCGTGCCGGTTGATGGACCTCCCCGTCTGGGCCTTTCACGGCGACCGCGACGATGTCGTGACCCCCGAAGGCAGCTTCGCCATGGCGCGCGCGATCCGTGCCTGCGGCGGGCGCAAGGTGCGGCTGACCATCTATCCCGACCTCGGCCACAATGCCTGGGATCCCGCTTATGACGACCCGGCGCTTTACGCCTGGCTGCTCGAACATGCGCTCCCCTCTCCGACGATCACGAACAAGGACAAAGAATGACGCAGACCATCTTCCCCGACGATTTCCTGTGGGGCGCCGCCACCGCCGCCTATCAGATCGAAGGATCGCCGCTCGCCGATGGCGCGGGGCCAAGCATCTGGCAGCGTTTCAGCCACGATCCGCGGCTGATGGCGGCGAAGGGCGACACCGGTGACATCGCGTGCGACCATTATAACCGGATGCCCGCCGACGTTGTGCTGATGAAGGAACTGGGGCTTCAGGCCTATCGCTTCAGCGTCAATTGGGGCCGCATATTGCCCCAGGGCACCGGACGCGTGAACGAACCGGGGCTCGATTTCTACGAGCGGCTGGTCGACGAACTGCTCAAGCATGACATCGAACCGCTGCTGACGCTCCACCATTGGGATCTGCCTGCGGCGCTCGATGACCGCGGCGGCTGGCTCAACCGCGACAGCGCCGACTGGTTCGCCGACTATGCCGCGATCATGTACCGCCGCCTCGACGGGCGCGTGAAGAAATGGGTGACGCTGAACGAACCCTGGGTGATCACCGACGGCGGCTATCTCCACGGTGCGCTCGCGCCCGGCCATCGCAACATGTTCGAGGCGCCGATCGCCAGCCACAATCTGATGCGGGCGCACGGCGCGGCGGTGCGGGCCTATCGCAGCGAGGGCGCGCACGAAATCGGCCTCGTCGTCAACATCGAACCCAAATATCCGGCGAGCGACAGCCCGGAGGACATGGCGGCGACAGCGCGCGCGCATGCTTATATGAACCGCCAGTATCTCGATCCTGCGCTGAAGGGCAGCTACCCGGCCGAACTCGCCGAAATCTTTGGCGAAGCCTGGCCCCAGTGGCCTGCCGAGGATATGCAGGCCATCTGCCAGCCGGTCGATTTCATCGGCATCAATTACTACACCCGCAACGTCGTCCGCGCCGACCCGAACCAATGGCCGCTCGGCGCCTCGCCCGTCCGCCAGGATGCAACGCACACGACGACCGACTGGGAAGTGCATCCGCCCGCGCTCACCGATACGCTCATCTGGTTCCGCGACACCTATGGCGACATCCCCGTCTATATCACCGAAAATGGCGCGGCCTTTTACGACCCGCCCAAGGCCGGTCCCGACGGTATCGACGATCCGCTGCGCTGCGACTATCTGCGCACGCATATTTCGGCGATCGGCGACGCAATCCGCCAGGGCGTCGACGTGCGCGGCTATATGGCCTGGTCGTTGCTCGACAATCTCGAATGGTCATTGGGCTTTTCCAAGCGCTTCGGCATCGTTCACGTCGATTACGAGACGCAGGTTCGCACACCCAAGCGCAGCGCGCGCTATTATTCGGGCGTCATCCGCTCGAACGGCGGGAATCTCGGTTGATGCGCGGGCTGGCGCTGCTGCTCGCTTTTGCGCTCGCGCTTCCGGCGGCGGCAAGGGAGCGCGCCGACCGGTTCAGCGCGATGACCTATAACATCCGCCTTGACCTGGCATCGGATGGCGACAACGCCTGGCCGCACCGGCGGAGCGCGGTCACCGCGCTCATCGCCTATCATGCCCCCGACCTCATCGGGATGCAGGAGGTGCTGCTGCATCAGAAACAGGCTGTCGAGGCCGACCTGCCCGGCTATCGCTTCGTCGGCGTCGCGCGCGACGATGGCAGGGAACAGGGCGAGTTTTCGCCGCTCGGTTTCCGCCATGACCGGTTTGCGCTCGTCGCGTCGGGCACCTTCTGGCTGTCGCCCACGCCCGGCATCCCAAGCAAAGGCTGGGACGCCGCCTTGCCTCGCATCGCGAGCTGGGCGCGGCTGAAGGACAAACGCTCGCGGCTGACACTGCTCGCCGTGAATACGCATTTCGATCATGTCGGGACAGAGGCGCGCCTTGAAAGCGCGCGGCAGCTCCGCCGCTGGATTGGTGCGAACCGCCGGCGCGGCGAAACGGTGGTGCTCATGGGCGATTTCAACAGTCCGATTGAAAGCCCGCCGCACAAGGCAATCACCGATCCGGCCGCCGGCCCCGACGCATTGCACGACACGCTGGCGATCAGCCGCACCCCGCATTTCGGTCCGCTCGGCACCTTCACCGGCTTCAAGATCGAGAGAAATGATCCGAGCCCGATCGACCATATCTTTGTGAACAAGGGCACGGCAGTGCTGCGTCACGCGACACTGACGCAACAGACGGGCGGCAAGCTGCCGTCGGACCATTATCCGGTGCTCGCCGACCTGTGCGTCGGCGAGGATTGCTGACGATGCGGCGCTGGCCGCTGCTTCTGGCCGCCGCGATGCTGCCCGGCTGCGCGACACTCGCGCCCCGGCCAACCTCGTCAGCGGCGATGCCGGTCGAAGCGTTTTCACGCGCCGCGACCGAGCTGTCGACCGGCTGGCAATTCCGCTTCGACGATGATCTGACCGCGGAAGGGGCGGCGGCACTGTCCGACGATGCCTGGGAAAGCGTCACCCTGCCCCACACATGGAACCGCCTCGGCGAATATCGCATCGGCCGCACCGCTGCGACCGACAACCGGCAGGGCAAGGGCTGGTACCGGCTGCGGCTCGACGGCGCGGCACTCCCCGCGGGCAAGCGCCACATCATCGAGTTCGACGCGGTCGGCAACCTCGCCGACCTGTGGGTCAACGGTCGCCATGTCGGCCGCCACGCCGGTGCCTTCTCGCGCTTTCGTTTCGACCTCACCGATCTTCTGGATCCCGCTGGCCCCAACCTCATCCTGCTGCGCGCCGACAACAGCGCGCCGAAACCTGGAAGCAGCACAGAGCATGTCATCCCGCTCGACGGGGATTTCTTCATCCACGGCGGCCCCTATCGCCCGGTGCGTCTGCTCCACGTCGCGCCAAGCCATATCGCGCTCGACGACCATGGCGGGCCGGGCGTCTATGCGACGCCGACGATCAAGGACGACGCGGGCCGCGTGGCGATCCGCATCCGGCTGAGCCATATCGCCGCCGGGCAAAGCCTTGTCGCCACGCTGCGCGATGCCGAGGGGCGAACGATCGCCAAGCGCGCGCACTCGCTCTCCGCCGGGCAGCGCGACGCCGCGCTGACGCTGGATGTCGCGGCGCCACGTCGCTGGAATGGTCGCGCCGATCCCTATCTTTATCGCCTCGAAACGCGAATTGTCGACGCCGGCGGAACGCTCGACGGCGTGACCGTCCCCGTCGGCTTTCGCGCCTTTCGGATCGATCCCGCCACCGGCTTTCACCTCAACGGACAACATCTGCCGCTCTACGGCGTTTCGCGGCATCAGGATTATCTGGGCAAGGGCTGGGCCTTGTCGGCCGAGGATCATGCCCGCGACATGGCGATCATCGCGGAAATGGGTGCCAACACGGTGCGTTTTGCCCATTATCAGCATGCCGCCGACTGGTTCGACCTCGCCGACCGGCATGGCATGATCGTTTGGGCCGAGCTGCCCTTTGTCAACAAGCCGAGCCACGGGAACGCGCCCGCGTCGCCCGAACTCATCGCCAATGCGCGCCAACAGATGATCGAGCTGATCCGCCAGAATTACAACCATCCCTCGGTCGTTACCTGGGCTATCGGCAACGAAGTCGATATGGACATGGCGTTCGGCCGCATGGGACCAAAGGCCGATGCGCGGCCCCTGCTGCGCGACCTTCACGCGCTGTCAAAGGCCGAAGACCCCACGCGCCCCACGGTGATCGCCGACTGCTGCGAGCTGACACCGGCGAACAAGCCCGATTACCAGCCGCCGCTGACCGGCGAAGCCGACCTGATGGGCTACAACCGCTATTTTGGCTGGTATTACGGCAAGGTCGGCGACCTCGGCCCGCACCTTGACGCCCTCCACGCCCGATACCCGGCCGTTCCGATCTCGGTGAGCGAATATGGCGCGGGCGGCGCGCTCAGCCAGCATGTCGAGGATGCCGCAAGCCACCGGATCAACGCCGGCGGCCGCCCGCACCCGGAAGAGTTTCAGAGCTGGTTGCACGAACAAAGCTGGCCGCAACTGCGCGCGCGCCCCTATATCTGGGCCAGCTGGATATGGAACATGTTCGATTTTTCATCGAAAATCCGGCAGGAGGGCGACGCGACCGACATCAATGACAAAGGCCTCGTCACCTTTGACCGCAAGGTCAGGAAGGATGCCTTTTTCTATTACAAGGCCCAATGGTCGGCGCAGCCCGTCGTTCACGTCACCAGCCGCCGCTGGACGGTGCGAACCGATCCCGTCACGACGATCAGGGTGTACAGCAACGCCCCCGCCGTGACCTTGACGCTCAACGGCGCGCCGCTGGGCGAGGCCGCGTGCGCCGATCGCATCTGCACGCTGGACAATGTCACGCTGCGCCCCGGCGACAATGTGGTCACCGCGCGCGCGACTTTCGCATCCGGAATGGTGGAGGACGAGGTGCGCTGGACGCTCAACCCGCCCTGAACCGGTCTATTCGCCCCTTTCGGCCTGCGCCTGATCGAGCCAGCCGCCGGTGAAGCCGATGCGTTTCAGGCCGCGAATGATGTGCGGATTCCTGCGCATCACCTTCCACACCAGCCCGCTGCGGTGATTTTCCATCATCGCAAGGATCGGCCCCTGGTCGATCCCGATATAGTCACGCGCGACCCAGCCCTTTTGCGCGTCGACCTCGCCCGACCTCGATCCGAAATCGGTGAAGGTGAAACTGGGATTGATCGCATCCTTGAAGCCATAGCGCGCGTACAGGCGCGGCCCGAACTCGGTCCGCATCGCCATCAGCGCCGGAATCGTCACTTCGGGCGCGAAGGGGATCGAGCCGCCCGCCGCGGTCGGGACGATCGTGCCGTCGTCGACGACGCGGATCGCGCTGACGCCGCGCGCCATATAGCCGTTGAAGTCGCGCGGGATGCCGTTGACGCGATATTGCCCCTTTGAATAGCCGGGGCCGTCCGAAGCGGTCCACCCCCAGATGTCGGCGCTATAGCCCGTCCAGTTGTTCGGATTGTCGGCGCCATAGGCGCGCTGCGCCAGCGTGGCGCGGCGGCTGTTCTCGAAATAGTCGATATTCTTGCCGCGCATGAACGCATCGCGAATGCCGCGGAAATCGACCCAGACATGGCTGTACTGATGCCCGAACAACGGCTCGAACTGGAGGTGCTCCTGCCCGTAATAGCTGCCCCAGTCCTTTTCGAGATCGGCGGCCCAGCCCTTGTCCCACGCATCCTTGCCGACGGGGTGCGTCGGCGATCCCAATGCAAGGATATAGACGAGCATCCCCTCATTATAACCGACCCAGTCGTGCGTCCCGAAATCGCCGCCTTCGCCGCGTTCGGGATACCAGCCCATCGCGATCGCTTTCTGTCCGCCGCCATTGGCCGATGGAATCCGGCTCCGCTCACGCTGAACGAAGGTCCAGTCGACGCGGCCGTAGATCTTTTCCGCAAGGTCGCGGATCTCGGCCTCGACCGGCGTATCACGATCATAATAGCTTTGCGCGAACAGCACGCCGCCGAGCAGCAGCGACGTGTCGACCGTCGACAGTTCAGTCTTTCCGCGCCGCGTGCCGTCCTCATTGTTCAGGAAATGATAGAAAAACCCCTTGTGCCCCGTCATGCCGGTGACGGCGGGGCCTTGCGGCGCGGTCCAGTAGAAGCGCAGGCAGTCGCGCGTGCGCTCGGCCGCGGCCTCGCGCGTGACATAGCCGCGCTCGGCGCCGATGCCAAAGGCCGTGAGCGCAAAGCCGGTCGCCGCGATCGACGAAAAGGGATTGCTCGGCCAGCGATCGGGCGCGAGGCAGCGCCTGGTGTCGGTGGTATCCCAGAAATAGCGAAAGGTCCGCCGGGTCAGATCTTCCGAAAAAGCCGCCTCGCTCATCGGCGCGAGCGCCTGGGGGGTGGATGCGCCCAAGGCGGACGGCGCAGGGGTCGCGGTGCAAGCGGCGATCAGCGCCACGAGGGGCAGGAGCGACGCCCCGATACGCAAAGACATGGGATACTCCACAAAAGATGACGCCCGGCCGGCGGGAGGGGGTGCAGGCCGGGCGCCGCTGTCAGCCGGTCAGAAAGAGAAACCGGCCGAGACCTTTACCGTACGCGGCGGATTGCCGCCAACGCCGATCCCCGAAATCTCGCGATAGATGGTGGGGCTGGACGGCGTGCGCGTGTTGTCTGCCGGATTATTGTTATAATCCACATAGTTGCGGTCATTGAACAGGTTGATGATGTCGAGCCGCAGGCGCAGCCGCGATTCGTCGCTGATAAAGCGGAACGGAATATATTTGATGATCGCAAGGTCGAACTGGCGCAGGCCCCAGCGGTCGCCATTACCCTTCGCCTCGTTCGAAATGACGGTGCGCGATGGATTGACCCCCCCGGTATTCACGAACGCCTTGAGATAGGGCGGCGACGCAAGGGTGAACTTGCCCGACAACGTGACCCCGATCGGCAGATCCACCGAACCCGCGGCGACGAAGCGGTGCTTGCGCACCCCGGCCGACCGCGCAAAATTATAATCTTCGACCGACGGGAAATCGAGGCTGAATACCTCGCCAAAGTTCCGGTTTTCCTCGGCTTCGGTATAGGTATAGGTCGCCGCCAGGCTCCACGGCGATGCCGCCGTGTAGTTTTTCACCAGCTTGAGATAGCCCGTGTCGGCGCGCGTTTCGAGCCCGTTGGTGCCGATGATGATCGACCCGAAACCCGGCGGCGCAAAGCCGAAGGGCGAACTGGGCGCGGCGGGCGCCGGCGGAAAGAAGCTGCCGTCGGGGCGCCGGTTGCCGAGCAGATAGGCAAATCCGTCCTTGCTCTCGACATGGCTGTAACCGACTTCGGCCTCGAAAAGCGGCGTCACGCGGGCGCGCAGTCCCAGGCTGAACTGGTCCGAATAGGGAACTTTCAGCTTGTTGGTGATGAAACGCAGCTCGCGCCCGCCGCCCGGCCCGGCCTGCGCCAGCAATTGCTGTCGGCCGGCCTCGGTCAGATAGATGGGATCCCAGGTAACGCAGGTCGGCCCCGGCGCGCAGCTGTTATAGGGATCGCCCGTGTTGAAGTTGAAGGTGCGGGTCGTGAACGAACCGACGCTGATTTCCTGCTGCAGGAAATCGAACTGGTTGCGGTCATAAGAGCGGCCGAACCCGCCGAAAAGCACGAAACGCGCCTCTTCGTCGAGTTCATAGCTGAAACCGATCCGGGGCTGCCAGGCGCCCTTGAACGCCTTGCGCTCCGACCCTGTGGAGATGAAATCGTTGATGTCGTAATCGGCGTTGATCAGATTGGGATAATTAGCGGGCGAAACGGCGTTCACCGCATCGGCGGGGTGGACGAAGTCGAGATAGGACGGCGTCCGTTCATAATCCCAGCGCACGCCAAGATTGAGCGTCAACCGGTCCGTCACCTCCCAATCGTCCTGAAGATAAATGCCGAACTGCCAGTTATCCGAGCTGACGATCGGGTTGCCGTTGCCGGTTTGCGCACCGAACTGGAGGCGATAGGGAATATCGTCGTTGAAGCTGCCACCGTTCGGATTGAAAGCGGTATTATAGGTATAAACAGGATTGAAATTGTTGAGCTGGAGCGTGTTCAGCTCGACCCATTTCGACTTTACGCCGAACTTGATCGTGTGCCCCTCAAATCCCGTCCAGGTAAAGTCGTTCTGGATGGCCCAGCCCTTTTGCCCCTTGTCCTGATAGTTGGCGCTGCCCCCGATGCGCAGAATGTCGGCACGATCGATGACCGCGGGATTGCTTGCATTCGGCGCCGCATAGGCGAACAGGCTGCCATTGCCGAAGACGACCGGCGTCGGCGCCCAGCGCACATCTTCATAGGTGAGCTTCAGGTCGTTGATCCAGTTGTCGGCGGTGTGTTCCCAGCGCGCCGTGCCGCGATATTCGATCACCTTCTGCGCACTGATCGTGTCGCGCGCGTTGATCCCGCTGCTCAGAAACTCGCCGCTCTCGCGCCGGTGTCGTCCCGACAATTCGATCAGATCGCTCGATGTCGGCTGAAAGCTCAGCTTGCCGAAATAAAGATCCTCGTTGAAGGTCGCGTTTGTCGGGCCGAAAACGCCCTGATACTCCGCCGGAAAATAGGACACCGGCAGGTTGAAGCCGGGCGTGATGTCGCGCGGATTTTCCTGGCGCTTACCTTCGTAGGTCACGAAGAAATGCAGCATGTCCTTGATGATGGGGCCGCCCAGCGCACCGCCGAACTGAAAATCCTTGGTCTTGACCTTGATGCCGGTGAGTTCGTTGGGGCGACGATCACGCAGGCTCTGATCGGTATAGTCGACAAAGGCTTCGCCATGGAACTCGTTGGTCCCCGACCGCGTCACCGCGGTGATCGCGACCGAGCTTACCTGATCGAACTCGGCCTTGTAGTTCGATGAAATAACGCGATATTCCCCGACCGCGAGCTGCGGGAACGGGTTGCCCTGCGTCGAATCCTGGCCCGAAATGCCGTTCTTGAGCACGAAATCCTTTTGCCCGACGCCGTCGATGAAGACGTTCACGGTGCTGCTGTTCTGCGCGCCGCCCTGCAGGCGCGACTGGTCGTTGCCGCCGGTCACGAATTGCACACCGGGGGCAAGGTCGGCAAAGGCCAGGAAGTTGCGATTGTTCTGCGGCAGCACCTCGATCTGGCGCTGGCTGATGTTGGTGCCGACCTCGCCGCCTTCCATCGAGCGGAGACGCGTGCCGGTGACGATGATCGCGCCATCGTCGGCCGAGGCGATGTCGGGCTGCGAGAAATCGAAGTCGAGCACCGCGCTCTGCCCGACCGACAGCGTGAATTCATCGGTCCGGCGCACACCGCCCGGCGTGGTGAGTTCGAGGCGATAGGTGCCGACGGGAAGCGAGGCGATGTTATAGCTGCCGTTTTCGCCGACGGCGACGCTGCGCGTCAGGCCGGTTTCCACATTGAT
The DNA here is from genome assembly GCF_014595975.1 of Sphingopyxis sp. LK2115. Taxonomy (GTDB): domain Bacteria; phylum Pseudomonadota; class Alphaproteobacteria; order Sphingomonadales; family Sphingomonadaceae; genus Sphingopyxis. The sequence continues at coordinate 23,981 of NZ_JABWGQ010000039.1, read as the reverse complement.
CGCGGTCACTTGCGTCACGCCGCCTTCGGCCTTGACCGTGCCGCGCAGCGACGCGTTCGACACCTGTGCGTGGGCGGGCGCGGTGACCGCGACCGCCATGGCGGCGGCAGCACTGCTCCACGCCAGCGCGGCGGCGAGCGAGCGCGCCCGCGACCGGCGCGCAACCTTATTCCGAACATCATGCGAAAACGTCACAGCATCCTCCCTTTTTGCCCCGACCCTTCCCGCCTTCGCCTTGTGCGCCGCCCGGCCTTGCCACCGGACCGCGACGAATCGCGGGAAACTCCTGTCGTCGTTTTTTTGATTTGTAACCGGTTTCACGATCACTGTATAGGGGGAAGCGACACAGGATGACGAAATCGGGGACCAGCCGGTTTTTGGCCGTTTTTGGCCAATCCGCGTGAGAATCTATAAAGCCGATAGACTGGGAAGGACGAATCATGCCGCCGATTTCGCGCAATCTGACAAGCGCCACGCTCGCCACGCTGCTGATGGCCGGTTCGCTGGCCCCTGCGCCGCTGGCGGCCGCCCCCGCGGCGACCGCCAGCGACAAGGCGCCGGTCGATGCGGCGAGCTGGCAGCGCGCCGATCCCGTGATGGACCGCTTCATCGCCGATCTGATGGCGAAGATGACGCTCGACGAAAAGATCGGCCAGCTCACGCTGCTCACGAGCAACTGGGAATCGACCGGTCCGACGATGCGCGACAGTTACAAGGAGGATATTCGCGCCGGGCGGGTCGGGGCGATCTTCAACGCCTATACCGCCAGATATACGCGCGAGCTGCAGGCGCTCGCCGTCGAGGGGACGCGGCTCAAAATCCCGCTGCTCTTCGGCTATGACGTCATCCACGGCCACCGCACCATCTTCCCCATCTCGCTTGGCGAAGCGGCAAGCTGGGATTTGGCCGCGATCGAAAAAGCGGCGCGAATCTCGGCAATCGAGGCATCGGCGGAGGGTATTCACTGGACGTTCTCGCCGATGGTGGACATTGCGCGCGACCCGCGCTGGGGCCGCATTTCGGAAGGCGCCGGCGAGGATGTCTATCTGGGCAGCCAGATCGCAAAAGCGCGTGTGCGCGGTTATCAGGGGAGCGACCTGTCGCGTCCCGACACGATCCTCGCCACCGCCAAGCACTTTGCCGCCTATGGCGCGGCGCAGGCCGGGCGCGACTATCACACCGTCGATATTTCAGAGCGCACGATGCGCGACGTCTATCTGCCGCCCTTCAAGGCCGCCGCCGAGGCGGGTGCGGCTACCTTTATGACCGCCTTCAACGAATATGATGGCGTCCCCGCATCGGGCAGCCGCTATCTGCTGACCGACGTGCTGCGCAAGCAATGGGGGTTCAAGGGATTTGTCGTAACCGATTACACGTCGATCAACGAAATGGTGCCGCACGGCTATGCCAGGGATTTGAAACAGGCGGGCGAACAGGCGATCCATGCCGGGGTCGATATGGACATGCAGGGCGCGGTTTTCATGGAAAATCTTGGCCGTTCGGTCGCCGAGGGCAAGGTCGATACCGCGCGCATCGACGCGGCGGTCAGGGCGATCCTCGAAATGAAATATCGCCTCGGCCTGTTCGATGACCCCTATCGCTATTCCGACGAGGCGCGCGAAAAGGCGACAATCTACAAGCCCGAGTTCCTCGCGGCCGCCCGCGACGTCGCGCGCAAGTCGATCGTCCTTCTGAAAAACAGGGATAATGTCCTGCCGCTGGCCGCCACCGCAAAGTCCATCGCGGTGATCGGGCCGCTCGCCAACAGCAAGGAAGATATGATCGGCAGCTGGTCGGCCGCGGGCGACCGGCGGACGCGGCCGGTAACCTTGCTCGAAGGGTTACAGGCCGGGGCGCCCACCGGAACGACGATCGGCTATGCCAGGGGCGCAAGCTATCATTTCGACGATGCCGGCAAGACCGACGGCTTTGCCGAAGCGCTCGCGCTCGCCGCCAGGTCCGACGTTATCATCGCGGCAATGGGCGAACATTGGAATATGACCGGCGAAGCCGCGAGCCGCACCTCGCTCGACCTGCCCGGCAATCAACAGGCGCTGCTCGAAGAGCTCGAAAAAACGGGCAAGCCGATCATCCTGGTGCTGATGAGCGGGCGGCCGAACAGCATCGAATGGGCCGACAGCCACGTCGATGCGATCGTCCAGGCCTGGTATCCGGGCACGATGGGCGGGCATGCGGTCGCCGATGTGCTTTACGGACGATACAACCCGTCGGGAAAGCTGCCGGTGACCTTTCCGCGCAATGTCGGGCAGGTGCCGATCCATTACGACATGAAGAACACCGGCCGCCCGATCGAGCTTGGCGCACCGGGCGCCAAATATGTCTCGCGTTACCTCAACACGCCCAACACGCCGCTTTATCCCTTTGGCTATGGTCTCAGCTACACCAGCTTCACTTACTCGCCCGTCACGCTCGACAAGGCAAAGATCCGACCCGGCGAACCGCTGACCGCGAGCGTCACCATTACCAACAGCGGTGCCCGCGATGGCGAGGAAGTGGTGCAGCTTTACGTCCGCGACCTCGTCGGATCGGTGACGCGCCCCGTCAAGGAGTTGAAGGGTTTTCAGAAGATCAGCCTGAAGAAGGGCGAGAAACGCACGGTCCGTTTCACACTGACCGACGCCGACCTTGCCTTCACGCGCCAGGATATGAGTTGGGGCAGCGAGCCCGGCGCGTTCAAATTATGGATCGGCCCTTCGTCAGCCGAAGGCTCCGAAGCCAGCTTCGAGCTGACCGAATAGGGCGTGCGCGGTGACGATCCGCATATCGCTCGCGCTCGCGCTGCCGCTGGCCTTTGTCGCCGCGGCGGGCGCGCAATCCCCTGCCCGGCCGAACATCGTCTTCATCATGTCGGACGATCACGCCTATCAGGCGATTTCGGCCTATGGCTCGGAATTGTCGAAACTGGCGCCGACCCCGAACATCGACCGGATCGCCAAAAATGGCGCGATCTTTACCCAAAGCTTCGTCGGCAACTCGCTCTGCGGTCCCAGCCGCGCGACCTTGCTCACCGGGCGGCACAGCCATGCGCACGGATTCCGGCAGAATGGCAACCAGTTCGACAACAGGGTCTGGGTCTGGCCGCGCGCATTGTCGCAAGCGGGCTATGCCACCGCGATGTTCGGCAAATGGCACCTCAACTATTCGCCCGAAGGCATCGGCTTCGATGACTGGAAGGTGCTCGACGATCAGGGCGAATATTATAACCCCGACATCATCACCCCCAAGGGGCGCAGCATCGTCGAGGGCTATGCGACCGACCTCACCACGCAATACAGCCTCGACTGGCTGAAGAATGGCCGCGACAAGTCGAAACCCTTTGCGATCCTGATCCACCACAAGGCGCCGCACCGCAACTTCATGCCCGCGCTGCGCCATGTGCAGAAATATCGGGGCGTGACCTTTCCCCTTCCCGCCAATTATTTCGACGATTATGCGGGCCGCAAGGCCGCGGCGATGCAGGAAATGAACATCTACCGCGACATGTATGAAGGGCACGACCTCAAGATGACCGTCGCGAAGGGGTCTGCGCAGCTTCGCTACAATCGCTGGCCGGGCGCTTTCGACCGGATGACGCACGCACAGCAGGCCGAATGGGACGCGCTGATGCAGGCGGACAATGACCGCATGAACGCCGCCAACCTTTCCGGCCGCGACCTCGCCATCTGGAAATATCAGCGTTACATGCAGCAATATCTGGGGACGATCGCCGCGGTCGACGAAGGCGTCGGCGCGCTTCTCGATTATCTGGAGGAAAGCGGCCTCGATCAGAATACGGTGGTCGTCTACACCTCCGACCAGGGCTTTTTCCTTGGCGAGCATGGCTGGTTCGACAAGCGGTTCATCTATGAAGAATCGATGCGCACGCCTTTCCTGATCCAGTATCCGGGGCATATCCGCCCCGGCACGCGTATTGCGGCGCCGATCCAGAATATCGATTATGCACCAACTTTCCTCGACTTTGCCGGGGTAAAGGGGGCGGAAACGATCCAGGGCCGCTCGATGACGCCGCTGCTGACCGGGCGCACGCCGCGCGATTGGCGCAAGGACGTCTATTATCATTATTATGAGTTTCCGGGATTTCACGCGGTCCGCGCGCATTACGGCGTGCGCGGCGAACGCTACAAGCTCGTGCGCTTCTATGGCCAGGACCTGGATGCGTGGGAGTTTTACGATTTGAAGGCCGACCCGAACGAGATGAACAATCGGATCGACGACCCGACGATGGCGGCGCCGATTGCCGCGATGAAAAAGCGGCTCGTCGAACTCCGCCGCGAATATGGCGACACCAGCGGTCCCGCGATGCGCTGACCGCCATGGGGGCACGGAGGCAGGGCCGCGACGAAGGCCGCGTCCGCGCCGGCCGATCAGTTCGCCGCGTCGATCGTGAAGCGGCTGTTGGACAATTGCAGTTCATCGCCGCAATGGCTGCACGCGGCAACCATATGCAGGTCATGGCCGCACGGGCGATGCGTCAGCAGCAACGGTGGTCCGCGCTCGTCGGCGAACCAGCGATCGCCCCATTGCAGAAGCGCGAGCAATACGGGATAAAGATCGCGTCCCTTGGCCGTCAGCCGGTATTCGACGCGGTCGGCGTGGCTCGAATAGCGAACGGTTTTCAATATCCCCTGTCGCACCAGGCGATCGAGGCGACCCGTCAGGATGTTCGTCGCCATCAGCGTATCGCGCTGAATATCGTCGAAGCGGTTGATGCGTGTGAACATCGCGCGGACGACAAGCGTTGCCCAGCGGTCGCCGAACAGCTCGATCATCGTATCGACCAGCGGCCGCCCGCCGGGACGCCGCGCAACGACCGCGCCGTTGAAGCGGCGGCGCTCGTAATGGGGGACGACCTGCGCCAGCCCTGGCCCTTCGCGCCAGTCGACATCACGCGGATCGATCTCCGCGCGGCAGTGCGCGCATACCGGAACCGGCTCGGTGGCGTGGCCGCAGCTGGCATGGTGAAGCTGGACCTGGAAGTCCCGGCTGTCGGCTTCCCATTTATGCTGCCAGCGCAGCATCATCAAAGCGTTGGGAAACTGGTCGCGGCCCTTTTGGGTCAGGACATAGTGGAAGCCGCGCCCACCCTTTTTGGGCACTTTCGCAAGGCAATCCTCTTCGACAAGCTTCTTCAATCGTCCATTGACCACCGAGCGCGCAAGGCCCGTGCGACGGGTGAATTCGTCAAAGCCATGGGTGCCGAGGAAGGCCTGTTCCATCAGCAGCAGCACCGGCACGTCGCCGACGACATCGAGCGCACGCCAGATCGAGCAGGCCCTGATGGTGCGGTCATGTTTCAATGGCTGCCCTCGCTGAATCGGTCACCCCGGCGAAGGCCGGGATGACTCATTAGGACAGGGAGGCCCCGAATTGAAACGATAAGCTCAAAACCGCCCGGTCAGCTGCACCGCGATCGTGCGCGGACGGTCGACAATGCCATTATAGGCATTGCCCGCGCCCCTGGTAATCGTCGTCGCCAGCGGCATCGAGCTTGCGGTCTGCAATATCCGCTGATTGGTCAAGTTGCGACCGATCAGCGCGACCTCCCAGCGATCGTCGACCTCGGCCAGCGCCAGCCGCGCGCCGAGCTTTACATAACCGTCCTGATGCGTGCGCGGGTCAAGGTTTACCGCGGCAATATAGGATGACGAAAAGTCGGCGTTGACATTGAGTGCAATCTTGATGTCGCTCGTCACTGGCGTCGTATAATCGACGTTCAGATTGCCCGACCATTCAGGGCTCAATGCGTTGCGCTGCCCCGAATAGTCGCAAAAACCGTTCGGTCCCGGCGTCTGGAGATAATAGCATTGGCCGTCGGTGAAGTTGGTGAATTTGAAGTCGAGATAGGCGACCGCGCCGCTGATCGTCAGTCCGGGCGCGAGCGCGGCGCGGAAATCGGCTTCGACGCCTTGCGTGCGCGCTTCGGCGGCGTTGCGGACGTTGAAGTTCAGCGTGCCGTCGAAGATATTGACCTGAAGATCCTTGTAATCGGTGCGATAGAAAGAGACGTTGAACGCGACACTGCGCCCCTTGTATTTCAGTCCCGCCTCGAAATTGTCGGCGCTTTCGTCTTCGAAGATGAAGGCTCCCGGCCGCGCGACGGTCGTTGAGGTCGGGAGCGAGTTCGACCTGATATCAAAGCCGCCCGCCTTCGTGCCCCTGGCATAGGAGGCATAGAGCATCAGATCGTCGGTCGCGTCATATTGGACGTTGACCATGGGGTTGAAGCTGTCTTCGCTGATCTTGCCCGAAATGCTGTGCGCCTCGATATTGAGCGCGCGGAACACCGCCGCAACAACCGGCCCGGGCGCGGTGCTGAGCGGTCCCTGCACGATCGCCAGCCTGCGGCTGCCGCTCTTCTTTTCATGGTTGAACCGCGCGCCTGCGGTGATGCGCAACTGGTCGGTTACCGACAGTTCGCCTTGCGCAAAGGCCGAGATCAGGTCCGATTTCTGTGTGTAGTCGCGATCGTTGCTGGTGTCGCCCAGCGCGTTGAACGGTGCCCCGAGCGCAAGGAAGGTCGGATTGAACAGGGTGAAATCCTGCACGTCGAGTTTCGCGTGCTGGTAATAGACACCGGCGATATAGTTGAACGCTTCGGCGCCCGGCGAGGTCAGCCGCAGTTCCTGGCTGAACTGGCGATAATCCTCGCGCAAATTGGTGCCGTCGAGGAAGCTGATGCCCGAAAAATCGACGTCGACAATCTCGCGCGTCTTGTAATCGAGCAGCGACGAAACCGATGTCAGCGTGTGATCGCCCAGTTCGAGATCGGCGTTCAATGTCGCGCCGAACACCTTGTTCCTGCTTTCATACCCATTGTCCTCGCGGACAAAATCGGGATCGGTGCTGACAAAGAAGGGACCCTGGAACACGGCGTTGTAATTGCCGACCGCGCCGAACACATCGCGTGGCTGGCCCTTCATCTCGAAATCGGCATATTCGAGTTTCAGTTCGGCGGCGAACGGCCCGCCCTTGTCAAACTCTAACTTGCCGCGGACATAATATTCATCGACGTTGGGCTCGTCGCGGTCGAGCTTTTGGTTATGGAAATAACCGTCCATCGAACGGTGATAGCCGACGACGCGCGCCTCGACCCCGTCACTCAACGGCCCCGAAAGCACGCCGGTCAGCTGCAATTCCTTGTGGTTGAACTCATACAGACCGCTCACCCAGCCTTCGAGCGCGTCGGTCGGGCTGCGTGTCGTGATGTTGACCGCCCCCGCGATCGCATTCTTGCCAAACAAGGTCGGTTGCGGCCCGCGCAGCACCTCGACGCGCTCCATGTCGACGAGCGGCAGGCGCGACAGCTGGTCGCGCCCGTAATAGACGCCGTCGACGAACATCGCGACCGACTGTTCAAACCCCTTGTTGTCGCCCGACGCGATACCGCGGATCGCGATGCGGTTGGCGATCGCGGTCTGGGTGATTTTCAGGTTCGGGACCGACGAGGAGATTTGTTCAAGGTTGGTCTGTCCGTAATTTTCGACCTGCTTGCCGCTGACCGCCGAGATCGAGATCGGCACATCCGACAGACCTTCCGCCCGCTTTTGCGCGGTGACGATGATTTCCTCTAGCCCGCCCTGATCGTCGGCAGCGGGCGCCTGCTGGGCAAAAACAGCGGCAGGGCTGACAAGCGCGGATGCGGCACACAGCGCCACCAGATGCGTTTTCATAGACACTCTCCCTCCCAAGACCGTCGGGTTGGCTCCGCGACATATTCTGACCTTGCGACTCATACTGGATTTAAGTATCGTTATGCAAGTAAGATAATTGGGGAGAGCATGATAGTGCCGAACCACGGCCTTCCACCCGCCTTGACGCGCAATTTGCGGCTGCCCGCGATCGCGGCGCCGATGTTTCTGGTGTCGGGACCGGAAATGGTGATCGCCGCGTCGCGCGCCGGGGTGATCGGCAGCTTCCCCGCCCCCAATGCGCGCACCTCGGCCGATCTGGAAGATTGGGTGGCCCGGATCGACGCGGCGCTGTCGGACGATCCCGACGCCGCGCCATGGGCGATCAACCTGGTCGTCCATCCGTCGAACAGCCGCCTGCCCGAAGACCTGGCCTGCGTCGTGCGTCACAAGGTGCCGCTGGTCATCACGGCGCTGGGCAGCCCCGCGCGGGTCGTCGAGGAAATCCACGCCTACGGCGGACTGGTCTTCGCCGACGTCAATTCGGTCGGCTTTGCGCGCAAGGCCGCCGCTGCCGGGGTCGACGGCCTCGTCCTCGTCGCCGCGGGCGCGGGCGGCCACACCGGCGCCACCGCGGGTTTCGCTTTCGTCGACGAGGTGCGCCAATTCTGGGACGGACCGCTGGTGCTGGGCGGAGCGATCTCGACCGGCCACGCGGTGCGCGCCGCAGAGATTCTCGGCGCCGACCTGGCCTATCTCGGCACCGCGCTGATCGCCTCCGCCGAAAGCATGGCGGTGCCGGGATACAAGGATATGGTCGTTGCGGCGGGCGCCGAAGACATCGTGCCGTCGAGGGGCATTACAGGGGTAACCGCCAACTGGCTGAAACCCAGCCTGATCGCTGCCGGATACGACCCTGCGAATATGCCCGAGGACAAACGCCCGAACTTTTCCGACGCGCAGGACGATGCCAAGGCATGGAAGAATGTCTGGTCCGCCGGCCAGGGCGTCGGCGCGGTGCGCGCGGTCGAACCCGTCGCCGCAATCGTCGACCGCCTCGTTTCCGAATATGATGCCGCCGCCGCAAGGCCACGCTTTGCCGCCGCTGAAGGAGCCATCGCATGACCGCCGAGCTTGTCGAGACGATCGCATCGACGATCCAGCCGAACGACCATCCCTATATGCAGGGCGCGTGGCGACCCACTTACAATGAATGGAACGCGATCTTCGCCAATGGCGATGCCGAGGTGATCGGCAATATCCCGACCGATATCGACGGCGTCTATGTCCGCACCGGCGAAAATCAGATCCACGAACCGATCGGTCGTTATCACCCCTTCGATGGCGATGGCTTTATCCACGCCATCAGCTTCAAGAATGGGCGCGCCAGCTATCGCAGCCGCTTCGTGCGCACCAAGGGGTTCGAGGCCGAGAAAGAAGCCGGCCGCTCGCTGTGGGCCGGCCTCATGGAGCCGCCGCACAAGTCGACGCGACCCGGCTGGGGGGCGCAGGAGTGGCTCAAGGATTCATCGTCGACCGACGTGGCGATCCATGCGGGCAAGATCATCTCGACCTTCTATCAGTGCGGCGAGGCCTATCGGCTCGACCCCTTCACGCTCGAACAGTTCGGCACCGAAAGCTGGGTGCCGCTCGACGGCATTTCGGCGCATTGCAAGGTCGACTTGGCCACCGGCGAACTGATGTTTTTCAATTACTCGAAGCACGCGCCCTATATGCATTATGGCGTCGTCGGCGCAGACAACAGGCTGAAACATTATATCCCCGTGCCGCTCGCCGGGCCGCGCCTGCCACACGACATGGCCTTCACCGAACATTACACGATCCTCAACGACATGCCGCTTTATTGGAACGAGGAGCTGCTGAAAAAGAATCTGCATGTCGTGCAGTTTCATCCTGACCAGAAGACGCGCTTTGCGATCATCCCCCGGCATGGGCAGCCCCAGGATATTCGCTGGTTCGAAGCCGAACCGACCTACACGCTCCACTGGCTCAACGCCTGGGAAGAAGGCGACGAAATCGTCCTCGACGGCTATTTTCAGGAAGAGCCGATGCCAAAGTCCTATCCGAATGCGCCCGAAGGGCTGGAACGGATGATGGCCTATCTCGATCAGGGGCTGCTCAAGCCGCGCCTTCACCGCTGGCGGTTCAACCTCAGGACCGGCGCAACGAAGGAAGAGCGGCTCGACGATCGCGATCTTGAGTTCGGGATGTTCAACCATCGCTATGCGGGCAAGCCCTATCGCTATGCCTATAGCGCGATCCCGGAGCCCGGCTGGTTCCTGTTCCGCGGTCTTGTCAAGCACGACCTGGTGAACCGCACGAGCGAGGACTATCAATTCGGTCCCGGCCGTTTTGGCAGCGAGGCGCCCTTTGCTCCGCGGGTCAACGCGAAAGACGAGGACGACGGCTATCTCGTCTCCTTCATTGCCGATCTTGAAACCGACACGTCCGAATGCGTGCTGATCGACGCCAAAAACATTGCGGCGGGGCCGGTGTGCCGGATCATCCTGCCCGAACGCATCTGTTCGGGGACGCACAGCATCTGGGCAAGCGGCGACGATATCGGCATGGGCGAAAACAGCGTGCTGGCCGCCTGAGATGATCGTCGCGGGCGAGGACAAAAGACGACGCTATCGGCAAAGCGGCTGGTGGGGCGATCAGAGCTTTGCCGACCTGTTCGCGGCCAATGCGGCAGCGCATCCACAGCGGCTCGCGCTGGTCGATGCGCCGAACCGCGCGGATTTCGCCTTTGGCGCGCCGCAGCGGCTGAACTACGCCGAACTGGCCGCAGAGGTCGACCGACTGGCCGGCGCGCTCGTCGCGGCCGGGATCGGCAAGGACGATGTGCTGCTGGTCCAGCTCCCGAATATCAGCGAGTTTGTCGCGCTCTATTTCGCCGCAGCAAAGATTGGTGCGATCGTCAGTCCGGCAGCGGTGCAATATCGCAGCCATGAACTGAAAGGCATGATCGGTGTCGTCGAACCGAAGGCCTTCGTCTGCGCCACGCAGGTCAAGGGCTGCGACCATGTCGGCGTTGCACGGACGTTGCTGGGCGACGTCCGGTTGATGACCTTTGGCCCCGATGCTCCGGTAAATGCGCTCGATCTTTCGGCGGCCAGGGGCGACCCGCAAGCCCTCGCCGCGCATATCGCCGCGCACCCCGTCGATGCCGACGACATCTTCACCATCTGCTGGACCTCGGGCACCACCGGCGTGCCCAAGGGCGTGCCGCGCAGCCACAACCACTGGGTCGCGGTCGCCGCCGCCGGATATGAGGCAATGAAGGTCGGGTCGGGCGACGTGCTGCTCAACCCCTTTCCGCTCATCAACATGGCAAGCATCGGCGGCATCACAATGTGCTGGCTGACCAGCGCGGGGACGATGGTGCTGCACCACCCCTTCGACCCCGGCGTGTATCTGAAGCAGATCGCGACCGAGCGGCCCAGCCTGACGATCGCGCCGCCCGCGGTGCTCAACATGCTGCTCCAGAATGAAGCGCTGCTCGCGTCGGTCGACCTCTCCAGCCTGCGCGTCATCGCATCGGGCTCGGCGCCGCTGGCGCCCGCAATGGTGCGCGGCTTTCAGGAAAAGCTGGGCATCATCATCGTCAACGTCTTCGGGTCGAACGAGGGGATGAGCTTCATCACCGGCGAAGGCGACATGCCCGATCCCGACAAGCGCGCCAGCCTGTTCCCGCGCCGCGGCCAATATCCGCCGCCCTATGGCACGGGCCGCGCCGCAAACATCGAAAGCCGCCTCGTCGTCCCCGGCGGTGTTGATCCGATCGAGGCGGACGGCGTGCCGGGCGAATTGCAGATTCGCGGCCCCAGCCTGTTCGAAGGCTATCATAACGCCCCCGAACAGACCGCCGCCGCCTTCACCGACGACGGCTGGTTCCGCACCGGCGACCTGTTCGAGATCGTCGAAAATGGCGATTTCTACCGCTTCGTCGGACGCTGCAAGGATCTGATCATCCGCGGCGGGGTGAATATCTCGCCAGAAGAGATTGATCAGCTGCTCGGCGGGCATCCGTTGCTTGCCGAAGCCTGCGTCTTTTCGCTTCCCGATCCGACCATGGGCGAGCGGATCGGGCTTGCTTACGTCCCGCGCGGCACCGAAAATGTCCGCCTGTCGGATGTGACCGAATATCTGCGCGAAAAGGATCTCGCGGTGTTCAAACTGCCCGAACGCCTGTTTCGCTTCGACGCGCTGCCGCGCAACGTCACGGGCAAGGTGATGCGCAGCGAGGTGCGCGAAGCGGCGCTCGCCACTCTTGAAAAGGAAGCCTGACATGGCGAAGGACGTGTTCATCCTTGGCGGGGCGCAGACCGACTTTGCGCGCAATATGGAACGCGAGGGCGGCGGGCTGTTCGAATTGTTCCGCGACGTTGCCGAGGCGGCGTTCGCCGCGACGGGCATCGAACCCAGGGAAGTCGACACCGCCCATGTCGGCAATTTCGTCGGCGAACTGTTCGCGGGGCAAGGCCAGCTCGGCGGTTTCTTCGGCCACGTCCACCCTGACCTCGCGGGCATTCCGGCATCGCGCCACGAAGCCGCCTGCGCATCGGGCAGCATCGCGATCCTCGCCGCCGCGGCCGAGATCGAGGCCGAACGCTACGGCCTCGCGCTGGTGCTTGGCATCGAGCTGATGCGCAATGTCCCCGGCCAGCGCGCCGCCGAATATCTTGGCGCCGCCGCCTGGGCAGGTCGCGAAGCGCAGGAGGCGCGTTACCTTTGGCCGTATATGTTCGCGCGCGTTGCCGAGGAATATGAGGAGCGTTTCGGACTCGACCGCGCGCACCTGCGCGGCATCTCCGCCAACAATTTCGCCAATGCCAAGAAGAACCCCTATTCGCAAACGCGCGGCTGGGCGATCACCGACGAGCATCTTGGCGAAAATGATGAACTCAATCCGTTGATCGAAGGGTCGCTTCGCAAATCCGACTGCGGGCAGGTGACCGACGGCGCCGCCGCCATCTTCCTCGCCTCGCGCGAGGTCGCCGAAGCCTATGCCAGGCGCCGCGGCATACGGCTCGACCACATTCCGCGGATCAAGGGATGGGGCCATGCCACAGCGCCTTTGCTCTACTCGACAAAGGTTCAGAATAGTCGCGGCCAGGACTTTGTTTTCCCCAGCGTGCGCAAGGCGATGATGGATGCGTTGCGGCGGGCAAAGATGCCCGACATCCATGCGTGCGACGGGGTCGAGGTGCATGATTGTTTTTCGATTACCGAATATATGGCGATCGACCATTTCGGGATCACCAAACCGGGTGAAAGCTGGCGCGCCATCGAGGACGGCACGATTGCGCTCGGCGGGAAGCTGCCGGTCAACCCGTCGGGGGGGCTGATCGGGCTGGGGCATCCGGTCGGCGCCACGGGGGTGCGGATGCTGCTCGACAGCTGGCGGCAAGTCACCGGCAATGCAGGCGATTATCAGGTCGAAGGGGCGCGCAACTTCGCCACCTTCAACGTGGGCGGCAGTGCGACCACGGCGGTCAGCTTCGTTGTCGGCATCTGATGTGGCCGACGTATTCCTCTATGACGCCGTGCGCACGCCGCGCGGCAAGGCGCGGCCCGACGGCGGCCTCGCCGGACTGACCCCGCAAGAATTGGTGCGCCAGCAGGCGGCGGCGCTCGCGGCGCGATGCGGCGAGGCCGCCGCAAACCCGGACGCGCTGATCCTCGGCTGCGTCACACAGGCGGAGGCGCAGGGCGGGCATATCGCGCTCGTCGCAAAGCTCCACGCCGGCCTGCCCGACACCACCGCGGCGCACAGCATCAACAATTATTGCGCTTCGGGGCTCTCGGCGATCGGCCAGGCGGCCGCAAAGGTCGCGAGCGGCGAGCTCGACGTGGCGCTGGCGGGCGGGGTCGAATCGATGAGCGCGACGCCGTTCCTGAGCGACCGCGCCGCCTTCTATACCGACGACAGCCTGCCGCCGCGCGCACGCTTCGTCCCCCCCGTGCTAGCCGCCGACCGGCTTGCCAACGCCGAGGGCATCACGCGCGCCGATCTCGATGAAGCGGCCCTCGCCTCGCAGCAAAAGGCCGCGGCCACCGACATCGATGCCGCGCTCCAGAAGTCGCGCATCGCCACCGGTCCGCTTTCCGCCGAAGAGTGCATCCGCCCGCAAACCACCGCGGAATCGCTGGCCAACGCGCCGCCAGCGTTTGGAGAATTGCAGCAGCAATATACAGCGGCGCTTGAAGGCAACAGCTTCGCTCCGCTGCACAGCATCGCCCACGCGCCGCCGATCTGCGACGGCGCGGGGCTGGCGCTCGTCGGCGCCGCCGGGCTTGCCTGTCCGCCCCGCGCGCGCATCGTCGCCTTTGCCGAAAGCGGCGGCGATCCCGCCGCGTCGCTCACCGCGGGTTTTGCCGCGATGGACAAGGTGCTGGCGCGCGCCGGGCTGACACTCGGCGACATGGATCGGATCGAGTTTATGGAAGCGTTCGCGGTGACGATCGCCAAGTTCCTGCGCGACCGCGACGCCGATCCGGCGCGCGTCAATGTATCGGGCGGACATCTGGCCAAGGGGCACCCGATGGGCGCCAGCGGCGCGATTCTGGCTTCGACCTTGCTCGATGCGCTCGATGCATGCGGCGGGACATACGGGCTGGTCGTGCTCACCGGCGCGATGGGTGTCGGCGCGGCGATGGTGGTGGAGCGGGTCGGGGTGTAACATTTGTCGAGATTCCGATCCTGTTGGTCCACCGCGGCCCGCGGCCAGGGTGCAAGGACGCGCCATCACCCCCATCCCGCTTCGCCTGATCGCTTCGCGATGAGCCTGCCTGTCCTTTGCCCATCAAGGGGGCGGGTCGATCCGCTCCCGACAAATCCCCATTGCGCCTGCGCCGCATTGCGCTATGGGGCGGCGCGTGCGGGGCGTGCCCCGCGCATGATCGCGCCGGTGCCCGAAAGGGCTTAATAGGGAACGCGGTGGGCGCGCCGGAAGGCGCACCGCAACCGAGGCTGTCCCTGCAACTGTAAGCGGCGAGCGCGATGCACCGTTCGGGCCCAAGGTCCGAACAGCCACTGGGGCAACCCGGGAAGGCGTGCATCAAGCCCTGACCCGCGAGCCAGGAGACCTGCCGGCGTGGGTCGCTCACTGCCATGGTCCAGGGAAAGGCCGCGGCACGGAGACATCCGTCGAGCGACGACCAAGCGGCTGGAGCCGCTTCGATACCGGCGTCGCGGGATTTTACGCCGCTTGCGACAAAGGCATCGGTCGATCGCAGCCGCGTTTCGACAGGCTCCGCCTTCGTTGCCGGCGTGCGGGAGTCTCCCATGTTCAGATATTCGACCATTTCCTTGATCGCCCTTGCCGTCGCGACGCCCGTTGCGGCACAGGACAACGCCCCCGATGCCGACAACATTGTCGTCACCGCATCGGGCATCGAACAGCCAGGCGACGAGGTCGGCCAGGCGATCACCGTGATCGACGCCGACACGATCGAAACGCGCCAGACGATCGACATCGTCGACCTGCTCGCGACGACGCCCGGCATTCGCTTCAACCGCACCGGCACCACCGGCGCGGTGACCGGCGTGTCGATCCGCGGCGCCGAAACAACGCAGACGCTGGTGCTCATCGACGGGGTAAAGGTCAACGATCCCAGCGGCATCGGCGACGGTTATGATTTCGGCCATCTGCTGACCGGCAATATCCGCCGCATCGAAGTGCTGCGGGGTTCCAACTCGGTCGTGCATGGCAGCCAGGCGATTGGCGGCGTGGTCAACCTGATGACGGCGACACCGGCCGGGGGCTTTGCCGCCAGGGCGTCGGCCGAATATGGCTATAGCGACACGGTGAATGCAAAGGCCGATGTATCGGGCACCTCGGGCGGGGTGTCGGGCGGTGTCGGCGCGGCTTACTTCCGCACCGACGGCATTTCGTCGGCAGCGGTCGGCACCGAACGCGACGGATATGAAAATATCGCGGCCAATGCGCGGCTGAAAATTGCGTTCAGCGATGCGCTAAGCCTTGATCTGCGCGGCTATTACATCAACGCCGACCTCGATTATGACAGCTTTTTCGGCACCCCCGCCGACAGTGCCGACGTCGCCAGGCTCGACCAATATGTCGGCTATGCCGGGCTCAACCTCGGCCTCTTCGACGGCCGCTTTACCAGCCGCGCCGCAGTGACGTGGATGCGCAACGAGCGCGATTATTTCTTCGTCCGCGGCACCGACCCCGACTTTGGTTACCAGGGCACCAACCTGCGCTTCGAATATCAGGGGGTCGTGACGCCGGTGGAAACCGCCAGGCTGGTGTTCGGTTACGAGCATGAACGCCCCGACTATGACTTTTTCGGCTTTGGTTCGACCGACAGCCAGCGCGCCAATATCGACAGCGTCTATGCGCTGGGCATCGTTCAGCCGATCACCGGCCTGTCGCTGTCAGGCGGCGTGCGCCACGACGACCACAGCCAGTTCGGCGGCGCGACGACCTTTGGCGCCAACGCCAACTATTCGCCCAACGGCGGCGCCACCAATGTCCGCCTGAGCTATGGCGAAGGGTTCAAGGCGCCGTCGCTCTTTCAGCTCTACGACAGCTTCAGCGGCAATGCCGCGCTGCGTCCCGAACGGTCGAAAAGCTATGACGTGGGGATCGACCAGAGTCTCGCCGACGGCCGCGCGCTGGTCTCGCTCACCGCCTTCCTGCGCAACACGACCGACCAGATCAACTTTGACAATTCGACCTTCACCTATGGCAATATCGACCGCACGCGCGCCAAGGGGATCGAAGCGACGCTTGCGTTGCGCCCCGTCGATGCGCTGAACGTCGCCGCCTCCTACAGCTATATCGACGCGCGCGACCGTTCGGGGCGGCCCGCCTTCGACGGCAAGCGGCTGCCGCGCCGCGCCGCCCATGCGGTCAGCCTGTCGGCCGATTACGACTGGTCGTTCGGCCTGTCGGCCGGGGCGACGATCACGATGGTCGGCGACAGTTTCGACAATGCGGCGAACACGGTGCGGCTCGACGGCTATGCCATCGCCGGGGTGCGCGCGTCCTTCGCCATAACCGATCGGATCGAAGTCTATGGCCGCGTCGATAATCTGTTCGACGCCGATTATGCGACCGCGTTCAACTATGGCAGCTATGGCCGTGCCGCCTATGGCGGGGTGCGGGCGCGGTTCTGACGGCGCGGCGCTGCCGGTTGCGGTCGGCAGCGCCGCTGCGGCGGGAGACGAGCATGGACGGGACAAAGCCATGAAGGCGGTGAAGCCGCTGCTGATCGGCGCGGCGCTGCTTGGCGCCGCGGGGGCGCTGTCAGCGGCGCCGGCCGATGGGCGCTTCCCGCGCCAGGACGGCGCGCCGCAACGCATCCTGTCGCTGAATCTTTGCACCGACCAGCTGCTGCTCGCGCTCGCCGACCGTGACCAGATCGCGGGCCTGACGCACAATGCGACCGACCCCGGCATGTCGGCGGCGTCCGCGCTCGCGCGCGGCCTGCCGCTGCACCGGGGTTCGGCCGAACAGCTACTGGCGGCCAACCCCGATCTCGTCGTGGGAATGCCGGCCAGCGGCAGCGCCGCCCTCGCCGCGCTGCCCGACGCGCGCTATCCGGCGCTCGATGTGGCGTTCGTCAACAGCCTTGATGACATTTACCGCGCGATCCGCCAGACCGCCGCCGCGGTCGGCCATGGCGAACGCGGCGCCGCGCTGATTGCCGACATGCAACGCGAAATCGCCGCGCTGCCGCGTCGTGGCCGCGGGCGCGTCGCGGCCTATTATCAACGCCGCGGCTATATGACCGGCACCGGCACGCTGGTCGATGATCTGATGACGCGCGCGGGCCTCGTCAATCTGGCGGCGACGCTCGGCAAGCCGCCGCTCGCGCAGGTGAGTCTGGAGGAGATGGTGGCCGCCGACCCTGATTTCCTGATCGTTGAAAGCGCGACCGACACGGTGACCGATCAGGGCAGCGAAATGCTCCACCATCCCGCGCTCGACCATATTCCGCGGATCAGCATTCCACAGGCGTGGACCGTGTGCGGCGGCCCCGCCTATGTGCGCGCCGCACGCAGCATCGCGGCGCAGATCGCGCGGCACGACGGCGCCGACGGCGTATGAGCCGCCTCGTCCTTCCCCGCTGGTCGCTGATGACCGGCCTTGCGACGCTCACCGTCGCAGCGGCCATCGCATCGCTGCTCTTCGGCCCGGTCGAGCTGCCGCTCGGCCGCCTGTTTGCCGCGGCGACGGGCGGCGGCGACCGCATCGCGGCGATCATCCTGTTCGAACTGCGCCTGCCGCGCACGCTGCTTGCGCTTGCGATCGGCGCGATACTCGGGCTCGCGGGCGCGGCGTTGCAGGGTTATTTGCGCAATCCGCTCGCCGAACCCTCGGTGCTGGGCACGTCGAACGCCGCCGCGCTCGGCGGTGTCGCCGCGCTCTATTTCGGGCTGGCCGATCTGCACCCGGCGATGCTGCCGCTGCTCGCGACGGGCGGCGCGCTCCTGTCGCTTGCGCTGCTCGTCCTGCTGGCGGGCAAGGCCGAAAGTCCGCTGACGCTCATTCTTGCGGGGATCGCGGTGAGCGCGCTCGCGGTCGCTGGAACCAGCCTCGCGCTCAACCTGTCACCCAATCCCTTTGCCGCGATGGAGATCATGACCTGGCTGCTCGGCAGCCTTGAGAACCGCTCCTTCGGCCATCTGTGGATCGCGCTTCCCTGTATCGCGGTCGGCATGGCGATGCTGCTGTGGAACGGCCGCGCGCTCGATGCGCTGTCGCTGGGCGAGGATGCGGCAGAGGCGCTGGGGACCGACCTTCGGCGCACGCGCGCGCGGCTGCTGCTCGGCACCGCGATCGGCGTCGGCGGGGCGGTCGCGGTGTCGGGCGCGATCGGCTTTATCGGGCTGATCGTCCCGCACCTCGTTCGCCCGTTCACCGACCGCAGCCCGTCGGCGATCCTGCTCCCTTCGGCGATCGGCGGCGCGGCGTTGCTGACGCTCGCCGACATCGGCGTGCGCGTCATTCCGGCGACCAACGAACTCAAGCTCGGCGTCGTCACCGCTTTTCTCGGCGTGCCGGTCTTCCTCGTCCACCTGTTGCGGGAACGGCGGCTGTGGTGACCCTCGCGCTCGATCGGGTCAGCGTCGCGCTTGGCCGCCGTGCGGTGCTGCACGACATCAGCGCCGCCTTTGCGCCCGGCACGCTGACCGCCATCGTCGGCCCGAACGGCGCGGGCAAGTCGACGCTGGTGCGGGCGCTGCTGGGCCTTGTTTCCGTAAGCGGATCGGTGCGGGTCGATGGCGTCGAAGCCGCCGCGATACCGCGCGCCGAACGGGCCCGCCGCATCGCCTATGTGCCGCAAGGACAACTTCTGCACTGGCCGCTGACCGTCGAGCGGCTTGTCGGACTCGGCCGCCTGCCGCACCTTGCCCCGATGTCGCGGATCGGCGCGACCGACCTTGCGGCGATCGAACGCGCGATGGCACGCGCCGACGTGCTGCACCTGCGCGACCGGATCGCGACGGAATTGTCGGGGGGCGAGCGCGCGCGGGCGATGTTCGCGCGCGCGCTGGCGGTCGAAGCGGCGGCGCTGATCGCCGACGAACCTCTCGCCAGCCTCGACCCCGGACACCAGATCGACGTCATGGACCTGCTGCGCGCCGAGGCGGCGGCCGGCGGCACGGTGATCGCGGTGCTGCACGACCTCACCATGGCCGCGCGCTACTGCGACCGGCTGCTGCTGATCGACGGCGGGCGGGTCATTGCCGACGGCACGCCGGGCGACGTGCTGACGGCGGAGCGGCTGCGCGCAGTTTATGGCATCGACGCGCGCATCGAAAAGGGCGGCGCCTGGCCCGCCATCACCACGATCGGTCGCGTGCGTCCGAGCGGCTGATCCTGATCGCGCCGGACACCGGGCCGCGCATCACCCTGGCATATATTGCGGCCAGAAGCCGGGGTCTGGATCGACCTGTTCGACGACGTCGACCATGACGCCCGCCGGATCGCGGGTCATGAAACGATGCTGTCCCCACGGCTCGCGCGTCAGCGGATAGTCGATCGGCGCGCCCGACGCAGTCAGCCGGTCGTGCACGGCCGCGACATCGCCAACCTCGATCGTCAGGATCATGCCGCGGCCCTCGAAAAGCTCCGGTCCTGGCGGATTCGACGGATGGTCGGGCGTCATGAAGGCCAGCGTCGCGCCGCGCGCGCCGTCTTCGCCCTCGCCGACCAGATAGAGAAACCAGTCGGCCTCGAACGCGACCGCAAAGCCAAAATGGGAGACATAGAAATCGCGCACCGCCGCCAGCCTGGCCGTCGTGATCAAGGGGTAAAGGTCGCGCACCTTCATCGTCGCATCCGATCCCGTCCGATGGATATATGGATGCCCGTCCGGTTCGTGCGACCCAGGACAGACCGGGGAGACGAGGGAGTGAGGAACCGGCCGGACATCCATTGGCTGCTTATCGGGCGCCGGGGCGGTGGCTCAACTACCTGGCGCGTAATCAAGCTCGCGTGGAATGCGCCATCAATAACCCGCCTCGACCGCGAGCCGGATCGCATCGGCGGTCGTATCCAGTCCGAGCGAGCGGAGCAGCGCCGAGCGATGCATCTTGATCGTGCGTTCGGACAGGCCGAGTTTCCACGCGATCTGCTTGTTGAGCAAGCCTTCGGCCATCAGCAGCAGCACTTCGCGCTGGCGCTGCGACAGCGCGGCAATGCGCGCGCGCGCCGCGTTGCGCCGGTCGTCGCCGCGGTCTTCGCCGCCATCGACCTCCATCTGCGAGCCGAGGAAATATTCAAGCTCGCCATCGGGGCCGAACAGTGGCGCGACCAGCACCGCGTTGCGAAAGGGCGTGCCGTCCTTCTTATAGTTCAATATCTCAACCAGCGCCGCGCGGCGGTCGCGGATCGCGCGGCGCAGTTCGGCACTGAGTTCGGCCTCGGTGTCGGGGCCGGTCAGAAAGCGGCAATTGCGGCCGATGATTTCGTCGCGCCGGTATCCGGTGAGCGCGGCAAAGGCGTCGTTGCATTCGACGATGGGATTGTCGGGAAGATGGGGATTGCTGATTACCGCCGCGATGGGGCTGGTCGCGATCATCGCCTTTAACGTCATGTCGCCCTGACCTCGCTCCTGCCACTGTAACCGACCTGCCCGATGGTGCATCTTGTTGCAAGGCGCGTGCGCCGGGCAAGATGCGCCGATGTTCCCGATGAAGACGTCGCGCGCGCCAGAGCGTTCCACGCGTCCCCCATCCCGGTTACGGCCTCGCGCCGCGCGGACGCCCGCCCGGAGCGTGCGATAATGCGCGCCGCGATTGTGGGCGCCGGAATCGCCGGGCTGGCGTGCGCCGACGCGCTGCGCGCGGCCGGAGCGAAGGTGACCTTGTTCGACAAGGCACGGGGTATCGGCGGTCGGATGTCGACGCGGCGCGCGACAACGCCGCACGGCGAGATCGCCTTTGACCATGGCGCGACCCATTTCACGGTGCGCTCGTCCGGCTTTCGCGCGCGCGTCGCGCAGTGGCAAGCCGACGGATGCGCGCGCCCCTGGCTCGACGCCGGGCAGGATGCGTGGATCGGCGTCCCGACAATGAACGCGCCGTTGAAACATATGGCCCAAGGGCATGATGTCAGGCTGGGAGCCGCAGTCACCGCCCTGTCGCGAACCGATGCCGGATGGTTCCTGCACCGCGAAAGCAAGCGCAGCGGCCCGTTCGACATCGCCGTGGTGGCGATTCCGGGCGAGCAGGCGGCGCCACTGCTCTCGCTCCACGATTTCGGCATGGCGCGCGCCGCCATGACCGCGCATTCGCGCCCGATATGGAGCGCGATGTTCGCCTTTGGCCAGCCGCTCGGCACAACATCGGCCTTTATCCGCGGCGCCGCGCCGATCGTCTGCGCAGTGCAAGGCAACGCACGCCCGCAGCGCGCGGCCGCCGAACATTGGGTGGTGCAGGCCGACTGGAACTGGAGCGAAGCGCATCGCGCGGACGATCCGGCGGTCGTCTGCGACCTGTTGCTATCCGAACTCGGTGCGCTCATCGGCGAACCGCCACCCGAACCCTGTTTCGCTGCGGCGCAGCGCTGGATGTTCGGCCAGCCGTCCGGGAGCGAGCTTGGCCATCTGTGGAACGATGCGATCGGTCTCGGCGCGTGCGGCGACTGGTTGACGCACGGCTTTGTCGAACATGCGTGGCGCAGCGGTCACGACCTCGGCGCGGCGATTGTCACTGCGCGCGCGCTGGCGGGTGTCGAGCGGTGACGGCGTCGTTGCTCTGGCTGCGCCAGGACCTGCGCGTCCACGATCACCCCGCCCTGCTCGCGGCGATCGCCAACGGCGCGGTGATTCCGGTCTTCATCCTCGACGATGACACGCCGGGATCGTGGAAGATGGGCGCGGCGCAGCGCTGGTGGCTGCACCACAGCCTGCGCGCGCTCGATGCAAGCCTTGCCAAGCGCGGCAGCCGGCTGATCCTGCGGCGCGGCGCAGCGCATGAGGAACTGGCGCGACTGGCCCGCGAAACCGGCAGTTGGCGCATTCACGCCACCTATGCCTATGAACCGTGGTGGAAGGAAAGCGAGGAGCGCCTGCCCGTCGGCATCGAACTGGTCCTGCACAACGGCAACTATCTTGCCGCGCCGGACCAGATCGTCAACGGCCAGGGCGCGCGCTATCGCGTCTTCACCCCATGGTATCGCCGTCTGCTCGAACATATGCCGCCCGCGCTCCCTCTGGCCGCGCCGGGTGCTGTTCCGGCACCGGACCGCTGGCCGCGCTCGGACGATCTCGCTGATTGGGGCTTGCTGCCAACGCACCCCGATTGGGCGACGGGATTCCGCGCTTGGTGCCCCGGCGAAAAGGGCGGATGGCGCGCCGCACGCGACTGGCTGGCCGCGATCGGCGACTATAAGGCGCGGCGCGACTTTCCCGCGCAGCCCGCGACCTCGCGCCTGTCGCCGCACCTGCATTTCGGCGAAATCTCGCCCCGCGCGCTGTGGCATGCGATCGGCGAGCGTGACGATGCCGGGGCGGAATCCTTTCGTTCCGAACTGGGCTGGCGCGAGCATGGAATCAACCTGATCGACCAGATGCCCGATTATGCCGACCGCAACGGGCGCAACCTGTTCGACCGGTTCGCCTGGCGGACGGGCGCCGAAGCCGATCGCGACTTTGCCGCCTGGACGCGTGGTCGCACCGGCTATCCCGTGGTCGACGCCGGAATGCGCGAACTGTGGCAGACGGGGTGGATGCACAATCGGGTGCGGATGGTCACCGCCTCCTTCCTCGTCAAACATCTGCTGATCGACTGGCGGCGCGGCGAACGCTGGTTCTGGGATACGCTGCTCGATGCCGATCTGGGTTCCAATGCGATGAACTGGCAATATGTCGCGGGCACCGGCGTCGACGCGCCGGTCTTTTCGCGGATCATGTCGCCGGCGCTGCAATGCGAACGGTTTGCGATGGCCGATTATGTCCGCGCCCATGTCCCGGAAATTGGGCATTTATCCGACGCCGAGATCGCGGCGAGCCATGGCCGGGACAGCGGCGCGCCGGGCTATCCCGAACCGCTGATCGGCCATGAAACGGCGCGCGCGCGGGCGCTCGCCGCGTGGGAAGCGGCACGAAGCTGACATACCGCCCAAAGGACAGGTCGCGGCATCCGCGCGCACGGCCTAGCTTCCATCCTGCCCCATCCCCCGGGGTGCGACATTTGGAAGGATGTACAATGGCTATTTCCCGTATCGCGCTCGCGCTCGCCGCGGCCACCATGATGGCCGGTGGCGGCGCAGCCCTTGCCACCAACCCGATGGTCGGTGGCGCGGCGATGTATGAAACCAGAAATATCGTCGAAAATGCCGCCAATTCAAAGGATCACACCACGCTGGTCGCAGCGGTGAAGGCCGCGGGGCTGGTCGATACCCTCGCCTCGCCCGGCCCGTTCACCGTGTTCGCGCCAACCAACGACGCCTTTGCCAAGCTGCCCGCCGGCACGGTCGAGACGCTGCTGAAACCCGAAAGCAAGGCGGCGCTGACCGGCGTTCTGACCTATCATGTCGTGCCGGGTCGGCTGACCGCCGCCGACATCGCCGCGCAAGCCAGGGCGAACGGCGGCAAGGCGGTGTTGACCACCGTTCAGGGCACGACGATCACCGTCTGGGAAAAGAACGGCGCCTGGTATGTCACCGACGCCAAGGGCGGCAAGGCAAAGATTGGCCCCGCCGACGTCATCCAGTCGAATGGCGTGATCCATGTAATCGACGCCGTGCTGCTGCCCGGCTGACCGACCGTCCCGTTGCGGCCACGCGGCGGCGGCGGCGCGTGGCCGCCTGGGGCAGTTCGTGTCCC
>NZ_JABWGQ010000027.1 GCF_014595975.1 Sphingopyxis sp. LK2115 | reverse complement strand
GCTCCAATGGAGCGGGGCGCCGTGTCGGGGTCAGCGGGACCAGATCAGCGCGTATTCGCCGGCGGTCTCGGTCTCTGATAGAGTGGCGTAGATCGGCGCCGGGAAGGCGGGATCGTCCAGCTTGACCGAGATGTAGTCGCGGTTCTCGCGGCTGGTCTTCTTCCATCCCGCGCCGCACTCGACGGAACCGACCGCGAGGCGGTAGTCTGGGGCCTTCTCGCTCTCCTTATCGATCGGCCGGAGGGTGGCCT
This sequence comes from Sphingopyxis sp. LK2115, assembly GCF_014595975.1. Lineage (GTDB taxonomy): Bacteria > Pseudomonadota > Alphaproteobacteria > Sphingomonadales > Sphingomonadaceae > Sphingopyxis. The sequence goes on along the minus strand of NZ_JABWGQ010000027.1, from coordinate 65,356 downwards.
TGGCGTTGAGGGTGAGCGTCTTGATGGTTCCGGTGAAGGAGCCGTTGGCCGCCTGGGTGAAGGTGCCGATGGTCGCCATGTCGAAGTTCCTTTCGCTTTCGGGCCACGACCGCCGCGGCCTCGATGGCGATCGGTGAAGCAGGGACGATCGGACGCGCACCGCTTGCGGCCCAGCGAAGCGCCGGACGGCGGAGCGCGGCTTTTTTGCTTCGCGATGCAAAGCCGAAGGCGGCGGAAAAAAGCCGCGCGGCGCTGTTGCGCCAAGACGATCGAGGCGAAGCCGGCCCGCTTAGATCAAGCCATTGGAGAGGCCGCAGCGTCGTGTCGGCACTGGCAAGGAATCGCGCTCTGACCATCGGCACTCGCCAAGGTGCAGAGCGAGCAAGGGGCGATGAGACCGACTCCACATCCAGACACCGGCCGGCGGGCTAGAGGGCGACTTGCTCCCGCCCCGGAGATGCGATCCCGCGCAGCTCGGCGCGCGCCTGACGGACGATCTGCCATCCGCCGCTGACACCAAGCCCGGCAAGGATCACGGCGACCGCGATGTCCGGCCAGGCCGTCCCGGTGCCGAACACGCCGAGCGCGGCGGCCACCACGGCGATGTTGCCGATCGCGTCGTTGCGCGAGCAGATCCACACCGATCTGCGGTTGGCGTCGCCGTCACGGTGCCGCCACAGCATGACGGCGCAGACGAGATTGGCGAACAGCGCAAGCACACCGATGACGCCCATCGTCTCGGCCTGCGGCAAGGCACCAGTCATCGCCATCCAGACGGTGCTGCCGAGAATCCACAGGCCGAGCAGCAACAGGGACGCCCCCTTAAGCAACGCGGCCCGCGCGCGCCATTGCAGCGCCATGCCGGCGACGCCGAGGCTGATCGCGTAGTTGGCGCTGTCGCCGAGGAAGTCGAGCGCATCGGCCTTGAGCGCGGCCGAGTGCGCCGCGACACCGGCGACGATCTCGACCGCGAACATGCTGGCATTGATCGCAAGCGCGATCCACAGCACGCGCCGCCATGCCTTGTCCCTGGTCGGCGCGGTCGTCTCGCAGCCGCCGCAGCATCCGCCTGCCATGATCGTCACCTCGATTCGTTCGATGCGACAGGCTATATGCACCCTGTAGCAACTACAGGGTCAAGGCTATGGCGCTCACCATCGGCGAGCTGGGCAAGGCGACGGACACGAAGGTGGAAACGATCCGCTATTATGAGCGGATCGGGCTGTTGCCGAAGCCTCCGCGCACCGGCGGCAACTACCGCGCCTATGACGCGGTCGAGCTGGGGCGGCTGAGCTTCATCCGCCGCGCCCGCGATCTCGGCTTCCCGCTCGACCAGGTGCGCGCGCTGCTCTCGCTGTCGGACGATCGCGGCCGGGACTGTGCAACGGTCGATGCGCTCGCCCGCGACCATCTCAGCGAAGTCGAGCGCAAGATCGCCGATCTGACGGCGTTGCGCCGGGAGCTGGCCGCGCTCATCACCTCATGCGGGGGCGGCACGGTCGCGGACTGCCGCATCATCGAGGCGCTTGCGCCCCACAACGGATAGGGAGCCTATGACGTTCACGCCCTTTGCCTATGTCGGCGCGGCCCTGGCCGAGATCGCCGGATGCTATTCGTTCTGGGCATGGCTCCGCCTCGGCAAGTCGCCGTTGTGGATCGTGCCGGGCATGATCTCGCTGGCGCTGTTCGCCTGGCTGCTGACGCTGGTGGACAGCGATGCGGCGGGACGCGCCTATGCTGCCTATGGCGGCGTTTATATCGCGGCCTCGCTCGGCTGGTTGTGGGCGGTCGAAGGGCTGCGCCCCGACCGCTGGGACGTGACCGGCGCGGTCATCTGCCTTGTCGGCGCGACCGTGATCCTGTTCGGGCCGCGCCCGGCCTGACCTGCATTCGCGAGCCGGGCCTTGGCCCGGCGAGCGACGACGCTCCTCAAACAGCAAAAGCGGCAGCGAATGAAAGGCCGGGACCGCTCGCGCGGCCCCGGCCCGATGCCGCTATTCGGCGGCGACGGCGAAGGACGCTTCGCCGTCCTCCGCTTCGGTATCGGGAGCCTCCGCTTCGGACGGCTGCTCCACGCTTCCCACGTCCTCGGCCACGACGGTTGCGGACTGCTCCGCCTCCGGCTCCGAGGTCCGCAGGATCGCAGGCAACCAGCCGGTCCCGGCCAGAAGCTGCTCGGCGGCCTGCGCCATGTCCGGCTTCTTCATGTCCGCGATACGGCGGGCGGCGTCCTCCGACACGCCTTCGGTCACAGCCTCCACGATATGCGCCTTGGTGATGCGGCCAAGGTAGCTGTCCACGGTCGGCGTCCAGTCCTTCGCCACGTCCAGCGCCAGCGCCGTCGCCAGCCTGTCCGCCGTTTGCAGCGAACGAGGCTTGCGGTCCCACGGCAGGCGCAGCGCATTGACGGTGCGGGACGCGCAATGCGCCAGCAGCGCCAGCCGCTTCTCGTCGTCCAGCGCGACCACGAAGCCCCACAGGTCGGCCACGTCACGCGGCATCCGCTCGGCCCACGCCTCGCGGGCCTCGTTCGCCTTGGCGGCAAGCGGCGTGTCCTCGATCCCATCCGCATGGCTGCCAAGCGGCGTCACGGTCGGGCGGACCTCAAGGCAACCGGCTTCGGCGTAGCTGTAGAACAACTGCGCCGTGAGCGTGTGGGTTAAGGCGATCAGCGCCAGATCGGGCCGTTCGCCAAGGGCGACGCGTAAGGCCAGCGTCCGATAGGCGGACAGGTCGCGGGTGAGGCTGTCGGAAATCGGCTTGCCCGGTTCCTCGTCCTCTTCCTCGATCTCCTGCACGTCCTCGTCGCCGTCCTCGGCCTGCTCGTCCTCCACGGCCTCCGGGTCGGTCGGGTCGCCCTCGGCTTCCGGCTCGGGCTGCGGGTCCGCCAGCGCCTCGTCCTCGGCTCGGACGAAACCGCGCTCGATCCTGACCGTACCGTCATGGTGAAGCACGACGAACGCGCCGCCATGCGCGATCACGTTGGCGTCGTAGGCGGAACGCTTGGCCGAAATGGCGTCGATCTCGTCGGACACCACCTCCAGCCTCGCCGCCAGGTCCTCGGGCATCTCGTCATAGGACGAATAGCCTTCGGCCAATTCGTCATGCTGGATCGACAGCGCCTCCAGCCGGGCCTCGTCCTCATCGGACAGGGGAACGGTCTGCGGATAGAAACGCCGCATCCCGTGCGCATGGGGATAGTCGATATGCGCCTCGGCCCATTTCCAGCCCTCGGCCTGAACCTCGTCCGCGATCTCGTGCAGCTTCTCGGCGGCGAGCATGTCGAGCAAGCCCGCATCCTCGAAGAACCCGCCCCGGTCCTCGCTGAACAGGTCGCGGATTATGTTGCCGCCAGCCTCGATATAGGCGTCGGCTCCGACGAACACCGCGCGGCGATCATCGGCGGGCACGTTGGCGGCGGTCATATCGCGACGGATGATCCACGGCTCGCGATTGTGATGCAGGTTCTCGAACACCTGCTCCTGCCGGGCATGGTCCTCGGTGATCGCGAAGGCCATAAGCTGGTCCAGCGTAAGGCCATCCTCACGATAGACCTGCAATAGCTTGGGCGAGACAGCGCCAAGGCGAAGCCGCTGCTTCACCACGCCAGCCGATACGCCGAACCGCGCGCCGATCTCCTGCGCGCCCCAGCCCTTGCCGTCCGCAAGCTCGCGGAACCGCTCGAACTGGTCGGCGGGGTGCATCGGGGTCCGGGTGACGTTCTCGTCCAGACTGATCTCGGCGGGATCGTTCTGCGTATCGAGCCAGCACCGGACAGGCTCGGACTTCCTGATCTGCTTGCGCTTGGCGCGCAGCAGCATCGCCAGCCTTCGGCCCTCGCCAGCGGTGACGAGGTAATAGCCGGTCGGCGTCCCGTCCTCTTTGACTTCCGGCTCCACGACAAGGTTCTGGATCAGCCCCTTGTGCTGGATCGAAGCGGCCAGCGCCTCGATAGCGGCTTCTCCGTGCGGCACCTTGCGGGCATTGCGCGGGGACTTCTTGAGCTTTGCGAGCGGCACGAAAATCTCGACGCCCGACACAGGCTCGGCGGCAACGGTTTCGGTAACAGCGTTCATCACACTTCTCCTTCAAACCGCACTCACCCCGGAATGGGGTGGGCGGCGAAAGAGCGACCGGCAGGCCCGCCGGCGGAGCCGGGCAGCACCCGCAGGGCCGGAACGCAGAGGAGGTAAGCGCGGCACGCGCGTTGCGGCCCGGCGCGGCGGGCCTAGAGGGAAGCGACGCCCACCCCATCTCGGGGAGTGCAACGACCGCCAATGCGATCGGCCGGCGCAGCCTTGGCCGATCTCCGCAGCCTGGAAGAACCTCAATCCGCGGGGCGGATTGACCGACCGGCGCACCAGCGCCGCCCGCCATGCTGATCGTCACCCGGCAGGGCCGAAACCCGTCAGGGGTTCGGTCGCAGCGCAGCGGAGATAGAGCGGCGGTCCCGCAGGGAGGCGCCAACCCCATCTTGCAATTTATACCTTCATCGACTAACATGCAGTCATTGACTTATGGAGGTCAGCATGGCGGTCATGACGATCCGAAACATCGACGATGCGATCAAAAATCGCCTGCGCCTGCGCGCGGCAATGCACGGCCGTTCTATGGAAGACGAGGCGCGCGACATCCTGCGCTCGGCGCTCTCGACCGAAATCCCGCGCCCTCGCAATCTGGGCCAGGCCATCAATGAGCGCTTCGGCGCGCTGGGCGGCGTCGATCTGCCTGACCTGCCCCGTGAGGCGATCCGGCCGGTGGACTTCGGCGAATGATCGTCCTCGACACCAACGTCATTTCGGAGCTGATGCGGCGCGAGCCTGACCCGACAGTCATGGCGTGGATCGCCGAGCAGCCGATGGCAGGCGTGTTCACGACGACGCTGACACAGGCGGAAATCTTCTATGGCTTGGCGCTGCTTCCCGAGGGACGCCGCCGCGATGATCTGCTGGCGGCTGCGCGTCCGATGTTCGAGGTCGATTTGGCAGGCCGCGTGCTGCCGTTCGATACCGAAGCGGCGCTTGCATATCCCGAGATCGCCGCCAGGCGGAAACAGGGCGGCAAGCCGATCAGCCAGATTGACGCGCAAATCGCGGCGATCGTGCGCTCGCGCGGCGCGCGGCTGGCGACTCGTAATGTGCGCGACTTTGCCGAATGTGGGATCACAGTCGTCGATCCGTGGGGCGAAGCATGACGCCCGCCGTCGCGCGCCCCTATCTGCGCTTCGCCCCGCGAGAGGCTTTGCGCGGGATGCGGTCGCGCGGCAGCCTGCCGCGATGGCCCTTCCTCGCAAGCTCCGCCGTCGCACGCCTCGCCGCTGGGCCGAGTGCCCGGATGACCTGCATGACTACACCAACCGCGTCGCGCCACGCCGGGCTTCGCGCCGAGCGCGCGAGGATGATGGGCAGATCGTCGTCACCGACGATTGGCCCGAGCAAGTTCCGATCGGCGACGCGGAATTGCGCGCGATCGAAGGCCACATGCGGCAGGAGCTGGACAAGCTGTTGGGGCCGCTACCGTGAAGTGAGGAGTGAAGCGTCATGACCAAGGCCGTCTTGCGACGACACGAGGATGAGGCGCCGGTCGTCGCGACCGCCCGCGCTGCTCTTTACCTGCGCGTTTCGACAGGCCGGCAGGCCGACAGCGACTTGTCGATTCCCGACCAGCGTCGTCAGATCGAAGACTACTGCCTGTCGCGCGGTTGGGAGGTCGCGGCCGAGTTCGTCGAACCGGGCAACACCGCGACCGATGATCGTCGCCCAGCCTTCCAAGCGATGATCGACGCGGCGATGGTCAAGCCGCCGACGTTCAACGTCATTCTCGTTCACAGCTTCTCGCGCTTCTTCCGCGACCAGTTCCAGTTCGAGTTCTACGTCCGCAAGCTGGCTAAGAACGGGGTGCGACTCATCTCGATCACGCAAGATCTGGGCGACGATCCAATGAGCGTGATGATGCGTCAGATCATGACGCTGTTCGACGAGTATCAGTCAAAGGAGAACGGCAAGCACACTTTGCGGGCGATGAAGGAGAATGCCCGGCAAGGCTTCTGGAACGGCGCACGCGCGCCGATCGGCTATCGCGTGATCGCGGCCGGCGAGCGCGGCGCGAAGATCAAGAAGAAGCTGGAGATCGACCCGATCCAGGCCGAGACGGTGCGCCGCATCTACCGCATGGCGCTCAATGGCGTCGATAACCGCGGCCCCATGGGCCTCAAGTCGATCGCCACCTGGCTCAACGAAAACAACATCCGCACCCGCGATGGCGGGCGCTGGGGCTTGGGCGCGGTGCATCAGGTTCTCACGCGCACGACCTATATCGGCCAGCACCGCTTCAACACCCGCGACCACAAGACGAAAACGCCGAAGCCGGAGAGCGAGCACGCCATCATGGAAGTGCCGGCGATCGTCTCGGAAGCCGAGTTCGAGGCGGTCCAGCGCTCGCTCAAGGCGCGCAGCCCGAAGATGATGGCGCCAATGGCGGTGGGCGGTCCGACGCTGCTCACCGGCATCTGCTTCTGCGCGTGCTGCGGCGGCGCGATGACGCTGCGCACGGGCACCAGCAGCGTCGGGCGGGAATATCGCTATTATACCTGCTCGACGAAGGCGCGGCAGGGTGCGACCGGCTGTCCCGGCATCACGGTGCCGATGGACCGGCTCAACGAGGCCGTGGTCGATCATCTCGAAGCCCGGCTGCTCGACCCGGTGCGGCTCGAAGCTCTGATGGATCAGATCCTCGAACGCCGCGACGAGTGGGTTAACCAGCGCCGCGAGCATGTCGCCGACCTTGAGCGGCGTGCGACCGAGGCGGAAGCGAAGCTCAAGCGCCTCTATGATGCGATTGAGAACGGCGTCATCGACGTGAGCGATCCATCGCTCAAGGATCGTATCGCCGAGCTCACCGCGACGCGCGACCAGGCCAAGGGCGATTCCGAGCGCGCCTTGGCCCATATCGCGAAGATCGGCCCGGCGATCACGCCGGAGAGCCTGCGCGCCTTCGCGGCCGCCCTCAAAAAGAAGCTGCGGCAGGGCGACGGCACGTTCGCCCGCGATCAGGTTCGCGCCGTGGCGCAGCGGGTTGAAGTGGTGAGCCGGAAGGAGGTCCGCATCCGTGGGCTGCGGAGCGAGCTGCTCCGAGCCCTAACCGCCGCCTCTGGCGTAGAGGCGGCGGTGCTAGGCGTTCGTGCCTTTGAACCGAAATGGCGCGCCCGACAGGATTCGAACCTGTGGCCCCCAGATTAGGAATCTGATGCTCTATCCTGCTGAGCTACGGGCGCGTCGGGGCCCGTGTAGCGGGGCCGCGCGTTCAGCGTCAATCAACTTGGATCAATTAACGGCGTCGGGCGGCACGATGGGAACAAGCAAAGGCATGGCGGCGATGCCGTCTTCGCGCAACGCCTCGGCCTCCTCAGGCGACGCCTGGCCGTGGATCGGTTTTTCCGCCACACGTCCTTCGTGCATCGCGCGCGCCGCGGCCGCGAAATCGCGGCCGACCCAGCGCGAGTGCGGCAGCATCTCGGCCTGTCGGGCGGCGATTTCGGCAATCACGCGGCGCATAAGCGCGGGTGACGGTTCGCCGTCGACGGGTTCCGCCGCCGGGGGTTTCGATACAATCTGCTGGTTCGACTTTACCCCGACGCGCGGCGCCATCACCGCCTTTCGAACGTCGCTGTCGCCGCAAACCGGGCAAGCGATCAGCCTGCGCGCCTGCTGATCGACAAAGCTGTCGCTGCTCGCGAACCAGGCTTCGAACCGATGATCGCCAGCGGCGCAACAAAGATCGAACACGATCATGGCTGCGTCTCCTAGGCGCGTCCGATCAACGCGTCGAGTTCGCCCTTCGCATCGAGCGCTGCGAGGTCGTCGCTGCCGCCAACGTGGCGGTCGTCGATAAACACCTGCGGCACCGTGCGCCGCCCGCCGGCGCGTGCGACCATGGCCTCGAAACCCGCGCGGTCCATCGTCACGTCGATTTCGCTGAAATCGGCGCCCTTGGCATCGAGCAACTGCTTGGCCCGCGTGCAATAGGGGCAGAAAGCCTTTGTATATACTTCGATCCTGGCCATGTGCCTATCCTGTCATCCTGCGGTCCATATCGGAATCCAACGAGGCAATGTCAATTTCGTTGCCCGTTGCCGCATCGGGCAGCACACGCGCCCAGGTCAGCGCCGACACGCGTGCCGCACCGCTTCGCCGCAGCACTCGTGCGGCGGCGCGCAGCGTTGCGCCGCTGGCATGAACATCGTCGACCAATATCAGGTGGCGGCCCGCCGCCCGCGCGCTGGCACCATCGGCGAGCGCAAAGGCCCCTGCAACGACGCGCTCGCGTTCGCGCCGCCCCTTGCCGCGGAGCGAAGCCGTCGCCTTGACGCGCCGCAATAAGTGATGATCGTGCGGCACTCCGGTCAATCGCGTCAGTTCGTCGGCGATAAGCGCCGCCTGGTTGAACCCGCGCGACCAGAGCCGCCAGCGATGCAGCGGCACCGGGACGAGCAGCATCGCGTCGATCGGTCCCAGCGTGGCGAGCGACCGCGCCATCAGACGCGCCATCAGGCGGGCGTGCCCCGTCCGCCGACCATATTTAAGCCGCAGCGCCACCGTCCGCGCCACCGGGCCATAAGCAACGGCGGCCGGCGCCCCCGCGAACGGCGGCGCGTCGGCCAGGCAGGCGCCGCACATCATCCGATCGCCGGGCAGCGCCAATGGAAGCGGCAGCGAACAGGAGGCGCAGCAGGGATCGCCCAGAAAATCGAGCGACGACCAGCAGGCGAGGCAAAATTGGTGATCCTCGCCAACGATTGCGCCGCAGCCGGCGCAACGGGGCGGCAGGGCATAATCGACGATCGCGCGCGCGGTCACGCGAAAAAGCTGCCACGCGGCGCCATTGCCGACGTCCGATATTGTCCCATCCCCCGTCGCATTCGTCATCGTCCGCTTGTGAAGCATCGCCGGGAACGGCACAAGCGACGCATGTCGCAGCCGCCCCGCCCGCTCTTTTCCTCTGCCCGTCACCGCGCACAGCGCGACCGCCTTGCGCGCCTGCCCGCCCACGCCAATTTCCTTGCGCCGATCATCGCCGAAACGCTGCTCGACCGGCTGGCGATGGTGACGCGCGTGTTTCCGCGCACGCTGGTCGTCGGCGCGCACGATGCGGCGCTCATCGACCGGCTGCGCGCGACCGGCACCGACATTTGCATCGTCGAAGCCGCGCCGCGGCTCGCCGCGCGGATGGGTGCCATTCCGGTCGAGGCCGACGCGATCGACCTGCCTTTCGGACACTTCGACCTGATCGTCTGGCCGGGCGGGCTCGACAGCGTCAACGACGTCCCCGGCGCGCTGTTGCGTCTGCGCGCGCTGCTCGCGCCCGACGGGCTGCTTCTCGGCGCCTTCGTCGGCGACGGCAGCCTCCCGCGGCTGCGCCGCGCGGTGATGGCCGACGGTGTGCGCCCGATCGCGCGAATGCACCCACAGATCGACCTAGCCGCGATGGGCAATCTGCTCCAGCGCATCGGCTTTGCCTTGCCAGTGGTCGATGTCGAGGCCCTGAGCGTGCGCTACGGCGACTGGTTCGCACTGGTGCGCGACCTGCGCGCCGCGGGTCTGTCGAGCCGCCTGTATCCCGCGCCGCCGCCGCTGACACGCGACGAGGCGGCGCGCATCGCCGCCGCCTTCGCCGCCGCCGCCGACCCCGATGGCCGCATCGCCGAAGCCTTTCGCATCGTCCATTTCAGCGGCTGGGCGCCGCACCCCGACCAGCCGCAGCCCGCGCGGCGGGGCAGCGGCACCGCGTCGCTGGCAGAAGCGTTGAAGCCGAAGAAATGACCGTCTCCGCCGTGGAGGCCGGAGCCGCTATCGGCCTTGCGCCGGGCGCCCTGCGGTCCCCGCTTTCGCGGGGGGTGAACGCTCAGATCAACGCCTCCAGCAATCCGATCAGCGGCTTGTCGGCGGGCGGCATCGCAAGGCCGTGAAGCTCGACCGGACGCACCCAGCGCAGCGCGCTTGCGTGTCGCGCCACCGGCGTTCCGCGCCATTTGCGGCAAACATAAAGCAACAGGAGCAAATGTCGGTCACCGAGCATGTCGCTCGCGAAGCAGGCGGGCGCGAGGCACGCCTGATCCACGTCGATACCCAGTTCCTCGTCGAGCTCGCGGATCAAGCCCGCTTCGGGCGTCTCGCCGGCTTCGATCTTGCCCCCCGGAAACTCCCACAGCCCGGCCATCGCCAGTCCCTCGGGCCGCTGCTGGACAAGCAGTCGGCCGTCGCGATCGACGAGCGCCGCGGCGACGACGACAAGCGAGGTTTTTGGCGGTTTTCCGGGGCTGGCGACGGACAAATTGTTAACCTTCCTGTGCGATCCTCGGCATCCTCGGGAACTACACTTCAAGCAGGGGTGGAACAATGCGCAACCTTTACAGGCTGATGCGGTCGACCAGAGCCGCCACAGCCGTGGAATATGGGCTGATCCTGGCCCTTATCTTTCTGGCGGCCGTCGTCGCCGTAGGCAATGTCGCCAATTCAACCAACAGCATGTGGGGCAATGTTTCCAACGCCGCCGACGCCAATATGTAGGGAGGTGATCGACTGTCCCGTTTTCGGCCGGAACACCGACCGGATCGCATAAGGCCCATTAAGATTTTCAAAACCTATTCGACCTACACCGTTCATGTTGACCCAGACCAGACCGTCAACAGGGTAAGTGATATCAGGAGACCAGTCATGAAGTTCATCAAGAAGTTCGTTCGCGACACCAAAGCCGCCACCGCCATCGAATATGGCCTGATCGCGGCCCTCATCGCCGTCGCCGGTATCTCGGCCATGGGCCTCGTCGGCAACAGCGTCAGCAACACCTTCAACGAAGTTTCGGAAAACCTCGACGCCTAATCGTCGATGTCTTGCGCGCCGTTCGGCGCGCAGCGAAACAGGAAAGGGCGGTGGGCAATCCCACCGCCCTTTCTTATGCGCCGCGCCTAGCGGCCCGAATAAACGACGATTTTCACTTTCTGCCCCGGCGTCAGGCGACTCGATGCGGTCAGCCGGTTGAGGACTTGAAACCGTTCGGTCTGATAATCATTATAGGCCATCCGTCGCGCGAGGCTGGCCACCGTGTCGCCGCGCCCCACGGTGACGACATCGACGCGACGCGGCCGGATCGCGGCGGCTTCGGACGTGCTCAAGCGCTGCACGCTGGCGAACATCGGGTCAAAGACGCTGCTGCGTCCCGCTTGCGTCAACGTGACGAAATGAAACGCCTGGCTGGGCGAAAACTCATAGGCGAAAACGGTGACGTCGACCTGCCCCGACTGGCTGTTGACGCGCGCGGTCGAATAATAGGCCGGAATCCCGTTCACCGTCGTGCGCTGGATCGTCCCCGGGCTGATCGCCGCATTGCCCGCCACGGCGCGAAACACCGACGCGATATAGGCGTTCATGTCACCGCTATAGGGGGCGGTCGAAAACTGCCCCTGGCCGCCATTGCCGCTGATCGACACCGCGGTCGTGCCATTCTGCATCACATAACCGCTGGGGACGGTAAAACGCAGGCGAAGATCAGGGTGCAGGAAATTGCGCCCTTCGACCACGCCTTGCGCGGGATCGTCGCCGTAAAGCACGCCATCGACCGACGCCAGAAAGGCATCGGCGTTGCGCATACCGCCAGCGCCGACGCGATTGGCGAGCGATTGCGCGTTGCGCACGCGCGACGCAGGGTCGGGGTGCGTGCTTGCCCATTCGGGCAGCGAGCGGGCATTGCCGCCTGCAAGGCGGGCGTCGAGGCTGGTCTGGTTGGCAAGACTCGCGAGCATCGTCGACAAGGCCATCGGATCATAGCCCGCGCCGCGCAGATACTGGACGCCCAGCTGGTCGGCCTCCAATTCCTGGCTGCGCGAAAAGCCCAGTGTTGCAAGCTGCGCGATCCGCATCGAATTATTCTGGAGCAGTCCGCCAAGCCCGCCAAGCAGCCCGCCATTGTCGCCGATCGCGCTCCCAAGCACGGCGCCAAGAATGCCAAGGATCGAGTTGCGCGTCGCCGCCGACTGGCGCTTCTTGCTGTGCTGCGCGGCGACGTGGCCGACCTCGTGCCCCAGCACGCCTGCCAGTTCGGCCTCGTCGTTCATCAGCGCCATCAACTGCCGCGTCACATAGACATAGCCGCCGGGGATCGCGAAGGCATTGTTCACCGGCGAGTTGAGCAAAGTGACAGTAAAGTCGCTCGGCGACCGCGACAGGCCCGACTGGACGGCGATATTCTGTCCGACGCGGTTCACATAGGACGCCTGCGGCCCGCTATAGGCGCCGCCGAACTCCTGCAACAGCTGCGGATGCGCCTCGTCGCCCTGCTTGCGTTCGGCCGGCGAAATGCTCGTCGCGGTCTTGACCGGTTTCGTCTGAGCGCCGGCCGTGCCGTTTAACCCGCCGCCGCCTGCTGCCGCACAGCCCGCCAGAATCGCGGCAATCGCTGTCACTGTCGTCAACCGGCCCATGATCGCGCCTCCCACCTTTGCTGTCATCGTTCAGAATATCCCTATCATTCCATCGGACAAGCGGGGGCCAGGGACCGTCGCTTGCCCGTTAGGCAATGTGGGGAACGCTGGCGGGGTGGATCGGGTTCCGCACCCGTCAGGCGCGGCCCATCGCGAGAAACTTTTCCTCGCGCGCGGCGAGCAAAGTGTCGCGGGGAAGGCCCGACAGACCGTTCAGTTCCTGTTCGATCGCATCGCCCAGCGCGGCGATTGCGACTTCGGGCGCGCGATGTGCGCCCCCGACCGGTTCGGGAACGATCCGGTCGATGACCTTCAACGCCAGCAGATCCTGCGCCGACATCTTCATCGCCGCCGCTGCCTCCGCCGCCTTGTCCGACGTGCGCCACAGGATCGAAGCGCAGCCTTCGGGCGAGATCACCGAATAGACGGCGTGTTCGAACATCAGCACGCGGTTCGCCGCGGCAAGCGCGATCGCGCCGCCCGAACCGCCCTCGCCGACGATCGCCGCGACCATCGGCACGCCCAACGCCAGACATTGTTCGGTCGATCGCGCAATCGCCTCGGCCTGCCCGCGCTCTTCGGCCTGGATGCCGGGAAAGGCGCCCGACGTGTCGACCAGAGTCACCACCGGCAGGCCGAAACGGTCGGCAAGCTGCATCAAGCGGATCGCCTTGCGATAACCCTCGGGCTTCGCCATCCCGAAATTATGTTTCATCCGCGACGGGATGTCGTCGCCCTTTTCATGGCCGATCACCATGACGCGGCGACCCCGGAACCGGGCCAACCCGCCCAGGATCGCCTGGTCGTCGCCGAAGTTGCGGTCACCCGCAAGCGGCATCCAGTCGTCGAACAGGCCCGCGACATAATGTTTGAAATGCGGCCGGTCGGGGTGGCGCGCCACCTGCGTTTTCTGCCACGGCGTCAGCCTGGCATAGATATCGCGGAGCAGCCTGGCGGACTTGTCCTCCAGCCGGGCGATATCGCCCTCGATATCGAGCGTGGGATCGTCCCCCATTTCGCGCAGTTCGGCAATCTGTCGATCGAGCGCGGCGACCTGTTTTTCGAAGTCCAGAAAGGCTGTCATGCGCCGTCGCTAGGCCGAAGGCGCCTTCAGGTCAACGTCATCCATCCGCGCCAGCGGGTGCCGACGGTTGACCAGTTCGACAAGGCGCCGACTGTCGACATGCGTGTAAATCTCGGTCGTCGCGATATCGGCGTGGCCGAGCATCAGTTGCAGCGCGCGCAGGTCGGCGCCGCCTTCGAGCAGGTGCGTCGCAAAGGCGTGGCGCAGGACGTGCGGGCTGACCGCAGCCGGATCGACGCCCGCGCGCGCGGCAAGTTCGCGCAGCATCTGGAACAGCCGGACGCGCGAGATATGCGCCTTGCCCGATGGAAACAACCATGGCGATCCGTCGCCAAGCAAAGGCAACCAGCGATCGAACGCCGCCCGCGCGCGCGCCGACAACGGCACCAGCCGCTCCTTGTCACCCTTGCCGCGGACGATCAGATAGTCACGCTCGCCCGCCATGGCCCGCCGCGGCAGCGACACCAACTCACTGGCGCGCAGCCCCGATCCATAAAGGAGTTCGAGGAACAGCAGCATCCGCACCGCCGCAAGCGGGGGCGCTTCGCCTGCGGCCTCGGTAGCCGCCTGCGCGAACAGGCGTTCGACATCGTCGTGATTCAATATGCGCGGCAGCGGGCGCCGCGTGGTCGGCCGCGCAATGTCGAGCGCCGGATTGTCCGCGCGTTCGCCTTCGTCGAGCAGGAAGGCAAAGAATTGCCGCAGCGCCGACAGCTTGCGCGCCGCGCTGCTCGCCGCCAACGCGCGATATTCGGCCATCAGGTGCCGCAGCACCGCGGAATCGGCCTCGGCCAGCGGCCCCCTGGCCCGCTCGGCCGCCTGCTCCAGATCGCGGCGATAGGCGGCGAGCGTATTGCGCGACGCGCCACGCTCGGCCGCCATCATCTCCAGAAAACGGTCGATTAAGGCCGCGTCAGACACGCACCAAAGCTTCGGCGGCGATCATCCGGGCTTCGGCGGACAACCCCACATCGCGCAGCGCGCGGACGATATGATAGAGATGATAGGGCGGCACCTTCGACCAGTCGCCCTGCATCCCCGCCGCCGCGAGCAGCGCGACCATGCCGGGCTCGCGCCGCTCGGCCGCGGTCATCATCGCGCGCGTCCAGCGCGTCTGTCGTCCCAGATCGACGTCAAGGTCGCGCGCCGCCGCGGCCGTGGCATTGGCGTCGAGCCGCCCCAGCCCGGCCAGCCCCGCAAGCAGGAACTTCGAGCGCAGATAATCGGCGCTGTCGTCATCGTCCGAAAACCGTTCGACCGCGCTTGCGCTCATGTCGCCAAGCGCGCGCGGCGACCCGACCGCAAGCACGCCCCAGGCGCGGCTGCCCACCTCGACACGGGGCACCCATGCCAGCGCATTGGCATCATAGCCTGCCGCGAGCATCGAACCCACGAGCTGCCACGGATCCTCGCCGACGTCGGTGCCCGGCGGCAGCGCGGCGGCAGCGCGCGCGGTCGCGATCATCGCCGCATAAGCCTCCGCAGGCGTGTTCGCCGCGCCCCACAGCGCCACCATCGCGGCATAGCGATCAGCCCCGGCCGCCGCGCCGAACGCCCCGCGCAGTCGGTCGGTCTGCGCCACCAGCTCCTCGCCGGGTTCTTCCTCACCCGCCGCAGCGCTCAGCAGCGACACATAGGCTTCGCTCGACAACACGCCGCGCGTCGCGGCTTCGGGCGCTGCGGCGACGCGCTGTGCCATATCGGTCATCGGCGCGAGCACGGTCCAGCCTTTCATATAGCCGGGTGCGGCGTCACGCAGCGTCTCTGGCACCGGAATGGCGGTCGCGGTCGCCATGCCAAAGCGCCAGCTCGTCAGCCGCCCGACATTATCCCATTCGATTGTCGTCGAACGCCGCCCGGCGCCCGTCGCGCCCAGCACACGTTCGGCGAGCAGAATGTCGAAGTTCGACAGCCGGCCGCTCGACCGCACGCGGCCGATCGCCCAGCCCGCCGGCCCCGCTTCGCCCGACAGGCCCGCACAGATCGCCGACGCGAGCCGCCAGCTGTGCTCGTCGCCATGCGCCAGCCCCGCAGGCACATAGGGGCAGAGGCCCGCCGGGTCGGCCGTGGCAAGATAGACCTGCTGTGCCGCAGCGACGAGGCGCGGGCTCGCGCGATCATAATCGACCGACTGCACGATTCGCCGCGCCGTCGTCGATTCGCCCATGCGGAGCAGCAGCGACACGCGCTCGGCGGCGAGGTCGGCGCCGTTGATCGTCGGGGGCGTGTCAATGGCCGAGGCGAGCGCGCGGCGCAGCAATATCTGGCCCCAGCGCGAGGCAAGCTGGCCATTCGTCTTGCGCATGATCGCCGCGGCATATTGGCCGCGCACGCCAAAGGCGTCCGCCGCCAACCCGCCGGTTTCCGGAGTGAGTGGGCCGATCCGCGTCAGCAGCCGGCGCGCGCCGGGCGGCAGGTCATATTTGAGCCCGCCCGATTCAACCGCTTCCTCGTCCGCATCTTCGCCTTCGTCGGCGTCCGCATCGCTTGCGCTGCCGCTGATCGACGGGGCGGCGGCGGGCGGCGCGCTGCCGTTCGTCGGCGGCGACGTCGGCGGCGGTGAACCCGGCGTCGGGGCGGGCCGCGGCGCAGGCGTGTCGGCGGGGGTGCCAAACCCTTCGGGCAGCAGCGATTCCTGCGCAATCGCGGGCAGGACCAGCGCCGCAGCCGACAGGCCCAGCGCCAAGGACAAGGTCGTTCGCTTCATACTGCGGCGCTTTCGGCCATCTTGTCGTTCCCATCCACCTCGATCGTCGGGCGCGCCATCGCGCGCCAGTTCGCTTCATCCCGGTTGCCGCGCAGCAAAACCATTGTCCCCTGCCGTTCGGGCGGTATAGCCGCGCGCACCATGTCGCGAAACCCGAAAAGCCCGGCGCGTTCGTCGCCCGACGCCGTCCCCGCGTCGATCCGCGACCGGTCGATCGTGCTCGTCGGGCTGATGGGGTCGGGAAAATCGACCGTCGGCCGCCGCCTCGCGCAGCGGCTGGGAATGCGCTTCGCCGACGCCGACGACGAGATCGAGCGCGCCGCGGGCATGACGATTTCAGATATTTTCGCGCGGTTCGGCGAAGCGCATTTCCGCGACGGCGAGCGCCGCGTCATCGCGCGCCTGCTCCGCGGCAAGCCGATGGTGCTCGCGACGGGCGGCGGCGCCTTCATCAATGACGACACGCGCGCGCTGATCCTGAAGGACAGCCTCAGCATCTGGCTCGACGCCGACATCCCAACGCTGGTCGATCGCGTTGCCCGTCGCAGCCACCGTCCGCTGCTCAAGGATCGCGATCCCGGCGAGGTGCTCCGCGAACTGGCCGCGGTGCGCAATCCCATCTATGCCGAAGCGCATATCCGCGTCAGCTCGGCGAGCACGCCGCACGAACATGCGGTGCGCGCGATTCTGGAGGCCCTCAAGAAATGGAAAAGCTGATCGTCGAACTGGGCGCCCGCAGCTATCCGATCCTGATCGGCGAAGGGTTGATCGGCGACATTGGCGCGCATGTCGCGCCGCTTTTGAATCGCGCGCGGACGATGATCGTCACCGATGCGCACGTCGCCGACCATTATCTCGCCCGGCTCGGCACCGCGCTGGCGACAGAGAATATCTCCTTCTCCTCCTTCGTCCTCGACCCCGGCGAGGGAACCAAGAGTTGGGCAGGCCTCGCGCGCCTCACCGAATGGCTGATCGGCGAAGGCATCGAGCGCAGCGATCATGTCATCGCGCTTGGGGGCGGCGTGATCGGCGATCTTGTTGGGTTCGCGTGCAGCATCGTCAAGCGCGGCTGCCCCTTCATCCAGATACCGACCACCCTGCTCGCGCAGGTCGACAGCAGCGTCGGCGGCAAGACCGCGATCAACGTGCCCGCGGGCAAGAACCTCATCGGCGCCTTTCACCAGCCAGCGATGGTCGTGATCGACCCGACGACGCTCGACACCCTGCCGCGCCGCGAACTCGGCGCGGGATATGCCGAGGTCGTCAAATACGGGCTGATCGACGACGCGGGCTTCTTTGCCTGGTGCGAGGCGAATGGCGCTGCGCTGCTCGCGGGCGACAGCGCGGCGCGCGCGCATGCCATTGCGCACAGCGTCGCCGCCAAGGCGCGGATCGTCGCCGCCGACGAGCGCGAGACACAGGATATTCGCGCGCTGCTCAACCTCGGCCACAGCTTCGGCCACGCGCTAGAGGCCGAAACCGGCTATTCGGACCGGCTGCTCCACGGCGAGGCGGTCGCGGCGGGCATGGTGCTCGCGCACCAGTTTTCGGCCGCCAACGGGCTCTGCCCCGCCGCGGACGCGGCGCGCGTGCAGGGCCATCTGGCGAGCGTTGGCCTGCCGCACAGCCTCGCCAGCGCGGGCATCAACAGCGGCGGCGCCGAACTCGCCGCGCATATGGCACACGACAAGAAGGTGCGCGGGGGCAAGCTGCCCCTCATCCTGTCGCGCGGGATCGGGAAAAGCTTCGTCACCGACGAATATGGTTTGGATGCGGTGGCCTCCTTCCTCGACGAACAGCGCGGCGCATAACAAGGGGCGGCGTGCCAACGGAACGCCGCCCTGGTTGCTATCATCGATCAGGCCTCTCCCAGTTCTTTCGCCAACTCATCGAGCAAACCGCGCGTCCCAGCCTCGCGGCCGGCGACATCGCGGTCGTGATAGGCGCCCTGTTCGGTGAACAGGAGGCGCGTGCCGTCACCATCGTCGAAAAATTCGACCGTCGAAAGCGATGAGGACAAGGGTTTGCCGTCGACCGTCATCGCATAGGCAAAGATCAGCCGCTCCTGCGCAGCGACGTCGAGGAAGGTCGTATCGTTGGTAAGGACAACATCGGCGCCGGGCGGGCTGAAGCGGCTGGCCTCGACCGCGCCCGGTACGACTTCGGCGGGCGGGTCATAGGCATGAACCGTCCAGCCGTCGGATTCGACAAGCCAGCGACGCCGTGCCTCGGCACTGGTGAAAGCCGCGAAAACGCGCTCGCGCGGCGAACGATAGGCGCGTTCAACGGTAAAGCTGGCGTGATGGATCAGACTGTCAGTCATGGTCTTTCCTTTCATCGTCGGGGGATTCGCCCAGATAGTCGCCAAGCCGGTCGAGGCGGCGCTCCCAGGCCGTTTTCTGCTCGGCTACCCAGCGTTCGACCTGGCGGAGCGCGGTGGGGTTCAGAGACACGGTCCGTACCCGCCCGATCTTTTCGCTGCGCACCACCTCCGCGGCTTCAAGCACCGCGAGATGCTGCATCGCCGCCTGGAGCGACATCGGTAGCCGCCCGGCGAGCGCGCTGACCGAGGCCGGTCCCTTGGCAAGCTGTTCGACCATGACGCGCCGCGTCGGATCGGCGATGGCGTGCAGGATCGGGCCGAGTGCAGTTTGATAGTCAAGCATATGCTTTACTAAAAACGCAATAGGATAATAGTCAAGAGAATAATTGACTATTAAAAGTCGGACCTGCCCCAGCGAAAGCGCGGCGCAATCCGCCGCGCACCTCGATTACGATCAGGGAAGGATCGCCATAGCGATCAGGTTTCGGCGGTCAGTCTTGCCGCATCGCCCTCTTCTCGCGCCGCCTTTGCCGCGCGGCGGCGCTGGCGGAAGGTTTCGATCACGCTGTCGGCCTCGCGGCCGCCGCCGGGTTTGAAACGATGTTCCATGCCCGCGGTCAGATCCCCCTCGTCGATCTGCGCCGCCAGCCGCGTTTCGTCGAGCTGGCGAAACGCCGCTTCGACGTCTTCGATTTCGCGCGGGTCGACATCGAGTTCCTCCAGCGCCTTGATTCCGAGCGCGACCGAGCTTTCGAACACCTCGCGCACCGCAGCCGACACGCCCGCGCCGTCGATCGCGATCAGCTGGCGGCGATCAAACACGCGCGCCAGCACACGCGCCTGTGGAAAGGCCTCGACGATCGGGCGCATCGTCGCGGCGTCGAACGCGGCGTCGTCGATGCAATAGATGATGAGCCTTGCATCATCGGCGCCCGCGCGCCGCAGCAGATCGAGCCGCAACCCGTCGCCATAATAGACTTTGGTATCGAACCGCCCCGATCGTTCGATCTGGCTCGGCTTCTTGTCGATAAGCGTCACCGAACAATCGACCGCGTGCAGCATCTGCGCCACCGTCTGTCCGAACCGGCCATAACCGATCACCAGCGCCGAACCGCGCGGCGCATGTTCGGGACCGTCCATCGCGGGGCCGTCGCGGTCGGGTGCAAACTCCAGATTGCGCGCGAACAGCATCAGGAAGGGCGTCGAGATCATCGACAGCGTGACCACGGCGCTGAACAGGCTCGCCGCCTCGGGCGCGATGAGCAGCGCCTGCTGCGCCTGCGTGAACAGCAGAAAACCGAACTCGCCGCCCTGGCTCAGAAGCAACCCCAGGCCGAGCGCGGTGTTCCACGATTTGCCGAACGCGCGGACGATCAGGGTGAGCACCGCGACCTTGACCACGACCAGCGCGGCCGCGAGCCCGACGACGCGCAGCGGGTCGGCAAGCACTACATTGATGTCGAGCACCATCCCCACCGCAAGGAAAAAAAGACCGAGCAGGATCAGGCGGAAGGGTTCGACATCGGCCTCGATCTCGTGCCGATAGGGCGAGTCGGCGAGCATCACGCCCGCGACAAAGGCGCCGAGTGCGGTCGACAGGTGCAGGCTGTGCATCAGCGCCGCGCTCGCCAGCACCGCGAGCAGCCCGACCACCACGAACAATTCGCGCTCGCCATAGCGGCCGATGAGCCTGAGCAGCGGATTGAGGATGAACCGCCCCGCGAGCACCAGCCCGATGATCGCGCCGACCGTATAGAGCGCAAGCATCGCGCCCGGCGGTGCCGACGGATCGGCAGGCGCGCGCGACAGCGCGGCAACGATGGTAATCATCGGCACGATCGCCAGATCCTGAAACAACAGGATCGAAAAGGCTTTCTCGCCAAAGGGCGAATTGATGCGACCCGAACTTTTGAGGCCGGGGAGCACCTGCGCGGTCGACGAAAGCGCCAGCGGCAGGCCCAGCGCGATCGCTGCGGCGGGGCTGAACCCGAGGACGAGGTAGATGAGGCCGGTGAGCACCAGCCCGGTAACCACCACCTGCGTCATGCCGAGTCCAAAGATCGCGCGGCGAAGCTGCCACAGCCGCCGCGGATGCAGTTCAAGCCCGACGAGGAAGAGGAGGAAGGCAATGCCGAGTTCGGCGATCGCCAGTTTCGATTCGCCGCCGCCCACCAGTGCCAGCCCGTGCGGTCCGACGATCGCCCCGGCGATCAGATAGCCGAGCACGGCGCCAAGGCCGAGTCGGCGAAAGATCAGCACGAACAGCGTCGCGACACCCAGCAGGATCGCGCCTTCAAGCAGCGCGGTATCGGTGGCGGCTTCGGCGGCTTTTTCTGCCGCTTCGGAGGCCGCGGCCGACAGCGCAAGCAAAGTCATGCCGCAGCGACCCGTTCATCGAGCGCGGCGATCGCGGCGTCAAAGGGCAGCAGAATCGCACCATGGCGCGCCGGATAGTCGCGCGCGGGGGCCAGCAGGTCGAACCCCGGCCAATCGGGTTGCGCGCCGGTGCCCGCAAACCAGCCCGCGATGCCGTCGCGCGCGCGGCGCAGGTCGGCGAGGCCGCGGCCGGGCGCATGGCGCGCGAGCAGCGCCGCCGATGCCTGCCCCAGCGCGCACGCCTCGACATGCAGCCCGACGCGCGTCACCCGCCCGCCCCCGTCGGTATCGAGATCAAGGATGATCGCGCTGCCGCACAGCGGTGCACGCTTGCTCGCCCGGTATCGCGCGTCGGGGTTGGGCAGATAGTCGGCGGTGGCGATCGCCAGCGCCAATATGTCGCGGTTATAAAGCGCGGCGCTCATGGCGCGTCCGCCTTCGCTTCGGCATCGCGCGCCTCGGCGCGGCGTTCGGCGATCACCTTGCTCATCGCCGCGCCACTCGCGCTGAGCGCGGGGTAGGTGCGGCTGGCCGTCATCCATTCGGGGCGCGGTGCGGTGCCATAGCCGATGTCGTAAAGCATCGTCAGCAGCATGAAGCCGATGGTGGCGATCAATAACCCCTTGATCGCGCCGAACCCGGCCCCCAGCCCGCGGTCGAACCCGCCGACGATCGAGGCGCGGCTGCGCCGCCCCATCGCGCGCGATCCCCATTTGGCCAGCGCAAAGATTCCGCCGAACAGCAGGACAAAGGCGAGCACCGCCGCCGCGCCGCCGGTGCCGACCCAGCCGCTCGTCAAATCCGTCACCGGCGCGTGAAAAAAATACACCGCCGCGATCGCCAGCACCCACGCGAGCAGCGTCGTCACTTCCTGCACGAGACCGCGCATGAAACCGAGCACCGCGCTGCCGCCGACGAGCGTCAGCACGATCATATCCAGAGCCGTCAAACTTCCCATGCTCGCCGGGCTAGTCGCGCCCGAGCATCAGGTCAACGAGTTCGCCGAGCCGCGCAAAGCCGGTGACGCCGATGCCGTTCACGCGCTTCATTCCCTTTGGCCCCCATCCCGTTGAAAACCCAAGCTTTGCCGCTTCGCGAAGCCGCAGCGCATCGTGCGCGACAGGGCGCACTTCGCCCGACAGCGACAGCTCGCCGAACACGATTGCATCGGCGGGCACCGGCCGCTCGCTGAACGCCGAGATCAGCGCGGCGGCAACGGCGAGGTCCGCGGCGGGATCGGTGAGCCGGTATCCGCCCGCGATGTTGAGATAGACTTCGGCTGCTCCCATTTGCAGCCCGCAGCGCGCCTCCAGCACCGCGAGCACCATTGCGAGTCGCCCGCTGTCCCAACCGACCACCGCGCGCCGCGGGGTCGCCCCACTCGCCAGCCGCACGGTCAGCGCCTGCACCTCGACCAGCACCGGGCGCGTGCCTTCCAGTGCGGGGAACACCACCGATCCCGGCACGTCGCGGCTGCGGTCGGTCAGGAACAGGCTCGACGGATTCGATACCTCGCCCAGCCCTTCCTCGCCCATCGCGAACACGCCGATCTCGTCGGTGCCGCCGAAACGGTTCTTGACCGCGCGAAGGATGCGATACTGGTGGCTGCGCTCGCCCTCGAACGCGAGCACCGTGTCGACCATATGTTCGAGCACGCGCGGCCCCGCGATCGTCCCGTCCTTCGTCACATGGCCGACGAGCACGATCGCTGCGCCGCTGTCCTTGGCATGGCGGATCAGTTCCTGCGCGCTCGCGCGCACCTGGCTCACCGTCCCCGGTGCGCTGTCGATCAGGTCGCTGTGCATCGTCTGGATCGAATCGATCACGACGAAGTCGGCGGCCTGGCGGTCGAGCGTCGCGAGGATGTCGCGCACCGATGTCGCGCTGGCGAGCGCGACCGGCGCATCGCCCAGCCCCAGCCGCTGCGCGCGCAGCCGCACCTGCGCCGCGGCTTCCTCGCCGCTGATATAGACGACCGACCTGCCCGCCTTCGCGAGTTGCCCCGCCGCCTGCAACAGCAGCGTCGATTTGCCGATCCCCGGATCGCCGCCGATCAGCGTCGCCGACCCCGCAACGAACCCGCCGCCCAGCGCGCGGTCGAACTCGGCGATCCCGCACAGCATCCGTTCGGGCATCAAACTCGCGGCGTCGAGCGTTTCGAGCGTCAGCGGCCGTCCGCCTTTGCTCAGGTCGTGCTTCGCGGAAAAGGCGGTTGCGGGCGCCTCTTCGACCAGCGTGTTCCATTCACCGCAATCGCCGCACTGCCCCTGCCAGCGATAGGTGGCGGACCCGCAATTCTGGCAGATATATTGACGTTTCGCTTTGGCCATCACGCAGGCTTAATGGGAACAAAGAAAGAACTCCAGCGCTTTTCAAGCTTCGTCACCCCGGACTTGATCCGGGGTCCGTGCGGCAACGGCGGAATGGATGCCGGATCAACCCTGTCCTGCGCTTGCCGAAGGGTCCGGCATGACGAAACTGGGAGCGGAAGGTTCATATTTCGTGCGCGTTGCTCTAGGGCGATGGGCAACCCGAATCATCTGCCCACCAGAAAGCCCATCCCATGAAATTCTTTGTCGACACCGCCGAAATTGACGCCATTCAGGAGCTCGCCGCGACCGGCCTGCTCGACGGCGTCACCACCAACCCGTCGCTGATCGCCAAGTCGGGCCGCGACTTCAAGGAAGTGACCAGGGAAATCTGCGGCATCGTCGATGGCCCCGTTTCGGCCGAAGTCGTCGCGCTCGATCATGAAACGATGATGAAGGAGGCCGAAATCCTCCGCAAGATCGCCGACAATGTCTGCATCAAGGTGCCGCTGACGATCGACGGCCTCAAGACATGCAAGGCGCTGACCGGCGACGGCACGATGGTCAACGTGACGCTCTGTTTTTCGGCGGCGCAGGCGCTGCTCGCCGCCAAGGCTGGGGCGACGTTCGTCTCGCCCTTCGTCGGGCGCCATGACGACAATGGCTTCGACGGGATGCAACTGATCGGCGACATCAAACTGATCTACGACAATTATGATTTCAAGACCGAAATCCTGGTCGCGAGCGTCCGCCACGGCATCCACGTCCTTCAGGCCGCGCAGATCGGTGCCGACGTGATGACCGCGCCGCCCGCCGTCATCAAGGGGCTGTTCAAGCATGTCCTGACCGACAAGGGCATCGAGGGCTTCCTCGCCGATTGGGCGAAGACCGGGCAGTCGATCTGACCCGCGCCGAACATGGAATTGCGGCGTGTCCCCGCAAAGGCGGGGACCCATCGTCCGCCGGATCAAGCTTGCCCCTTTCGCAGATGGGCGCCCGCCTTCGCGGGAGCGCGCCGCATTGTCATTCTCCACCCTTTACAGTTGACGTAAACGTCAACCGCCCGCGATAATCGCCCGAAAGGGAGAGATTCGCGATGACCGACACCACCATCCTCACCGAACGTCACGGTCACATATTGATCGTGACGATCAATCGCCCCGAAGCGCGCAACGCGGTCAACGCCGCGGTTCATGTCGGCATAGGTACGGCGCTGGAAAAGGCCGAAGCCGACCCCGAAATCCGCGTGGTCGTCATTACCGGCGCGGGCGACAAGGCTTTTTGCGCGGGAGCGGATCTGGTCGCCCTGTCGCGCGGCGAAAGCCTTTATCCCGACGATGCGGCGCAGCAGGCGTGGGGCTTTGCGGGCATGGTGGCGCACCCCATCTCGAAACCGATTATCGCCGCGGTCAATGGCATTGCCTTTGGCGGCGGGTGCGAGATCGCGCTGATGAGCGACATCATCATTGCCGCAACCCACGCGCAATTCGGCCTGCCCGAGGTCAAGGTCGGGCTGTTCGCGGCGGCGGGCGGCGCCTTTCGCCTCGCGCAGCAGCTGCCAAAGAAGCTCGCGATGGAACATATGCTCACCGGCGACCCGATCCCCGCCGCGCGCGCCGCCGAGTTCGGGCTGGTCAACCACGTCGTGCCGCTCGGCGAGCTGATGCCCACCGCGCTCGCGCTCGCCGAAAAGATCGCGGGCAACGCGCCTTTGTCAGTGCAGGCGTCGAAGCGCGTGGCGCTTGGCATCCAGAACGGGCGGATCGCGGCGGACGCACCCTATTGGGAACATAACAGGCTGGAACGCAGCGCGCTGATGCAGAGCGAGGATGCGCGCGAAGGCCCGCGCGCCTTTGCAGAGAAACGCAAGCCCGAATGGAAAGCGCGCTAGTGATGACGATGACCGACCCGGAACGCATCCCCGTTATCATCGGGGTCGGCCAGGTGAACGATCGGCCCACCGACCCCGACGACGGGCTGGATTCGCTTGGCCTGATGGTTGCAGCGCTGAAACTGGCCGCCGAGGACGGTGGCATCCCGCTTGCCGACATCGACAGCCTCGCGATCGTCGACCAGATCAGCTTTCACCATCTCGGCAAGCTCTGCGAGCCGCTCGCCGCCGCAATCGGCGCCACGCCGGCGATCAATTACCAGTCCGCCGCGCCGCACGGCGACACGCCCGTCCGCCTGCTGAACGAGGCCGCCAACCGCATCGGCGCAGGCGAGGTCAAGCTCGCGGCCATCGTCGGCGGCGAGGCGCTGCGCACCGCCGCCGGGCGCGCCGCCAAGGCCGCCAGCGGCGAGGACAAAAGCTATAACGCGGTGCGTCAGGTCGCGACGCGGCGCGAGCCCAACTATGCCCAGAAACATGGCCTTGCCGCACCGGTCGATGTCTATCCGCTCTACGAAAACGCGACCCGCGCCGCGTGGGGACAAAGCCTTGCCGAGGCGCAGTTCGAGAGCGCCGAAATCTGGTCGCATTTTTCCAGGGTCGCCGCCGCGAACGACGGCGCATGGATTCGCAAACCCGCTTCGCCCGACGACATTCTGGACGTCAATGAACGCAATCGCCCGATCGCCTTCCCTTACTCAAAACTGATGGTCGCGAACTCTTCGGTAAATCAGGGCGCAGCCTTTATCGTCGCCAGCCTTGCCGAAGCACGGCGGCGCGGCATCGCCGACAGCCGCCTCATCCATGTCGGCATGGGCGCCGCGGCGAAAGAGCCGCCCGGCATCCTCGCGCGCGACCGCTACGATCACAGCGTCAGCATGGAAACGTCGATCACGCGCACGCTGGCGCTCAATGGCATGACCGTCGACGATTTCGACTGCGTCGAACTCTACAGCTGCTTTCCCTGCGTGCCCAAGATGGCGCGACGCATCCTCGGCTGGCCATGCGATCGCCCCGCCACGGTATTCGGCGGGCTGACCTTCGGCGGCGGGCCGATCGCCAATTATATGAGTCATGCCATCGTTTCGATGGTTCAGAAGCTGCGGAGCGGGGGCCGCCATGGCTTCCTTTTCGCCAACGGCGGCTTCGCGACCGACAATCATTGCATTGTGCTGGGAAAGGAACCGATCGCTGCCGCCCGCTTCCCGCAGGATTTCGACTATCAGGCCGAAGCCGAGGCGAAGCGCGGACCGGTGCCCGAACTGATCGAGGATTATGCCGGGCCGGCGACGATCGAGAGCTATACGGTGTTTTATGGCCGCGACGGCGCGCCGCGGGCCGGCGTCGTCGTGGCGCGCACGCCCGAAGGCAAGCGCACGCTCGCGCATGTCGATGTGGCCGATGCGGCAATGCTGGCGTTCTTGACCGATGGGTCGCGGGAGCCGGTGGGGACCGACGGGCAGGTGGTGCAGCTTGAAGATGGGTGCGGCTGGCGGACGGCCTGACGCCCCCCTCTTTTTCCCGTTCGCTCGATGCGAACGGGAACGGGCGGCGGGCTCGCCGGCCTAAATATCGAACGACACCCCCTGCGCCAGCGGCAACATGTCCGAATAATTTACCGTATTCGTCGCGCGCCGCATATATTGTCGCCACGAATCCGACCCGCTTTCGCGCCCGCCGCCAGTCTCCTTCTCGCCGCCGAACGCCCCGCCGATCTCGGCGCCGCTGGTGCCCAGATTGACGTTGGCGATGCCGCAATCGCTTGCAGCAAGGAAGCGTTCGGCCTCGCGCATGTCGGTGGTGAAGATCGCCGACGACAGCCCCGCGGCGACATCATTGTGCAGCCGGATCGCGGCGTCGAGATCGTCGTAGCGCATCACATAAAGAATCGGCGCGAAGGTTTCTTCGAGCACCGGCCCGACCTGTCCCGGCATCTCGACAAGCGCGGGGCGGACATAATAGCTCGTTCCCCCGCCGACCCGTTCGCCGCCCTCGACGACCCCGCCTGCCGCGCGGGCAGCCGCCAGCGCGGACTGCATCGACTCAAAGGCTGCGCGGTCGATCAGCGGCCCGACGAGCACCTCGCGCGTCAACGGATTGCCGACCGCGACGCTGGCATAGGTGGCCTTCAGCCGTGCGACAAAGCCAGCATAAATGCTGTCATGGACGAACAGGCGCCGCGTCGTCGTGCAACGCTGCCCCGCTGTTCCCATCGCACCGAACGCCACACCGCGCAGAGCAAGGTCGAGGTCGGCCGAGGGCGCGACGATCACGCCGTTGTTGCCGCCGAGTTCGAGGATCGCGCGCGCGAAACGCTGCGCGAGGCGCGGCGCGACCGCGCGGCCCATGCGCGTCGATCCGGTCGCCGAGACCAGCGCCACGCGCGCGTCGTCGACCAGCGCCTCGCCCGCCTCTCGCCCACCGATCAGCAGTTGCGACAACCCTTCCGGCGCATCGCCGAAACGCGCCGCCGCGCGCAGGAAAACAGCCTGTGTCGCAAGCGCCGTCAGCGGCGTCTTTTCCGACGGTTTCCAAACAACGCTGTTGCCGCATACAAGCGCCAGCGCGGCGTTCCATGCCCATACCGCGACCGGGAAATTGAACGCCGAAATCACGCCGACGACGCCCAGCGGATGCCAAACCTCCATCATCCGGTGCCCCGGCCGCTCGGTCGCGATCGTCAGGCCGTATAATTGTCGCGACAGCCCGACGGCAAAGTCGCAGATGTCGATCATCTCCTGCACCTCGCCCGCGCCTTCGGAGCGGATCTTGCCCGCCTCGATCGTCACCAGCCTGGCCAGCTCATCCTTCGCGGCGCGCAGCTCCTCGCCGAACAGTCGCACGAGTTCACCGCGCCGCGGCGCAGGGACATGGCGCCACGCGCGAAAGGCCGCAGTCGCCTTGTCCAGAGTCGCGTCGATCGCCGCCGCGTCGGCGACCCGCACCATGCCGAGCTGTTCACCGGTCAGCGGAGTCACCGCGGGCATCGACCCGTCGGTCCACGCGCGCCGGTCGACGCCCAGCGCATCGAGCAGCGCCGCGACCTGCTGGCCCATCTCTGTCATCATCTGTCCCTTCGTCGGGGCGTTCGCGCCCTTGCAGTTTATGGATCGCGGGTTATCGCAGCCGGCGACCGAGTCAAATCGAAAGCGGGAGAAGCAGACGTGTCCGAACTACCCCCCTCCGAACCTCTCGTCCCCGTCCCCGCCGACGCCGCCGCGAACACCCATTGCACCGCCGCCGATTATGACCGGCTCTACCGGCAGAGCGTCGAGGATCCCGATCGTTTCTGGGCCGAACAGGCGAAGCGCATCGACTGGATTACCCCGCCGACCCGAATCGCGAACTGGTCCTACGATCCTGTCGAAATCAAATGGTTTGAAGACGGCGTCCTCAACCTCTGCCACAACGCCGTCGACCGCCATGTCGCCGCGGGACACGGCGAGAGCACCGCGATCATCTTCGAACCCGACGCCCCCGACGGCGAGACGCGGCATATCAGCTATGCCGCACTGCTCGCCGACGTCGTGCGTTTTGCGAACACGCTCAAGAAGATGGGCGTGCAGAAGGGCGACCGCGTCACCATCTATATGCCGATGGTCCCCGAAGGCGCGGTGGCGATGCTCGCCTGCGCGCGCATCGGCGCGGTGCACAGCGTCGTCTTCGGGGGTTTTTCGCCGGAAGCGATCCTGGGCCGAATCGAGGATTGCGGCAGCGACTGGGTGATTTGCGCCGACGAAGGGTTGCGCGGCGGCAAGACGATCCCGTTGAAGGCCAATGTCGACAAGGCGCTCGAGCGAGTCGAGGTAAAGGGCGTGCTCGTCATCGCGCACACCGGCGGCGATGTCGCAATGCAGGAAGGCCGCGACCATTGGTACGATGCGCTGTCGGCCGATGTCGACGCCGACTGCCCGTGCGAGCCAATGGGCGCCGAAGATCCGCTGTTCATCCTCTACACCTCAGGCTCGACGGGCAAGCCCAAGGGCGTGCTGCACACCGTCGGCGGCTATAGTGTGTGGACCGCCTCCACCTTCTGGTACGGGTTCGACTATCGGCCGGGCGAAATCTTCTGGTGCACCGCCGACATCGGCTGGGTCACGGGGCACAGCTATGTCGTTTACGGCCCGCTCCAGAATGGCGCGACGACCTTGATGTTCGAGGGCGTGCCGAACTATCCCGACCACGACCGCTTCTGGCAGGTCGTCGACAAGCATCGGGTGAACATCCTCTACACCGCGCCGACCGCGATCCGCGCGCTGATGCGCGAAGGCGACGATTATGTGGCACGGCATGACCTTTCGACGCTTCGCCTGCTCGGCAGCGTCGGCGAACCGATCAACCCGGAAGCATGGCGCTGGTATCATCAGGTCGTTGGCAAGGGCCGCGTGCCGGTGATCGACACCTGGTGGCAGACCGAAACCGGCGGGATCATGATCACCACCCTGCCCGGCGCGCACGCGATGCAACCGGGGAGCGCGGGCAAGCCTTTCTTTGGTATCCGTCCCGAACTCGTCGATGCCGACGGCAAGACCCTGGTGTGCGAACAGACCGGCGGCGCGGCCGAGGGCAACCTGTGCATCACGCACAGCTGGCCGGGGCAGGCGCGGACGATCTACGGCGATCACGCCCGCTTCGCCGACACTTATTTTTCGACCTATAAGGGCAAATATTTCACCGGCGATGGCTGTCGCCGTGATGCCGACGGTTATTGGCGGATCACCGGGCGCGTCGACGATGTCATCAACGTGTCGGGGCACCGCATGGGCACCGCCGAGATCGAAAGCGCGCTGGTGCTGCACGAGGATGTCGCGGAAGCGGCAGTCGTCGGCTTCCCGCACGACATCAAGGGCCAGGGCATCTACGCCTATGTCACCCTGAACGCCGGGGTCGAACCCACCGACGCCATCGTCGCCGCACTGAAACAACAGGTCCGCAAGGAAATCGGCCCGATCGCGACCCCCGACCATATCCACCTGACCCCCGCGCTGCCCAAGACGCGGAGCGGCAAGATCATGCGCCGCATTTTGCGCAAGATCGCCGAGAATGACTTTGCTTCGCTGGGCGATACATCGACGCTCGCCGATCCAAGCCTGGTCGACGGGCTGATCGAGGGGCGACGCAATCGGTGATCCTCTCTCCTCCCCCAAGCGGGAAGGGGACTCAGAACCGAAAGTCCGGCAATTCCGCCAGCGCGATCCCCAGCGCTTCGGCCCAGCCTTCCGACACACGGCGGAAATAGGGGTCGTCGCGTTCGAACCGGCGCTCGCGCACGGAGGTGAAGTCGTCGCGCTCGTGGACCTTGAGGTCGATCGGCAAATCGACCCCCGCATTCGCGCGGATCGTCGAATCGAACGAGACGCAGAGCAATTTCACCGCATCCTCGAACGACATCGCGGGATCGTACGACCTGACGATGATCGGGCGGCCATATTTGGTCTCGCCGATCTGGAAAAAGGGATTGTCCTCGCCCGCCTCGATAAAATTGCCCTCAGGATAAATGAGGAACAGCCGCGGTTCGGAACCCTTGATCTGGCCGCCGACGATCAGCGAGGCGCGAAACAATGACTCCGCTGCGGGGCCCTCCTCGCTGTGGCGCATCACGACGCTGCGCAACGTTTCGCCAACGATCGTCGCGACCTGGAACATCGACGGCGCCTCAAGGATCGAGGGATGCCGGTCCTCGGGTGCCTTGGTGCGCTCGTCGAGCAGGCTGACGACCGCCTGCGTCGTCGCAAGATTGCCCGCCGACATCAAGGTGATGACGCGCTCGCCCGGCACATGCCAGCTGCGCATCTTGCGCACCTGAGAGATATCGTCGACGCCGGCGTTGGTGCGGGTGTCCGACATGAACACCAGCCCCTTGTTCAGCCGCATTCCCACGCAATAGGTCATTTCGTCCCGTAATCCCCGCCCCGGTCGTCCTGAATCGTCCCCGCCCGCTTATTGCTGGACCTGCAACTGGACAACCAGATTTTCCTGCCCCGCGCCATAGCGCATCCCGCGCACCGGCGCGGCATCCCGATAGTCGAGCCCCGTCGCGACGCGGATATAGCGTCGGTCGGGCGAGTGTCCGTTGCTGACGTCGAAACCGATCCAGCCGATATGGTCGAAATGCGCCTCCGCCCAGCCATGGGTCGCATCCTGGTGCGTGCGGTCGTCCATCATCAGATAGCCCGATACATAGCGCGCCGGATGCCCCAGATGACGCATCGCGGCGATGAAGATATGGGCATGATCCTGGCACACTCCGCCCTCGCCGCCCAGCGCCTGTTCGGCGCTCGTTTCGGGGTCGGTGACGCCGATGCGATAGGGCAGCTTGTCCAGGATAAGCGCCGACAGCGCATGCGCGCGTTCGATGTCATTGGCATGATCGCGGCCGAGTTCGGCGGTCAGCGACCGCACGCCGCGGCCCGCGCGCGTCAGCGGTGTCGGACGCAGGAAGGTCCAAAGCGGCATCGGTCCCCGGTGCGGTCCGATCACCCCGTCCCAGGTGATGAGTTCGACCTCGCCGGTGCAGCGAATGACAAGCTCGCGCGCACCGCCATCGACCGCCACGAGGTCGACGCCATTGCCATGATGGTCGGTGTAGTGAAGCTGCTGTGCGCCGCCCTCGATTTCGATCCGCCAGTCGTGGATCAATTGCTGCCCCGGCCGCTCCTTCGGCGTCAGCTTGATCTGCTGGAGCGCATAGCGAACCGGACTGTCATATTGATAATGGGTGATATGTTCGACGCGCAGCCGCATCTTCACTCCACAAAGCGGTAATCGCGCTCGATCTGCCGCGCGAGCGCGGCGTTGGCGCGAAGGAAGTCGGTGATGAACTCGTGCAGCCCGCCGTCGAAAATCGACGCGATCGGGCGCGAAAGCCGGTCGTGGCAGAGGGACGCGCCCATCCGCACCGCCTCGGTTTCTTCCCCATAGGCGCGCGCCAGCCAGCCGAGATTGTCGTTCATCTTGTCGCAGCAAAAGGCCAGGCTGCGCGGCATCTGTTTGTAGAGGATCAGGAACTCGGCGATCTTGAGCGCGCTGATTTCGGTGCCGTACAGCCAGTGATAGGCGCGGTGCGCCGACACCGACCGCAGGATCGTCTCCCACTGCACATTGTCGATCGAGGTGCCGATATGCGCGACTGACGGCAGCAGGAGATAATATTTGACGTCGAGGATGCGCGCGGTGTTGTCGGCGCGTTCGAGGAAGGTGCCGAGGCGCGAGAAATTATAGCCATCGTTGCGCAGCATCGTGCCCGCGAAAGCCCCGCGCACCAGCCCGCTCTGCTGGCGGATCGCCGCAAGCACATCGGGCAGATCGTCCTCGCGCACCTGCCGCCTCAGCAGGCTGCCCAGCGTCATCCAGCTGGTATTCACCGCCTCCCACGCTTCGCGGGTCAGATAGGTGCGCGCGGTGCGGGCATTGTCGCGCGCTTGCTTGATCACCGACAGGATGCTCGACGGATTGGCGGGATCGCGCAGCATGAAATCGACGACGCGCTGCGAATGATAATCCTGATGCGCCTGCCGAAAGGCGTAATCCTGTCCCGCGGTCACCAGCACCGACCGCCATTCGTCGGCCGCGGTATTCGACCGCGTCAGCGCGATGCGAAAGCCTGCGTCGATCAGCCGCGCATTGTTTTCGCTGCGTTCCAGATAACGCGCCATCCAGTAAAGCGCCCCGGCGGTCTTTCCCAGCATTCTAAAGCCTCTCCCCTTCGGGGGAGGGGTCATAACCGTGCAGGATCGACACAGTCCCCATCAATCCTCCAGCACCCATGTATCCTTGGTCCCGCCGCCCTGGCTCGAATTGACCACCAGCGATCCCCTGGTCATTGCAACGCGCGTCAGCCCGCCCGGCGTTATGCGAATGCCCTGCGGCGACATCAGCACAAAGGGGCGCAGGTCGACGTGACGCGGCGCCAGCCCCGTCTTGGTAAAGATCGGCACGGTCGACAGCGACAGCGTCGGCTGCGCGATATAACCCCGCGGATTGGCTTCCAGCTTGGCGCGAAAGGCCGCAATCGCCTTTTTCGTCGCTGCGGGTCCGACCAGCATCCCGTATCCGCCCGACCCGTGCACTTCCTTGACCACCAGTTCGGGCAGGCGGTCGAGCACTTCGCGCAGATGTTCCGGTTCCGAACAGCGCCAGGTCGGCACATTGGGCAGCAACGCCTTTTCGCCCGTGTAAAATTCTATGATGTCGGGCATATAGCTGTACAGCGCCTTGTCGTCGGCGATGCCGGTGCCCGGCGCATTGGCGATGGTGATCCCCCCGGCGCGATAGACATCCCAGATACCGGGCACGCCGAGCAGCGAGTCGGGCCGGAAATTGAGCGGGTCGAGGAAGTCGTCGTCGACGCGGCGATACAGGACGTCGATCGGCGTATAGCCCTGCGTCGTGCGCATCGCCACCCGACCATCGACGACGCGCAAATCATGTCCCTCGACCAGCTCGGCGCCCATCTGGTCGGCAAGGAAACTATGCTCGAAATAGGCGCTGTTGTGGATGCCCGGCGTCAGCACCGCAACCGTCGGCGTGCCACCGCACGCGGGCGGCGCGCAAGCAGCAAGCGATTTCAAAAGGTTGAGCGGATAATCGCCGACCTCGCGAACCGAAATCCTCGCGAACAGTTCAGGAAACATCTGAAGCATCGTTTCGCGATTTTCCAGCATGTAGGAGACGCCCGACGGCGTGCGGGCATTATCCTCGAGCACATAAAATTCGTCGGCGCCGGTGCGCACGATGTCGATGCCGCTGATATGCGTATAAACGCCGCCCGGCGGGTCCATGCCCATCATCATCGGCAGGAAGGCCTCGTTGCGCTCGATGAGTTCGACGGGAAGGCGCCCGGCGCGCAAAATCTCCTGCCGGTGATAAATGTCGTGAAGGAAGGCGTTGAGCGCGCGCACGCGCTGCTCGATGCCGCGCGACAGCCGCCGCCATTCGCTCGCCGAGATGATCCGCGGGACGACGTCGAAGGGGATCAGCCGCTCGTCCGCCTCGTCCTGGCCATAGACGTTGAAGGTGATGCCCGTGGTGCGGAAAAACGCCTCGGCCTGCTGGGCCTTGCGCTGGATGCGCGCTGCGTCTTCGCGGTCGAACCAGTCCGCATAGTCGCGATAGGGCGCCCGGACCGCGCCATCCTGTCCCGTCATCTCGTCGAAAAAGGAAATGCGCCTGCCCTTTCCACGCAACATGAAGGTCGGTGCCGCACCCACGATACGGCCGTTGTTGTTCCAACTGCTGCGTCGCCCGCCGACTACATGGCCACCGGGCTTGTTCGGCGATGCTAGCACCGCCGTTCGCGAAGGCAAGAGGCCAAAAAAAGCGTTAGAAACCAAATAACAAACGGATCGCAGCGGCACCGACGAGCACGGCCGTCAACCGGCAGATGAGCGCCGCGGGTCCGCTTTTGACCGCAAGCTGGGTTCCGACCGCGCCACCGATCAACACCGCAGCCAGCAACGGCCAGTGGCTGGCGACCGCGCCGGCCATCGCGTCGCCCTGCCCCTTGATCAGCTGGCCGGTGAGCCCGAACAGGCTGTTGACCAGGATGAACAGGCTCGCGGTCGCCGCCACCGACCGTTCCTCGGCCCAGCGGATCAGGTGCAGGATCGGCGCGAGAAAAATCCCCCCGCCAATGCCGACCACGCCCGCAAGATAGCCGAGCGCCGCGGCGATTGACAGCAAGAGCGCGGGCCGCAGCAGCACGGGCTTGGCGGTTCGCGGCTGGATCAGCAGCGCCAGCGCCGACGCGAGCAGCGACAATCCCAGCAGCGTAACGAGCACGCCCTGCTTCACCGGGGTCAGCCCGCCCAGAAAGGCCAGCGGCGCGGCGACCGCGATCAGCGGCAGCGCCTTTGCCCACGGCATCACCCCAGCGCGCGCAAAGCGGATCGTCCCGCCGCTGACAACGATAATGTTGCACGCCAGGCTGATCGCCGGAACCAGCCCCACCGCCACGCCTCCGAGGAGCAGCAGCGCGGTGTAAGTCGAACCGCCGCCAAACCCGACCGCGGCATAGAGAAGCGCGGTCAGGCCGAAGAGCGCGGCAAGGCCGGTCATCAGGTCAGCGACAGATCAGATCGCGCCGTGGCAATGTTTGTATTTGCGCCCCGAACCGCACGGGCACGGCGCGTTGCGGCTGATTTCCAGCGCGGCATAGGGGTTCTCGCCCTTGGCGATGTCGTGCTTGGGCACCTGCATCGGCGGCAGGGTGTTCGCGATCACGCCCAGCGATCCCGCATCGACGTCGGCGCTGTTATCCTCACCGGTGAAGGGGTCGATGTGCGTCGTCAGGAAATCGGGAAGCTCGGGAAGCGGGAGCGGCGCGGGCTCTTCGAAGCGCAGGTCGAGGCGGGCGACGGTGCGCGTCACATCTTCACGGATGTTCGACAGCATCCGCTCGAACAGCGCGAACGCCTCCTGCTTATATTCGTTGATCGGCTGTTTCTGCGCATAGGCGCGCAGGAAGATGGCCTGACGCAGCGCGTCGAGCGTCGCGAGATGGTCCTTCCAGTGATGGTCGAGCGTCTGGAGCAGGATCGACTTTTCGATCCCCTTCCAGGTTTCGGCATCGACCAGCGCCGCCTTTTCGGCTGCGGCTGCGTCGGCCATCTGCTGAAGCCGTTCCTCGAACACTTCCGGATCGACGGCGTCCTCCTGCATCCAGTCGTCGATCGGCGGGTTGAGGTTCAGGATATTTGCCACCCGCTCCTTCATCGCCTCGACATTCCATTGTTCGGGATAGCTGCCCGGCGGGCAGGCGTCGCCGACGATCGCATTGACCGTCTCGGCGCGCATCGCCGCCATCACGTCGCCGACGGTTTCGCTGTCGATGATCTCGCCGCGCTGTTCATAGATGACCTTGCGCTGGTCGTTCATCACATTGTCATATTCGACGACCTGCTTGCGGATGTCGTAATTGCGCGCCTCCACCTTCTTCTGCGCGGTCTCGATCGCCTTCGACAGCCATTTCGACCCGATCGCCTCGCCATCTTCCAGATTCTTGTTCATCATCTTGGCGAACAGCGTGTCGGGGCCAAAGATGCGCAACAGGTCGTCGTCGAGGCAGAGATAGAATTTGCTGAGGCCGGGGTCGCCCTGGCGCCCCGAACGGCCGCGCAACTGATTGTCGATGCGGCGGCTTTCGTGACGCTCGGTCGCGAGCACGAACAGCCCGCCCGCAGCCTTCACCGCCTCGCGCTCGGCGGCGACTTCCTCGCGGATGCGCGCCTCGGCGGCGTCGCGCTCGGGGCCCGCGGGCATGTCTTTGAGCTCATCCTCGATGCGGAACTCTTCGTTGCCGCCCAGTTTGATGTCGGTGCCGCGACCCGCCATGTTCGTCGCGATGGTCACCGCGCCGCGACGCCCCGCCTGCGCGACGATATGCGCCTCGCTTTCATGGAAGCGCGCGTTCAAAACGCTGTGCGCGACGCCTTCCTTTTCGAGGAAGGAGGAGAGCAGTTCGGACTTTTCGATCGACACGGTGCCAACGAGCACCGGCTGGCCGCGCTCCTGCGCTTCGCGGATGGTGCGCGCGATTGCGCCGAACTTGTCGGTGATATTCTTGTAGAACTCGTCTTCCTCGTCGATCCGCGCGATCGGGCGGTTGGTCGGGATGGTGACGACGTTCATCTTGTAGATGTCGAAAAACTCGGCCGCCTCGGTCGCCGCGGTGCCGGTCATGCCCGCAAGTTTCGGATACATGCGAAAATAATTCTGGAAAGTGATCGAAGCGAGCGTCTGATTCTCTGGCTCGATCCGCACGCCTTCCTTCGCTTCGACCGCCTGGTGCAGGCCGTCGGACCAGCGGCGCCCCTCCATCATCCGGCCGGTGAACTCGTCGATGATGACGACCTTGCCGTCCTTGACGATATAGTCGGTGTCGATGCGGAACATCTGGATCGCCTTCAGCGCCTGATTGACGTGATGGACGATCTGGGTGTTCTCGATGTCATAGAGGTTGCTGCCCTGGAGCAGCCCCGCGGCTTCGAGCAGCCGCTCGACATGCTCGGTGCCCTCTTCGGTCAGGCTGATCGACTTGGACTTTTCATCCTTCTCATAATCCTGATCGGTAAGCTGGAGCACGACCTCGTTGACGCGCACATAGAGTTCGGATTTGTCGTCGGTCGGGCCGGAGATGATCAGCGGGGTGCGCGCTTCGTCGATCAGGATCGAATCGACCTCGTCGACGATACCGAAATTGAACGGGCGGTGGACCATCTGCGCGCGGTCGAACTTCATATTGTCGCGCAGATAATCGAACCCCAGCTCGTTGTTCGTGGCATAGGTGATGTCGCTGTTATAAGCCTCGCGCCGCTGCGTCTCGTTGAGATTGGGGACGATCACCCCGGTCGACAGCCCCAGGAAGCCATAGACGGCCCCCATCCATTCGGCGTCGCGGCGCGCCAGATAGTCGTTGACGGTCACGACATGAACGCCCTTGCCCTCAAGCGCGTTCAGATAGCAGGGCAGCGTCGCCATCAGTGTCTTGCCCTCGCCCGTCGCCATCTCGGCGATCTCGCCGCGGTGCAGCACGACGCCGCCGATCATCTGGACGTCGAAATGGCGCATGCCCAGCGTGCGCACCGCCGCCTCGCGCACCGTGGCGAAGGCTTCGGGCAAAAGGTCGTCGAGCGTCTCGCCCGCGGCCAACCGCTCGCGGAACTTTGCCGTCTGCGCCTGCAATCCCGCGTCATCGAGCGCCTGCATCGCAGGCTCGAAGGCGTTGATCTTGTCGACGATCTTGCGGATCGAATTGACGTAACGGTCATTGGACGAGCCGAAAAGGCTCTTGGCAAGGCCGGAGAACATGGAAATATCCTTGAAATATCATTTGGATGTGCGGCGCCGACAGACGCGCGCATGTCGAATAAGGAACGCCCGTGGCGGGACTGCCCCAGGTCGGGGACGAGGAACGGGGCGCTATTCGAGCGCGCGATCGCTTCGGGTGAGCAATCCGGGAAGATGCGGCGGCGGCGCCTTGCGCGGCCTGGTGCAACTCGCCGAGCTGCGCCGCGTCGGCGCATTGGTCGCGGGACGACGGACGCTGTCGTCCGCCTCGACCTTGGCCGAGCTTTCGGCAAGCAGCACGAGCGACCCCATCGCCGCCGGCATGGCGGGCGCGGCAACCGCCCGGTCGGCACTCGCCAGACCGGTCAGCAACGCCAAAAGGGTCAGCAAAAACCGCAAGAATTGCCCCTCATTTCGTAACGAAGCGGAAAGCTCTGCGCCCCGTTCGCTGAACATAGGGTGAAAGCGGGATGGCGTCTAGGGGTGAGCGGTCGACAAAGAATCGCCCCGATGCGCCGTGGGGTCAGCTATGGTGCGGATTCCCGACTTTCCCCTCTGTCATCCCGGCGAAGGCCGGGATGACGATGGCGATATGGCCGCAACCACTTGAAAACCGCTCTCACTTCAGCTCCGGATTCAGCCCCTTCACCTCCTGCAAAAAACTTTTCGGTTTCTTGAACAACTTGCTTTTCCGATTCACCTTCAGCCCCACGACCTCGGCCAGTTCCATCACGAAATGGACGCAGTTGCGTTTGTTCAGGCTGTAGCTCGGCTGCTTGCGGTCGCGCCATTCGGCGACCTTCGCCAATATCCGCATATAGGTTGCGTCATCGACGACGACATCGAACTGGCGGTCGCTTCTGGCGATGTAATCGGGTTTCGACGATTCGACCTTGCCTTTCACCGCCCCGAACAGGATCGCCGGGCTGACCGACACTGCGGTAAAGCCGTAATTGGCATCGACCGCCTCGCCCGTCGCATCCAGCTTGCCCTTCATCACGATGAAGGCGTGCGGAAAGCGGTCGCCGAAATCATGGCTGTAGAAACTGACCGTCACCGCGGCCTGCGCCGACACGAAACAGAGCAGCCATAGCGAGGCGAGCATCAGGGGAAAGCGCAGCATCCTGAGGCTGATACCGGCCGCGCAGCGCTCCGCCAAGCCGCGATTGCCGCTTGACGGCCCCGTCAACTTCGCATCTTGTGAAACTGACACAAATGTCAGGAGGGAGCGGATGACGCGGAAGGCGATTTTCATCACCGGCGGGGGTTCGGGCATCGGCCGCGCGGTCGCGCGTCATTTCGCGGGCAAGGGCTGGTTCGTCGGCATCGCCGACATCAATGCGCAGGGGATCGACGAAACCGCGGCGCTGCTTCCCGACGGTGCCTCGTCGCGGCATGTCATGGACGTTCGCGATCGCGACCAGTGGAAGGCCGCGCTCGCCGACTTTGCGCGCGCCAGCGGTGACCGCCTCGACGTGCTGTTCAACAACGCCGGCATCGGATCGGGCGGCCAGTTCATCGACATGGCGCCCGAAGAGGCCGACCGGCTGATCGCGATCAATTTCGGCGGCGTGGTGAATGGCATCTATATGGCGCTGCCGCTTCTGCGCGCGACGCCGGGATCGGCGATCCTGAACACCGGGTCGGCGTCGGGATTCTATGGCGTCGGCGGGCTCGCCGTCTATTCGGCGACCAAATTCGCCGTGCGCGGGCTTACCGAAGCACTCGAAATCGAGTTCGCCAAGCATGGGATCAAGGTGCGTTCGCTGATGCCGGGCTTCATCGACACGCCGCTGCTCGACCAGGTGAGCGCCGACAGCAACGAACCCGCGCGCAACCGGCTGGAAGCAAGCGGGTTCGAGATTTCGCCGGTCGAGGATGTCGCGCGCGCCGCATGGGATGCGGTCCATGGCGACCGGGTGCATGTGCCTGTCGGCAAGATGGCGCGCCGCCTGTCGCGCCTTGCCCGCTGGTTCCCCGGTCTGATCGCGCGCCAGTCAAAGAAGATCGACGGACTGGGCACGGCAGGACATTGATGGCGGACGGCGCGACTGCGCGAGCGACTGGCTGGTCATTCGCGCAGCCCCCGCAACGCCGCCCCCGCCGCGAAAGGCCCGATCACGGTAAGCAGCAGGCTCGTCGCCGACAGCAACTTCGCCGCGCCGCGCCCCGACGGGTCGAGCATCCCGGCGCCAAAGATCAGCAATGGCACCGCGAGCGGCAGCACAAGCAGCCCGCCGATGGCGCTGCCGCCCTTGTGACCGGCGGTCAGCGCGGCGCTGAGCACGGCAAGCGAGGCGAGCGCCGGAACCGCGACGGCGATGCCCGCGGCGAGCGTTTCGACGCGCGCGCCATCCTGCGCGAGCAATGCCGATGCGGGGAGCAGCGCGATCAGCAAAGGCAGCCCGAAACCAATGGCATGGGCGCCGATCTTCACGGCCGCGATTACCTCGTCGGCGAAGCCACGCACGGCGAGCTGGTCGAGCACGCCCGCTTCCTTGTCGGGCTTCACCAGGCGGTCGATCGGCAGCAGCGCGGCGAGCAGCGCCGCGACCCACACCATGCCGCCCCCCGCACGCCGCAGCAGCGGCGCATCGGGGCCGACCGCAAAGGGAAAGGCGGTCGCGACGAGCAGGAAGAACAGGACCGGCAGCCACAGCGCCCCGCTGCCCCACGCGCGGCGCAGGTCGCGCCAGAAAAGGGCGATCAGCGCGGTCAAGCGAGTGCCCCCATGTCGAGTTCGGCCAGATCCGGCAGCCCCAGCGCAAAATGCGACGCGAGCAGCACTGCCCCGCCATTCGCCCGATGCGTCGCAATCGCGGCAGCCAGCTGGGCCGCCGCGGCTTCGTCCATCCCGTTTGCCGGCTCGTCGAGCAGCCAGATCGGCGCGCCGCCGGCCATCACGCGCGCCATCGCGGCGCGCTTGCGTTGCCCCGTCGACAGCATCGCCACCGGCACATCGGCCAGGGGATCGAGCGCCATCGCCGCCATCGCCCGATCAACCGCGTGGCCGTCGACCGTATCGACCCGCGCCCAGAAATCGAGCGCGCGACGCAAGGGGAGTTCGGGATCGAGCGCCGCCGCCTCGTCGATCAGCGCCACCCGCCCACGGCGCACGACCGTTCCCGCGGCAGGGCGCAGCAGCCCGGCGGCGAGGCGGATCAGGCTCGACTTGCCCGCGCCATTGGGCCCGCGCAGCCACAGCGCGTCGCTGCGGCTGAGCGCGAATGACAGACCTTCAAACAACAGCCGGTCGCCGCGGATGCACGTCACGCCGTCGAGCGCGAGCAGACTCGTCACGCCATATCCTCGAGCGCGTGCATATCGTCGTCCGAAAAGCCGAAATGATGGCCGATTTCGTGGATCAGCACATGACGCACCAGCCAGTCGAGCCGCTCGCCGCGCTCGATCCATTCGACGAGGATGGGAATGCGATAGAGCGTCACGCGGTCGGGCATCCCGCCGCTTTCGCCAATGCTGCGTTCGGTGAGCGGGCGACCTTCGTACAGCCCGGTGAGATCGTAAGGATGCTCGATGTCCAGCGAGGCGAGAATCTCGTCGCTGGCGAACTCCTCGATCGTAATGACCAGATTGCGGATATGCGGCTTGAACATATCGGGCATCGCGGCAAGCGCCGCCTCGGCCATCGCGAACAGCGCGTCGGCATCGGGCGCGGCGCCGGTCCATCCCGCGGGCAGGTTGTTCTTGTCGCTCATCGCGCCCTTCCTTATGGCCCGGTCACGATATTGACCAGCGGGAGAAAGACAAATGGTCCAGAAACTCGACGACGCGCAGCGCGGCGCGCTGCTCGCCCGCTTTCCCGAATGGACCCACGAGCCGGTCCGCGACGCGATCATGCGCCAGTTCAAGTTCGCCGATTTCGCACAGGCGTTCGGCTTCATGGCGAGCGTCGCGATCATCGCCGAAAAGATGGATCATCACCCCGAATGGTCGAACGTCTATAATCGCGTCGACATCCTGCTGACGACGCATGATGCGAACGGACTTTCAGAGCGCGACGCAAAGCTCGCCGAAGCGATCGAAGCGCTGCTCTGAGCCTGGCTCAGAGGATTTCGCGCACCCTGTCCTGCGGACGGCACAGCCGCACGCCCTTGCCGGTTTCGACAAGGGGGCGTTCGACATAGGCGGGGTTCGCCGCCATCGCCGCGATGATCGCGTCGGGGTCGGCATCGGGCAGGCCGCGTTCGATCGCGTCGGTGCCGCGCAGGCGCAGCGCGTCGCGCGGGGCCAGCCCGGCGTCGGCGAACAGCTGGCGCAGCTTCGCCGCGTCATAGGGATTTTTAAGATATTCAACTACGGTCAGTTCGACGCCCGGCGTCTCCTGAAGGATCGCCAGCGTCTTGCGCGAGGTGCCGCAGGCGGGGTTGTGCCAGATGGTCGCTTTGATGGTCATGGGCCGCGTCCTAATGCCGCCTGACCGCAGCGTAAACCCGCTATTCATGGCATATATGGCACATTTGCCCGCATGAAGGGGAACCACCAGCTTGCCTTTCACGGCACAACCACGATTTATGCAAGGTCGAAGGACCGTCAAAGGGCGGCCGATGCGGGGTTGCTGTCAAAGTGAGTGAATTGATCGATCGCAGGGCATTGCTGGCCGGGCTCGCGGGTGCGGGGGCACTGGCCGCCCTGCCGACGCGCGCGCAGCTTCCGAACTGGGTCCAGCAGCCAGTGGCGGCGCCGCCGGTCGACTATCTGTCCGTGGCAAAAAAGCAGCTTGCGATGCAGGCGCGCAACATCCCGCAGACCGACCGCGTCGGGGTGGTCGATTTCGGCCTGCCCTCGTCACGCCCCCGCTTTGCGCTGGTCGATATGGTCGCCGGCAGGGTCGACCTGTTTCCGGTGACGCACGGCCGCGGTTCGGACCCACAGCATGACGGCTGGCTGAAAAGCTTCTCGAACCGCGTCGGCAGCCTCGCGACCTCGCGGGGTGCCTATCGCACGGGCGACTATTATTGGGGCGCCAACGGGTCGTCGATGCGGCTCGCGGGGCTGGAACCCGACAACAGCAATGCCGACGTCCGCGCCATCGTTGTCCATGGCGCCTGGTATGCCGACCCGGCGCTCATCGCAACGCAGGGCAAGCTGGGGCGGAGCGAGGGTTGCTTCGTATTCGGCGAAGAACTGTTGCCGATGATCCTCTACAAGCTCGGCCCCGGACGGCTGCTCTTTGCCGACCGGCTGAGCGCGCCGCCGCCGCTGCCTGCGCCGTTCGACCTTCCCGCCGATCCGCTGCCCGGCATGGAAAATCTGCGCCGCGCGAATTCGGTGAACGGACCGCTGCCGACGACGGCCGATTGAACGAAGGCCGAACCAGGCGCCGTTCACCAACCATCGTCATCCCGGATCAAGCCGGCGATGACGATGAAACAGCGACATGCCTTCCGGCCGCGGCCAGCCGTCGGCAACCTTGCAGGCGTTCAGGATGAACGTCGACCTTTGATCGACGTCGAGACACGAACGGAATGGACGCGTCGCCGATCCGGCGCACGACGCTTTAATCTCCCGTCCCGCAGGACACCGATCCGCTGCCGACATGGCGCACCGTGCAGACCGGCCGCCCCAGCACGACCGTCCGCCCGATCCCGCGCGCCGTAATGGCCGCGCTTTTGACCGCGCGCAGCCGATGATCGCCAGCGCCTTCGCTGTCGCTGACCAGTTCGTCGACCGCGAGCGCGCCCGCATCGACCATGCCCGCGCCCGACAGCGTCATTCGTGCATTCTTTGCCTTGCCGCCGAGTGTCATCGTGCCATTGCCGATCATGGCGACCTGTAGCCGGTCGGCCGCCACCGCCTCGACCGTCAGCCGCCCCGGCCCGCGCAGCCCGACCGTCACACGCTGTCCCGCCAGCCGGTCGATGGCAAGCGATCCCGCACCCGCCAGCGTTGCGCTCCGCAGATTGGCGGCATTGACCCGCACGACCACCGGTCCGCGCGGTCGCACGCGCTTTGCATCGCCCGCAAACTGCCGCTCGCTGATCACCAGCCGACCGTCGCGCGCCTCGACGCTCAGCCG
This sequence comes from Sphingopyxis sp. LK2115, assembly GCF_014595975.1. Lineage (GTDB taxonomy): Bacteria > Pseudomonadota > Alphaproteobacteria > Sphingomonadales > Sphingomonadaceae > Sphingopyxis. The sequence continues at coordinate 21,368 of NZ_JABWGQ010000027.1, read as the reverse complement.
GTCGAGCGCATCCTGCGGCCCCGTCGCGACCGCGCTCACCGGGGCGCGGCTGACGACCTCGACCGCCACATCGGCCTGCACCTCGATCGCCTCGAAGCTGGTGAGACCATAGCGTTTCTCGGCGCCCGATGCGGGTGCGGCCAGAAACAGGGTGCTTGCCGCCCATGCGGCCCAATAGAGCGGGCTGGTCATGGCGCCATCCTATCGCGTCGGGCGGGACGGCGCCATAGCCACGTCATGTGCAGATTGCGTCGCCCGATCCCAGCGAGCGCGTCGAACATTTGGCGCCGCCGCCGATCGTCGCATCACCCGACCCCAGGATGTTGATGTCGGCGCTGTCGCTCGCCTTCGCATCGACGTCGCCCGACCCCGCGATCGACACGTCGAGCGTCGAAGCCGCAAGATCGCTCGCCGCGATGCTGCCCGATCCCGTCACGTCATAATTCCCCGCGCCGATCGTGCCGCCGCCGACCTCCAGGTCGCCCGAACCGGTGATGGCGAGCTTGGCGCGCTTGCCGTTCATCGTCGCGATCTTGAGGTCGCCCGATCCGGTCACCACCGCTTCGACCGCGTCGCCCTCGACCGCATCGGCGTCGATCGCGCCCGAACCGGTCAGGCGCACAGCCCGAAGCGCGGGCATCACGACCGTCACCTCGACCGCCTGGTCCCCGTCGAAACGGAGCATCGAGTCCTTGCGGCCGATCGACAGCATGTCGCCGTCGAGCTTGATTTCCAGTTCGTCGATCGCCGCCTGCGGCCCGCGTGCGACGATCGAGAAACCGTCGCCGCGGCGGATCGTCACGTCGTCGGGGCCCGTCACCTTGACGCCGGTAAAACCGGTCAGGTCAAAGGCCTGTGACTTCGTCGGCCCCGCTTCGACCGTGCGCTTGCCGTCCTTGCTCTCGTTCGTCATTTCGGCGCTGCACGCCGTCACCGTCATCGCAAGCATCAGCGGCAACGCCGCCATCATTCGGTTCCGCATCGCGAATCTCCTTTGTGTATTATTTGCATAACACACATAGGATCGACCTGTCCAGCGGCACCGCCATCTTGTCGCCACCTTCGTGCGGCAGAGCCGCGGCATGAAAGACCGGTTCGAACGTCACAAACAGCCGTGGACCGCGGCCGAAATCGACAGGCTGCATACGCTTGCCAAAAAAGGCATGGCGCTCAAGGCGATCGCGAAGGCGCTGACGCGCAGCGAGGAATCGGTCAAAATTCGCGCCAAGGCCGACGGGCTGTCGATCGCAAAGCTGCGCTGAAACGTCGATGGGCCTTTCCGGATATGACGCCATCGTGCTGGGCGGCGGCGCGGCCGGGCTGATGTGCGCCGCTGTGGCGGGGCAGCGGGGGCGGCGCATCCTGCTGCTCGACCACGCCGATCAGGTGGGCAAGAAGATCCTGATTTCGGGCGGCGGGCGCTGTAACTTCACCAATATCCATACCGCCCCCGACCGCTTCCTGTCCGCCAACCCTCATTTCGCGAAGTCGGCGCTCGCGCGTTACACCCCCGCCGACTTCATCGCGCTCGTCGAAAGATATGGCATCGCCTATCACGAAAAGACGCTGGGCCAGCTTTTCTGCGACGGGTCGGCCAAACAGATCGTCGCGATGCTGCTGGGCGAATGCGCCAAAGGGGGCGTCGAAATTCGCTGCGGCCAGCCGGCGAACACAATCGACCATGCCGACGGGCGATTCCGTGTGCGCGTCGGCAGCGCCGACTTTGCCGCACCCAATCTGGTCATCGCCACCGGCGGCCCCTCGATCCCGAAGATGGGCGCGACCGGCTTTGCTTATGACCTCGCGCGTCAGTTCGGCCTCAAGGTCGTCGAGCCGCGCCCCGCGCTCGTCCCGCTGACGCTCGGCGGTAACGATGTGTTGTTCCGCGAACTGTCGGGCGTCGCAACCCCCGTCGATGCGCGTGCGGGCAAGGCCGCCTTCCGCGAAGCCGCGCTGTTCACGCACAAGGGCCTGTCGGGGCCCGCAATCCTTCAGATCAGCAGCTATTGGCGGCACGGCGAACCGGTGACGATCGACTTTCTGCCCGATGCCGCGCCAGGCTGGCTGCTCGATGCGAAGCGAAAAAGGCCGCGCGCGGCGCTGGCGTCGGCGCTTCCCCTGCCCGACCGCCTTGCGCAGACGCTCGCCCACCGACTCGCGCTGTCCGGCGAACTCGGCGCGCAGACCGACCGCAAGCTCGCCGACGCCGAGGCGCGCCTCAAGCGCTGGATATTCCATCCCACCGGCACCGAAGGCTTTGCCAAGGCCGAAGTCACCGTCGGCGGTATTGCGACCGCGAACCTCTCCTCGCAAACAATGATGGCCAAAAGCATGCCGGGACTGTATGCGGTCGGCGAAGCCGTGGATGTCACCGGGTGGCTGGGCGGCTATAATTTTCAATGGGCCTGGGCCAGCGGACACGCCGCGGGCCAGGCGCTTTAGGAAAAGATCAACCTATCATTCCCGTCATGCTGAACTTGTTTCAGCATCCATGGCCTGACGCTGCGACCTTGGGCCATGGACCCTGAAACAAGTTCAGGGTGACGACATATTTGGCGGCAATGCAGCGCCGCACAGGATAAGAAGACCAATGCCTTTCGACAATCTTTCGCCCGTCCTTGCGGACGCCCTCACCGCGCGCGGCTATGAAGCGCTCACCCCCGTCCAGGCGCAGGTCACCGAAGAAGGGGCCAAACGCCGCGACCTGCTCGTCTCGGCGCAGACCGGATCGGGCAAGACCGTCGCCTTCGGCCTTGCCATGGCCGACGAGCTGATCGAGGACGGTCGCCTGCCCTTCGCCACTTCGCCGCTGGCGCTGATCGTCGCGCCGACGCGCGAACTCGCACTCCAGGTCAGCCGCGAACTCGGCTGGCTCTATGGCAAGGCCGGGGCGCGCATCGCGACCTGCGTCGGCGGTATGGATGCCAGCCGCGAACGCCGCAACCTCAACCAGGGAGTCCACATCGTCGTCGGAACGCCGGGACGCCTGCGCGATCATCTTGAACGCGGCGCTCTCGACCTTTCGGCGCTCCGGGTCGCGGTGCTCGACGAGGCCGACGAAATGCTCGACATGGGCTTTCGCGAGGATCTGGAGGAAATCCTTGACGCGACGCCGCGAACGCGCCGCACCCTTCTTTTTTCGGCGACGCTTCCCAAGCCGATCGTCCAGCTCGCCAGGCGTTACCAGCAGGGCGCCCTGCGCATCTCGACCGTCGGTGAAGACCGCGGCCATGGCGACATCGCCTATCAGGCCGTCACCGTCGCCCCCGCCGACATCGAGGGAGCGGTGGTCAACCTGCTCCGCCTTCACGACGCCGAAACCGCCATGCTTTTCTGCGCGACGCGCGACAATGTCCGCCGCCTCCACGCCAGCCTCGTCGAGCGCGGATTCGCTGCGGTTGCGCTGTCGGGCGAGCATAGCCAGAATGAGCGCAACCAGGCGCTCCAGGCGCTGCGCGACCGCCGGGCCAAAGTGTGCGTCGCCACCGACGTCGCGGCGCGCGGTATCGACCTGCCGGGCCTCAGCCTTGTCATCCATGTTGAAATCCCGCGCGACGCCGAAACGCTGCAGCATCGGTCGGGTCGCACCGGACGCGCGGGCAAAAAGGGCACTGCGGTGATCATCGTCCCCTATCCGCGCCGCCGCCGCGTCGACGGGATGCTGCGCGGCGCACGCATCAACGCCGAATGGAAGGACGCGCCGACTGCCGCCGATGTGCGGCAAAGGGATCAACAACGGCTGATCGAAAAGCTGCTCGAACCGCAGGAGCACGAGGCCGAGGATCTGGAGCTGGCGCGGCGGTTGATGGCCGAGCGCAGCCCCGAAGACATTGCCGCCAGCCTGGTGCGCGCGCACCGCGCGCTGATGCCGCCGCCCGAAGAGCTTCTTGACAGCGGCCCGCGCCCGCGCGGCGAAGCGCGCGACCGAAAAGACCGCCCGGATCGCGGCGAGCGCGGCGAGCGCCGCGACCAGTTTGACGACAGCGTCTGGTTCCGCCTCAACATCGGCCGTCGCCAGAACGCCGACCCGCGCTGGATCCTGCCGCTGCTCTGCCGCCGCGGCCATGTGACGAAGCACGAGATCGGCGCGATCCGCATCGGCCCGTCCGAAACCTTGTTCAACATCCCCATCGCCATCGCCGACCGTTTCGCCGAAGCCGTGCGGCGCACCGCGAATCAGGATGGCGAGGATGATGCAGGCGTCGCGATCACCCCGGCGCCGGATGGCCCCACCTGGCCGCCGCGCCGCGACAAGGGCGCTTCCAAGGGCAGCCCGCGCGGCTCGCGCGTTCCGGGCGGCAATAGCGAACGCTACAAGCCCAAACCATATGGCCAGCGCAGCCCGCGCCGTCCGGCAAAATAAACCCCCCATATCCCGGAGCGACGACGAGGAGCCGGTTCGAGCAAAGCGGGATGGTCGGTCACCTGGTCCGCCTCGACCGCGCGCAGGAAATCGGCGGTTGAGGGTTGCACCGCTTTCTGCCGCGCCCCAGATGGGCCGGGCAGCAGGAGTGCACGCCATGAAAGCCATCCAAGCGATCATCGAAAAACAGGGCGGACCCGATGTCATCGACTGGCGCGAGGTGACGCTGGACAAGCCCGGCCCCGGCCAGGTGCTGCTGCGCCAGACCGCGATCGGGCTGAATTACATCGACATCTATCACCGCAACGGCACATATCCGGTGCAGCTGCCCGGCGGGCTCGGACTTGAATCCGCGGGCGAAGTGATGGCCGTCGGCGAGGGCGTCCACGGGTTTCAGCCCGGCGACCGCGCCGCGACCTTTGGCCCCGAACGTAATGCTTATGCCAGCGCGCGGCTGGTCGGCGCGGCCTCGCTGTTCAGGCTGCCCGCCGCCATCGATGATGAAACCGCCGCCGCCGCGCTGCTCAAGGCATGCACGGTCGAAATGCTCGCCGAACGCTGCGCCAAGGTCGAGGCGGGCTGGCCGGTTCTGGTCCATGCGGCCGCCGGCGGGGTGGGGCTCATCCTCGTGCAATGGCTGAAAACGATCGGCGCGACGGTCATCGGCACTGTCAGCACCGAGGCGAAAGCGCGGATAGCGCGCGAAGCGGGCGCCGACCATGTCATCAGATACAAGGAAGTGGATGTGGCCGCGCACGTCCGCGAAATCACCGACGGACAAGGCGTTCCGGTCACCTTCGACGGCATCGGCATGGCGACGTGGGAAACGTCGCTCAAGGCCACCGCACGACGCGGGCTTATCGTCAGCTATGGCAATGTCGGCGGCCCCGTCACCGGCGTCAACCTTGGCATCCTTGCGCAGCACGGATCGCAATTCGTCACGCGGCCCACGCTGTTCGATTATTATCACCTGCCCGGCGAACGCGCCGCAGGCGCCGCGCGCGTGTTCGAAATGATCGAAAGCGGCGCGGTGGCGGTCACGATCGGGCAGCGCTATTCGCTGGAGGATGCGGCAAGGGCGCACGCCGATCTGGAGGCCGGGCGGACGACGGGGTCGAGCCTGCTGATTCCCGATCACCCCTAATCCGTTCGCGTCGAGCGAAGGCGACACGCCCGCCCTTTGCGCGCCTTCATGGCATCTCGGCCGCGCCCGATGTGAACGGGATTATTTGGCTCGCTACGCCTTCAACCGTTCCGCATGCCACGCAACATGCTCGGCCATGAAGGTCGAGATGAAATAATAGCTGTGGTCATATCCCGGTTGCATCCGGATTTCGGCCTTTTGCCCATTCCGCTCGCACGCCTCGACGAGCAATTCGGTCTTGAGCTGTTCGACCAGGAAATTGTCGGCGTCGCCCTGATCGACCAGCAGGTCCGGGACGCGAAGGCCATCGTCGAGCAAGGCGCACGCATCATAGGCGCGCCACGCCTCGCGATCCTCGCCAAGATAATGGCCGAGCGCCTTTTCACCCCAGGGGCAGCGGATCGGCGACACGATCGGCGAAAAGGCCGAGACGGAGCGGAAACGGTCCTGATTGCGAAGGCCAATGGTAAGCGCGCCATGCCCGCCCATCGAATGCCCCGCGATCGCCTGCCGCGTCAGGTCGGCGCTCGCAAAATTGCGCAGGACCAGCGAGGGCAGTTCGTCCTCGATATAGGATCGCATCCGGTAATGTTTCGCCCACGGATCGGCGGTTGCATCGACATAGAAACCGGCGCCCAGCCCGAAATCCCACGCCCCGTCGGGATCGTCGGGCACATCGTCGCCGCGCGGAGACGTGTCGGGGGCGACGAAGATGATGCCATGCTCGGCGCAGGCGGCGCGATATTCGCCCTTCTCCATCACATTGGCGTGGGTACAGGTCAGCCCCGACAGATACCACAGCACGGGCAGTTTCGCGCCCGGCGCATGGTCGGGAACGAACACCGCAAAGCTCATGCTGGTGCCGGTGGTCGTGCTGGCGTGTTTGTAGACGCCCTGCGTGCCGCCATGGCTGCGGGTGGAGGAGATCGTTTCGAGGGTCATGCGATTTCCTGAACGGGAATGGGAGCGATCACGGGATCATGTCCCCAATGACGCAGCAGGTCGAGGATCGATCCGCCCGACAGCCCCAGCGTCGCGGTGTTGCGGAGCGGGTGGACGTTGACGACCGGCGCCGCCGCAAGCCCTTCATCGAGCACCACGGTGACGCTTCCCGGCGCGGCATTGATCGCGGCGAGCGGCGTTACCGATCCGGGCGCGATGCCAAGCAGGCGCTCCATCTGGTCAGCGTTGCCGAAACTTACCCGCTTGCTGCCGATCGCAGCGGGCAGCGCCTTCAGATCGACGCGCGCGTCCGACGGCACGGTGACGAGCCAGAAGGCGCCGTCCTTGTCCTTCAGGAACAGATTCTTTGTATGTGCACCGGGAATCGCAGCGTTCACCGCCTCGCTCTCGGCGACGGTGAACACCGCTTCATGCTCGTGCGCGGTGAAGCGAATGGCGAGCGCACTCAGGTCCGCCAGCAATCCCGCTTCGCCGCGCACCACCAGTCCTTACGCAACGCGATGCAGCGCGCAGAGCTTGTTGCCCGACGGGTCGCGCAGATAGGCCAGATAGAGCTGGCCGAAGCCGCCTTCGCGGATGCCCGGCGGGTCTTCGATCGACGTGCCGCCATTTTCGACCCCTGCCTTGTGCCAGGCATCGGCCTGTTCGGGCGTGTCCATCGCGAAACCGACGGTGCAGCCATTGCCAGCGGTCGCCGGCTTGCCGTCGATCGGTGCGGTCACCAGGAACAATCCGCCCTTGTGCATATAGATCAGCCGCCCCTTGTCATCGACGATTCCCGGCTTGCCGCCGATCGCCTGAAAGGTCGCGTCATAGAATTTCTTCGAGGCCTCAAGATCGTTCGATCCGACCATATTGTGGCTGTACATGCTTCCGCTCCTGCTGATTTTGGTTGCGAATCGCTACCTATCGTCCCTTTGCGACTAACGAAAGACCACAGTCTTGCGTCCGTCGATCAAGACCCGCTGTTCGGCGACCCAGCGCACCGCTTTCGCAAGCACCTGCGCCTCGACATCGCGGCCGATGCGGATGAGGTCGTCGACGCTGTCGCGGTGATCGACGCGTTCGACCGCCTGTTCGATGATCGGCCCTTCGTCGAGATCGCTCGTCACGAAATGCGCGGTCGCGCCGATCAGCTTGACGCCGCGTTCGTGCGCGCGGTGATAGGGCCTGGCGCCCTTGAACCCCGGCAGGAAGCTGTGGTGAATGTTGATGCAGCGCCCGGCGAGCTTCGTTGCCAAATCCTCCGACAGCACCTGCATATAGCGCGCAAGCACCAGATATTCCGCTCCGCCGCGCGCCATGACGTCGAGGATCGCCGCCTCCTGGTCGGCGCGGTTTGCGTCGCTGACGGGCAGATAGTGAAAGGGCACGCCGTGCCATTCGGTCAAGCGGCGAAGATGTTCGTGGTTCGACACCACGCCAACGATGTCGATCGCGAGATTGCCCGTCGACCAGCGGTGGAGCAGATCGTTGAGGCAATGGCTGCCCTGCGACACCGCGATCACGAACCGCGGCTTGGCGCTGCAATCGCTGATCCGCGCATCCATCTGAAAGCGGTGGGCGACAGGTGCAAAGGCGTCCTGCACCCCGGCCAGGTCGCCCGGAAAGCGTGGCCCCGCGCCGCGAAACGCGACGCGCATGAAGAAGCGCCCCGAATCGAGGTCGGCATATTGCTGGCTGTCGAGGATGAAGCCGTCGCGCTCCGCGAGCAGTCCGGTGACGGCGGCGACAATGCCCACCGCGTCGGCGCAGCTGAAGGTCAGGACATAAGGCCCGGTCACATTCTTGTCCCCATCATTCGGCAATTCCGCGCACCCTTGCAAAGGCGGGGGTCCATCATCCGCCCGTGCCAATCGGCACCGTCCGGAGTTGGGTGCCCGCCTTCGCGGGGACACACCAGCCCATGGCCGCTTCGCTGCACGCGCTTCAATAAACCACCACGCTGCGGATGCTTTCCCCCGCGTGCATCAGGTCGAATCCCTTGTTGATCTCTTCCAGACCCATGACGTGGGTGATCATCGGGTCGATCTCGATCTTGCCCGTCATATACATATCGACGATCTTCGGGACGTCGGTGCGACCCTTGGCGCCGCCGAAAGCGGTGCCGCGCCAGTTACGCCCGGTGACGAGCTGGAACGGGCGCGTCGCAATCTCCTTGCCCGCCTCGGCCACGCCAATGATGATCGACGTGCCCCAGCCGCGGTGGCAGGCTTCGAGCGCGATGCGCATGACTTCGGTATTGCCCGTCGCGTCGAACGTATAGTCCGCGCCGCCGTCGGTCATCGTAACGATCGCCGCGACGACATCCTCGCGACTCATCCCCTTGGAGTTCAGGAAATCGGTCATGCCGAACTTGCGGCCCCAATCCTCGCGCGCCGGATTGATGTCGACGCCGATGATCTGGTTCGCGCCGGCAAGGCGCGCGCCCTGGATCACGTTGAGCCCGATACCGCCAAGGCCAAAGACCACGACATTGTCGCCGACCTGCACTTTTGCCGTGTTGATGACCGCGCCCACCCCGGTGGTCACGCCGCAGCCGATGTAACAGCTCGACTGGAAGGGCGCGTCCTCGCGAATCTTCGCGACCGCGATCTCCGGCAGCACGGTGAAGTTGGAGAAGGTCGAGCAGCCCATATAGTGAAAGATCGGCTGACCCTTGTACGAAAAGCGCGTCGTGCCGTCGGGCATCAGCCCCTTGCCCTGCGTCGCACGGATCGCGGTGCAGAGGTTGGTCTTGCCCGACAGGCAGCTTTTGCACTGGCGGCATTCGGGGGTGTAGAGCGGGATCACATGATCGCCCGGCTTCACGCTGGTGACGCCCGCGCCGACTTCGCGCACCACGCCCGCGCCTTCATGCCCCAGCACGCTCGGAAAGATGCCCTCGCTGTCGAAACCGTCGAGCGTGTAAGCATCGGTGTGGCAGATGCCCGTCGCCATGATCTCGACCAGCACCTCGCCCGCCTTCGGGCCTTCCAGATCGAGCTCGACGATTTCGAGCGGCTTCTTCGCTTCGAACGCAACGGCGGCGCGGGTCTTCATGGGCGGTCTCCTTCTCGGCGCTCCCAATCAGGCAAATGGATCGGCAATGCAAGCATGTGATCCTCCCCGAAACAGCCGGATGAGGGAGGGCCGGCGGTCAGCAAACATCGATGCGCTCGGCCGGCGCTGCCCGCCATGCCATCAGCATCCGACCGGGCCGCTGGCCCGGCCGCCCCGTCGACACAAAGCCGACGCGGCGCAGCAACGCGCGCGAGCGCTCGTTGTCGGGGTGGCATTCGGCAACGATCGAACAGTCGGGCCGCGCCGCACCGAGCGCCGCGACCACCGCGCGCACCGCTTCGGTCGCGATGCCCTTCCCCCGCGCCCGCGCCCCGAACCAGTAACCGATCTCATATTCATGGCGTGCGCGTCGGTGCACGCCGACGACGCCATAAAGCTCGATCCCGTGCCTGTCGCGCACCGCATGGAACACGTCCCCGCCGCCCGACCGCGCGATGAGCGCGCGCGCGTCGGCCTCGGTGAAGGGGGCGGGCAAAAAATGGACGCGCGACGTCACCGTCTCGTCCGTGATCGCGGTCAGAGCGCGCGCATCGTCGGCGGTGAGCGGCGCGATGCGGCAATGGTCGGTCGACAGGGAAAGCAGCGTATCGGTCATGTCGCGTCTTCTCTTCAAAAGCGCGCGCCGCGACCGAAAGTGGGTTTGGTGATGTGATGACAACCATTCGCCATTCCGGACACGGCGGCGATGGTCACAGGTGATGCCATGCCGCTCCTATGTAAAGGAGCGCCAATACGCCTTGAAACGGGTGAATCGGTCGTTGGTCATCGCGGGCGATTTATCAGCCGTCCGTCACGCGATCAAGCGCGCGGTGCATGACCAGCGCGTCGACAAAGCCGTGCGCCGGATGCGCGAAGGCACCCGGCAATCGCCCGACGATCTTGAACCCCAGCGACTGCCAAAGGCGTATCGCGCGATCATTGGTTGCGACGACGAAGTTGAATTGCATCGCACGGAAACCGCGATCGCGCGCTTCGGCCAGGCTATGCTCGGCCATCGCCCGCGCGACCCCGCGTCCCGTGGCCGATGCCGCGGTCATATAGCCGCAATTCGCGACATGCGCGCCGCCGCCTGCCTGATTGGCGCGCAGATAATAGGTGCCCAGGATCGCACCGTCGGCTTCGGCGACGAACACCACCTTGCCGGGCCCGAACCAGTATGCCAGCGCCTCTGACTTGGTCATGTCGCGATCAAGCGCGTAGGTTTCGCCCGCACGGATCGTCGGGCCGATGATCGCCCAGATCGCGGGGGCATCGGCGGGCGTTGCGGAACGTATCTGCATTTGCCGGCCCCTATCAATTGACAGAGCGATTTCACGTATTATGTAAAGTTACATGAAACGCGACAGCCGACTTTCGGGCGTGCTCCACGTCCTCCTCCATATGGCCGAGCAGCGCGATCCGATGACGTCGGATCAGTTGGCGCAGGCGATGCAGACCCATCCCGTCGTCATCCGCCGCATCCTCGGCGGTCTGCGCGATGCGGGGTTCGTCCGGTCCGAAAAAGGCCATGGCGGCGGCTGGACGATCCAGCGCGCGCTTGGCGATATCACGATGCGCGACATCTATGATGCGATCGGCCGTCCCGCGCTGATGGCGATGGGCCATCGCACCGACGCGCCGGGATGCGTGGTCGAACAGGCGGTCAACGCCGCGCTCGACACCAGCTTTCGCGAGGCGGAGGCATTGCTGCTCGATCGGTTCGCGCAGGTGACGCTGGCCGAACTCGCCGCCGACTTCCACGCCCGCATGGCGGCGCGCGCGATCACCACCCGGCAGGAGTATCGCCATGGCTGAAGGCGCCCGGCATTTCCTCGATCATTTCAACGATGCCGATGCGATTGCGCGTTACGCCGACGGGCCGCGGCGCTTCGTTCCCGGCCTGGATGCGCTCCACCGGATGACGGGACTGCTGCTTGCCGAACGCGTGCCCGATAACGCGCGCATTCTGGTGCTCGGAGCCGGCGGCGGGCTCGAACTCAAGGCGATGGCCGACGCCTATCCCGGCTGGACCTTCACCGGAGTCGATCCCGCAGCCGTGATGCTGCGCCTTGCCGCGCAAACGCTCGGCGCCAACGCCCATCGCGCCGAACTGATCGAAGGTTATATCGATGACGCGCCTCCTGGTCCCTTCGACGGCGCCGTCTGCCTGCTCACCTTGCATTTTCTCGCCGCCGACGAACGCATCCGCACCGCTGCCCAGATCCGCGCGCGGTTGAAAGCCGGCGCGCCGTTCGTTGCCGCGCATGGCAGCTTCCCGCAAGGCCCGGACGAACGCGACCGCTGGCTCGATCGCTATGCGTCCTATGCCATCGCCTCGGGCGCCGCCCCCGAACAGACCGCCACCGCCCGCGCCGCCGTCGCCACGCACGTCGCAATGCTGAGCCCGGAGGCCGACGAAGCCGCCTTGCGCGACGCGGGCTTTACCGGCGTCGAGCAATTTTATGCGGCCTTCACCTGGCGCGGCTGGGTGGGATATGCGTAGCGACGGGTTGCGACCATAAGGCGCGCATTGCGCTCCACCCGACCAGCAACATCACCCCGCAAACGGCGCCACCACTTCCGCAGTCACGCGCAGCGGCCGCCCGCTTGCCTTGTCGAGCAGCGCCCACACCGTCCGTGCCCGCACATGCACCTTGCCGTCGGCGCCGGTGAACTCCATGAAACGGTCGAACTTCGCGCCCTGCGGCTTGTCGGCGACCCAGGTGCGCGCAGTTACCGTTTCGCCGGGACCAAGCGCGCGCAGATAGTCGATTTCGTGCCGGACGACGACCCAGACATAGGCGTCCTTGTGCGCCTGCGGCGCCGCCGCATCCCAATGGCCCGTCGCGACCTGCTGGATCCACTGGACCCAGACCGCATTGTTGACATGGCCAAGCTCGTCGATGCTGTCGGGGGTCGCGGTAAGGGAGACGGTGAAGGATTTCATCGCGGTCATATCCTCTGCGCCCTTCGCTGAAAGAGGGGCGAATACCGTCTAGGCCAGCTCCACCGTCGTCACCATATAGCCCGCATCGCGCAGCGCCGCGACGAGGCTGTCGAGATGTTCGCGATCGCGCGCTTCGCATTCGATGTCAGTGATCAGCCCCTTGGCGGGCAGCGTCGTGAAGATGCGCTGGTGATAGATTTCGATGATGTTGACCTGTTTCTCGTCGAACAGTTTCATCACCTTGAACAGAGCGCCGGGGCGGTCCTGCAAGCGGATGCGCAGCCGCGCGATGCGGCCCGAACGCGCAAGGTCGCGCAGCAGCACGTTGGCGAGCAGCCGCGTGTCGATATTTCCGCCGGTCAGCACCAGCCCGACCTTGCGGCCCGCAAACTCTTCCGGATGCGCGAGCATCGCGGCGAGACCGGCCGCGCCCGCACCCTCGACGACCGTCTTTTCAATCTGGAGCAGCAGGCTCACCGCGCGTTCCAGATGCCGCTCGGCAACCAGCACGATGTCGTCGTTGAGTTCGGCGACGAGTTTGCGCGTATAGGCTCCCGGCTCCTTCACCGCGATGCCCTCGGCCAGCGTGTCGCCCTCGCACGCCATGTCGACGCCGTTGAGTTCGGCGTACATCGAAGGATAAAGTTCGGCCTGCACGCCGACAAGGCGCATGTCGTTCTTGATGCCGCGCGCCGCGGTGCCCATGCCGGCAAGCAGCCCGCCACCGCCTATCGGCACGATGAGCGTATCAAGATCGGGCACGTCGTCGAGCATTTCGAGCGCCACCGTCCCCTGCCCCGCCGCGACATGCGGATGGTCGAAGGGATGCACGAAGGTAAGGCCGCGCTCCTTTTCCAGCTCGCGCGCATGGGCATAGGCGTCGTCGAACTTCTCGCCATGCAGCACGATCGTCGCGCCATGGCCCGCGGTCTGCGACACCTTTACCTGCGGCGTCGTGCTCGGCATCACGATGGTGACAGGCACGCCGAGGCGCTTGCCATGATAGGCAAGGCCCTGCGCGTGGTTGCCCGCCGATGCCGCGATCACGCCGCGCGCGCGCGCATCGTCGTCGAGCAGCAGCAGCGCGTTCAATGCGCCGCGTTCCTTATACGCCGCGGTGAATTGCAGATTCTCGAACTTCAACCACACCTCGGCGCCGACCAGCTCCGAAAGCGTCTGCGATTTCAGCGTCGGCGTCCGCACCACCGCGCCGTTAATTCGTTCCGCCGCCGCGCGCACATCGTCCAATGTGATCGCCGGCAAATCGGCGGCGGAGGTCAGGGTAAGGTGATCGGTCATAGCGTTGCGGCCCTAACGGCAAGGGCAGCGAAGGGAAAGGCCTTCTTGCGTCCACCGCTTCAGGGGAGGGGCCTGATTGCGATGCTCGCTCTGGCACCCCACCAAAACAATGCTATGGACCCGGCATGAGCGAACAGAAATTGCGCATCAGCTTCATCGGCACCGGCGTCATGGGCGGCCCGATGGCAGGGCATCTTGCGAAAGCGGGCCACCAGCTCACCGTTTATAACCGCACGCGCGCCAAGGCCGATGCGTGGGTGGCGCAACATGGCGGCACCGCGGCATCGACCCCCGCCGATGCCGCGCAGGACGCCGATGTCGTGCTGACCTGCGTTGGCAATGACGATGATCTGGCGCAGGTCACGCTTGGCCGTGACGGCGCGTTCCGGGCGATGCGCAAGGGCGCGCTGTTCATCGACCACACCACGGTTTCCGCCCGCATCGCGCGGCAACTGTCGGTCGAGGCCGAAAGCCTCGGCCTGCTCTGCCTCGATGCGCCCGTGTCGGGCGGCGAAGCGGGGGCGCAAAATGGCACGCTGTCGATCATGTGCGGGGGCAGCAAGGCGGCGTTCGCTGCGGCCGAGCCGGTGATGCAGGCCTATGCCGCGCGCATGGTCCACATCGGCGGCCCCGGCGCGGGGCAGACGACCAAGATGGTCAACCAGATCGCGATCGCGGGCGTGCTTCAGGGCCTGTCCGAAGCGCTGCGTTTCGCGCAGGCGTCAAGGCTCGACACCGACAAGGTGTTCGAGGCGGTGTCGGGCGGCGCGGCGGCGAGCTGGCAGATGCTCAACCGCTGGGCCACGATGGCGAAAGGCGAGTTCGACTTTGGCTTCGCGGTCGACTGGATGCGCAAGGATCTGGGCCTTGCGATCGACGAAGCGCGCGTCAACGGCGCGACCTTGCCCGTCGCCAGCCTCGTCGACCAATTCTACGCCGATGTCCAGAAAGCGGGCGGCGGGCGCAAGGACACGAGCTCGCTCGTGACGCGGTTGCCGAAATGAAGCGGCTGTTGCTCACGGCGCCAGCGCTCGCCCTTGCCGCCCCCGCGCACGCCGACACGCTGATCGACAATGTCAACGGCATCACGCTCGACAAGCAGGGCAAACTCGTCCGCTTCACCGGTCTCGTGATCGATCGCGAAGGCAAGGTGAAACAGCTGCTCGATCGCAAGGACAAGCGCCCCGAACGCCCCGATTTCAAGGAGGATGGCAAGGGCCGCACGCTGATCCCCGGCCTGATCGACGCGCACGGGCATGTCATGGGGCTGGGCTTCCAGCTGATGCTGCTCGATCTCAGCGACACGAACAGCCTGGCCGAAGCGCAGGCCGCGATCCGCCGCTATGCCGCGGAAAATCCCGAAATGCCGTGGATCATCGGGCGCGGCTGGAACCAGGAAAAGTGGGGCCTCGGCCGTTTCCCCACCGCCGCCGACCTCGACGCTGCGGTGTCGAACCGTCCCGTCTGGCTGGAGCGCGTGGACGGCCATGCGGGCTGGGCCAACAGCGCCGCGATGGCGGCGGCGAAAGTGACGGCGGCGAGCAAGTCGCCCGAAGGCGGACGCATCGAAATGGCAGCCGGCAAGCCGTCGGGCGTATTCGTCGATGCCGCGATGAGCCTGATCGACAGCGCCAAGCCCAAGCCGCTTGCGCGCGACCTCGACCGCGCGCTCTATCTGGCGCAGCAGAAATTGCTCGAACAGGGGATCACCGCGATCGCCGACATGGGCACGACCATTCAGGACTGGCAGGCGTTTCGCCGCGCGGGCGACAAGAAACAGCTTGCGGTGCGCATCATTTCCTACGGCGCCGACATCGACAATATGGCGATCATCGCCGGGTCCGAACCGACGCCATGGCTTTATGACGACCGCCTGCGCATGGTCGGGGTAAAGCTCTATCTCGACGGCGCGCTGGGTTCGCGCGGCGCGTGGCTGAAGGCGCCTTATGCCGACGCGCCGGGGCAGAAAGGGCTGCCCCTCCTCACCCCGGCGCAGCTTCGCAACAAGATGGTGCGCGCGTCGATGGACAAGTTCCAGGTCGCGATCCACGCGATCGGCGACGCCGCCAATGCCGAAGCGCTCGCCGCCATCGCCGATCTCGACGCCGACCTGGCCACCGACGTTCCGGGCGAGCGCCGCTGGCGCATCGAACATGCGCAGGTGATCGACCCCGCCGACATGGGGCGCTTCGCCAGCCTGAAAGTCGTCGCCTCGATGCAGCCGGTGCATCAGACGAGCGACCGGCTGATGGCCGAAGCGCGGCTCGGCCCCGACCGGCTGGCGGGCGCCTATGCGTGGCGCAGCCTCGAAAAGGCGGGCGTGCGCCTTGCCTTCGGCTCCGACGTGCCCGTCGAAAGCGCCAATCCATTCGCGGGCCTCGCCGCCGCCATCTCGCGCACCGATGCCAAGGGCGAACCCTTCGGCGGCTGGCGGCCACAGGAATCGGTCGGCCGCGAAACCGCGCTCGACGGCTTCACGCGCACGGCGGCCTTCGCGGGATTTGCCGAGGACCGCATCGGCACGCTGATGCCCGGAATGCGCGCCGATTTCCTGATCGTCGACGCCGACCCGCTGCTGGCCAGCCCCGACGAGATTCGCCGCATGGCGCCGCTCGAAACCTGGATCGGCGGCTATCGCTATTACAAGCAACAGGAAGGCGCGACGATTGGCCGCTGACACGCCCTCGCGCCGCGCGCTGCTGACCGGCCTTGCCGCGTTGCCCGTCGCGGCAAGCGCGGCGGCTGCCGAGCGCAAGCAACGCCGATCGAAAAGGCGCAAGCCGCCGCGACCAAAGATCCAGCATGTCGACGTCGCGATCATCGGCGCGGGCGTCTTTGGCGCGTGGACCGCGTGGCACCTTGTCCGCGCCGGAAAGAGCGTGCGCCTGTTCGACGCCTATGGCGCGGGCAATGCGCGCTCCTCATCGGGCGGCGCCAGCCGCGTGATCCGCATGGGATATGGCGCGGACAGTATTTATTCGGATCTGGCGCGCGAATCGCTGCCCTATTGGAAAGCGCTGTCCGACACCGCGAGCGCGCCGATCTTTTACAACACCGGCGTGCTCTGGTTTGCGCCGGCGGGCGAGGCCTATACGGCGCAGTCGCTGGCTTGGCTCCAGGCGAATCGCGTCGGGCATGAGCATGGCGACGTAAACTGGCTCCAGAACAAATATCGCCAGATCCAATTCTATCAGGGCGAAACCGGCATCCTTGAAACCGAGGCAGGCGCGCTGATCGCCGCGCGCGGCGTGCAGGAAGTGATCGCGGATGCCCAGATCGAGGTGGAACGCGTCGTGATGCCCGCACCGCTTTTTTCAAGGCGGATCAGGCGCCACACGCTTCCCGACGGCGGCACCGCCGACCATCTGGTCTATGCCGCGGGCCCCTGGCTCGCCGAACTTTTCCCGCAGCAGTTGATGGGACGGATCGTCGCAACGCGGCAGGAGGTCTATCATTTCGGCGCGCAGCAGGGCGACACACGCTTTGCGCCGCCTGAACTGCCCGTCTGGGCCGATTTCAACAACGGCCGCATCGTCTATGGCATTCCCGATCTCGAAGGGGCGGGGTTCAAGATTGCCTTCGACACGCATGGCCCGGTGATCGACCCCGACACGATGGAACGCGATCCGACCCCCGCCGGAATCGCCGCCGCGCGCGCCTATGTCGCGCGGCGCTTTCCGGGGCTCGCGGGGGCGCCGCTGATCGGTGCACATGTGTGCCAATATGAAAACAGCGCGAATGGCGATTATCTGCTCGACCGCTTTCCGGGGCAGGAACGCGTCTGGCTCGTCGGCGCCGGATCGGGGCACGGGTTCAAGAACGGCCCCGCCGTGGGCAAACGCGTCGCCGCCCATATTCTCGACAAGGATCTGGCCATCGAACCGCGCTTCAGCTTTGCGAGCAAGGGCACGGTGGCTGGCCGGACGGTGTTCTGATGGCCAAGGCGACGCCCCGATCCGGTTCATGCCGGGGCGAAGTCGAGACCCCGGTCGTCAGCGCGCCCCTTCGCGGCACCTCCACCTCGCTCGATGCGAAGGGAATAGGGCCAGCATGAAACTCACCGACTGCCACAATATCGACGATTTCCGCGCACTCGCCTGGCGCCGCCTGCCCTGGCCGGTGTTCGACTATATCGACGGCGCCGCCGACGACGAGGTCACCCGACGCCGCAACCGCGACGCTTTCGACGCCTGCGACCTCATCCCGCGCGTGCTTGCGGGTGTCGACCGCATCGACATGAAAACGACGATCTTCGGGCGGGACATCGCGATGCCGCTTTTTCTCTCGCCGACCGCGCTGCAGCGCCTGTTCCACTGGCAGGGCGAGCGCGCGGTGCTGCGCGCCGCCGCGGACGCGGGCACCGTCGCGGGCATTTCGAGCCTCGCGACGATCGGCCTTGCCGAAGCGGGCGCGCTGACGGGCGGCCCCAAGCTGTTCCAACTCTATGTCCACAAGGACGAAGGGCTCAACCGCGCGATGCTGGAGGCGGCGCGCGCGGCGAAGTTCGACGCCGTTGCACTGACGGTCGATACGATAGTCGGCGGCAATCGCGAACGCTGCCTGCGTTCGGGCTTCACATCGCCGCCGCGCTTCACCGCGCGCAACATGCTGAGCTATGCGATCAAGCCCGGCTGGGGGCTCAACTATCTGCTTCGCGAAAAATTCAGCCTGCCCAACCTTAGCGCACATGTGGCGGAAGGATCGAGCGTCCCCAAATCGGTCGCCGACTATTTCACCTCGATGCTCGACCAGAGCCTCGACTGGCGGCGCGCTGCGACGATCCGCCGGCAATGGGACGGCCCTTTCTGCCTGAAAGGGATCGTCGCGGTCGAGGATGCAAAGCGCGCCGTCGACATCGGCGCCACCGCGATCATGGTGTCGAACCATGGCGGGCGCCAGCTCGACGGCAGCATCGCACCCTTCGACGCACTTGCCGACATTGTCGATGCGGTGGGCGACAAGGTCGAGGTGATCTGCGACGGCGGCATCACCCGCGGCACGCATGTGCTCAAAGCCTTGTCGGTCGGCGCGAAGGCGTGCTCGGGTGGGCGCCTTTATCTCTATGCGCTTGCTGCGGCGGGCGAGGCTGGCGTGAACCGCGCGATCGCGCTGCTGCGCGCCGAGATCGAACGCGGGATGAAGCTGATGGGCGCCAAATCGCTCGCCGACCTGTCGCGCGCGAATCTGCGCTGGCGCTGATCCGCGGGCGCGACCGCGAAGGACGCACGCAAAAAAGGGGGCGGCCTCCCCCGAAGCCGCCCCCCTTCGCGCGTGGTCGCAGACCCGCTAGGCGATCAGAACGAAACGCCCAGCGTAAAGACCACGGTTGGGTCGTACAGCGTGTCGACGGCGCCGATGCCTGTCTTTTTGATGTCGGTGTCGATATATTGCACCGACAGGGTGGCCGGCCCGGCGGCAAAGGAAGCGCCCACCGACCAGTCGAGATAATTGCCGTCGGCCGACGCCGCGCCCAGCGAACCGTCGGTATAGCCGAGCCCGGCGGTCAGCGTGACCGGCGTATCCGGGATGCCATAGCCAAGACCGAGGTTCAGATAGATATTGTCGTCGCTGCCGAGCGATTTCTGGTCGGGAGCATAGGCCACCATGCCCGTCACCGACACCGGGCCGATGTCGTGCGACAGCTTGCCGATGATTTCGACATAATCGCTGGGTCCGGCAAAATCCTGGTTGCCCGGATAGACATAATAGGTTGCGCCGATATCGACCGAGGTGCCCGGCGCGATTTCGGTCGCGAACCCGGCGTAGAGATCAAGCTCATATTTGCCGTAAAGCGGGCTGTCGGGAAGGGTCGATCCCCAGACACCGGCGTAAAGGCCGCTTTCGTGGCTGACGGTCAGCGTCGACTGGAGCGCGACCTTTTCGTTCGACAGCGAAATGCCGCGGAAGCGATAGTCCGACACGACCGAAACGCCGCCCGAAAGCGAGACCGGGCCGCTGGCTTCTTCTTCCTGTGCGAAAGCAGGCGTCGACAGGGTCGACGCGGCGAGCAGCATGCCGAAACACGCTTTGGTAAGAAACTTCATGGGTGATCCCCCTTTTGATACAATGGATCGTCCCAGCCTGCCGTGCGCGTCCGCGCCTCTTCAATCCGGGCTCGTGACGACGAACGCTCCGAAATTGCCGATATTGCTGCGACGCACAAACAAAAATTGCGCAGGACGACGAATCATTGGCAGAGTGTGACTTTCACGCAACATGTCGTGCGGCCCACGCTTGCCTTTGCCAAGCCGCCGCATGGCCGCTAAAGAAGCGCCTGTCTCCCCTGCAACCGAGCCTGCAACCATGAGCGATCACAATCCCGGCCTGCGCCCCTGGCGCGACATTGCGCGTCGCCAATGCCGTCAGATCATGGTCGGCAATGTTCCCGTCGGTGGCGGCGCGCCGATCACCGTGCAGACGATGACCAACACGCCGACGAGCGACCCGGTCGCGACGATCGACCAGATTCGCCGCTGCGAAGAGGCGGGCGCCGACCTGATCCGCGTCTCCTGTCCCGACACCGACAGCACGGCCGCGCTTGGCAAGATCGTCCGCGCGGCGCGGATCCCGGTCATCGCCGACATCCATTTCCACTACAAACGGGCGCTCGAAGCCGCCGATGCGGGGGCCGCCTGCCTGCGCATCAACCCCGGCAATATCGGCAGCAGTGAGCGCGTCGGCGAGGTGGTCCGCGCCGCCAAGGCGAACGGCTGCGCGATCCGCATCGGCGTCAACGCCGGCAGCCTCGAAAAAGACCTGCTCGAAAAATATGGCGAGCCTTGCCCGGAGGCGCTCGTCGAAAGCGCGCTCGACCATATCAAGCTGCTTCAGGACCATGATTTCCACGATTACAAGGTCGCGGTGAAGGCGAGCGATGTCTTCCTCGCGGTCGCCGCCTATGCGCAGCTCGCCGACGCGGTCGACTGCCCGCTCCATCTCGGCATCACCGAGGCCGGCGGGCTGATCGGCGGCACGGTCAAGAGCGCGCTCGGCATCGGCAATCTTCTCTGGGCCGGGATCGGCGACACGATCCGCGTCAGCCTGTCGGCCGAACCCGAAGAGGAAGTGCGCGTCGGCTACGAGATTCTGAAATCGCTGGGCCTCAGAACGCGCGGCGTGCGCGTCGTCTCCTGCCCCAGCTGCGCACGGCAGGGTTTCGACGTCATCCGCACCGTTCAGGCGCTGGAGGACGCGCTCGGCCACATCAAGACGCCGATGTCGCTCTCGGTCCTCGGCTGCGTCGTCAACGGCCCCGGCGAAGCGCGCGAAACCGACATCGGCATCACCGGCGGCGGCAACGGCAGGCATATGGTCTACCTGTCCGGCGTCACCGATCATCATGTCGAGGACGCCGACATGATCGCGCACATCGTCAGGCTCGTCGAAGCCAAGGCCGCCGAAATCGAGGCGGGCAACGCAGTGAGCATGGACGTTGCGCACGGCAAGGCGGCGTAGCGCGGAATGCTGAACCGGCGGCTTTGGCCTTGTTCAGGCCGCCGCGCGGCCACGCCGGCTTCCGGTCGGAACCCGCCCACCCCAGGCAACCGCAAACCATTTACATCACTGTCAGCGATCACTAATCCTCCCTCATCCTGAAGGGGGGGGGGGGG
>NZ_JABWGQ010000057.1 GCF_014595975.1 Sphingopyxis sp. LK2115 | reverse complement strand
ATCTCGCCCAACTCATGCCATGGTCCACCGTGGCCTGAAAACACCGGTTACGCCCATTGAGCGAAGCTTGGCGTAGCGCTCCGGGCCAACCCGCGTGGGTTGCCCTGAACCATCAGTATCCGGATGGGGCGGACCGTGAGGCGCCCTCGTTCAATAGAACTTTGGCATCTGCGCTATTTCGTCGCTGCATCGGAGCATGGCAGCTTCCGCAAGGCCGGGGCCGCACGTGGGGATTCACGAATGCTCGTCGACTTCTTGGCCGAGAATTCTCTTCTCGCACTGAGCGTCATGCAAAGGCGATCTGCCGTTATCGTCCCTCCGATTTGCACCCTACAGTGCGATACTGCCGCATTAGCCTTCGAAGGGGCTTCCGCAGTCGAGATCTATCATTCTCTATCGTTGTATATGCAATCCAATGAGGAGATAGAGGATGAGCCACTCGGATCAGTTGACGCTTCGAAAATCGATCAGGCGACATCAACTGCGTGAGATGGTCCCGCTCGCCGATAGCACTATCTACGAGATGGAGCAGCGGGGCGAATTCCCAAGGCGCTTTGCACTGTCGCCCCGCTGCATCGTATGGGACCTTGCCGAGGTTCAGGCATGGCTGGAGAGCCGTCGCGCGGCTCCTGTCAAACGGGCCAAGCACCCGGACGTACGGCAGCGGAAAACCCGGCCTGTCAAAGCGCCGGATCAAGCTCAAGCAGCGTCATAGCGGGCGGCACGAGAACCGGCACGCGCTTTTTCCCCTCGAGCCAGGCATCAACGATGTCCGCCCATTCTTGCAGCATATGGCGGCGCTGCACCTCGTATTCCGCCTTGTTGTAAACTCCGCGAGATGACCGGCCATCCTCATGGGCGAGGCATTTCTCGATCCAGTCGCTGTTGAAGCCGAGCTCGTTCAAAAGTGTCGATCCGGTGCGTCTCAGATCGTGAACCGTAAACGGCTCAAGAGGGAGTCCCTCCTTCTTCGCCTGTTCGACCACCGAGTAGGTCACTCGGTTGAAGGTCGCCCGCGACATTGGCGCGTCGGCATCGTAGCGCGACGGCAACAGATACCGCGAATTGCCAGCGCAGGTCTTCAGCGCGATCATGATGTCTAAGGTCTGCCGCGAGAGATAGACGTTGTGAGGCTTCGAGCGCTTCATCCTCTCCTTTGGGATGGTCCAGACAGCATTCTCGAAATCCACCTCGTCCCATACCGCGTCCTGCAGTTCGCTCTTCCGCACCATCGTCAGGAGGTAGAGCTTCATACCTAACCGGATGGTCGGCAGCGTAGGAACGTGCTCGAGTTGCTTGAGCATGATGCGAATTTCCGCCGGTGACAGCGCGCGGTCTCTCGGCGCGAACGTCGCAATCGCGGCGGGCCCGACCTCATCCGCGGGATTAGGCACCTTCTCTCCATGCAGGATTGCGAAGCCGTAGATCTGCTTCAGGATGTCCCGAACATGGATCGCTGTGGCCGGGGCGCCGCGCTCGACGATCTTGGCGCAGTGTGTTCGCAGATCGTCCGGCGTGATTTCGGTAAGCAGGCGATTGCGCCAGACAGGGAGCAGCTCACGCTCGAAGATGGCGCGGCGCATGGCTCTGGTGCTGTCCGCCATCGGAGCATTCACCAGCCATTTCTCACCGAACTCGCCGAAGCTCTTGGCCTCTTTCAGGCGACGCTTCTCGCGCTGCTTCTCGATCGCCGGTGAACGCCCCTCTCTGATCGCCCGCCGCGCATCCAGGCACAGCTCCCGCGCCCGCGCGAGCGAAATGCCATCACGCCCATACTTGCCGAGATAGACCGTTTCGCGCCGCCCATTCAGCCGATAGTCCAGCCGGAAGGATATCTGTCCTGACGGCATGACGCGGACATACATGCCGTCGCGATCCGCGACCTTGTAGATTTTGTCTTTTGGTCTCAAGGCCTTGATTGCTGCGTCCGTCAGCATTGCCGTATCACCTCCGAAAAAGTACCGTCACGCGGTTTTTGGGAGGCTCGCGCCTGAAAATGCGCGTTCTTACAATGGCTTAAGCCAAAAAAAGTACCGTCACGAGCCTCAGTTCCCGTGACGGTACTTTCAAAATCAGCAGGGATCAATATGAGCAAGGGCCGTCAGCCGTGACGGTACTCGCGATCTATGCCCACCGATAGGTATCGATAGGCACAGTCAGGAAGATTATTTTTCTTCAGTGGGTTACGTCGAGTTTCGGCGTAGAATCGGCGGCGTTCGGATGGGCCTGAATCATTCCCACTCGATCGTCCCCGGCGGCTTGGATGTATAGTCATAGACCACGCGGTTGATGCCCTGCACCTCGTTGATGATGCGCGTCGCGCAGCGGCTGAGGAAAGCGGCGTCGAAAGGGTAGATGTCGGCGGTCATGCCGTCGGTCGAGGTGACGGCGCGCAGCGCGCAGACATGGTCGTATGTCCGCCCGTCGCCCATCACGCCGACGGTTTTGACGGGAAGCAGCACCGCGAACGCCTGCCAGATCGCGTCGTAAAGACCCGCATTGCGGATTTCCTCTAGGTAAACGGCGTCAGCCTTGCGAAGAATGTCGCAGCGTTCCTTGCTGACTTCGCCCGGAATGCGGATCGCGAGGCCGGGGCCGGGGAAAGGGTGGCGGCCGACGAAAATGTCGGGCAGGCCGAGTTCCCTGCCGAGCAGGCGCACCTCGTCCTTGAACAGCTCGCGCAAGGGTTCGACCAGTTTCATGTTCATGCGTTCGGGCAGGCCGCCGACATTGTGGTGGCTCTTGATCGTCACGCTCGGCCCGCCGGTGAACGAGACCGATTCGATCACGTCGGGATAGAGCGTGCCTTGCGCGAGGAAGTCGGCGCCGCCGATCTTCTTTGCCTGTTCCTCGAACACATTGATGAACTCGGCGCCGATGAACTTGCGTTTCGCCTCGGGGTCGGTGACGCCCGCCAGGCCGGCCATGAAGCGTTCCTCGGCGTCCACGACGACCAGCGGGATGTTGTAATGGTCACGGAACAGCCGCTCGACCTGCTCGCGCTCGTTCATGCGCAAGAGGCCGTGGTCGACGAAGACGCAGGTGAGCCGTTCGCCGATCGCTTCGTGAATCAGCACCGCCGCGACCGCGCTGTCGACCCCGCCCGACAGGCCGCACAGCACGCGCTGGTCGCCGACCTGCGCCCGGATTTCGGCGATTTTCGTGGCGCGGAACTCGGCCATCGTCCAGTCGCCCGAACAGCCGCAGACGTGGCGGACGAAATTGGCGATCAGCTTGGCCCCGTCGGGCGTGTGGACGACCTCGGGGTGGAACTGGGTGCCATAATAGCGGCGCGCGTCGTCGGCGATGAGGGCAAAGGGCGCGCCGTCGCTGACCGCGACGATGCGGAAACCGGGCGCGAACTGGGTGACGCGGTCGCCGTGGCTCATCCACACCTGATGCCGCTCGCCGACCGCCCACAATCCGTCGAACAGCACGCAGGGCTCGGTGACGGTCAGGAAGGCGCGGCCGAACTCGCCGTCGCGCGTCCCGTCGACGCCGCCGGGTTCGACGCGGCCGCCGAGCTGCTGGCTCATGACCTGCTGCCCGTAACAAATGCCCAGGATGGGCAGGCCGCTGTCGAACACCGATTGCGGTGCCCGCGGGCTGCCGGGTGCGGGGACCGATGCGGGCGAGCCCGATAAAATGATGCCCTTGGGCTGCATCCTCTTCAGCGCGGCTTCGGCGGCGCTGAACGGGACGATCTCGCTATAGACGCCCGCCTCGCGGACGCGGCGGGCGATAAGCTGGGTGACTTGCGATCCGAAGTCGATGATCAGGATCGATTCAGGGGCGGCGGAGGGTTCGGGAGTCGGCATGGCTGGCCGATAAGGAAGCCGGGCGATGCTGTCCAGCGGTCGATATGCGCCGCCCGTCGAACCGGCATAGCCCCCGACACATTGTTGCGACAATTGCGACATAAGTGAACGCCGCGCAAAGTCTGGCGTCAGCGGGCGTTAAGCCCTGCCTGCGCAAATGAAAAGCAAGACAGAACAGAAACAAGGCTCTCCCCCATGAATCATGTCCGTCTTTCCCTTTCGGTGCGCGCTGCCTTGCTGGCGGCCGGGGCGTCGTTTGCGCTGCCCGCGTCGGCGGAGGCATCGGTCGAGTCATCAGTCGCTGCGGCAGTGGCCGACCAGCCCGCCGATCAGGCCCCGGCGGCGCCCGAAACGGTCGAGGATGCCTATGACGATTATGCCGAGGACGAGATCGTCGTCACCGCGCCGCGCCTTGCGGGCCAGCTCGATACCGACATCAGGGCCGAGGCCGAACTCGATGAAGCCGCAATCGCCAGCTATGGCGTGTCGAACGTTTCCGAACTGCTCGACGCACTGGCGCCGCAGACGCGATCGGGGCGCGGCCGCGGCAGCGGGCGGCCGGTCATCCTGGTCAACGGGCGCCGTATCGGCGGCTTTGGCGAAGTGCGCAACCTGCCCCCCGAAGCGATCGCCAAGGTCGAGGTGTTCCCCGAAGAGGTCGCGCTGCAATATGGCTATTCGGCCGACGAACGCGTCGTCAACCTGGTGCTCAAGCCCAATTTCCGGCAGCTTTCGGTCGAGGCCGAAGGCGGCATCCCGACGCAGGGCGGCCGTTTCCAGAGCGAGATCGAGCCGAGCTTCCTTGCGATCACCGACAGCAGCCGGATCAATGTCGATGCAGGCTGGGAACGCAAGTCAATGCTGCGCGAAAGCGAGCGCGACCTCGATTATGACGATCCGGCGCAGGCGGCCGAAGCCCCCGCGCGCAGCCTGCTCGGCGCGTCGGACGAATATCGGATCGACGCGACGGTTCAGCGCAGCCTGAGCAAGACCACCGATGCGTCGATCAATCTGCGGTTCGACCAGACCGACACGCTGTCGCTGCTCGGCCCCGGTCCCGGCGGCGTGGCCGATCCGCTGGAACGCGACAGCCGCGCGCGCAACCTGACATCGACCGCCAGCATCAACGGGATGCTCGGCGACTGGCGTTGGTCGGTCACCGGCAATTATGCCGACGCCGACCAGCGGACCTTCACCGATCGCATCGACGGTTCGGTCGATCGTTTCGACAGCAGCCAGCAGACATTCGGCGGCAACGCCAACCTGTCGGGCACGGTGACCGAAGGCTGGGCGGGACCGATCCGCCTGTCGATGACCGGCAGCTATTCGGGGCTGCGTTTCGACAGCCGGTCGCAGCGCGCCGACGGCGTGACCACCACCGACCTGTCGCGCGACCTGCCCGGCGTGTTCGGATCGCTCACCGTGCCGCTGCTCGATCCCGATTACGCGGTCGGCAAGATAGGCACCCTGTCGCTGACGCTGAGCGGACAGGTGCAGAACCCAAGCGATTTCGAGGCGCTCAAAAGCTGGGGCGCGAACCTCAACTGGGGCATCACCGACAGCCTGTCGCTGATCGCGAGCTTCAACAGCGATGAAGCCGCGCCGGGCATCCAGCAGCTTGGCGCTGCCCCGCTGGTGACCCCCGCGGTGACCTACTATGACTTTTCGACCGGCCAGACGGTGCAGATCACGACGACGACCGGCGGCAATCCCTTCCTGCTCGCCGAACAGCGCCGCGACCTCAAGCTCGGACTCAACTGGTCGCCGCCGATGATCGAGGGGCTCAATCTGTCGGTCAATTACAACCGCAACAAAAGCTATGACACGGCGAACAGCTTTCCCTTGCTTACGCCCGAGATCGAGGCGGCCTTTCCCGACCGCGTGACGCGCGATGCGAATGGCGTGCTCGTCGCGCTCGACCAGCGGCCGGTCAATTTCGACCGCGCCGAAAATTCGCAGATCCGCTGGGGTCTCAACTTCGGCAAGAGCTTTGGGCAGCCCGAATCGCGCGTCGGACCGCGCGGCGAGCGCGGCGGTCCCGGCTTCGGCGGTCCGCGCGGCGGCGGCCCACGCGCGGGCGGTCCCGGCGGTCCCGGCGGTCTCGGCAGGATGTTCGGCGGTCCGCAGGGCGGGCGCTGGCAGGTCTCGCTCTATCACACGGTAAAGCTTACCGACACGGTGCTCATCCGTCCCGGCGTGCCCGAACTCGACCTGCTGGACGGGTCGGCGACGGGCAGCGGCGGCGGGTCGAATCGCCACCTCCTCGAACTCGACGGCGGTGTCTTCTACAAGGGCGTGGGCGTGCGGCTGAGCGCGAAATATGACAGCGGCAGCACGGTGACCGGCGGCAGCGCGGGCGACCTGGATTTCGGCGACCTCGCAACCTTCGACCTGCGCTTCTTCGTCAACCTCGACCAGCAGCCGAAATTGACCGGCGCGCTGCCCTTCCTCAAAGGCTCGCGCCTTCGCCTCGCCATCGACAATGTCTTCGACGCCCAGCGCAAGATCACCGACGCGAACGGTGTGGTCCCGCTGAATTATCAGCCGGGTTTTATCGATCCCTTGGGCCGCTATATCGAGCTGGAGTGGCGCAAGACCTTCTAGGCCGTAGATCTGTAATTGCAGAGCTAGGCGGTGCGATCCCTCGAGGGT
>NZ_JABWGQ010000022.1 GCF_014595975.1 Sphingopyxis sp. LK2115 | reverse complement strand
TACACCATCGCCTACACCGGAAATTACACCACGAGCGCGGACGCTAACCGAAAACGAGCGCTACAGGGATAATTTGAGGGATTGGAACACCAAGCTCGAAACCATTTACACTTCGTTAAGAAATGTTCGCGGAGAGCAGCCGGTATTTGCTCTCGAACATGGCCTTGATCCCGATGAGCTGAAGCTCCTGTCTGAAGTGGTCGGAGCGCAGGCACGGAGGGTCGGGATATCAGGTCAATGGGCCGGTCACGCTCTCCCGCTGATCGTTGTCGCGACGGAAGTCGGCTACGAATATCGCGGCACCGGCAGTGACTATTGGCCCCTACTCGAGCGAGAACTTGGCGCTTCAATCTCGACAAACGAGCGGAAGACACTGACTGGTTTTTTTCTCACTGCGCACCGCCGGCTCGGCCTCAAGCGCCCGGTTGACAGCCCGTGGACCCGAACCTTCCCGCATATTTCCTGGCCCATAGCGAACGCTATCGCGCCGAGGGAAATTCAACGACCTCTCGCGCGGGCATTGCAACAGGTCGTCCGCATCGCTCCAGCGGGCCGACAGGATGCGGATTTCGCCGAGGATCTGCGTTATGTTGCCCGTAACAGTACCTCCGGGCGATTCAGGGAGTGGGTCGAAGACCAGAACATTGCCCGGTCCCTGATTTTCCATTTGCTGGATCTCCCAGATCCCGACAGCCGCCTGTCCACTGTGACAGTCGCGCGACTGATCAGAGACCTTGAAACCGACAGACAGGCTGCCGATGCTATTCGAAAGGCAGTCGCCACCCACCGACAACGACGTCGCATTGCCGCAGCAGAGCAAACACCACTTGGCATAGCAACTTTCATCCTGGCCTTGAATGGCGATGGTGAGTTTAACCTTACGCTTTGCTTTCCTCTGGTTTCCGCATCGTTTCGTAATCGGCTCGCGACCGCACTGACTGGCTTACCGCAGGGCGCCGTCTTCTGGGGCTGTATTGGCCCGATCCGATCAGATCTGGTTCTGTCCGGAATGGAAATGCCGATTGCGGATGAAACATTGGGCGCGGCCCTCATCGCGGGGCGTGCTTTTTGTGAGTCAACCGGGATTGACGGAGGTGATCCACTAGCCGACTTGGCACCGGCCCAGTCCCTGCCATTGCTTTTCCGCAAGGATCCGATGGCAGACCGGTTTGTCCAGATCCGCGAAACGGAATTGCTGGAAGACGATCAGATCGTCGTTCTGACCGACCGGGCATTCCCGATTGCAGAAGGAATCGTGGCCAAGCAGCCGGTTTGCGGACTGACCTGTCTGGAACTCGATCTCAGGGAGACCGCTGCACGTGCGTTCGCAGAGCGACTCGGCCTGCACCCCCCGGGTCTTCCCGTTGCGTCGTTTGCTGGTGGGATCCACCTTTCTGAGGGATGGCGGGGACCAATCTATGCAACCAGCCGGCCGCTGCTCCTGAAGTCGTCCGGGACCCGGGAAACAGCCGTGTCTGTGAGTGTCGACGAGGGCGAGCCTGTCCAGCTCGCTCCGGGGCAAGTGGCTGCGCTGGAGCCGGTCGCCGGTGAACATCTCATCCGCTTGGGTTCGGGCCAAGGATCATCCGTATCAATCGTTACCTTTATCGACGTGGAACCGGTCCCGGCGGCTTTTGACGCCATCACAGAACCTCCCGAACCGACGCTGGACGACCTCGTGGCAGGGCGTCTGGTAATCAGAATAACAACCCCCAGTGCTATCGAGCAGGTCCCGGTCCAACTGTCACTCCACGTTGACGGCACGGTCGTCACCCGCTCTGAGGCAATGCTGAATGAACTGCCGTCTGTTCTGCATGGCGGCAGTGCGGTAATGGCAGATCTGGCTGATCGCGTGACGAAACGCGCGCTTGCCCGGAACCGGCGATTTTATCTCCGCCTCCGGCTCGGCCGATACTGGTCGAAAACTTGGGAGACGGGCTGGTCACAGAGAACCTGCGACTGGATTGACAGCGAAGGAACTTGGCGAGCATTTGCTGAAGATACGCCGCTTTCCATAGTTCCCGTTCCGCTGTCTGAACCTCTTTCTGACCAACAAACACTGGACGAGTTCAGCTCCGGAGAGCAAATTACATTATTGATACCTACCACTGACAGTACTGAACTGATCCGTGGCGCGCGGATCGTAGGCCCTCCGAAACTGGCTCTAACGCAGTTCCGTTGTAACGTGCCATCGTCCTTGTCGCGGTATGTCAGAGCCAGTGATGCGGGCCCCGGACTCTCCCGCCTGCTTGATCGCTATGTTGCCTGGTCGATTGCCGAACCCGGGAATTTGGTTCTTGCCGCCGCATCTCGTGCGGCGGCCCAGTGCATCGAGGGAGTGCTCGTCCGGATGTTATGCGGGGAAGCGTGGAGTCAGGAGGAGGGCCGACTGGAGCGCTTTTTCGGCAGCCGCTTTCGAGCTCTGGCGGAGTTCGCTCGAGATGAGGGACTGCTGAAGGGCGAATACCTGCCTGAACTACAACCAGATCAGCTCCATCAATTTTTCGGCATTTTCGCTGCGGAAATCGAGAAGTGCTGGGACCCTGAAGCACCAGCAACGGCTTGGGTCACCGAGGACTTCGCAGGAGATATGGACACGGCTGTTATTGAAGCGTTCGGCAAATTCGGCGCCTTGCTTCCCCCTGACGAACAGGAGCCATTTCTGGACGCCGACATCCTCGGCGAGCCTCGGATGCGCGAATGGGCAAGAGCCGCCCGGAAAGCCAGGAAAGCCGATCTCTCCGGCCGCATCGCCGATCTGCTTTTGCCGGCATCTCGAGCATCAGCACTCCGGACCGCAGATTATGATCGGTTGACATCCGATGAGCTTGTGCGGGCCTTAGACGCCGTCCATTTAGACCTCCATAGCCGCAACATGCCGCGCTGGTTAACCCGGGAGCATCTCCAGTTCGGCTTCTGGCTCTGGACAGCGCCCTCACAGCTTGCGGCTACTACTGGTTGGAAACCGGCGCTGGAACGCCTGATTGATGATCGGCCAACGGCACGCGCCATCCGCTACGCGGCGCTTCGCTTCAGGGCTGCCCGCGGCATTGGATCGGGCGGGAGCCCCGCTGATGTTTGACGACCCCTATCTCTCACTGACGATCGGTATCCAGGCGCTTCGCAGAAAGGTCGAGGCACTGGGGCCGGCAATCGGCGGAGCACTTGGTGTTGCGGCCGAGCCCTATCCGCACCAGCTCGCGACGGTTCGTCGGATTCTTGCGGATACGACAATAAGGCATCTGATAAGCGATGAGGTCGGGCTCGGTAAAACTGTGCAGGCGCTCATGGTTCTCAATGCACTGCGATACCAGAACCCCAACCACAAGACGGTCATCGTCGTTCCTGATCGGCTGGTTCGTCAATGGCTCGACGAGTGCTGGACGCGCGCGCATATTGAAGCCACTGTCTTTGGTGAAGATGCCGATGACTCGGATACCATGGTCCGGATTGTCCGCCCACAAAGTATCGTTTCCGGTCAGTTCAACCTCGATCCCGCTGCGTTTGATCTCTTGATTGTCGATGAGCCGCAACTCCTTCCAGACAAGGCGATGCGTTCCGTCGAAACATGGGCGTCCGACTTTCGTCAGGTCCTGATATTGTCGGCCACACCCGGTCTCGCCGATCCGGGCCAGCGCCGGCGGATGACGGCTATTCTGGAGCCCGAACGGGCACAGACAGCTGATAACCGATCCATCGACCTCGACACTTATGTGTCTGATCTTGAACAACTGGCACTGCGCCAGATCAACGATGGGCGCATTTCCGACAGCAGAGCAGCGTGGCGAACGTTCAGCAGGGAAAGGCGCATCATCCGAGCGACCCGCAGGGACTGGAGTCGATATCTGCCTGAACGACGGTTCCATCGCGTCGAAACTGATCCGCTTGAGGGAGAAGTCGCTAGGGTCAGCCTCGGCATGCGATGGTTGCGTGATGCTGGTGAAGACGAAGCGTTTGCGTGGCGTGCGGCACAGGCCCTGCACCGGGGAACTGATTCTGCCCGAGCACAGCGCCGTCTGCGTTCCAGTCCACATCTGGAAGAGGCGGTCCGTCGTTCATCAGAAACCCCCGGCGATAGCCGTCTCGATGCCTTGCTCGACATTCTGACCGATATCTGGACCGAGTACCCGGATGAACAGGTTGTAGTGGTCGCCGGCGACAATCCGACCATCGATTTTCTGGATGTACGGTTGCGGCGCTACTTTGCCGCAGGCGAAGATGATTGCCCAGTTTCGACGCTCCGCAGGGCCAGCGAGCGAACCGAGGACGAGGCAGCAGATATCGAGGCGATGCACCGGCAACTTCATGAGTTTTCCACAGGACAGTCAAAGCTCTTGCTGATCGGCGAATGGGTGCAAGCCGGGCTCAATCTGCATTATTTCGCCCGCAATATCGTTTTCTACTGTTCGCCTTGGGACCTCGAGGTCATCGACCAGCTCACCGGGCGCCTTGATCGCCTGCGACCGAACGGCCTCGCAAAAGGCGACGCAGGGCGGCACTTTGGAAATATTCGCGTCTGGACGATTGTACAGCCGGCGACGCCCGAGGCGAGGGTGATTACCGCTCTGGAGACGCTCGGTGTCTACCAGAAGCCGCTTCCCCCTCTCCGGCCGGAAACCGAAGCTGCGATCGCGCATTCACTCCAAGCCATTGCGTTCGACCGCGCAGCTGGAGAAATCGGCAAACTCTCAGATCTTGCGCGAACCTGGGCCGACCAAGGATCGCAGACGATTCTTGCGCACTACAGCCCATTCAGTTCACAACGCGCACAGGAGGAGTACGACCAGCTCCAGGCGAGCCCGTTGCCGCAACCGGTCATCGGCAAGTCCGACGGTAGCAGCTTTACTGCCCGTTCCGAACAGGCCCTGAAGGGGTTTCTCGATCTGCTGCATCGGTCCAATGTGTTCGACGTTAGTGCGCGGAAGGAAAAGACTGACGAGGAGCTGAGATTCTCCACGCTCTGGTACGGCGGTGATGGCAGATCTCCTGCCATTCCCCTGTCCGTCATTTCCAAGGGCGGCTGGATGGCGGGACATGTCCCGTTTCACTGGCGGCGCAAGCACTTGGCGAAGCCACCGCGCAATACCGTCCATTTCGATGAAGGGGATGTCGGCGGCCGGTTGCTCCGCTTCCTCGACCACGGCGACATGGCGCACGACGAAATCGTCGAGGGCGCAATCGACCTCGCAAGGCGGGTTTGTGGCTCTGTCTGCGAGGAATGCGTCACCGTCCAGTTTGATCCTCGCCATCCGGCAGCAGAGGAACTTCGAGGCAAGCAGGTGTTCCTCGCGGGAGGTCTGTTCGACTCGGTGAGCATGCTCCCTCCTCCTGTTCTGCATGAGCTGGAGGCGCATTTCGCAGAGGCCCCTACCGATGCGCAAAAACGGGAAGCCGACGCGGACCGCTTGCGAGTACAGGATTGGTGGCGCGCCGATGCGCGGTGGCTGCGGACACTCTTACCCAGCCGTTTGGTAACGGTCGGATTTGTCAAGCTGGCCGATGGGTGGAGGATGCTACCCCGTAATCAGGTGCTGCAACTGTTGAGCCCGTTGGATGGGTCGGAAATGGTGCTCCCCCGTACGCGGGGGAAGAGGACCTCCGTCCGGGCAGAATTGCGGAAGGCTCTTGAAGACAATGCGAGGCGCTACCTGGAGGACGAGGTGAGTACCTCCGTCGCGCAGGCGCGAGAAGCCCTATTCGTTGAGCTAGCATCACGACGCGAGCAGATTTGCGTCGAGCTCGGCGATCTCGTTGCCGCGCGAGAAGCGCATCACGCACGTGTGGCGTCCGCCGATGTCGAGATCGATGTGCGCCGTGCGGGCATGCTCTCCGGTCTGCAGCGGCGGGTCGAAAACGCCCGGCTGGCCGCTGCAGCGAGACTCGCATGGCTTGACGCTCTCAATGTGGGGCTGAAAGAGACGCAGATATCGATTTTGCCAAGCCTGATGGTTCAGGTCTCGTCTACAGACGCAAACTGACGATTGCCAAAGGGCAATCCGAGCTAGCATCAGAAGTGAGGCTCAGGACCCATTGATTGGCTGAGGGCGATGTGATTGTGCCGCGCACGCCTTCGGCTCCAGGCTCCGCGAGGAGACTGAGCGACCTGTATTGGCTAACGGACGAGCAGATGGCGAGCCTTTCGCCATATTTTCCCAAGAGCCACGGCAAGCCCGGTTTGATGACCGGCGGGGCCTGAGCGGGATCATCTTCGTCAACCGGAACGGCCTGCGCTAGCAGGATGCGCCGAGGGAATATGGGCCGCACAAGACGTTGTGCACCCCATGGTTAAGGAGAACAATAAGCCGGTCGGTGGCCCGGTTACCGAGCGCCTTCTCGGCAGCACATTTCGGCTGGCTTGTCAATCGGCGTCCAATCGGGACCCCCTATCGGCGCGCAAAAGGGACCCC
>NZ_JABWGQ010000056.1 GCF_014595975.1 Sphingopyxis sp. LK2115 | reverse complement strand
GTCCTGCCGAACAAGACTCGATCCTCGATTCGTCAAGGGCTATCGCGCCAAGAGATTGTAGGAAAGCGAAAATCCTCCGCTGTCCCGTCCAATCATCGCCAGAATGGTTTCGTCGGGAACTTCGCTAGATGTAATTAGGGGCCTTGTAGAACGTTGCCGGGCTGAGGCCGTGCTTGCGGCATACCTCCGCTGTCGGCAGCCCAGCCTCCTGCTCCTTGAGCATACCTATAATCTGTTCCTCGGAAAAACGGCTCTTCCTCATTCGTCTGCTCCTTCGTGCGGGGCAGAATCTACATCAAATCGAGGGAGCCAGCGGGAGGGGCAGGTCACAGGACATCCACCATAATGGATGTATTTTTTAGGATTGGGCTCGACTTCCCCGTCACACCAAGCATTGCTGTTCGCCCAGCGACGCCCTGAATCGCAGCCCGCCCCAGCCGACCGATCGGCGGGGCTCTGGGTGGTGGGCCCGGTATCCTGCCGGGTCTCATCAGGAGACAACCCATGACCAAGAACGCCGACACGAAGACGCCGCGCGAAGGCAGCAAGGCCGCGGCTTTGCTAGAGATGCTGCAGCGGAAAGACGGCGCCACCCTTGACGAAATGACCGAGCGCACCGGCTGGCAGCCGCACACGGTGCGCGCGGCGATGACGGGTCTGCGCAAGAAAGGCCATGTCATCGAGAAGCGCACCTCCGGCAACACGACCGTGTGGTTCATCGCCGCGAAGGCCGACGCATGAGCCGGCGCCGGAACTTGGGCGAGGCGGTCGCCGCGATCGCCGCGATGCCGCTCGCTGAGCTGCGCATCGAGTGGGAGCGACGCTACGGCGCTGCTCCCCGCCACCGCAGCGCCGAACTGCTGCGTCGGGTTTTGGCCTGGCGCGTCCAGGCCGATGTCGAGGGCGGGCTCGATGCCACGACGCGCAAGCTTCTGGTGCGCGAGGATCTGCCGCTGCGTATCACGCCGGCCGCAGGCATGCGCCTCGCCCGCGAATGGGCGGGCCGGACCCATGAGGTCGTCGTGATCGAGAGCGGGGTCGTCTATGAAGGCAAGACCTGGGGCAGCTTGTCGGAGGTCGCGCGCCATATCACGGGGATGCGCTGGAACGGCCCGCGCTTCTTCGGCCTCCGGCACGCGAACGCGCGATGAGCGTGTCGCCGCGCAAGCGCTGCGCCATCTATACGCGCAAGTCGACCGAGGGGGAGCTCGACCAGGCGTTCAACACACTCGTTGCCCAGCGTGAAGCCTGCGAGGCTTATATATTGAGCCAAGCGGGCGAGGGCTGGGAATGTCTTCCCGATCGCTATGACGATGGCGGCTGGTCAGGCGGCAACATGGATCGCCCTGCCCTCAAAGCCCTGCTTGCCGATATCGTGCGCGGCCGCATCGATATCGTCGTCGTCTACAAGGTCGACCGCCTCACCCGTAGCCTGATGGATTTTGCCCGCATCGTCGAAACCTTCGACGCGAACTCTGCCTCTTTCGTCAGCGTGACGCAGGCGTTCAACACCACGAACAGCATGGGGCGCCTTACCCTCAATGTCCTACTGTCGTTCGCGCAGTTCGAGCGCGAGGTCACCGGCGAGCGGATCCGCGACAAGATCGCGGCGTCCCGCGCCAAGGGCATGTTCATGGGCGGCAATGTTCCCCTCGGCTACGACCTCGGAGATCGGAAGCTCGAGGTGAATGAGACCGAAGCCGAGACAGTCCGGCATATCTTCACCCGCTATCTCGATCTCAAGTCGGTCCCGGCGCTCGCGAAGGAGTTGGCCGCTCAGGGCATCCGCTCGAAGCGTTGGACCTCGCGCACAGGGAAGACCCACGGCGGACTGCCATTCCATGTCGGTGCGCTGGCCCATATCCTCCGGAACGGGGTCTATCGGGGCTTCGCCGTCCACAAGGGCAAGGCGCATGCCGGCGAGCATGATGCGATCGTCCCGGCCGAGCTGTTCAATGCCGTGCAGGAGCAGCTCGAGGCGAACCAGGTGAAGCGCAGCGCGCGCAAGACCCGCGCCGCCTCATCGCCGCTGACCGGCAAAATCCACGATGCCGATGATCAGCCGATGAGCGTGAGTTTCTCCTATGGGCGGGGGAAGAAGATGTACCGCTATTACCTCAGCGACTGCCTCCTTCCGCGCACCGCGAACATGCCGACCAATCGTGAGGGACAGCGGTTCTCGGCGGCACGGGTCGAGCGCGCGATCAGCGTCGGGCTACGCGATCTGGTCGTCGATCAACATGACGCCGATCTATTCGGCGCCATTACCAAGGTCACGGCGCTCGGCGACCGGTTGTTCGCTGAGATCGACGTTGCCGCGATCGCCGATGACAGCGCTCTCGGTGCGACCCGCATCATTAGCCGCGCTGAGTTGATCGATGCCGACGCGAAGATCGATGGCGACATCTTGCGTATCTCCGTGCCGCTACCGCCCGACCGAAGCGGGCGGACGAAGCAATCGCCGGGCCAGACCATGGTTGGCGCCGAAACGAAGGCCGACCTCGCAACCCTTGTCCACACCGCGCACCGGCGGCTCGACGAAATCAACGCCTCGCCGATAATGCCCTCCGCACATAGCCAAATGACGGCTGGCGCAACGGAGTGGATCCGGCAGCGGATCGTGATCGGGCTTCTCGCCCCAGATATCCAGCGCGCACTGCTGACCGGCAGCGCGCCGGATCATGTCACGCCCGAATGGATGCTGAAGCAGGAATGGCCACTGGATTGGGCGGAGCAGCGCAAGCTTGTCGGCCTTCCGACATGACGGCTCAAAAGCTGGTTATGGACTTGCGGATCGACTTGATGATGTGTCCGCCCATGGACGACGACCGCCGCAACCTCATCATCGCCCTTTCGACCGAGGTTGGCGTCCCTTATGGTAAGCGGTGTTCCTTCGCCACCTTGCAGCGCCGGGATTGAGCGGGGAGTCTCCGCACCCTGATCTTGCGAGGGGCGCTGGTGCTATGATGATGTCGGGTGATGATGCTGGCACCAGCGGCGTGCCGCGCTTTGAGGTTTTCACAGGTGCGGGCAAGCGTCGCGAGTGGTCGCCGGAGGTGCCCTCGGCGGTCTGGACCTCGGCAATGTCGATATGGAAGTAGCCGATCGGATAAGTCTTGAACTTGCGCTTCGGCTCCTTGTCGCCGGTCACCTCGGGCAACCGGCTGATGCCGTGCCGTTGCAGACAGCGATGCAGGGACGAGCGTGTCAGGTGCGGGATCGTCGCCTGCAAGGCATAGAGGCAGTCATCCAGCGGTAGCAGGGTGTGCTTGCGGAAGGCGACGATGATCGCCTCCTCTTCGATACCCAGCACCGTCGAATGGGCATCCCTCGGCCCCGTCGGCAGATCCTTGACTGCCGTGCGCTTCTTCCACTTGGCGACGGTCTTCTGGTTGATGCCGTAGCGCTTGGCCAGAACCCTCAGGCTCTCTTGACTATGCTGTATCGCTCGACGGACTGCCTCTGTCGTGCGGGCGCTCCCGTGTAGAATCTGTCCCATAGTGCATACCTCCTCACTTGCATGGGTAATGCACCATCAAATGCCGGGACCAAACACCTAGGAGCGGATAGTCTGAAAGCGGCCAAGCCCACTGAATTTTTCAATTCCGTAGCTGCAGAATCTCGCGCAGAGACTCTGGCTAATTTTGCGACCATTTGCGAGCCGGAGCGCAACGAGCAGAGACCAAAGGGCGACGGCAGAGGCCCACAATTGCGCCGTTTCATCGGCGAAACTATCTATTTTTGGGTTCGATGAATATGGATGGAGGCCCGAGCCGGAATCGAACCGGCGTATACGGATTTGCAGTCCGCTGCGTCACCACTCCGCCATCGGGCCTCAGGCGCATGATATGCGTCGAGTGAGCGCCCCTAGCCGTTTCGCCCCGCACTGGCAATCCGATTGTTGGACCGATCGTCTTGTGCCCGCCGCAGCGCGATGCGGGGTTGGCGCATCCCCTCCGCCGGGCTATGCGCGCGGCAGCGGACCGCCGGGCTGTATTATTGTTGCAATACAGCATCGCTTCGGCTAGAGCGGGCGCAAAGGATCAAGACTCCAGGGAATCGGAACAAGGCTGATGGCGACCAGGTTTAGCGAAATCACCGCGGCGGAGATGCGCGCCGCCATGATCGACAGCCAATTGCGGACAAATGACGTCATCGACCCCGCGGTCGTGACGGCGATGGGCGCAGTGCCGCGCGAGGCGCATGTGCCCGCGGCGCTTTCCAGCGTCGCCTATATGGACCGCGCGATCGCGCTGGGCGACGGACGGATGCTCAATCCCCCGCTCGTCACCGGGCGGATGCTTGTCGCCGCCGCGATCCGTCCGGGGATGCGTGTGCTGCTCGTGGGCGGCGCGACCGGCTATACCGCGGCGCTGCTCGCCGCGCTCGGCGCCGAAGTTCATGCGGTCGAGGAAGCGCCCGCGCTGATCGCGATCGCGAAACCGGCGACCGCCGACGCGAACATCCGCTGGATCGAGGGGCCGCTCGCCGCGGGCGCGCCCGACGCCGCCCCCTATGACCGCATCATCATCGACGGCGCGATCGAAATCCTGCCCGACGCGCTCGCGGCGCAGCTCGCCGAGGGCGGACGCATCGTCGCCGCGCGGCGCGAAGGCGCGGTCACGCGGCTTGTCCAGGGCGTAAAGGCGGGCGGCGTGGTCGCGCTGCGCAGCTTTGCCGACATGGACGTCGCGCCGCTGCCCGGCTTCGCCGCGCCAACCGGATTCCGCTTCTGAACCGCCCCTCCCCCCTCCTTGTTTCAGGCTGACATCACGATGACCGATAGCGACAAGAAACCGTCCCCTCGTCGTGCCCGATGGCTTGCCGGCCTTGCCGCGAGCGCGCTGATGCTGCCGATGACGGCAAAGGCTGAAACCCTGCAAGGGGCGCTCGCCAAGGCGTATGAAAACAACCCGACGCTGACCGCGGCGCGCGCGGGTCAGCGCGCGAACGACGAAAATGTTCCGATCGAAAAAAGCTTCGGCCTGCCCGAAATCGGCACGCAGGCAAGCTATGAAGAAAATCTGATCATCCCCGGCAATAATTTCAGCTCGCCCGCGCGCTCGGTGACGATGGGCGGACGGCTGAGCGTCCCGATCTATCAGGGCGGCGCGGTGCGCAATGCGGTGCGCGCGGCGAAACATCGCGTCGAGGCGGGGCAGGCCAATCTGCGCGCGACCGAGGCGAGCATTTTTTCACAGGTCGTCGGCGCCTATATGGACGTCATCCGCGACCAGGCGATCGTCCAGCTCAACCAGAAAAATGTCGCGGTGCTGCGCACCAATTTGCAGGCGACGAGCGACCGCTTCGAAATCGGCGACCTGACCCGCACCGACGTCGCCCAGTCGGAGGCGCGGCTGGCGCTTGCCGAGGGCGACCTCAGGACCGCCGAAGCCAATCTGATCGCCAGCCGCGAAGCCTATATCCGCCTCGTCGGCGAAGCGCCGGTCGATCTCGAGCCGCCGCCGCCGCTCCCCAACCTGCCCGCCAACGCCGAAGAGGCCGTTGCGATCGCGCTCGACAGCAACCCCGACATCGAGGCCGCGAGTGAACAGGTCAAGGCATCGCGCGCCGACATCGGCACCGCCAAGTCGAGCCGCGCGCCCAAGGTGTCGGCGATCCTCAGCGGCGGTTACAATAATTTCCTCGGCTCGCTGAACAGCGGCGTCCCCGGCGTCAGCGTGACGCAGGAAACGTCGAGCGCGGCGGCGGGGGTCGAGGTCACGCTGCCGATCTTCACCGGCGGCCGCCGTTCGGCACAGGTGCGGCAGGCCCAGTCGCGCAGCAGCCAGGCGATCGAACAATATGTCGAGGTCGAACGCGGCGTCATCGCCCAGACGCGCGGCGCCTATGCGGCGTGGCAGGCGAACGAGCGCATCATCGCCGCGACGCGGCAGGCGGTCGGCGCGAACGCGCTTTCGCTCGAAGGCGTGCGCGCCGAGAACAGTGTCGGCACGCGCTCGATCCTCGACATTTTGAACGCCGAACAGGAATATCTGAACACGCAGGTCCAGCTTGTCTCGGCGCAGCGCAACTCCTACGTCGCCGCCTTCTCGCTCCTCGCCGCGATGGGCAAGGCCGAGGCGCGCGACCTGGGGATCGAGGGCGGCGCGCTCTACGATCCCGAGGTCAATTATCGCCGGGTGAACGGCCAGCTTTGGGACTGGGCCGACGATCCCGAACCGCAGCAGGTCGCGACCGACACGCGCGCCGTGCCTGCCGCCGACGCCGCCGTTCCCGAAGGCCCGCCCGCGCCTGCGCCACAATAAGGCTTGGCAAGATACGCCCCGGACCGGTAAGGAAAGCGTTAACCATCCGGTAAGCGCGATGGTTTAGGGGGTTTATATGGGCGATATGTCGCGAGAACCGTCGATGGAAGACATTTTGTCGTCGATTCGGCGTGTCATCGCCCGCGACGAGGCGCCCGGCGCCGCGCGCGAGATTCGCGTCCCCGAAGCCGACGACATCCTCGACCTTCAGGATCGCGACGATCGCGCCGCGGCCGAGCCCGTTTTCGGGGACGCGCCCGCCGCCGATGACAAACTTGTTTCCGAAGCGAGCGCCGATGCGGCGCGCCAGTCGCTCGAGGCGCTGACCGCCGTGGTCGCGCCCGCCGTTGCCGCCGCCACCGCCGCCGCCCCCGCCACAAGCGGCCG
The DNA here is from genome assembly GCF_014595975.1 of Sphingopyxis sp. LK2115. Lineage (GTDB taxonomy): Bacteria > Pseudomonadota > Alphaproteobacteria > Sphingomonadales > Sphingomonadaceae > Sphingopyxis. The sequence goes on along the minus strand of NZ_JABWGQ010000056.1, from coordinate 218,503 downwards.
CACGATGGAAGAAGTCGTGCTCGACGCGCTCCGCCCGATGCTGAAAGAATGGCTCGACGCCAACCTGCCCGCACTGGTCGAGGCGATGGTGGCGAAGGAAATCAGCCGGATCACCGGCAAAAGGGGTTAACGGCCGGTTGCGGCCAGCGAGTCGGGCGTCCGGTTTCGACCGGAAGCGGACATGACAGCATATGCTGTCGGCCCCAACGACCGCTACCCAGCCCAATCTTCCAGCAGATGGCGCGCGATCGCCAGCGGCGGCGGCGCCAGAAAGCTTGCGCCCATGTCGCCCGCCAGCGCCGCGCGCACCTCGGCACGGTCGACCCACATCGCGGCCTCGATCTCGGTCGTGTCGAGCGTCAACGCCGCGCCCGTCGCGACCGCGCGGCAACCGATCATCAGCGACGAGGGAAAGGGCCAGGGCTGGCTCGCGACATAAGACACGTCCGACACATGGATGCCCGCCTCCTCGAACAATTCGCGCGCGACGGCTTCCTCCAGCGATTCGCCGGGTTCGACAAAGCCCGCAAGCGCCGAGAAAAAGCCCGGCCGAAAGCCCGGCTGACGCCCGACGAGCACGCGGCCCTCATATTCGGCGAGCATGATCACCACCGGGTCGACGCGCGGAAAATGTTCGGCATTGCACGCGCCGCAGCGCCGCCCCCAGCCGCCGCGAAACAGCGCGGTCGGCGCGCCGCACGCCGCGCAGAAGCGATGCCGCGCGTGCCAGTCGACCAGGCTGCGCGCGCCGCCATAAAGCGCCGCTTCCTCGGCCGACAGCAGCGGCAGCAGCCCCATCACCGTGCGCGAGCGCGCATCGACGCGCCGACCTGCCGCCGCCTCGCGCACGAAGCGCGGCGCGCCCGTATCGTCGATGCCGAGCAGGATCGGCGCGCGCTCGTCGGCGGGGTCGAGCGGTTCCCACAGCAGCCCGCCCCCTTCGCCCGGCACAAAATCGATCCCGTCGAGCGCAAGGCAGGTCGCGCGCGGATCGGCAAGCGCTGCGGCAAAAGACGCCTCATTGACACGAAGCTGGTCGGCGCGGTCGAGCCGCGCGCCGGTGAAGCCGAGCGGCAACGGCATCAGCTCATCACATCCTTGAAGAAAGTCTCGCCGAACCTGGCCTGAAAGGGCACGGCGTCGGACGGCATGATCTGCGTGTAGCCGGCGGCGCGATAGCCAAGGCCCCGGTGGACGAACCCGATCGTCCCCGCGGCACCCGCCCAGCCGAAAATGCCTTCGCCGCCGGGCGAAGTCGGCAGCGACACGCGGCCGCCCGCGCCAAAGCCCTGCCCGTCGATGAACGTCCCCTTGCGGTCGACGCTGTCGTCGATCAGGTTCGACATCGCGAGCCGCGCGGTGTCCGCCGACATCACCCGCACCCCGCCCGTTTCGCCCTCGCCGAGCAGCATCGCGAGGAAACGGTCGTAATCACGCGCGCTCGATACAAGGCCGCCGCCGCCGAACGGATAGGGGGGCGGGTCGAGATAGATCGAGCTTGCCGCGGGGTCGAAGGGGATAAGCGCGCCGCTGAACGGCGCATAATTGCTTGTGAAGCGCGGCACGTCCTTCGCCGCGACCATGAACCCCGTGCTCGTCATGCCCAAGGGATCGAACAGCCGCGCCTTCAGAAAGGCGTCGAACGCCTGGCCCGACACGACCTCGATCACCCGCCCCAAAAGATCGAGGCTGATCGAATAGCTCCATTTCGTCCCCGGCTCGTATACGAGCGGCAGTTCGGCCAGCCGGTCGGCCATCGCCGCCAGGCTCGGCGCGGGGGTGACGGGCGCCAGGCCGGGGATCGGCAGGCGGCTCGCCTGCCCGCCGACGATGCCCGCATCGTCATACGCCTTTTTGATCGGCCCTTTCTGGATGATATTATAGCCCAGCCCCGCGGTGTGGGTGAGCAGCTGGCGCACCGTGATCGGGCCTTTGGCGGGGCGCACGTCGGTGAGCGATCCGTCGGGGGTGTTCTGCACCTTCATCTTGGCAAAGGCGGGCAGAAAGTCGGCGATCGGCTGGTCGAGCCGCATCTTGCCATCCTCGATCAGCAGCATCGCGGCGATGCCCGTCACCGGCTTGGTCATCGAATAGAGGCGCCAGATCGTGTCGGGGCCGACCGGCGTCGGCGACCCGTTCGACTGAACCCCCGCGCCGATGAACAGCGGCGCCTCCTGTCCCTTGCCGATTGCGGCGAGCGTTCCGGTGAGTTCGCGGCGCTCGACAAACCCCCGGACGAACGCGCGCGTCGCGGGATAAAGCGCCTCGCCGTCGGCGCGCCACGCCCATGCGGTGCGCGGCAGCAGCGCCGCCGCGCCGCCCAGCGCCATTCCGCCCATCAACGCGCGGCGCGTCACCATCATGTTCATGTGTCTCTCTCCAGCATCCTGACCACCAGCTTGCGATAGAGCGTCGGCAGCCCCGCGGCGTCAAGGTCCGAGATCGGCCACCATTCGCCTTCCGCTGCGGCATCGGCCATTTCGCCGCGCACCAGCGCCAGCGTCAGATCGAAATGGGTAAAGCCATGGTCGACGCGGACGATTTCCGATTCGCTGCGTTCGGTTTCGGCGGGCGGCGCATCGGTCCACTCGCCGCCGGGCAGCGCGCGCATCCCGCCGAGCATTCCCCTGCCCGGCCGCCGCACCAGCCAGATCGCGCCGTCGCGTTCGATCCAATGCGCGATCCCGTGGCGGCGCGGCTTCGCCTTCTTCGGCGGTTTGACCGGCAACCGCTCGACGTCGGCGCGCCCGAGCGCGCGGCAGTCGGCGGCGATCGGGCAGCGATCGCACGCGGGCGCGCGCGGCGTGCAGACGGTCGCGCCGAGATCCATCAGCGCCTGCGCAAAATCGCCCGGCCGCGCATCGGGCACCAGCGGCGCCAGCGCCGCGCGAATCGCGCGCTTCGCCGCGGGGAGCGGCGTTTCGATGTGCCGGTGGCGCGCGATCACGCGTTCGATATTGGCATCGACCACGACCGCCGGGCGGCCGAAGGCGATCGCCGCGACCGCCGCAGCGGTATAGTCGCCGATGCCCGGCAGCGCGCGCAGCCCCGCCTCGCTGTCGGGAAAGCGCCCGCCATGATCGGCAACGACTGCGCGGGCGCAGGCGAGCAGGTTGCGCGCGCGGGCATAATAGCCAAGCCCCGCCCACGCCGCCATGACCTCGGCCTCCTCCGCCGCCGCCAGATCGGCGACGGTCGGCCAGCGCTGCGTAAAGCGCGGGAAATAGCCCGCCACCGCGGCGACGGTCGTCTGTTGCAGCATGACTTCGGCTAGCCAGACGCGATAGGGGTCGGGGACCGCCCCGCTGCCCGGCGCGATCCGCCACGGCAGCGCGCGCGCCGAACGGTCGTACCAGTCCAAAAGGCGCGCGGAGAAGCTCATAAACCCCTCGTCTGAAGGGGAGAGCGGCGAAACCTGGCGGCTGGCTGGCTGGTTGCAGCGGGTGGGGGCGTGTCGCCTTGCGCAAGGCGGCACGCCCCCACCCCAACCCCTCCCCGGAAGGGGAGGGGCGATTCCATGCCGATAGTCTGGACGCTCACCCCCCGCCTATGGCATGGCGTCGGGCATGACGAAAGCCACGGGCGACGACGCACCCGCCGAAAAGGCGAAGGCCAAGGGCGGCACCAAGGGCGGCGCAAAGCCCGCCCAGGGTCCCGTGCGCCGCTACGAGCGCCCGCGCGGCGGCGAGGCGCGCGCGATTGCCGACCTCGTCCCCGAAATCGGCCGCACCGCCTTTCGCAAGTTCGGCTTCATCCAGTCGTCGGTGGTCAGCCGCTGGCGCGAGATCGTCGGCGACCGCCTTGCCGACGTCACCCAGCCCGCAATGATCCGTTTCCCCGCCGGGCAAAAGGCGGGCGGGACGCTGCACCTGACGATCAGCGGCGCGCACGCGCCGATGCTCCAGCATGTCGCCCCCGACATCATCGCCGCGGTCAACCGCTTTTTCGGCTATGCCGCGATCGCCGCCGTCCGCATGACGCACGGCCAGGTCACCCCCGCCGCCCCCGTTCAGCCGCCGGCCATGCTGAAACCCGTACCCGCCGAACTGGGCGACAGCCTGCGCGACATCGGCGACCCGGAACTGCGCACCGTGCTTGAACGCATGGCCGCGGGCCTCGCGACGCCGCCACGGCTTCCCAAGATCAGTTAGGAAAGACCGCCAACCATGTCCGCTTTCCATGACCACCTGCTTGACCGCCGCGGCGCGATAGCCGCACTGTCGGGCGCCGCGATCACGCTGATTGCCGCCACGCCCGCCAAGCCCGCCGTCTGGTCGCGGACCGTGACGACCAGCCCGATCGGCGCCTATATCGTCGGCAATCCTTCGGCCAGGCTGCGGCTGATCGAGTATTTCAGCTACACCTGCCATGTCTGCGCCGATTTCGCGACGGCGGCATCGCTCCCGCTCAAGACGCAATATATCGACCGCGGCCTTGTCCTCTTCGAATATCGCAATCTGGTGCGCGATCCGGTCGACATGACCGCGGCGCTGCTTGCGCGCGTCGGCGGGGCCAGCGCCTTTGCCGGCAATCATCAGGCGATCTTTGCCGCCTTCCCGACCTTCATCGCCAAGGTTCAGAAAGCCACCGACGCCCAAAAGTCCAGCTGGTTCGAAGGCAGCGTGGCACAGCGCGCGCGCCGGATCGCCACCGACACCGGCCTCGCCGCGCTGATGCGCGCGCGCGGCTACACACAGGCGCAACTCGACGCCGCGCTGGACAGCGAAGTCGCGCAGGCCGAACTCACGGGCATGACCAACATCGGCCGCAGCGCCGACCGGGTCACCGGCACGCCGACCTTTTTCATCAATGGCCGGCGCGCCGACGCCGTCGCCTGGCCCGCGCTCAAATCGAAACTCGACGCCGCGCTCAAGGCTGCGTAGAAACCCTCCATTCCCGATCCCGTGGAGACGACTATATGACCGCATCGCTTCGTATCGCCCTTCTGTCCTCGCTCGGCGCGCTCGCGCTTGCCAGCTGCGGCGGCGGCACCGCCGACCCGGCCAAGGAGCAGGAGGTGATCGAGAAAGTCGCGCCGCCCGAAGGCAAGAGCTGGTCACAGGTCGTCCGCGTCGATGGCGACGGCGTCGTCATGGGCAACCCCGAAGCGCCGATCAAACTGGAAGAGTTCGGCGCCTTTACCTGCGGCCACTGTGCGCAGTTCGCCAAGGACTCGCACGAAGAACTGAAGCGCGATTTCGTCGACACCGGGCGCGTGTCGTACAAGCTGACGCCCTTCATGCTCCACCCGATCGACGCGATCGCCGGCGCGATCGTCAAATGCACCGGCACCGACCGCTTCTTCCCGCTCGCCGACGCGACCTTCCTCGAACATGAAGCCTTCATCGCGGGCGCGTCAAAGCCGCAGCCCGGGATCGAAGCGGCGATGCAGCTGCCGCCGGCACAACGCTTCACCGCGCTCGCGAAAGCCTGGGGGATCGACCAATTCTATCAACAGCGCGGGGTCCCCGCGACAACGATCCAGCAGTGTCTCGGCAAGGTCGAAAATGTCGAGGCGATCGAAAAGGGCACCAACGCGGGCATCGAGAAATATCAGATCACCGGCACGCCCACATTTGTCATCAACGGCCAGGTCGCCGAAGGCATCGCCTCCTGGGGCCCGCTGCGCGACCGCCTGCGCACGATGGGCGCGCGCTGATCCTCCTTCGCCCTCCCCTGAAGGGGAGGGCTTATACACTTGCGCACCCCCCCGCCGCGCGGCATGACGGCTGCATGGGGGATATGTGACACCAAGGTTGCACCATCCGCGATTCGATGACCTGCGCGGGGCTTTTCCGTGCAGATAAAGCGCCTGCGCCTCACCGGTTTCAAAAGCTTCGTCGAACCCACTGAACTCCGCATCGAGCCCGGTCTGACGGGGATTGTCGGTCCCAATGGCTGCGGCAAGTCGAACCTTCTCGAAGCGATCCGCTGGGTGATGGGCGAATCGAGCCCCAAATCGATGCGCGGCGGCGGCATGGAGGATGTCATCTTTGCGGGCACCTCGTCGCGCCCGGCGCGCGACTTTGCCGAAGTCGCGATCCATTGCGATACCGAAGGCGCGCTCGTCGCGGGCCTCGCCGACGAGCGTGACGGCGACGAGCTGGAGATCATCCGCCGCATCGAACGCGGCGCGGGCAGCGCCTATCGCGCCAACGGCCGCGACGTGCGCGCCAAGGACGTCGCGCTGATCTTTGCCGACGCCGCCACCGGCGCGCACAGCCCGGCGCTCGTCAGCCAGGGCAAGATCGCCAATGTCATCGCCGCCAGGCCGACCGACCGCCGCGCGATGCTGGAGGAAGCGGCAGGCATCGCGGGACTGCACGTCCGCCGCAAGGATGCCGAACAGAAATTGCGCGCGACCGAAACGAACCTTGCGCGCCTGTCCGAAATCGTCGCCGACATGGAACTGCGCGCCAATGCGCTGCGGCGACAGGCGCGCGCGGCAGAGAAATACAGGAAGCTTTCAGACGACATCCGCGTCGCCGAGGCGCGGCTGATCTACGCGCGCTGGCGCGACGCCGCCGAAGCCGCCGACCAGGCGCGCCGCGACGCCGACGCCGCCGAAGCAGCGGTGAAAGCCGCGCAGGACGAACTCGAAACCGCCTCCAAGACGCAGGCCGAGGTTGCGACCCGCGTCGCCGCGGCGCGCAACGATGCGCAGGCACAGCAGGGAGCGCTTGCCGAGGCGACCGCGACACAGCTGCGCCTGCAGGGCGAGGAACGCGCCGCGCGCCAGCGGCTCGACGACCTCGCGGCACAGCAGCGGCGGATCGAGGCCGACCGCGCGCACGAGGGCGAGCTCGCGCGCGAGGCCCATGCCGCGCTCACCGCGCTCGACGCCGAAACGAAATCGCTGGCGCAGGACATCGCCGCGCACGACGCGGGCAAGGCGGCGCTCGCCGACGCCCATCTTGCCGCACAGGCGCGCCTTCGCGATGCCGAGGTCGCGCTCGCGCAGGCGCGCGCCAAAGCCGCGAGCGAGGCCGCCGACCGCCGTATCGCGCTATCGGCGCGCGACAGCGCCGAGGCGGCGGTGCGCCGCATCGCCGCCGACAAGGCGCGCATCGAAGCCGAACTGGCCGCGCTGGGCGACAACGCCGCGCTCGCCGCGACCCATGGTGAAAGCGTGCGCGCCGCCGAAGCCGCCGAAGCGGCGATCACCGCCGCCGAACAGGCACTGCACGATGCCGAAGCCGACCGCGAAGCGACCGCCGCCGAACTCGCGGGAATCGAATCGGGCCTCGCCGAAGCGCGCGCGGCGCTCGCCGCGCTCGACGGCGAGGCGGCAACGCTCGAACGCGCGCTCGCCGCCGCGTGCAGCGACGGCGACCGCATCCTCGACCGGCTTCGCGCCCGGCCTGGTTACGAAGCCGCGCTCGCCGCGGCGCTCGGCGACGATCTTGACGCCGGCACCGACCCCGCCGCTGCGCGCCGCTGGACCGGCGCCGCCGCAGCCAGCGACGATCCCGCGCTGCCCGCCGGAACCTCGCCGCTCGCCGATCATGTCCAGGCGCCCGCCGCGCTCGCGCGCCGCCTTGCGCAGGTTGCCGTCGCTGAAAGTGATGACGGCCAGCCGCTTGCGGTCGGCCAGCGGCTCGTCACGCTGGACGGCGTCATGCGGCGCTGGGACGGGTTCGTCACCCGCGGCGACGGCGCCACCGCGACCGAACGGCTGCAACGCCGAAACCGCCTCGACGAACTCGCGGCGCAGCGCCCCGCGGCCGAACTCGGCGTGCAGGAACATCGCGACCGCCGCGACGCCACCGCCGCCAGGGCGGCCGCGCTGACCAAAGCAGCCGCCGCCGCGCGCACCGCGCTCGCCGACGCCGACGCGGCGCGCCGCACCGCGCTGCGCGCCGCCGACCAGGCGCAGGCCGCGCTCGACCGCCACCGCGACGCCGCGGCGCTGCTGACCCGTCGCCTCGCCGAAATCGCCGACATGGCAAAGGATGCCGCTGAACAGCTCGCAGCACAGCAGGCTGCGCTCGCCGCGCTTCCCGACGAAGCGCTGGCCCGCGCCGCGCTCGATACCGAGGAACAGGCCGCCGACCGCGCGCGCGGCGACGCCCAATCGGCGCGCGACGCGCTCGCCGCGCACGACCGCAGCCTCGCCGCCCTGAGCGAGCGACAGGCGGTCGTCGGCGCCGAGATCAAGAGCTGGAAAGCCCGCGCGGGCGAGGCCGCGCGCCGCGTCACGGAAATGGACAAGCGCGCCGACGCGCTCGCCGCCGAGGCCGCCGCGCTTGCCGACGCCCCGGCGCGCCTCGCCGAACAGCGCGCCGCCGCCGAAGGCGAACAGGCAAGGCTGCGCGAAAGCGTCGCCGCCGCCGAAGCGCGGGAACGGGCCGCCGAAGCCGCACTGCGCGAAGCCGAAACCGCCCTCAATGCGATCCGCGAGCGCGTCGCCGCCGCGCGCGAGACGCGGGCCGGTGCCGCCGCGCGCTCCGAAAATGCCGAACTCCGCCGGATCGAAATGGGGCGGCTGTCGGGCGAGCGTTTTGAATGCCCGCCGCCGCTGCTCCCGCAAAAGGCCGGGTTCGCGAGCGACAGCGTCGGCGACGCCAGTGCCGAATCGGCCGCGCACGACCGGCTGGTCGCCGACCGCGAACGGCTTGGCCCGGTCAACCTCGTCGCCGCCGACGAGCTCGCCGAACTCGATACCGAGCGGGAAAGGAACGCCGCCGAGATCGAGGAGCTGACGCAGGCGGTGCATCGCCTGCGCGGTTCGATCGGCAATCTGAACCGCGAAGGCCGCGTCCGCCTGCTCGCGGCGTTCGAGGCGGTGAATACGCATTTCCAGCGGCTCTTCACAACGCTGTTCAACGGCGGGCAGGCGCATCTCCAGCTTGTCGATTCGGACGATCCGCTCGAAGCCGGGCTCGAAATCATGGCGCAGCCGCCGGGCAAGCGGCTCGGCACGCTGACCCTGCTGTCGGGCGGCGAGCAGGCGCTGACGGCCGTGGCGCTGATCTTCGGCCTCTTCCTCACCAACCCCGCGCCGATCTGCGTCCTCGACGAGGTCGATGCGCCGCTCGACGACGCCAATATCGAGCGCTTCTGCGACCTGCTCGACCGCATGGTGCGCGAGACGAACACGCGTTACCTGATCGTCACCCACAATGCGGTGACGATGGCGCGGATGCACCGCCTGTTCGGCGTGACGATGATCGAACGCGGCGTCAGCCGGCTCGTCTCGGTCGACCTCGGCGGCGCCGAGGAACTGCTCGCGGCGGAGTAGGCAAGGGACTATTTTCGATGGAAATCGTCATCCGGGCGAAGGCCGGGATGACGCGAAAAGCACGGGCGGTGTTTCGGTCCAACCCGATCACGCATCAAGGCGCCGTCCCCACCACCAGCATTGCGGCAAACACCAGCAGCCCGGCAAAGCGGTTGCTGCGGAACTTTGCCAGCGCATCCTCGCCGCTCGCCACATCCAGCGTCACCACCTGCCCCGTCAGCTGCACCGCCGCCGGAACCAGTGCGACCAGCACCAGCGGGTCGGGGCGCACCGCCCAGAGCGCGCCGCCCCAGCCGCCGAGCGCCGCGGCATAGCAGAGCGCGACCCCGGCCTTCACCCGCCCGCCCATCGCGCGCGCGCTCGATTTGACGCCGACCAGCATATCGTCCTCGATGTCCTGAAGCGCATAGATGGTGTCGTATCCGATCACCCACGCGATGCAGCCGGCATAAAGCAAGGGCAAGGCCGCGCCCTGGACACCGCCCACCGCGACCCAGGCGACGAGCGCGCCCCAGCTGAACACCAGCCCCAGCCACGCCTGCGGCCACCAGGTGATGCGCTTCATGAAGGGATAGGCGGCGACGAGGATCAAGCTCGCCAGCGCGACGATCTGTGCAGGTCGCGGCAGCTGAACAAGCACGAGCAACCCGACGAGCGACAGCAGCACCATCCACAGCGCGGCGTTCCGCACCGACACCGCGCCGCTCGCCACCGGCCGCGATGCGGTCCGCGCAACCTTCGCGTCAAGATCGCGGTCGACGATGTCATTATAGACGCACCCCGCCCCCCGCATCGCGATCGCACCAAGCATCAGCCAGAGCATGAGCGGCCAGTGGCTGACCGCTCCGCCGCCGAGTGCAACGCCGAATGCGCACGGCCAAAAGAGCAGCCACCAGCCGATCGGCCGGTCGAAACGTGCGAGCAGCGCATAGGGCCGCGCCGCGGCGGGAAGCCATGCCACGAGGCCGCGAAGCTGGCTGTCGGGTGGATGGGTGGCGGTCATTGCGTCGCGCGCGATAGCAGGCGCGCGCGCGCGAATAAATGGCCGATCAGTCGCAGGTGGCCGGATCGCCCGGCGGCTTTACGCCCGTCAGGTCGCGCGCTTCGCGGATGTTGAAGGCAGCGGTCGACCGAATGGTCTGCGGCCCCAACCAGGCGCCGAACAGCAGCGGTTGATATTCATAGGTGACTTCGACGAACATAATGGCGGTGCCCGCCGCCGCCGTCACTTCGCGGCCCGCCGGACCCATGCCGGGAAAGTCGGTGCCGGTCGCGCCGGTTCCTTCGACGCCATAGGCCGAGGCGACGTCCAGATTGCCGAAACAGCGCTGCCACTTGATCGTCTGCCCGCCGTCGTTGTTACGCTGAAGGCTCGACAGGATGATGCGGCCGTTGTTCTCGAACCCCATCCCTTCCACCTGCCGTGCCGCGCCTGCGAAGACCTCATTGATGTCGACTTCGCGGATCTGCGGCTGGGTCAGGTTGCTGCCCGCGGCGATACGCGCGGCATTGTCGGCGGTGTTGAGCCCCAGCTGGCTGACGCGCGTGTGCGCCAGCGTAAGATTCGCGATTTCCAGCCCGCCAAAGCCGACGAGGATCAGAAAGGGGATTGCGAACGCCATTTCGAGCATCACCGCAGCGCGCGCGTTCCGCGCCAGTCGCCACGCGGCGCGCCGCACCCGGCGGCCGAATGCAATCGGGCCGGTCATCCGCATATCTCCGGCTCGACCTCGCCGCCGGCGGCGAAGGGCTGGTTGCGCAGCAGCGTCGTCGAACTCAGCGTCGTATATTGCGGCTGGCCCAGCATTCGCCAGACGGGCAGCACGCGGTCGAATCGCATCGAAACCGTATATTGGACGACGTCGTCGGCGCCGCCATTGCCCTGACGCCCGCCGTCTTCCCAGCAATCCTGGGGCGACGGATCCTGGATGCCATTGCCGTTCGAATCGACCCAGCGCAGCGGCCGGATGTCGCTGTAATCGTCGAAAACGCGGCGATTGAAGGTCACGGAGGCGTTCGCGAACACCTTTTTCACCTGCGCCTCGACCCGCGCGTCGAGTGCGCTCTGGTCGGCGGCGAAGCCTTCGAGCGTCGCGTCGCGACCGGCCTTGGCCACCACCCCCTGCAACACCTGCTGCGCGTACATCTGCCAGCAATAATCGAAGATGCCGAGCAGGACGAGCAGGAACACCGGCGCGGTGAAGGCGAACTCGATGAACGCGGTGCCGCGCTCGCTCTGCCGCAGGCGGCGCACCAGGCGCCGGACGAGGGGGTTCACGCGGGTCATTGCGCCAGCCTCAGTTTGGAAATCTGGCGCGCGATCGCCTGGAACTGCTCGTTGAGCTCGGCGGCATTGTCGGCCTCGAACGCCTGTCCCGACGAGGCGCAGCTGTTCAGGCTGTCGTTGCTGCCGACCCCGAAGGAGACGACCCAGATGGTGATCCCGCGCTGGCGCGCGGCGCGGCACAATTGCGTGAAGCGGTTATTGTGTCGGCTCTTCAACTCGGCGTCGCTGGTGTCGAACGAACCGCCGACGCGTTGCATCAGATATTCATAGCCCTGGAAAGTCAGATTGGGCATATTGGGCGCCATCTCGCCGTCGGTCATGAAGACGATGTGGCGGCTGATCGGCCGATTGTTCGGGGCTGTCGCATTTTCGTCCGCGAACAGCCCTGTCGGCGAGAGAAATCGCGCGCCCCAGACCATGCCGGCATCGTGATAGGTGCCGCCGAGCGGCTGTAGCGACTGGACATAGCTGTTGAAGGTGGAACGATCGTCAGCCGTCATTGTGGTCAGCTTCATCGCCGCCGCCGGACACACACCCCAGCCACTCGGCCAGTGATATTCGAAACTCTGCCAGTTGCTTCCGGTGACGCTCGAACTGTTCACCGTTCGAATGCCCGTGTTCGATGGCTTGCTACTGACCGTGCTGTTGCGCGGATAGGAAATTTCCGGGATCAGCAGTCGCCATTTCGTATTCTCGTCGCTGCTCGGGACCATGTCGATGTCCATGTCCAGCGCGTCGGACCCTGCCGACGACGACGCCCCGAAACTGTCCGTGCGGCGTTCGATGACGCAGCCGCTCCAGCGGACGCTTCGCAACGCCCCCGAATTGCCGGTGTCGACGCTGATCGTCCCGCCGCTCTTGGCATTGCTCACGTAAAACAGGCGGTCTTCGTATCGATACCGAGCATAAAAGGAGGTCGAGCTGGGGTTGGGCGACGCCGCGTGCGTAAAGGTCACCGTGCGGCGCTGCAGCCAACAGGTGTCGTCGAAAGAGCTGTAATTATACCGGTAGTTGAAATAGCGATGTTGCGTGCCCGCGACGGTAACATAGCGCCGCGTTCCGTTACGATCGACGATCTGTGCCGTACGGTTCATATCCTCGGCATTTATCAGCGTCGGCATTGTGTCGGCAGGGGCAACGACGGCCGAACAGGCGGCACTGCTCGTAAAACCGCTGATCGGCAGCAAATTTTCCCACGCGCCATTGCTCGTGGTGCCACTGGTCACCGACGAGGGCGGATTGGTGCCGCTCCAGTCATAGCGGATGACCGGCGAACGCGAGGGCAATATGGTGTAGTCCGACAACCAGTCGGGATTCTTGTCGTAAAGAATCTGGCCCACATTTGCCGTCGAGCTGTAGGGCACGACGCCGAAGCGCAGCCGCCCGTCGCCGACATCGGCATTGGTCAGCGTGTCGAAGAACTCCATCGTCGCATTTTTGAGCGCGGTGATGCGGTTTACCGAGTCGCCCGCATTGGTTTGCGCCATCGAACCCGTCACGTCGAGCACGAGCATGACGTCGACGTTCGAGATTTCGAGCTTTGCCGTGCAATCGGCCGACAGGCGGAACTCGTCCTTGCCGAACATGAACATCAGCTCGGTCGGCAGCACCGCCGAGGCCTGCCCCGCGACGTCCGAGGCATTGATCGCGCGCGACGAAAAAAGAATGCCCGACGCGCCATATTTGGCTTCGGGAAAGTTGAAGTTGAACATCTTGTTCGCTTCGGCCTGCGCCGCTTCGTCATAGCTGCCGCCCGCCATCGCGCGGCGCCCGGCGAGCACGCCGGCGTCGCACGCCTGCTGCAGGCGCAGCTGCGTCATATAAGCACGGCCGATGTCGACCGCCGACCCGACAAAGCCGATCACCGGGATGATCGCCGCGGCGGTCAGCATGAAGGCGTTGCCGCGCCGGTCGCTTATGAGCGATTTGGCGCCGGCGCGCAGCCGACCGATCCAGGTCCCTCGCATGGTCAAACCCCTCTTCGGGCCGCGGCACTCCCCAACCGATGCGCCGCTGGCAATCTCGCACCTAGGGCGTGACTGCTTACCAAAATGCTAATCGAGCGGCGGTGCGGCAGGTCGAATCGACGCTTGTGCCCCGTATCGGGACAGATCGCCGCGCGCGGCGGCAAAAGATGCACGAATCGTCGCGCTCTGGTATCGCGCGCCCATGCCTGCAACTCCCGCCTGGCCGCCAGCCAGCACGCCCCGCCTGTTCGTCGACCGGCCGCTCGGCGCGGACAGCGCGCCCGTGATCGACGGCGCCGCCGCCCACTATCTGCTCGGCGTGATGCGGCTGAAGCCGGGCGATCCGGTGCGGCTCTTCGACAATCGGAGCGGCGAGTGGCTGGCGGTCGTCGCCGAGGCCGCCAAACGTTCGGTCACGCTGCGCATCGACCGCCACATGCGCGACATCGAAGCGGTGCCGGACCTCTGGCTCTGCTTCGCGCCGGTCAAGAAAGCGCGGCTCGACTGGATCATCGAAAAGGCGACCGAGCTGGGCGTCCGCCGCTTGCAGCCGGTGATTACCGAACGCACGATCGTCGAGCGCGTCAATCAGGACCGGATCGCGGCGCAGATCATCGAAGCGTGCGAACAATGCGGCCGCACCGCGCTTCCTGCGCTCGCCGACCCGGTCAAGCTGCCGCAGTTGCTGAACAACTGGCCGGGCGGGCGCGCGCTGATCTTCGCCGACGAGGCAGGCGGCGTGCCGCTCGCGCATCTTGCCGCCCCTGCGCCCGCCGCGATCCTCACCGGCCCCGAAGGCGGCTTCACCGACCGCGAGCGCGCGATGCTGACCCAGCATCCCGCCGTCCAGCGCCTCGCGCTCGGCCCCCGCATCCTTCGCGCCGAAACCGCCGCCATCGCCGCGGTCAGCCTGTGGATGGCGCAGCATGGCGACTGGACGGGTCAATAGCCCAAACTGTCCCGCCCCCGCACAGAATCGCCCTTAACCCCCCGATTTTAACCCGATATTAGCTATCCCGCCGCCATAAGGCCGCCATGCAACGGCGGGACCAGAGCCGATACCGCTGGCGTGGGGGCCAGTGTTTGCAGTCTGTGCGAGCCTGTATCATGCTCGTCTGGCTGGCGTTGACGCTCGCCAGCAATCCCGTCAACGCACAGACGACCACCAGCTACAGCAACACCACCACCGGCGCGATCAGCGAAAGCGCGACCCCCTGCGCGACGCCGATGGTGCGCAACTTCGCGGTCACCGCGAACGCCCAGGTGAGCGACGTCAATATCGGCGTCCAGTTGACGCACACCTATCGCGGCGACATTCGTGCAACGCTGACCTCGCCCGCGGGCACGGTGGTCGAACTCATCACCAATGTCGGCGCGTCGGCGGACAATCTGAACACCCTGTTCGACGATAGCGCCGCGGCGAGCATCACGACGCACAATGCGACCGATTCGACCGCCGCCGCCCCGCCCTATCAGCGGACCTTTGCGCCCCAGAGCGCGCTCGCCGCGTTCAACGGCCAGACATCGGCCGGGACGTGGCAGCTTTCCATCTGCGATTCGCTGAACGGTGACAGCGGCGCTTTCACGCGCGCCGACCTTACGCTTACCACCGTGCCGCTTTCGCCTTATGCCGACCTGTCGCTGACCAAATCGGTGAGCAACGCATCCCCGGCGTTCGGCGCCAGCATCAACTATGTGCTGAGCGTCACCAACGCAGGCGGTTCGACGCTGACCGCAACGGGCGTCACCGTGCAGGACACGCTCCCGGCCGGCTTCACCTTCACCGGCGCGTCGGGGTTCGGCAGCTACAGCAGCAGCACGGGCGTCTGGACCGTCGGCAGCGTGCCGCCCGGCGTCACGCGCACGCTGACGATCAGCGGCACCGTCGCCGCGAGCGCGGGCGCAAGCGTCACCAACAGCGCCGAAATCAGCGCCTCCTCGGCCTTCGACCCCGATTCGGTCCCCGGCAATGGCGCAGCGGGCGAAGACGACAGCGACAGCGCGAGTTTCACCGTGTCGGGGACGCGCGTCGCGGGCACACCGCCGACGCTTGTGTGTCCGGCCGGCACGACGACCCTCGACTGGGACGCGATCGGCTGGAGCGCGGGCACGACGAGCGCCAGCCCGGCGATCACCGCGATCGGCACCGCCAGCATCGGTATCGCGGTCAATGGCGGCGCCTTCCTCAGCAACGCCACCTATGGCGGCCAGTCGCCGACGCGGCAGAATGTCGTCACGGGCGGGTTGTCCCCGGCGCAGTTTTCGATCTTCCAGCTCGTCGATTTCACCAGCCGGTCGGGCAGCGTCGCCACGACGATCAGTCTGCCGACCGCGGTGCCCGGCGCGCAGTTCCGGCTGTTCGACATCGATTATGCGGCGGGCCAGTTCGCCGACCGCGTCACCGTCACCGGCAGCTATAACGGCGCGACCGTCACGCCGGTGCTGACCAACGGAACCGCCAATTATGTCATCGGCAACAGCGCCTATGGCGACGTGGTGTCGACCGACACCAGCGGCAACGGCAATGTCACCGTCACCTTCGCCGCGCCGGTCGACACGATCATCATCGACTATGGCAGCCACGGCCTCGCCCCCGCGAATCCGGGGCAGCAGGGCATGGCGATCCACGACATCCTCTTCTGCCGCCCCACCGCCAATCTCACCATCGCCAAGACGAGCAGCGTCGTCAGCGATCCGGTGAACGGGACGACCAACCCGAAAGCCATTCCCGGCGCGACCATGCGCTACTGCATCCTCGTCACCAACAATGGCAGCGGCACCGCGACCGGCATCGCCATCGCCGACGCGCTGCCCGCGAGCACGACCTTCGTTCCCGGCTCGCTGCGCAGCGGCGCGAGCTGCGCCGCCGCGACGACGGTCGAGGACGACAATGCCAGCGGCGGCGACGAAAGCGACCCCTTCGGCGCTTCGATCGCGGGGAGCGCCATCGCCGCGAGCACCGCGACGCTGGCCCCCGGCGACGCGATGGCGATCGCCTTCACCGTCACCATTGACTGACCCGCACAGCGCCGATTGCATTCTATACCGAATAGTCTAAATGCCGGGCATGAGCACGCGCACCGCCTCGGACCGCCACGATCCCGTCATCGAAAACCGCGACCAGCTCGCGGCCCCCATGGCCCAGGGTGAAAAGCCCAAAGAGCGTTGGCGCATCGGCACCGAGCATGAAAAGTTCGTCTACCGCGTGAGCGATCACCGCGCGCCTTCCTATGACGAACCCGGCGGCATTCACGACCTTCTGATGGCGCTCACCCGTTTCGGCTGGGAACCGGTGATCGAGGGCGGCAAGGTCATCGCGCTGGCGGGCAGCGACGGCACCGTCAGCCTCGAGCCAGCGGGGCAACTCGAGCTGTCGGGCGCCCCGCTCGAAAATCTGCACCAGACCTGCGCCGAGACCGGGCGGCATCTGAAACAGGTGAAAGAGGTCGGCGCCGAACTCGGACTCGGCTTCCTCGGGCTCGGCATGTGGCCGGACAAGACGCGCGACGAGCTGCCGATCATGCCCAAGGGGCGCTACAAGATCATGCTCGAACATATGCCGCGCGTCGGCCGCCTTGGTCTCGACATGATGCTTAGAACCTGCACGATCCAGACCAACCTCGATTATGCGAGCGAGGCCGACATGGTGCAGAAGTTCCGCGTCAGCCTGGCCCTCCAGCCGCTCGCGACCGCGCTCTTCGCCTCGTCGCCCTTCACCGAAGGGCGGCCCAACGGCTATATGTCGTATCGCAGCCATATCTGGACCGACACCGACCCCGCGCGGACGGGGATGCTGCCTTTCGTGTTCGAGGATGGGTTCGGTTACGAACGCTATGTCGACTATATGCTCGACGTCCCGATGTATTTCGTCTTCAGGGACGGCAAATATATCGACGCCGCGGGGCAGAGCTTCCGCGACTTTCTGAAGGGCGAGCTGCCCGCGCTCCCCGGCGAGTTGCCGCGCCTCTCCGACTGGACCGACCATCTGTCGACCGCCTTTCCCGAAGTGCGGCTCAAAAGCTTCCTCGAAATGCGCGGCGCCGACGGCGGCCCGTGGAACCGCATCTGCGCGCTCCCTGCGCTGTGGGTCGGCCTCCTCTATGACAGCCAGGCGCTCGACGCCGCCTGGGATCTTGTCAAGGGCTGGAGCATCGAGGAGCAGCAGGTGCTGCGCGACGTGGTGCCGCGCGACGGACTCGACGCCCCGGCCCCCGGCGGCGGCACCCTGGGACAGTTGGCGCACCGCGTGCTCGACATTGCGGCGTCGGGCCTCGCCGCGCGCGGCGAAGTCAATTCGATGGGCGACAACGAGGTCGGCTTCCTCGAACCGCTCCGCCGCATCGCGAAAAGCGGCAGATCCCCCGCGCACGACCTGATCGACCGCTACGAGGATGCGTGGGGGCACGACCTCTCCAAAATCTATGACGAGCTGAGCTTCTGACTCAGCGAAACCGCCGGCGTGAGCGAGCCGTTGGCGCAAGCCATCGCAGCCGCGCCGCGACGGGAAGCATTCATCGTCCGCCCCGCTGCCTGCCCGATCACATATGCGCGGTGACTTCGGGCGGGTTCCACCAATTATTCCCGGCACCATCCATATGGGTTACCGGCAGCGCCGCCATTTCGGCCGGGGTCAGATCGTCAAGGCACGCGATCGCCACCGAATAATAGGCGCCGCCGATCTCCTCGACATAGCCGTGGCCAAAGGGCGACACCCCGCACGTCCGGCAAAAGACATGATGCACGCTCCCCGATCCGAACCGATAGTCGGAAAGCGCCGCCGGATCGCTCAGCAGCCGGAACGCTTCGGGCTTGACCTGCGCGCTCCAGTTCCTCTTCTTGGTGCAGATTGAGCAATTGCATTTGCCCGTGCCCGCTTCAAGGTCGATGTCGGCCTCGAACCGGACGGCGCCGCAGTGGCACGAACCATGATGGGTTTTCAGCATTTCCTGTCCTCCGGTTGGCAGCGGCTCCGGCCGCCTTCACCCGAAGCGATGTAGCAAAGCCCCCTGACAGAAGATGTCAGGAGGCGTCGTCCCACCCCTTCTGTCGCCACCAGTCGGCCATCAGCACGGCGCGCCGCCGCCCGAAGCGCCCTTCGCCGATCCGCGCCGCGGCGATCCGGTCGATACGAAAACTGCGGTAATCCTGTCGAAGCAGGCACCACGCAGCGATGACCTGCTTGTCCTCATAATAGGCGAGCGCCGCGGGCCAGATCGCGCGTTCGCTGGTCCGCCCCTTGGCATCGGCATAGTCGATATGCAGCGTCTTTTCGGACCGCATCGCCGCGCGCACCGTCGCAAGCAGGGGCGCATCCTTCTCGCGCCCGTGGCCGCTGACCGGCCACAGCCCCGCCTCGTCGATTCGTTGCTTCGAATCATCGGGGCTCGCCGCCGCGATCTTGGCGATCGCCAGCCCCGCGGCGCGCGACAAGGCCCCGTCCTGCCGCGCCTCGACCCAGCGCGCGCCCAGCACCAGCGCCTCCAGTTCCTCGGCGGTGAACATCAGCGGCGGCAGAAAGAAGCCCGCGCGCAGCATATAGCCGACCCCCGCCGCACCTTCGATCGGCGCGCCGAGCGCGATCAGCGCCTGGATGTCGCGATAAAGCGTGCGCACCGACACGCCCTGTTCCTCCGCCAGCGCCTCGGCCGTCACCGGCCGCCGACGCCGACGCAAACTGTCAATGATCGCGAAAAGCCGTCCCGTCCTGTCCGCCATGATGCCCCGCGTCCGTCAGCGTCGTCGATAGGCCCAGCGGCGCGGCTTCGACCCGTCAATCGCCGAGATCGTTGCGGTCAGCGTGTCGCCGTCGCGGACATAGGCGATGCGCTGCGGATAATCATGCGCGGCATTCTCGAACGTCGCGCTGTTGCCGTCGTGCCGCACCAGCCGGAATGTCACCGGCGCGCCGCCCCGCGGCATCGCGATATAGGCAATCGCGCCGTCGTCGCCCGGCGCGATGCGGATATATTCATATTCGCGCAATTCATTGCCGCGCCCCGACCGGCTCACCCCCAGCATCACCCCCGCGCGCGGGGGCATCCAGCTCTCCTCGGTCCAGCGCTCACCCGCCTCACTGACCCAGTCGCCGGCGAGCCAGCCGAGATCGTCGACATTCGCGGCGGGACTTGCCGCCGCCACCGCCAAAGCCGTCGCCATGATCCGCATGAATCGCTTCCTCTCCGTCGCGCCCTACCACCGCGGCATCGGCATCGCCATGGACAGCAGCCGCGGCGCCCCCTATAACCCCTCCATCCCCGGGGAGCCTGTCGCGCAAACGCAGGTTGAGAGCGGAATAGACCGCGACCCGTTGAACCTGATCCGGGTAATAACGGCGGAGGGAGGGTCGGCATTCCCCAGGCGGAATCCCCATCTTCGCTCCGATAAATGGAGCGACTGCACATGGCCGACATCGATTCCCGCCTCGACAAGACGCAAGCCGAACCGATCGGCGTCACCACCGGACCCATCAGGGGCAGCCGCAAGATTCATGTCGCCTCGCCCACCGGCAGCGGCATCCGCGTCGCGATGCGCGAAATCCTGCTCGAACCCTCGTCGGGCGAGCCGCCGGTGCGCGTCTATGATACCAGCGGGCCTTATACCGACCCCGACGCCGTGATCGACATTGCCAAAGGCCTTCCCGAACTCCGCCGCGACTGGATTCGCGCACGCGGCGACGTCGAAGAGGTGACGCAGCGCGAGGTCAAGCCCGAGGACAACGGCCAGCTCGGCCCCGACCGTTCGGGCGGTGTCCCGCCCTTTCCCAACGTCCGCCGCAAGGTGCTGCGCGCCAAGCCGGGGCAGAACGTCAGCCAGATGCACTATGCCCGCTGCGGCATCATCACGCCCGAGATGGAATATGTCGCCACCCGCGAAAATCTCGGTCGCGCGCGCCTCGCCGAATATGTCCGCGACGGGCACGACTGGGGCGCCAGCATCCCCGACTATGTCACCCCCGAATTCGTCCGCGACGAAGTGGCGCGCGGCCGCGCGATCATCCCCAGCAACATCAACCACCCCGAAAGCGAGCCGATGGCGATCGGCCGCAACTTCCTTGTCAAGATCAACGCCAATATCGGCAACAGCGCGGTCGCGTCGGACGTCGCCTCCGAAGTCGACAAGATGGTCTGGTCGATCCGCTGGGGCGCCGACACCGTCATGGACCTGTCGACCGGGCGCAACATTCACGACACGCGCGAATGGATCATCCGCAACAGCCCCGTCCCGATCGGCACCGTTCCCATCTATCAGGCGCTCGAGAAAGTCGGCGGCATCGCCGAGGAACTGACGTGGGACATCTTCCGCGACACGCTGATCGAGCAGGCGGAGCAGGGCGTCGATTATTTCACCATCCATGCAGGCGTCCGCCTGCCCTACGTCCCCCTCGCCGCGAAACGCGTGACCGGGATCGTCAGCCGCGGCGGCAGCATCATGGCGAAATGGTGCCTCGCGCATCACAAGGAAAGCTTCCTCTACGAACGCTTTGACGAGATTACCGAGATCATGAAGGCCTATGACATTGCCTACTCCCTCGGCGACGGCCTCCGCCCCGGCAGCATCGCCGACGCGAACGACGAGGCGCAATTCGCCGAGCTCTATACGCTGGGCGAGCTGACCAAGCGCGCGTGGGCGCAGGATGTGCAGGTTATGATCGAGGGGCCGGGCCACGTGCCCATGCACAAGATCAAGGAGAATATGGACAAGCAGCTCGAAGCCTGCGGCGAGGCGCCCTTCTATACTCTTGGGCCGCTCACCACCGACATCGCGCCGGGCTATGACCATATCACCAGCGGTATCGGCGCGGCGATGATCGGCTGGTACGGCACCGCGATGCTTTGCTACGTCACGCCCAAGGAGCATCTGGGCCTGCCCGACCGCGACGATGTGAAGGTCGGCGTCGTCACCTACAAGCTCGCCGCCCACGCCGCCGACCTCGCCAAGGGCCACCCCGCCGCCAGGGTCCGCGACGACGCGCTGTCGAAAGCAAGGTTCGAGTTCCGCTGGCGCGACCAGTTCAACCTCTCGCTCGATCCCGACACCGCCGAGCAGTATCACGACCAGACGCTCCCCGCCGAAGGCGCCAAGACCGCGCATTTCTGCAGCATGTGCGGGCCAAAATTCTGTTCCATGAAGATCAGCCAGGAAGTGCGCGAGTTTGCAAAGCTGCAAAATCAGGACAGCCCAGGCTTTATCGCGGCGGAAGAGGCCGAGAAGGGCATGGCCGAAATGAGCCGGGTCTATGAGGATACGGGGCGCGAGCTGTATATGGGCGCGGGTGATCGAGAGCATGATTGAGGCATTCGTGCCGTCCATGAACCCAGCAGCATCTTTTTCGCCGGGTCAGCACTCATCGATCAGAGCCAGAAGATGACGATTGCGGCGAAGGCTACGGCAGAGAGGAAGGCCTTCGGGCACCGATGGTCATAGCGCGTTGCGAAGCGTGCCCAGTCCCTGCGGCGGCCGAACATGATCTCAGTGCGGCCCTGGCGTTTGCAGAGCGTCTTTTCCGGGCCATGGCTCGTGGGGAAACAGGGCTGAGGACGCGCCATCTGCTCGTCCGTCGACCAGAATAAAGCGATCGAATCCGGGCCCTTTTGCGCTCGCCTGAATCACAGCCGTCTCCGCAAATCAACGGGGCCTGACACGAAGAAGTGCGAGCGTCCATCTTGCACAGCGGCGCGCCGTCCGCCAAAGCCCGCAGCCATGCGCATCGCCTTCATGGGAACGCCGCCCTTTGCGGTACCGACGCTCGCCGCGCTCCGCGCGGCGGGGCATGATATTGCGGCCGTCTATAGCCAGCCACCCCGCCCTGCGCAGCGCGGCAAGAAATTGCAGAAAAGCCCGGTGCAGATCTGGGCCGAGGAGCATGGCCTGCCCGTGCGCACGCCCAAAAGCCTGAAAGGTGAGGAGGCGCAGGCCGACTTCGCCGCCTTGGACCTCGATGTCGCGGTGGTCGCCGCCTATGGTCTGATCCTGCCCCAGGCGGTGCTCGACGCGCCGCGCGAGGGCTGCCTCAACGTCCATGGCTCGATCCTGCCGCGCTGGCGCGGCGCAGCGCCGGTGCAGCGGGCGATCCTGGCGGGCGATGCCGAAACGGGCGTGACGATCATGCAGATGGATGCGGGGCTGGACACCGGCGCGATGCGGCTGATCGAGACGACGCCGATCGGGCGCAAAAGCGCGGGCGTGCTGACGCACGAACTGGCCGAAATGGGGGCGCTGATGATGCGCCGCGTGCTGAGCGACCTCCACGCCTTTCCGCCGATGCCGCAGCCCGAAGAGGGCGTCACCTATGCCGCGAAGATCGACAAGAGCGAGGCGCGGCTCGATTTCCTTGTCAGCGCGGTGCAGGTCGAGCGGCAGGTGCGCGCGTTCAATCCGGCACCCGGCGCCTTTTTCGAACTGGATGGCGAACGCTACAAGGTGCTGGCGGCCGAGGTCGTGCACCCGGCCGAAACGGTGACGGGTGCGGCCCCCGGCGTCACGATCGACGACGCGCTGACCATCGCCTGCAACCCCGGCGCGATCCGCGTGACGCGTATCCAGCGCGCGGGGAAACCCGCGATGGAGGCGGGCGAGATGTTGCGCGGGCGGGGAATCGCCAAGGGGACGCGGCTATCCTGATGTCCCTCTTCCTCTTATGGAGAGGGCGCGCAGCCTGGGCAATCTGCTGCCCATGCGAAGCTGGGGGAGGGGTTGCGTCCTGACGATAGCAGACACCCCGTCACCCGCTGCGACCCGGCGGTGAAGCCGCCAAGGCTCGCTGCCCGCTCGCTAAACGGGAGAGGGGCATAGCGTGTCTCGACTTCGCTCGATGCGAACGGCTAAGGGGCCGACATGACCCGCTTTGCGCTCACCATCGAATATGACGGCCGCCCCTATATGGGCTGGCAGCGCCAGGCGCACGGCCCCAGCGTCCAGCAGGCGATCGAGGAAGCGATCCACCGCTTCACCGCCGAAGAGGTGCAGGTGCTGAGCGCGGGGCGCACCGACGCCGGCGTCCACGCGCTCGCGATGCGCGCGCATGTCGACATCGCCAAGCCGCTGACGCCGTTCAAGCTGACCGAGGCGCTGAACGCGCAGCTCCGCCCCGCGCCGATCGCGATCATCGGGTGCGAAGTGGTGCCGGACGACTGGCACGCGCGCTTCGCCTGCATCGGTCGCAGTTACGAATATCGCATCGTCAACCGCCGCGCGCCGCTGACGTGGGACAAGGGGCTGGCGTGGCAGGTCGCGCGTCCGCTCGATGTCGATGCGATGCACGAAGCCGCGCAGCAGCTCATCGGTCTCCACGATTTCACGACCTTTCGTTCGGCGCATTGCCAGTCGCAAAGCCCGGTCAAGACGCTGGATAAGCTGACCGTCAGCCGCCACGGCGAAGAGATCATCATCGAGACCGCGGCGCGCAGCTTTTTGCACCATCAGGTGCGCTCGATGGTCGGCTCGCTCGCGCTTGTCGGCCATGGCAAATGGTCGGCGCGCGATTTGAAGGCGGCGCTGGAAGCGAGGGACCGGCAGGCGCTGGGGCTGAATGCGCCGCCCGACGGATTATATTTCGTGGGGGCGGTTTATCCGTAAACGCGCCATCCCATCGCTCGTCACCCCGGACATGATCCGGGTCCATGACCTCAGCGCCGCGATGGATGCCGGATCAAGTCCGGCATGACGAACGGATGGGGTGCACATAGAAAAAGGGCGGCCCCGCAAGGCCGCCCTTTCGTCACTCGCGACGCGCGCCCTTACACCTTTTCGGCGTAATAGAGCGGCGCATGTTCATTGAGGATCTGAAGGATCTTCGCCTGCGCGGTCTTTTCGTCGCTTTCCTCCATCGCCGCAAGTTCGCGCGCGAGGCGGCTCGACGCCGCTTCAAAGATCTGGCGCTCCGAATAGCTCTGTTCAGGCTGGTCGTCGGCGCGGAACAGGTCGCGCGTCACTTCGGCGATCGACACGAGGTCGCCCGAATTGATCTTCGCTTCATATTCCTGCGCGCGGCGCGACCACATGGTGCGCTTCACCTTCGGCTTGGTCGTCAACACCTGGAGCGCTTCCTTCAGCGTCTTGTCCGACGACAGCTTGCGCATCCCCACGCCCTCGGCCTTGTTGGTCGGGACGCGCAGCGTCATTTTTTCCTTTTCGAAGCGCAGGACATAAAGTTCGAGCTGCATTCCGGCGATTTCGGATTTCTGCAACTCGATGACGCGCCCCACGCCATGTTTCGGATAAACGACATAGTCACCGACTTCGAAGACGAGCGTGCTTGCGGACATTCAAGTTCCTTTCATTGGCCTTGTCGGGTAAGGCAGCGCGTCAACAACGCTGTATCCGGCCCTCGGTTCAAGGGGGATGAAGGCTGTCAGGGCGGCGCTCGCCGGTCAGAGTGACAAGGGATGTGGCTCCATCGGAAACGCCGAATATGCCCCGGCCCGGCGGCGGGAAGAGGCAGAATGTCGGCGCGTTGATATTAATTATAACAGATTCGCAACAAAATTGCCACCCCTGCGCGGAAATGCGCCGCAGCGACGCCTTGACGGCTCCGCGCACCCGTTTCACCTTGAAACGAAGGCCAGGATGGGGAGCGGATATGAAAGATCGAATCTGGTGGGTCACCGGAGCCTCGTCGGGGATCGGCGCGGCACTGGCACGGGCGCTTGCGGCGCGCGGGGCGAAGCTGGTCCTGTCGGGGCGCAACATCGCCGCACTGGAGGCGGTGGCGAAGGATTGCGGCCCCGACACGCTGATCCTGCCGTTCGAGGCGACCGACTATGCCCAGCTGCCCGCAATCGTTCAGCAGGCGTGGGACTGGCGGGGACGGATCGACGGGCTGGTGAACAATGCCGGCATTTCGCAGCGCAGCCTGGCGGTTGAGACCGACTTTTCGGTCTATCGGCAGATCATCGACGTCGATTTGCTCGCCCCGATCGCGCTCACCCAGCAGTTGCTGCCGCGCATGGTCGGCGCCGGCGGCGGCCAGATCATCGCCATTTCGAGCGTTGCAGGCATCGCGGGCGTGCCGCTGCGCAGCGCCTATTCGGCGGCGAAGCATGGCCTCATCGGCTATCACGACGCGGTTCGCGCCGAAAATGAGCATCTGGGGCTGAAGGTGCTCGTCGTCGCGCCAGGGTCGGTGCGCACCAATGTCAGCCGCAACGCGCTGAACGCCGATGGCAGCGTTCGCGGGACGAGCGACGCGGCGATCGACAACGGCCTCGCGCCCGACGAGGCGGCGGCGCAGATGCTCGCCGCACTCGATGCGGGCAAGCGCGAAATCGTCGTCGCCGAGGGCATGGAGGCCGCGATCGCCGACCTGCGGCGCAGCGATCCCGACGCGCTGTTCGACCGGATGAGCGCGATGGTACAGGCGGGCTATGCGCAGCAGATGGGGGCGAGCCGCGCGTCCTGAGCGCCAGTCCGAATGGCAAAGGGCGGCCCGTCGCCGGACCGCCCTTCGCGTCTCCACCCGTCGGCGGAGGAAACTTAGCGCTTCGAGAACTGGAAGCTGCGGCGGGCCTTGGCCTTGCCATATTTCTTGCGCTCGACCGCGCGGCTGTCGCGGGTCAGGAAGCCGGCCGCCTTGACCGGGCCGCGCAGCGCGGGTTCAAAGCGGGTCAGCGCCTGCGCGATGCCGTGCAGAACGGCGCCCGCCTGGCCCGACAGACCGCCGCCCTTGACAGTCGCGACGACGTCATACTGCCCAACGCGATCGGTCAGTCCGAACGGCTGGTTGATGACGAGGCGCAGCGTCGGGCGCGCGAAATAAACTTCCTGGTCGCGGCCGTTGACCGTGATCTTGCCGGTGCCGGGCTTGACCCACACGCGCGCAACCGCATCCTTGCGGCGGCCGGTCGCATAGGCGCGGCCCTGCTTGTCGACCTGCTTTTCGCGGAGCGGCGCGGTCGGAGCCGCGGGAGCGTCGGTGCCGAGGGCGGCGCCGGCGAGATCCTTGAGATCGGTCATGGTCTGTTCGTCAGCCATTATGCACCCACCTTGTTCTTGCGGTTCATCGACGCGACGTCGATCACTTCGGGGTTCTGCGCTTCGTGCGGATGTTCAGCCCCGGCGAAGATGCGCAGGTTGCGCATCTGCTGGCGGCCGAGCGGCCCGCGCGGGATCATGCGTTCGACGGCCTTTTCGAGCACGCGTTCAGGGAAGCGGCCCTCGAGGATCTTTGCCGGGCTGGTTTCCTTGATGCCGCCGGCATAGCCGGTGTGCTTGTAGTAACGCTTGTCCTGCAGCTTCTTGCCGGTGAACGCCACCTTGTCGGCGTTGATGACGATGACATTGTCACCGCAATCGACGTGCGGGGTGAACGACGGCTTGTGCTTGCCGCGCAGGATGTTGGCGATGATCGTCGCGACACGGCCCACGACCAGGCCTTCGGCGTCGATCAGCACCCATTTCTTTTCGACCGTGGCGGCGTTCGCCGAAACGGTCGTCTTGGTCAGCGCCTTCATGGCACGCTCCTTGACAGATATGGACTGGGCAGCCGACATGACACCGGCCTGCCCCGAAACAGGCGCGCCGCCTGTCCCGAACGGACGCAGCGGCGCTTCGACGCGGGCCAATGGCTCCGAATGCGCCGAAAGTCAAGCATCAAGCGGCTTTGCTGACGGGTATTATGATACCTTGCCGGGTGAAGCCTCACGACCCAGCCGGTGCAGCGCCGCCGCCGCGACGGCAACGAGGATCGCGCCGACGACCTGATGCATTACCGCCACCCACATCGATACGCCCGACACGACAGTCCAGATGCCGAGCAGCATTTGCGCCGCGACGATGAAGACGAGCGCGCCCGCCTCGCCCCGCGCGCCGCGCCGCGCCAATGCGCGGGCAAGCAGCAGCAGCGCGGCGGCGGCCACCCACGACCACCAGCGATGCAGAAAGTGGATCAGAAAGGGATCGTTCGTCAGCGCAAGCCACACCCCGCCGCTCCAGTCGATCCCTTCCGGCACGAAATGATCGTTCATCATCGGCCAGCTGTTCGAAACATAGCCGGCATTGAGCCCGGCGACCCACGCGCCGAGCAGCAGTTGCACGAACAGCACCGCGATGACGCCCAGAGCGGCGCCCGTCAATCGCGCCGGCCGCGCTGCCGCATCGCGGGCCAGCGCCCCCAGGTCGCGCGCCGTCCACACCAGCCCGGCGAGCAGGAACAGCGCGGTCAGCAGATGCGCCGCGAGCCGGTAATGGCTGACGTCGGTGCGATATTCGAGCCCCGACGCCACCATCCACCAGCCGATCGCGCCCTGCAAACCGACGAGCGCGGTCAGCGCGAACAGCCGCGGCCCATATCCGGCGGGAATGGCGCGGCGCCAGGCATACCAGATGAAGGGGACGACCAGCGCCATGCCGACGATGCGGCCGAGGATGCGGTGCAGCCATTCCCAGAAAAAGATCGCCTTGAACCCCGCCAGCGTCATGCCGCGGTTTATCTCCTTATATTCCGGGATCTGCTTGTATTTCTCGAACTCCGCGACCCAATCGGCTTCATTGAGCGGCGGCAGCACGCCCGACACGGGACGCCATTCGGTAATCGA
The DNA here is from genome assembly GCF_014595975.1 of Sphingopyxis sp. LK2115. Taxonomy (GTDB): domain Bacteria; phylum Pseudomonadota; class Alphaproteobacteria; order Sphingomonadales; family Sphingomonadaceae; genus Sphingopyxis. The sequence goes on along the minus strand of NZ_JABWGQ010000056.1, from coordinate 190,477 downwards.
CAGACCCGATTCGGTCAGGCGCGTGATGCCACCGACACCGACGACGACAATCACGAGCAGGGCGACCGCCCACAGCCAGCGCGCCAGCGCACCGGGGCGCGGCGCCACCGCGGGAGACGACGGAGAAAGGGCCGGACTACTGGTCATCGCCGCCCTATCGTCGCTTGCCGTTCGATAGGCAAGAGGTTGGCATGAGCGGACCAATCCGGCAATTCATGGCCGCGACAGACACCGCTTGATAAGCCATCGACATGCTGCCCTTTATCCGACCGATCCTTGCCGCCCTCACCTTGAGCGCCGCTCCGCTGGTATCGGCCGCGCCGGTCAATGCTCCTTCGCCCTATGCCGCGCTCGCCGCGACCGAAGCGCGTGTCGCGGCGATCGGCTTTCGCCTGACGACCGCCAACGCGGCCTGGTGCCCGATGCAGCAGCCGCAGTTCGGGTGGATATGGGGCGATCCCCGCCTGTACGACGCCGACCGCCGCGCCGAAGCGCTGGCGGCTTATGACGCGGACGATGCAGGCCACGCCTTCCTTGCCGCCGTCGCGCCCGGCTCGCCCGCGGCCACCGCCGGGCTGCGCGTCGGCGACAGGGTCGCGGCGATCGACCTTGCCCCCGTTCCCGACGGCCAGGGCGATCATCCTTTCGCGCGGATCACCGCGATCGAAGCGATGCTTGCGGCGCGGCCCGCCGATATGCCGATCGCCCTGCACGTCGATGCGGGACGGCTCGTGCGCCTGTCCCCCCTTCCCGGCTGCGCCAGCGACTTTCGCGTCGAGCCGAACGACAAGCCCGGCGCGGTGGCCGACGGACGGCTGGTGCTCGTCAATCAGGGCCTGGCCGATTTCGCCGCCGACGATGCCGAGCTCGCCGCCGCCATCGCGCACGAAATTGCCCATAATATCCTTCGCCACCGCGCGCGGCTCGACGCGGCGGGCGTGGATCGCGGGCTGGGCAAACAGTTCGGGCGCAGCGCCCGGCTGTTCCGCCAGACCGAGGTAGAGGCCGACCGCCTGTCGGTTTGGCTGCTCGCGGGCGCGGGTTATGACCCCGGCGCGGCGGCGCGCTTCTGGTCGAAGTTCGGGCAGCGCAAGGGGCGGCCGCTGTTCCAGGCGGGCACGCATCCCGGCTGGCGCGACCGCGTCGCGGCGCTGGAGGCCGAAGCCGCGACAATCGCCGCAGCGGTCGCGGCGGGCCAGCCGCTGCAACCACCGCTCGTCGATGCACCGCCGCCCTTGGAATAGCCGCGCACGCATCCTATTTCGGCGCCATCCCCTTCCTCCCCGACAAGGATCGACGCCATGACCCATGACACCGCCATTTTTGCCGGAGGCTGCTTCTGGTGCACCGAAGCCGTGTTCCAGTCGCTCGAAGGCGTCGCGCGCGTCGAAAGCGGCTATATCGGCGGCAGCGTCGCCAACCCGACCTACAAGCAGGTCTGCGGCGGCGACACCGGCCATGCCGAGGCGATCCGCATCAGCTTCGATCCGGCGGTGATCGGTTATGACGACCTGCTCGACGTGTTTTTCGCGACGCATGATCCGACACAACTCAACCGCCAGGGGGGCGACATCGGCACGCAATATCGCAGCGCGATCTTTCCGCTGAACGACGCGCAGGCCGATGCCGCACGTGCAGGGATCGAGCGCGCCGCGCCCGACTGGCCGGCGCCGATCGTCACGACGATCGAACAGGCGACCGAATGGTATCCGGCCGAGGATTATCACCAGGCCTATTGGAACGGCGAAGGACAGCGCAACCCCTATTGCATGGCGGTGATCCCGCCCAAGCTCGCCAAGCTGCGCAAGGGATTCGCCGACCGCCTTCGCAATTGAGCGGCGGCGCGCGGCGCTGTTGCATTATGACCGCATGACGTCAGTTTTCATTGACTTTCCAACCGTTTTGACTAGCGGACGCGCCTTCGCTGGGGCAGGATGGCCCCGAAACGCTTTGGGGGCACTGTCCGGTGCTGGCATCATGGTTTCTGATCGGCGCGTTGACGACGACGCCCCAGATGTCGGTTCAGGCCGCGACGCAATCGGCCGTCGAAGATGGCGGGATGACGCCGGCGGTCAACCGCATGGTCGGCGGCATCGCCAGCTACGCCCGCTGGCCGAGCGGGACGGCAACCACCCGCCGCCATATGTGCGTTGTCGGAACGCCGCGGCTGGCGCCGCGAATGACCCCCGACACGCCGGGCCGCGGTTCGATTTCGGTGAGCTATGTCGCGGCGTCGGCCGTCAACGCCCGCTGTGACATATTGTTCCTCGGCCGGATGCCGGCGGCCGACCGGCGGCAGCTCATCGCCTGGGTGCGCGGGCGCCCTGTCCTTACCATAACCGACGACGATGCCGCGTGCCTCTATGGCGCGATGTTCTGCCTCAACAGTCACGCGGCTAGCCTCAGCTTTTCGGTCAATCTCGACGCGATCGCACGCGGGCCGCTCAAGATCGATCCGCGCGTGCTGCGCATCGGAGCAGGCGATGGAGGCGCGGGATGAGCGGCCCCGTCGAACGGATCGGCGCGCGCACGACGCTGCAAAAGCTGCTGTCGCGTTTCCATTTCGGTATCACCCTGTTCGCGGTGGCGCTGTCGGGCGTGACGATCCTGCTCGCCGGCGTCACGGCGCTGCGGGGTTATGCCGACCGCAACATGGAACTTGCGGCACAGCTTGGCGCCTATGGCGTCGAACCCGCGCTGGTCTTCAACGACTCCGTCGCCGCGCGCGAAGGAATTGACCCGCTGACGCGCATCCCCGGCATCGTGCGGCTGCGGGTGCTCGATCATGTCGGCAAACCGGTCACCGAATGGATTTCCCCTGCCGGAGATCCGGCGCCGCTGCTCAGCCGCGCCTTTTTCCCGCGCCCCTTTGCCGTGACCGTCCGCCGCAACGGGTCGGCGATCGGCACGGTCGAGGTCTGGGGCGACAGCTCGACCTTGATCGACTATGTGCGCCTCGGCCTGCTCGCAGGACTGGGCTGCCTTCTTGTCACTGCATTGGGCACGATCTTCCTCGCCCGCCGGTTCGAATATGAGCTGGTCAAGCCGCTGAACGAGATTGCGACGGTCGCACACGACGTGCGCCTCCACCGCCGCTTCGACAAGCGCGTGAAGCCGCTGGGCATCGCCGAGCTTGACCGGCTGGGCGGCGACATCAACGCGTTGCTCGACGAACTTCAGGGCTGGCAGGGGCATATGGAAAGCGAACGCGCGCTGCTCGCGCACCGCGCCTCGCACGACACGCTGACCGCGCTGCCCAATCGCGCCGCCTTCGACGAACAGCTTGCGCTGCGGATCGCTGCGGCCAGCGCACGCGACGGCCAGTTCGCGCTGCTGTTCATCGACGCCGACAATTTCAAGGCGGCGAACGACAATTTCGGTCACGCGGCGGGCGATGCCGTGCTTGCCGCGCTGGCGGGCTGCATCAGGACAACGCTGCGCAAGGAGGATTTCGCCGCGCGGATCGGCGGCGACGAGTTCGTCGTCATCATCGACCCCTTTGACGCGGGCGTCGCGCGCGCCGATCTGGCGAACCGGCTGCGCGCGTGCATCGCCGACCCCGTCGCCCTGCCCGACGGCGGATCCTATCGCGCGTCGGTGAGCATCGGCGTCGCGGTCTTTCCCGACGACGGCGGCGACGCCACCGCGCTGCTCACCGCCGCCGATGCGGCAATGTATGCCGACAAAATGACGCATCGTTCCGGATAGACCAGCGGAGAAACGCCCATGACCATCATCGCCACCCCATCGCCGCGCGCGCTGATCCTGGCCGCCTTTGCCGCGCTGCTCGCCGCGTGCCAGAGCCTGCCCGCACCCGGCGGATTCACCCGCGAACAGGTCGCGGTGCTGCAGGCCGAAGGCTTTGTCGAAACCTCGCTCGGCTGGGAGCTCAGCATGCCCGAACGCTTGCTGTTTCCCGTCAACGAAAGCACCGTGCCGGTGGAGCAGCAGGAACGGATGCGCGAGGTCGCGGCGCGGCTCGTGTCGGTCGGCATCACCACCGCGCGGGTCGAAGGCCACACCGATTCGACGGGAAGCGCGGCCTATAATCTGGCGCTGTCGCAGGCGCGAGCGGAGGCGGTGGCGGCGCCGATGCGCACAGGCGGAATGACCTTCACGGCCGATCAGATCGTCGGCCGCGGCGAAACGCTGCCGCTGTCGAGCAATGACACGGCGGAAGGCCGACAGGACAACCGGCGCGTGGTTGTCATCGTCACGCCGACGCTCGCGCCGCAATAGGCACCCGCTCCGTCCGCCGCCCCTTTTCCTCCGCGGCGTTCGTCGCTAGGTCCGGCAACCATGAAACCGATCCGCAAAGCCGTCTTTCCCGTCGCCGGCCTCGGCACCCGCTTCCTGCCCGCGACCAAGGCGATCCCGAAGGAGATGCTGCCCGTCGTCGACCGGCCGCTCATCCAATATGCGGTTGACGAGGCGCGCGAGGCAGGGATCGAGCAGATGATCTTTGTCACCGGCCGCGGCAAGAGCGCGATCGAGGATCATTTCGACATCGCCTTTGAACTCGAAAAGACGATGTCCGAACGCGGCAAGGATTTGTCGGTGCTCGGCCCGACACGGCTTGGCCCCGGCGCCTGCGCCTATGTCCGCCAGCAGGAACCGATGGGGCTTGGCCACGCCATCTGGTGCGCGCGCGACATCGTCGGCGACGAACCCTTTGCCATCTTCCTGCCCGACGAGTTCATGCACGGATCGCCCGGCTGCATGAAACAGATGGTCGACGCATATGCCCGCGTCGGCGGCAATCTGATCTCGGTGCTCGAAGTGCCGCATGAACAGGTGTCGAGCTATGGCGTCATCGCGCCGGGCGCGCGCGACGGCGCGCTCACCGAAGTCAAAGGACTGGTCGAAAAGCCGCCGGTTGCCGAAGCGCCGTCGAACCTTATCATCTCGGGCCGCTACATCCTGCAACCCGAAGTCATGCGCGTGCTTGAACGTCAGGAAAAGGGCGCGGGCGGCGAGATTCAGCTTACCGATGCGATGGCGACGATGATCGGGTCGCAGCCGTTCCACGCGGTGACCTTTGACGGCGCCCGTTACGATTGCGGGTCGAAGGCAGGCTATATTCAGGCCAATCTGGCGGTCGCGCTTGCACGGCCCGACATCGCCGCCGATGTCCGCGCCTTTGCCATCGACTTACTGAAATAGGACCGGCTGGCGATTTCCAAAGCGCCGCGTGTCCCCGCAAGGGCGGGGACACGCGCCTGGCCTGGAACGATCATTCGCCCTCGATATTCGGTTTCGGGAAGCTGTCGGCGCCGAGCGTCCGGTACAATATGCCGCCGACGATGCCGCCGACGATCGGCGCGAACCAGAACAGCCACAATTGCTGGATCGCGAGGCCACCAACGACAAGCGCCGGGCCGGTGCTGCGCGCCGGATTGACCGAGGTGTTGGTCACCGGAATCGAGATGAGGTGGATCAGCGTCAGCGCCAGGCCGATCGCGATCGGCGCAAAACCCGTCGGCGCGCGGCCGTCGGTCGATCCCATGATGATCCACAGGAAAAAGGCGGTGAGCACGATCTCGATCAGCAGCGCCGACCAGATGTCATAGCCACCCGGCGACCCGTCGCCGAAGCCGTTGGCGGCGAGGCCGTTGGTGGCAAGGTCATAGGTCGGACTGCCGCTCGCAATGTAGAAGAGCAGAAAGGCCGCGACGATTGCGCCGAGCAACTGTGCAATCACATAAAGCGGAATGTCGCGCGCCGCGAAGCGCCCGCCCGCCCAGAGGCCGACGGTGACCGCGGGGTTGAGGTGGCATCCCGAAATATGACCGATCGCATAGGCCATGGTGACAACCGTCAAACCAAAAGCCAGCGACACACCAAGCAGGCCGATCCCGACATCGGGGAACCCCGCGGCGAGCACCGCACTGCCACAGCCGCCGAACACGAGCCAGAATGTGCCGATAAACTCGGCCAGACCCTTTTGGATATTCGTCATGATGACCCTCCTCCCCGCCGACGGCCACAGACGCCTCCGGCGCGCGGTCATCCTATCAGCGCTGGGCCACCCGGCAAGCCCTTGCGATGCACGGCAGAATCACGCCGCGGCGACCGCCTGGACGAAAGTGCGCGCGCGCTGGTCGAGCGACAGCGCCGCGCCCGAAAGCCCCGCCGACAATTGGCCGAGCGCCTGCGCGCCGTCCCCCACCGCACTCGCCCCGCGACCGATTTCCTGCACGCGCGTGTCGATTTCGCGCCCGGCGAACACCGCTTGTTCGACATAGGCTGCTATCGTCAACGTCGTCGCACTCTGCCCGTCGACGGCGCGGTCGATTGCATCGGAAAAGCCGTTGTTCGCGTCGATCGCCTTTTCGACTTCGGCAAAACCCGCCGACACCTGGCCGACGATGTCGCGGATATGGTCGACATAGCCCGCAATATCGTCGGCGGCGGTGCGCGTCTGGCTGGCGAGCGTTTTCACTTCGGCGGCGACGACGGCGAAGCCGCGGCCCGCGTCGCCGGCGCGCGCCGCCTCGATCCCCGCGTTGAGCGCGAGCATGTTGGTGCGGCTTGCCATGTCGATGATCAGCGCCAGCATCTGTTCGATCGACTGGCTCGCCGCCTTGAGCGCGCTCGCACGCTCGTTCGCCTGCCTTATCTTGTCGTGCGCGTCGCTGCGCACCGCGCGGGCGCGCGCGCCGTCCTCGACGATCCGCGCCATCGTCGCCGCAAGCGCGCGGCCGCGATCGCCGAGATCCTGAAGGCCCGCAAGCGTCTGCGCCGTCGCGCCCGCGACGGTTACCGCATCGCGCCCCGTCTGGTGCGCACGGTGGGCCAGTTCGGCCGCCACCGCCTCGACCTGTCCCGCCATGTCGGACAGGCTTGCGGTCAGTGCGGCAATATCGCGCTGGAAAGCGCGCCCCGCGGCGTCGATATGCGTCGCACGCGCCGCGCGCTCCTGCGCCAGCTCGACCTCGCGCAGCATCGCCAGCCTGGCAAGCTGGCTGCCGTCGAGCGTTTCGACGAACCGCCCGCCCTGCACGAGGATCAGGTCCTGCCCTTCGGGCGCCCTCGCCGCGATCCGCAGCAGGTCGGTCGTCGAATATCCGACATCGGCGGTCGGGCAATCCTCTATCATCGACGCGATCGAGCCGCCGATCGTCGGATTCTGCATCAGCGAAAACCAGAAGGGACAGAAGAGCAGATCGCGCACCCGTTGTTCGCGGATCACCCCGACGGGCCGCCCGGATGCATCAACCACCGCGAGCGTGCGCAGGCCGGGGTTGGCACGGAACTGGTCGATCACCTCCGACATATGCGCATCGACCCCGACCGTCGCGGCATGGCCCGACGTTGGCGACAAGGCGGTGGCGATGGCGTTCATGGGATCTCGCGAGGCTCCGTCCGATGGGTCTGAGCGCGTCCTAAGCCGCCATGGTAAACATGAATTTAACCATTTGTTTCAGTGATGTGACACCCCGGCCCCGGCGAATGCCGCTCTGCCGCAATATGCTGTTCAGATTGCGCCGGTTATGCGAAGGGACGCTGGCCGCGAGGAGAAAGACGATGCGCGCTTTGATTTTGCCCCTGGTCGCCGCTCCCCTGCTCGCCGGCTGCGTCAGCGCGGTAAAAACGGTCGTCACGGCGCCGGTCAAGGCGGTCGGCCAGGTCGCCGACTGGTCGACGACGAGCCAGGACGAAGCCGACCGCAACCGCGGGCGCGAACTGCGCAAGCGCGAGGAGCAGATGGGCAAGCTGTCACGCCAGCGCGACAAGGCGGCCGAGAAATGCCGCGACGGCGACGAGGAACAATGCCGCCGCGCCGAAGTGCTCGACCATGAAATCGAGGCGCTGATGGCGGCGCCCTATCAAGATTGAATTGCGCCTCTCCGTCAGGGGAGCGTCTTTTAATATGTAATCCGCTTATCGCACCCGTCGCCCCGTCCATATGACGCGCCCGACCAGCCGGATCGCCGATAGCGGCAGATCGTCCCAGCTGCGATAATGCGAATTGTCGCTGATCACCGACACGCGCCCCGCCCCCGGCGCGCGCGCGACGCGTTTGACCATCAGCGCATCGTCCATGCGCAGCACATAGATGCCGTCGCGCAGCCGCGCCGCCGCGTCGCTGCCGTCGACCAGAATGTCGTCGCCATCGTCGAGCGTCGGCGACATCGAGTCGCCCTCGACGCGGATGATGCTGAGCGCGCGCGGATCGGCGCCCAGGTCGCGCAACCATTTGGGATCAAAGGCGACCTCGCCCTCGACCGGCTCGCCATCGACGCTCGCGCCCGCGCCCGCCGACGCGCCGATCGCCAGCTTGGGCACCAGGATCATTCCCGATCCGCGGCTCCGCGCCGGGGTCGCGACACGCGCCACCGGTCCACCCAGCATCGCTTCGGACACCCCCAGATAGGCGGCGATGCGCGCGCGATCCTGTTCGGCCAGCCGCCGCGGCGAGCCGCGCTTGATATATTGCTGGATATAGGCGGGGTTGCGCCCGATCACCTGCGACAGGCGCGCATAATCGACGCCCTTTTCCGACAATAGCCGGTCGAGCGCCGCGCGCGGGTCGTGAACTGGGTCGATCATGGCGGTCTGGTCCCGTCCTTCCGCCTGCTTCCTAGCAAGCGGATTTTTCCTAGACAAGTAGGAAATACGGCATCAAATAGGAAATATCCTATCACGCGACTCACCCGCTTTCGTCGGGTTTCATCAGGGAGGACAATATGGAGCGCAGCCTGTTGCAACGGATCGAGGCTTTCCTGAAGGAATCGGGGATGCCGCCGACGGTCTTCGGGCGCGCCGCGGTGCGCGACCCGCGCCTCGTCGGCGACCTGCGCGGCGGACGCGAACCGGGCCCGCGGCTGAAGATCCGTGTGGAACATTTTATGAACAAATGGCGTGCCGAGCGTGTGAACCAATGCGCCGAAACGGAAGCCGCGGCATGATGTCCCGGTCGCCCGCCCGCCGCGCCCCGGCTGCCCGCACCGCCGCCTGCGCCACCTGCTGATCCGCGAGCTGCCGATCGGCCTGTCCGCCGGCGCATCGACATTCCGCCCCTGGGCCAGCGCGAGCTTCGTCGGCGCGCGTCATCTCTTTCCCTGCACCCTTGCCGCGGGCGAGGCCGAGCCGTTGCGCCGCGCGCTTCAGGAGCGGCTGGGCGCGCTCGAATGGCGGCTGCCCGGCCATATCGTCGCCGATGTCGCGGTGGAGTGGGCGAGCGATCCGCACGCGCTGCGCATCGAAATACTGACCGTGGAGGATTAGCGCCGTCGCCCGCCGCGTCAGCAACGTCCCGATTCCGCTCGGTCGAGCGATGTCGAGACACGAACGGGAACGTGGTTCAGATCAAATGCGCGCCGCGCTAACCGACCGATTGCCGCGTCATCCGCTGCAAGGTGCCGAGCGCGGCCTCGAGCGCAAAGTCGATCTCCGGCTCGTCGGGGGCAGCCGCCGCGTCCGCGCCCGGAATCGCGGCGCGCGCGACCGCCGCCTGTCGGCGCTGCGCGAGGCCCGCCTCGAAACGCGCGACCATCGCGGCGAGCGATTTGTCCACCGGATCGGGCGCGGAGACCGGAGCGGTCATGTCGGCGGGCTGGAGCCAGGGCGCATCGGCGCCAAGATCCTCTTCGGTCGCAAGGTCGGCGAGAATCAGTTCGTCGTCGGCCGCGATATCGACGCCCTGGTCGCGCGCGGGGTCGGCGGCGGCCTGAAGAACGGGCGCCTCGAAACCGTCGAGCCCGCCTGCGGGCAGATCGCGCCCCGCGCGGAGCGGGGGGCGCAGCGAATCGTCGGGGTGGAGGTCGGCGCGGCGGCGCGTGAACACGGGTTCGTCATCGTCGCTCGCTTCGGCGTGCCGACGGAACGGATTGCGCAGCCGCGACAGACCGGCGGCATCCGGTCTGTCGATCAGCAGCGCGACGAAACCCGCGATCAGCGCCGCCACCGCCGCCATGCCAAAGGCGAGCGCAAGGCGCCCGCCATTGCCGATCGGCGGCACGAACAGGTCCGCAAGGCGGTCGAGATAAAGATTCCAGCTGATCGCGCTGACCCAGGCAAAGGGCATCAGCGCGGCAAAGAGAAAGGTCAGCGCCGCAGCACCAATCACCGCGGGGATCGCGGGCCGGAGCGCGCGCAGCAGCGCGCCCGCCATGCCCTTCGCCCCATCGTCGCTCGTCTCGTCCATATCGTCCCGTATCCATGGCCCATCGGGCCGACGTCGCGTCGTGCCCTTTGCCTCAGGCGACGCGCAGCAGTCGCTGGTAAACCGGCTCGTAACGTAAAATGTTTGATGACCAGTTACGATGGCTTTCGACAAAAATACGTGCCGTCCGCCGCCTTTCGGGCCACATCTCGCGATTTTCCAGCAGCTTGCCTAGTGCATTTGCAATCGCTGCGGGATCGTCGGGCGCGAAAAGCGTGCCCGTGGCGCCATCCTCGATCAGTTCGCGGTGTCCGCCGACATCCGACGCCGCGACCAGCTTGCCCTGCGCCATCGCCTCGAGCGGTTTCAGCGGCGTCACCAGGTCGGTCAGCCGCATTTTCTTGCGTGGATAGGCGAGGATGTCGATCAGCGAATAATAACGCTCGACCTCGCCATGCGGCACGCGGCCAACGAAATGGATCCGCGCCGATGCGGGCGACGACGACGCCCAGGCCTTTAGCGACGCCTCCATCGGTCCGCCGCCGACAAGCAGCAGCCGCGCCGTCGGCTGCACGGCGACGAGCGCGGGCATCGCAGCGATCAGGTCGTCGATCCCCTCATAATCATAGAAGCTGCCGATATAGCCGATCACCGCATCCGCGGCCGCGATCCCCAGTTGGACGGCGAGCGCATCGTCGCGCGGCGGCGGGTCGCCGAACAGGTCCAGATCGACCCCGTTCGGCGACACAATGATCTTTGCCGGGTCGATCCCGCGCGCGATCAGGTCGCCGCGCAGCCCGTCGCAGATCACCGCGACCGCATCGGCCGACCGGACGGCGTGCGTTTCGACCGCTCTGGTCAGCCGGTAGCGCAGGCTGTCCTCGCGTCCCGTGCCGTTGCCAACCGACGCATCCTCCCAGAAGGCGCGGATTTCATAAATGACCGGAATGCCGAGCCGCTTGCCGATGCGCAGCGCCGCCAGCCCGTCCAGCACCGGCGAATGGGCATGCAGAACATCGGGTTTCCAGTCCCGCGCCAGCGCCTCGACGCGCCGCGCCAGCGCGCCGATCTCGCGCCATTCGCGCAGCGGCGAACGCGCGGGCGCAATCGGCGGCGTGCGATAGAAGGTCAATCCGTCGACCGTTTCGCCATCAGGGCCAGGATCGGGATGCCGGACGCCGGTGACGCCCGCGACGTCCCACCCCTTTGCGACCTGCGCCTTCATCAGCGCGCGGGTACGAAAGGTATAGCCGCTGTGCGTCGGCAGGCTATGGTCGAGAACATGCAATATGCGGGTCATCGTGCGGGGCTTTGACAGACAAGGCTTAACGCGGCGTCAACCCCGATAGCCTAGGCGACATCCGATATGGTCGACAATTTTTCCATTGGCCTGACGCACCTGCTGATGGCGATCGCGCTGTGGCGCCTGCTCTATCGCGACGATCTCGACCGCGAGGTGAGCCCGCGGATGCTGTGGCAGCGGCGCCGCGACGCCGAACGCGCCGCACAGGACGGGCCGAACGATGCGTGACCTCTTTTTCGTCGCCTTCCTGTTCGCCTTCATCGGGCTCGGTTTTCGCAGGCCGTTCCTGTTCATCCTCTGTTTCTGCTACATCGACATCGTCGCGCCGCAGCGGCTCAGCTATTTCCTCATCAATTCGATCCCCGTTTCGCTGATCGTCTTCGGCCTTGCGATCACCGGCTGGCTCGTCGCCGACGACAAGCGCGACGCCCGATGGTCGGGGCGGCAGACCCTGCTCGTCCTGATCCTCCTCTATTGCTGGCTGACGACGATCCAGGCCGATTTCCCGGTCGAGGCGGCGGACAAATGGAGCTGGGTGTGGAAGGCGCTGCTCTGGGCGATCTTCCTGCCGCTGACCTTGCGCACCAGGCTGCGCATCGAGGCGCTCGCGCTCATCATGCTGCTCTCGGCGGCGTCCATTGCCATCGCGGGCGGGATCAAGACCGCGGCGGGCGGCGGCGGCTATGGCACGCTCCAGCTGCTGCTCAACGAAAATTACGGCCTGTATGAAGGGTCGATCATGTCGACCGTCGGTATCGCGATCATCCCGCTGATCCTGTGGTACCGGCGCCACGGAACGATCTTTCCGCCCGACTGGCGCGTCTCGCTCTTTGCGTTCGCGCTGTGTTTCGCGTGCATGTTGCTGCCCGTGGGGACACAGGCGCGCACCGGGCTCGTCTGCCTTGCCGTGCTCGCGGTGCTGTCGCTGCGCGCGGTCAAGCACCGCTTCCTTTATATTGCCGGGGCGGGGCTGCTTGCCATCGCCGCGATCCCGTTCCTGCCGCAAAGCTTTACCGAGCGCATGGAAACGATCCGCGACCACCGCGCCGACCAGTCGGCCTCCACCCGCGTCGCCGTGTGGCAGTGGACATGGGATTATGCCAAGGAAAACCCGTTCGGCGGCGGCTTCGAGGCCTATATCCAGAACCGCGTGCGCGTCGAAAAGGCGGCGAGCGATTACGACCCCGCCGCACCGCAGAACGCCGAACCAACGGTGTATGAGGAACATTCGCGCGCCTATCATTCGAGCTATTTCGAGATGCTGGGCGAACAGGGTTATCCGGGGCTGGCGCTCTGGCTGCTCCTCCATGCGATCAGCCTTGCGCGCATGGAGCAGCTCAGGCGCCGCTATCTCAAGACGCGCCGCGCCGAGGAACAATGGATCGCACCGCTCGCGACCGCGCTCCAGCACGGCCATATCATCTATATGGTCGGATCGCTGTTCGTCGGCATCGCGTTCCAGCCGTTCATCTATATGATGCTCGCGCTCGAGATCGGGCTGTCGACCTATTGCCGCCGCCGCGAGCAGGAAGCGGGATGGCGCCCGCTGATGGCGCGACCGGCACAGGTTCCCGCGCGCCACAGCCTGCCCGCGAACCCATAGCAGGGGAACCATCGCGGCGGCCGGGCGCTATGGGATCGGGCATCCGCGCAGGTTTCGCGTTACGCGCGCGGATTTTTGACCTATCCGGGGCGCGCCCGACAAGGGCATGATGCTTCGTCCCGCCCATCGAACCAGAGGACCAACAGGCCCCGCATGACTGCCACGATCCTGACCATCGCCGCCAAGACGCCCCCTGCCAAAACCAGTGCCGCGACCAGCGACCCGCTCGACGCCATGCGCGACTGGCTGGACAGCAGCGTCGCCTGGGTAAACAGCCATTGGCTGGAAATCGGGATCGCGATCGCGCTCGGCCTCGCCATCTATTCCCTGCTGTCGATGTTTCGCCGGATCGCGCTGAAGCGCGCGCAGGCGGCGCCGGGACAGTTCACGCTGACCGACATTGTCGGGCGCGTGATCCACAAGACCAAGTCGCTGGTGCTCGCGATCATCTCGATCCGGCTCGTCGCGGGTTATGCGCAGCCACCCGCGCCGGTGATGCAGCTGATCCATTATGTCTTCACCGTCGCCGTCGTGCTGCAGGCGGCAATCTGGGCGCGCGAAATCCTGCTTGGGCTGATCCAGCGCCGCGCCGCCGAGGGGCACAATGAAACGCTGAGCAATGCGATGGGGATCATCCGCCTGTTGATCAGCGTTGCGCTGTTCGCGGTCGCCGCGATCGTCATCCTCGACAATATGGGGGTCAATGTCACCGGCCTGGTCGCCGGGCTGGGCATCGGCGGCATCGCGATCGGCCTCGCCGCACAGGGCATTTTTTCGGACCTTTTCGCGTCGCTGTCGATCATCTTCGACCGGCCGTTCCGCGTTGGCGAGACGATCAAATATGACACCAGCACCGCGACGGTCGAACGAATCGGGCTGAAAAGCACGCGCCTCCGTTCGATAAACGGCGAGCTGCTCGTCATCTCGAACACCAATTTGCTCGCCAAGGAAATCACCAACTATGCGCATCTGCACCGCCGCCGCGTGACCTTCATGATCGGCGTCGTCTACCAGACGACGCCCGCGATGCTGCGCGACCTGCCCGGGCTGCTGGAGCAACAGGTGAAGGCCGCGGGCCACGAGTTCATTCGATCGAGCTTCGTCACCTTCGGCCCGTCGAGCCTTGATTTCGAGCTGTTGTTCGACGTGTTCAGCGATGATTATGACGTCGTGACCGCCGCGCGCACCGATGTCGCGATCCGCCTGTTCGAAGCCATGACGGCCGCGGGTTATCATTTCGCCTATCCGACGCAGACGACCTTTACCGCCGCGCCCGACGGGACGATGATTCTCCCCTATGCCGACCCCGCGGCGACCAAGCCGGCAAGGCCCGCCAGGGGCTGACGCTACGGCGCCGTGGCCAAAGTCCTTGGCCCTTGTGCAATGCGGGATGAGAGGCCTAGAACGCGCCCCGAACCAGGATTGAGGGGATGAATTATGGCCAGCATCACGCCGCAGGAATTGCAGTCAAAGGTCGGGCAGCATCTCGGCACCTCCGATTGGGTGCTCGTCGACCAGGCGATGATCGACAAGTTCGCCGACGCGACCGGCGATCATCAATTCATCCATATCGACGAGGAAAAGGCCAGGCTGACGCCCTTTGGCGGCACGATCGCGCACGGTTTCCTGACGCTGTCGCTGATCCCGATGCTTGGCGCGCGCACCGACGGGCCGAAGATCGAAGGCGTCAAGATGGGCGTCAACTATGGCGGCAACAAGGTCCGCTTCCTCGCCCCCGTCCGTTCGGGCAAGCGCGTGCGCAGCCATGTCAAGCTGCTCGCCCTCGAAGAAAAGCGCCCCGGCCAGTGGCAGCAGACCAATGAAGTGACCATCGAGATCGAGGGCGAGGAAAAGCCCGCCCTGATCGCCGAATGGATCAGCCAGTTTTTCGTTTGAGCTCCGCCCTCCCCGGCAAAGATTTCGCCAAACTCATCGAAAAGGAATTGCATCATGCGTGACGCCGTTATCGTTTCCACCGCCCGCACCCCGCTGACCAAGGCAGCGCGGGGTTCGTTCAACAACACCCTCGCCCCGACGCTGGGTTCCTTCTCGGTCAGGGCCGCAGTCGAACGCGCGGGCCTCGAAGGCGGCGAGATCGACGACGTCGTCTTCGGCGCCGCGATGCAGCAGGGGTCGCAGACGATGAACGTCGCGCGCCTGATCGCGCTGCGGTCGGGCCTGCCCGTCACCGTCCCCGGCATGTCGATCGACCGCCAGTGCTCGTCGGGCCTGATGACGATCGCGACCGCGGCGAAGCAGATCATCGTCGACCGCCAGGACATCTGCGTCGCGGGCGGCATCGAAAGCATTTCGAAGGTCAGCGGGAGCGGCAAGGTGTTCGTCGAAACCGACGCCGATCTGATCGCGATGCACAAGGACACCTATATGCCGATGATCGGCACCGCCGAGGTCGTCGCCAAACGCTACAACATCAGCCGCGAATATCAGGATGAATATTCGCTCCAGTCGCAGCAGCGCACCGCCGCCGCGCAGGCCGCGGGAAAATATGACGACGAGATCGTCGCGTGCAAGACCACCATGGCGGTGATGGACAAGGAAACCAAGGAAGTCAGCTTCAAGGAAGTCGTCGCGGACAAGGACGAGTGCAACCGCCCCGATACGACGCTGGAAGGGCTCGCCAGCCTGAAGCCGGTGATGGGCGAAGGCCACACGATCACCGCAGGCAACGCCAGCCAGCTCGCCGACGGATCGTCGGCGTGCGTCCTGATGGAAGCCAAGGTCGCCGAAAAGCGGGGGCTCCAGCCGCTCGGCCGCTATGTCGGCATGGCGGTCGCGGGCACCGAACCCGACGAAATGGGCATCGGCCCCGTCTTCGCCATCCCCAAGCTGCTCGAACGCTTCGAGCTCAAGATGGACGACATCGGTCTCTGGGAACTCAACGAAGCCTTCGCCGTGCAGGTGCTTTACTGCCGCGACAAGCTCGGCATCCCGAACGAACGGCTCAACGTCAACGGCGGCTCGATCTCGATCGGCCACCCCTTCGGCATGACCGGCGCGCGCTGCGTCGGCCACGCGCTGATCGAAGGCAAGCGCCGCGGCGTCAAATATGCCGTCGTCACGATGTGCATCGGCGGCGGCCAGGGCGCAGCGGGCCTGTTCGAGGTCTTCTGATGCGCCTCGGCGCTCCGCGCATCGAGCCGGTCGATCTGGACCGGCTCGATGCCGACCAGCGCGCCGCGCTCGAACCCTTCCTTTCCACCGAGGGTGGAAAGGTCGGGGGCGGCAAGATCCTCAATATCTTCCGCACCCTCGCGCACGCGCCAAAGGCGCTCACCGCCTTTCTCGCGTGGGGCAATTATATCCTGTCGAAGCGCAACGCACTGAGCCCGCGCGACCGCGAGCTCGTCATCCTGCGCACCGGTTATAATTGCCGTTCGGGTTACGAGTGGACGCAGCACAAACGCATCGGCCTCGATTGCGGACTTTCCGAAGAGGAGGTCGTGCGGATCAAGGCCGGACCCGATGCAGCGGGATGGGGCGACATCGAGCGCGCGATGCTCCGCGCGACCGACGAGCTGACCGCCAACCATTTCGTCAGCGACGCGACCTGGGCCGCGCTCGCCCCGCTCGGCGACAAGGGGCGCATGGACCTGGTGATGACAGTCGGGCAATATACGCAGGTCTCGATGATCCTGAACAGCTTCGGCGTTCAGGTCGAGGAAGGATGGGAGGTCGACCCCGACCTCAAGGCCTGACGGGAAGGGATAAGGACATGAGTGCCATCGGCATTATCGCCACGCTCCGCGTGCAGCCGGGCAAGGAAGAAGCCTTTGAGGGCGTCTTCGCCGAACTCGCCGCCGCGGTGAATGCGAACGAGAGCGGCAACAGCTATTATAAGCTGTTCCGCACCGAAACGGCGGGAGTCTACAAGGTCATGGAATGTTATGACAATGACGCCGCGGTCGAAGCGCACCGCGCGTCGGAGCATTTCCGCAGACTGGGCGCCAAGCTCGGCCCGTGCCTCGCCGGCGCGCCGGAGATCGAGCGGCTGACCGCAGCCTGAGCGCCGGTTGGGGACGGCAGGTTGCGGCCGATTGCGGATGCTCAGCCCCCGTTCGGGGACGAACCCATTGTCCGTGCGCCACCCGCCACCGCTCACACCACCTCTGCAATCTCCCCCGCCCTGTCGCCCAGCACATAGCGCGGCCCCGCGCCGCGCTGTGCCGCCTTGTCCTGCGCGTTGTAGAGTCGGCATTTCTTCAAGGACAGGCAACCGCAGCCGATGCACTGGTCGAGCAGGCCGCGCGTGCGCGTCAGCGCCGCGATCTGCGCGTCGATGCGCGCGCGCAGGGCGGTGCTGATCCGCGTCCAGTCGGCGGCATTCGGCGTCCGCCCGGCGGGCAGCCGCGCCAGTTCGGCGCCGATTTCCTCCAGGCTCAGCCCCATCTGCTGCGCGATCAGGATGAACGACACGCGGCGGATGTCGGCGCGCAGGAATCGGCGTTGCCCGCCGCGCGTGCGCAGCGCCTCGATCAACCCTTTCGCTTCGTAAAAGCGGATCGCCGACACCGCGACGCCGGTGCGCGCGGCCAGCTCGCCGATCGAAATCAGGTCGGTGCGGTGCATGGCCATATCCTCCAGGCTCACAGGCAATGACGATTGCGCTTGATCTAAACCTGACTTGAGCTTTCATAAGTCGCGGCGTCAACCCGAATCAGGAGTTATCCCGCCGTGACGCACCCCTTCATCGAACATGTGAACCTCACCGTCAGCGACCCCGACCGCACCGCCGGCATATTGTCGGCGATTTTCGGCTGGCATGAACGCTGGCGCGGCCCGGCGCGCGACGGCGGGCGCACGATCCACCTGGGCAGCGACACCGCCTATATCGCGCTCTACACCGGTCCCGACGGCGAGCATGACGGCGTCCGCTATCCCAAGGGCGAACCGCTCAACCATGTCGGGGTGCAGGTCGATGACCTTGACACCATCGAAATGCGTGTGAAGGCGGTCGGCCTTACGCCGTTCAACCACGGCGACTATGAACCCGGCCGCCGCTTCTATTTCTTCGATCCCGACGGCATCGAATATGAAGTCGTCAGCTATGCCGAGCCGCGTTCAGGCTGAGCCGTGCATCAAGGGTCGGTCAGGCACGCGACCGGATTGGCGACGAAGGACGGCCATCTCGGCAGCCACGCCGAAGCGGAGCTTTGGAAAGGTTGGGACGTCCGTTCGTGTCGAGCGAAGTCGAAACATCCCGCATCCGCGCGCGGCCGACGGGCATCTCCACTGCGCACGATGTGAAAGGATTTCACGGTCGGCCCACCGGCGGGCCGATCCGCCCCTCGCGATACTCGAACCCGCCCTCGCGGTCCCGCTCCAACAGCGCCGGGCCGTCAAGATCGACCCAGCGGGCGCGCTGGGCGAGCACAAATGCCGGCGCGATCGCCAGGCTGGTCGACAACATACAGCCGACCATGATCGCCAGCCCCGCAGCATCGGCGGCGTCGGCGATGCGCAGCGCCTCGGTCAACCCGCCCGCCTTGTCGAGCTTGATGTTCACGCCGTCGTAAAAGGCGCCGATGCGCGCGACGTCGGCTGCCGTCTGGCAGCTTTCATCGGCGACGAAGGGGATCGACGCGTAAATGGGGTCGAGCAGGGCGTCGGCGCCGACCGGCACCGGCTGTTCGATCATTTCGACTCCCATGTCGGCGAGCGCCTCGGCCTCCTCCAGAATATCGACCTGTCCCCAGCTTTCATTGGCGTCGACGATCAGCCGGGCATGGGGGGCGCCCTTGCGCACCGCGGCGACGCGCAGCCGGTCGTCGTCGCCGGTCAGCTTGATCTTGAGCAGATGATAGCCGTCGGCCTCCGCCGTCGCCGCCTGTTCGGCCATTGCGCCGGGGCTGCCGAGCGAAATGGTGAAGGCGGTCGTGCGCGCGGTCGGCGCGCCGTCGCAGCCTGCAAGCTGCCACAGTCTTACGCCGCGCTGCCGCGCCTCCAGATCCCAGAGCGCGCAATCGAGCGCGTTGCGCGCCGCACCCGGCGCCATGATTTCCTGCACCGCCGCGCGCGCGTCGGCCGCGTCCATCCCGGCGACATGCGCCGCGGCGAGCAATATCTGGTCGCGGCACGCCGCCGCATCTTCGCCCAGATAATAGACGGGCGTCCCTTCGCCCCGCCCGATCGCGCCCGCATCTCCTTTGGTGCCTTCGATTTCGGCGACGACGACGTCGACATGGTTCCTTGCGCCGCGGCTGATGATGAACGAGCCCGCGACCGGCCAGCGTTCGACACGCGCGCTTTTCAGTTGGATAGCCATGGCGGGACGTTAATGAACGAAGCGATGACCGGCAAATCCCTTTCCGAACGCATCGGCGATCTCGGACGCCGCATCGCGGTCGAGGCGCACACCGCCTGGCTCGCCGCGCGCGACCCGCGCGTGCCGTGGTTCGCGCGGCTGCTCGCGGTCGCGGTTGCCGCTTATGCGCTGTCGCCGATCGACCTCATTCCCGATTTCGTGCCGGTGCTCGGCTGGATCGACGACCTCGTCGTCGTGCCGCTCGGCGTGCTTGCGGTGCGGCGGCTGATCGCGGCGCCGCTGTGGGCCGAACTTCATGCCACGGCCGAAGCGGCAAGCCAGCGTCCATCGAGCCGTGCGGGCATGATCTTCATCCTGCTGGTCTGGGCCGCGCTGCTCGCCCTCGTCTATTGGTCGATCCGCACCTCGCCGCTCCACTGAAGGGAAGGACCATATCCCGATCCCGAATCCGCTTGCTCCACCCTTTTCCATCCTTACATATCGGCGCACGATAATTTCTTTTCCGCCTTATGAGGATCGCCTTGCCATGCCCGCCAAACGCCTGTCCGCGCCGTTCGCGCTGGTCGCCCTTGCCATGACGCCCGCCGCTGCACAGGCCGCCGACGCGGCGGCGGCATCCGCACCCGCCCCCGCGCTCGCCTATCCGGACACGGCGCGCGGCGACACGGTCGATCCGCAGTTCGGGGTCGACGTCGCCGACCCCTATCGCTGGCTGGAGGATGACGTCCGTGTCAATCCGAAGGTCGCGGCGTGGGTCGCGGCGCAGAACAAGGTCACCGACGCCTATCTCGATACGCTGCCCGGCCGCGATGCCTTCAGGGCGCGGATGACCGAGCTTTACAATTATGAACGCTTCGGCCTGCCGACCAAGGCCGGGACGCGCTATTTCTATACGCGCAACGACGGGCTTCAGCCGCAGTCGGTGCTTTACGTCCGCGAGGGGCTGAAGGGCGAGGGCCGCGTGCTCATCGACCCGAATCTGTGGGCCAAGGACGGCGCGACCGCGCTCGCCGAATGGGAACCGTCGGACGATGGCAAACATCTCCTCTATGCGGTGCAGGACGGCGGCACCGACTGGCGCATCGTGCGCGTCAAGGATGTCGCGACGGGGCGGGACTTGCCCGACGAAGTGCGCTGGGTAAAGTTTTCGTCGCTCGACTGGGCGAAGGACGGCAGCGGATTTTTCTATTCGCGCTTTCCGGAACCCGAAGCGGGCGAGGCCTTCCAGTCGTTGAACGAAAATCACGCCGTCTATTTCCATCGGCTCGGCACGCCGCAAAGCGAAGACCTGCTCATCCACGCGACGCCCGACAAGCCAAAGCTCAACAACAGCGCGCTCGTCACCGACGACGGCGAATATCTGCTCGTCGTCTCGTCCGAGGGGACCGACGAACGTTATGGCCTGACGCTGCACCCGCTCGGCAAGCCGGGCGCGAAGCCGATCACCCTGATCGACGATTATGCGAACAACTGGGAATATGTGACCAACGCGGGCACGCGCTTCACCTTCCTCACCAACAAGGGCGCGCCGCGCGGGCGCCTTGTTTCGTTCGACATTGCGAAACCGGGCAAGCTCACCGAACTCGTCGCCGAAAATCCGGCCACGCTGGTCGGCGCGTCGCGCGTGGGCGACCGCATCATCCTTTCCTATCTTGGCGACGCCAAGTCGGAGGCGCGGATGGTGGCATTGGACGGCAAGCCGATCGCCAACATCAACCTCGCCGACATCGGCGCGGCGTCGGGTTTCGGCGGCAAGTCGAACGACCCCGAAACCTTTTATGCCTTTTCCAGCTTTGCACGGCCGACGACGATCTATCGCTTCGACACCCAGACGGGACAGAGCGAGATTTTCGCCGAACCCAGGCTGACGTTCGATCCCGCCGATTTCAGTGTCGAACAGCGTTTCTACAAATCGAAGGACGGCACCCAGGTCCCGATGTTTGTCGTGATGAAAAAGGGCCTCGACCGCAGCAAGGGTTCGCCGACGCTGCTTTATGGTTATGGCGGGTTCAATGTTTCGCTGACGCCGGGCTTTTCGCCGACGCGGCTCGCGTGGGTCGACAAGGGCGGCGTGCTTGCGATCGCCAACCTGCGCGGCGGCGGCGAATATGGCAAGGCCTGGCACGACGCCGGCCGCCTCGCGAACAAGCAGAATGTCTTCGACGACTTCATCGCCGCGGGCGAATATCTGATCGCCGAAGGCATCGCGGGCAAGGGCCAGCTCGCGATCGAAGGCGGCTCGAACGGCGGGCTGCTCGTCGGCGCGGTCACCAACCAGCGCCCCGACCTGTTCGCCGCCGCGCTGCCCGCGGTCGGGGTGATGGACATGCTGCGCTTTGACCGCTTCACCGCGGGGCGCTATTGGGTCGACGATTATGGCTATCCGTCGAAGGAGGCCGATTTCCGAAACCTGCTCGCCTATTCGCCCTATCACAATATCAGGGTCGGCGTGGACTATCCGGCGGTGCTGGTGACGACCGCCGACACCGACGACCGCGTCGTTCCGGGGCACAGCTTCAAATATGCCGCCGCGCTCCAGCACGCCAAGGCGGGCAGCAAGCCGCACCTCATCCGCATCGAAACGCGCGCGGGCCACGGCAGCGGCAAGCCGACCGACAAGATCATCGCCGAAGCCGCCGACAAATATGCCTTTGCGGCGAAATGGACCGGGCTGGACGTCGAATAGGATGAGCTACACCCTCTCCTTCACCGCCACCGATCCCGCCGAGCGGTGGGCCGAAGCGGGCGATGCGGCGGCGGCGCTGGTCGCGGGCGAGCATGACGGGATCGCCAATATGGCGAATGTCGCGGCGCTGATCTGGCAGGCGATCCCCGACCTCAACTGGGCGGGCTTTTATCGCTTCGACGGGCAGGAACTGGTGCTTGGCCCGTTCCAGGGCAAGGCGGCGTGCATCCGCATTCCGCTGGACAAGGGGGTGTGCGGCGCGGCCGCGCGGCTGCGCAGGACTCAGCGCGTCGACGATGTCCACGCCTTTCCCGGCCACATCGCCTGCGACGCCGACAGCCGCAGCGAACTGGTCGTGCCGGTGATCGCGACCGACCGGCTGGTCGGCGTGCTCGACCTCGACAGCCCGCTTCCCGCCCGCTTCACCGCCGCCGACCAGGCGGGCGCCGAAGCGCTGGTCGCGCGCATCGCGGCGGCGCTGGCGTAAAGCGGCGGCGCTGACGTTCCAGAATCCTCCCCGCTCGGGGCGAGGAAGGTAAGCGCCCGCATCCGGCCGAAACTTGCCATCAAGGCACGCGACCTGCCCCAAATCGGGACGCAATCCTTAAGGTTAACGGATTCGCGAATCCGCGCCCTTTTTGCTAACAACTTGTTAACCAAACGGTTCGCGCCGGGAACAGGGAGCTTGGGCATGCGCACCATCTTGCTATTGGGTCTGGCCGCGGGATCGGCGCTGCTGGCGGTGCACGCCCGTGCCGAACCGCCCGCGCTCGATTATGGCGTGCCCGCCGATCCCGACGTGCGCGTCTACACCGGCTATCCCGACCGCGTGCCCAGCGAAATCGAATATCGCCGCGTCAGCGGCTATGATGCCGAGGGTCGCTGGACGGGCACGTGGGACGGCACCTACGAAACGCCGGACGGCCGCCGTTACGAGGGCCGCTATGAAGGCACGGTCGAAGGGCATGGCGCCCCCTATCCCCCGCCGCCCTATGGCCATGCCTGGTATCACGGCGATTATGATCCGCATTATGACGCCGAAATGGAACGCCGCTGTGGCCGGGGGGGCACCGTCGGCGGCGCGGTTGCCGGTGCTGTCGTGGGGGGCATCGCCGGCAACCGCATCGCCGGGCGCGGCGACCGCACCGAAGGCACGCTGATCGGCGGCGGGCTCGGCGCGCTCGCGGGCAGCGCGATCGGCAGCGCCGAAGACAGGAAGAAATGCGAACAATGGTTGGCGCGCAGCCGCGGCCACCATCGCGGCGGCCATGTAACCACCCATTACCACGGCGGCTACGGCTATGGTTATGGCTGGTACACGCCGGGAGTCGTCGTTACCACGATCATCAATGGCGCACCGGTCGTGACCGAAAC
The DNA here is from genome assembly GCF_014595975.1 of Sphingopyxis sp. LK2115. Lineage (GTDB taxonomy): Bacteria > Pseudomonadota > Alphaproteobacteria > Sphingomonadales > Sphingomonadaceae > Sphingopyxis. The sequence continues at coordinate 167,120 of NZ_JABWGQ010000056.1, read as the reverse complement.
GGTCGAAACGACGACGCGCACCTATTATGAAAATGTGCCGGTGCGCAAACGCCATGTGGCCAAGAAAAAGTGGAAGCCGAAACCCAGGCCGAAGCCGCGCTGCATCTGCTGACAGGCCGCACGCTCTGGCGTCCGTGCCCGTCCCTAAGGCCCGTCGTCCGCTGGACGGCGGGCTTTTCTGTCGGCTCAACCGCCTCCGCCAGATGAACCTCGGCCAACCAAGGCTGAACGCCGGATAAGCGCCGGGTTCAGCGCCGCGTCACCACCGAATCGCTAAACCCTCCCCAACAGGCCGCGACGTGCCGCCTGCGCTTGTTTGAGGAGACCGAACCATGGCTAGGAAGGCCAATCTGACCAGGGCCGCAATTGGCGCGGCCACCGCGGGAGCGCTGGCGATGAGCGCGACCCCCGCGATGGCGCGCGACCGTTATGACGACGACGGAATCGGCGCGGGCGAAATCATCGCCGGTGCCATCGTTCTGGGGGGCCTTGCGGCGATCCTGTCATCGGACAACGACCGTTACGACCGTTACGACCGTTACGACTATCGCTATCGCGATCGCTATGGCGATCCGCGTTATGGCTATGGCTATGATTATCGCCGCTATGGCAACAGCCGCAGTGCGGTTCGCCAGTGCGTCGATGCCGTCGAATATGGCAGTCGCCGCTATGGCCGCACCGACGTTACCGAAGTGACGAGCATCGACCGCAAGCGTGACGGCTACAAGGTCAAGGGCCGCGTCGTCGTTCGCGACGGATATGGCGGTCGCTGGGGTCGCGGCGGCTATTATGATCGCGGCAAGTTCACCTGCGACGTCCGCTACGGCCGGGTGCAGGACATCCGTTTTTCAGGCCTGCGTTAACAGTCCCGACCTTTGGCAAGGAGCCCGCCCGTGCCCCGGCACGCGGCGGGCTTTGTCATTTCCGCGCCCTTTCTTTTGCCATGAGCGAATATCGAATCGGGCCTTGCGAAGCCGCCCGCGTCCCGCAACAGTGGATTTTTCACAAACAAGGGATCCCCGCTCATGCGCCGCCGCACGCTTCTCGCCGCCGTCCCCGCCGCCGCCCTGTTGCCGACAGCGGGCCGTGCGGAGGGCAGGAAACCGAAGGTCGCGCCCGCCGCCGCAAAACCTGACGGTTCACTGCCGCGCGTGTGGGAAGCGGGCGCCGATCGCTTTGTGCGGCCCGACGTGCAAAGCGGCGACCGTCCGGTCGGCGCGAGTTTCGCCTCGCGCACCGCCGCTTATGGTCTCAACGGCGCGGCGGGAACCGCGCACCCGCTCGCAACGCAGGCGGGGATCGACATGTTGAAGCGCGGCGGATCGGCGGTCGATGCGGCGATCGCGATCAACGCATGTCTCGGCCTGCTCGAACCCACCGCGAACGGCATCGGCGGCGATGTCTATGCGATGATCTGGGATCCGAAGACGAAAAAGCTCGCGGGACTGGCCGGATCGGGGAAAAGCCCGCGCGGGCTCGATCTCGCGACGGTGCGCAGCCGCGCCAGGGGCGGCACGCTGCCCGCCTATGGCGCGATCAGCGTGTCGGTGCCGGGCGCCGTCGACGGCTGGTGGACGATGCACCGGCGTTACGGCAAACTGCCGTGGAAAGACCTGTTCGAACCGGTCATCGCGCATGCCGAAGCGGGGGCGCCGGTCCCCGATCTGATCGCCTATTATATGCGCCGCAGCCTCGCCGGTTTCCGCCAGCCTGGCCGCGGGATCGAAGAGATCGACAATGCGCTGCGCACCTATGGCCTGAACGACGGTAAGGGTCCGGCGGCGGGGCAGGTTTTTCGCAACCCCGACCTCGCGCGCACCTTTCGCCTGATCGCCGAAGGCGGCCGCGACGCTTTTTACGAAGGCGAGATCGCACGGACGATCGACGCCTATTTCAAACGGATCGGCGGCTGGCTGCGCTACGAGGATCTGGCCGCGCACCGCTCCGAATGGATTGCGCCGCACAAGATCGATTATCGCGGCACCGACGTCTATGCGCTGGGCGCCAACACACAGGGCATCGCAACCCTGCAGATGCTGGGCATTCTCGAACATTTCGACCTCAGGGGCGCGGGGTTCCAGTCGGCGCGGTCGATCCATCTGCAAGCCGAGGCAAAGCGCCTCGCCTATGAGGATCGCGCACGCTACTATGCCGACCCGCATTTTGCCGAGGTGCCGGTCGAATGGCTGATCTCCAAGGATTATGCGGCGACACGCGCCAAACTGATCCGTCCCGACCGCCTGCTCACCCCGGTCCATCCGGGACAGGCGCCCAGCCACGGCGACACGACCTATTTCAGCTGCGCCGACAAGGACGGGATGATGGTGTCGATGATCCAGTCGAACTTCCGCGGCATGGGATCGGGACTGGTCGCCGACGGTCTCGGCTTCATGTTCCAGGACCGCGGACAATTGTTCAGTTTGGTCGACGGGCATCCGAACATCTACGCGCCCGGCAAGCGGCCGTTCCAGACGATCATCCCCGGCTTTGCGGCGCGGGGGAATGTGCCGTGGATGAGCTTCGGCGTGATGGGCGGCGACATGCAGCCACAGGGCCAGGCGCAGATCATCGTCAATCGCGTCGATTATGGCCTCGAAATTCAGGCTGCGGGCGACTCGCCGCGCTGGCATCACGAAGGGTCGTCCGAAACCATGGGCGAAGATGCTGCGGGCCTTGGCCCGACCGGCCTCTTGCGGCTCGAAAGCGGCGTACCCGAAGCCAGTCGGCGACGGCTTGCCGACATCGGCTGGACGCTGGGTGAACCCGACGGCGGGTTTGGGCGCTATCAATGCGTCGAACATCGCATGGACGGCGATACGCGCGTTTACGCCGCGGCAAGCGAAATGCGCGCCGATGGATGCGCGCTGGCTTATTGAGACGGGCGGGCGGAGAGCCGGCACGACGGCCCCCGGAAAATCATCGCGCTCAATATCCAAATATTTACCTTCTTCCTTTAGAAAGCGGATCGGGACCAATAAGATAACCGTCCGGGGTGGGAGTCGGACGGCAGATATTGAGTCGCGCATGTCCTATTCCGAGGCCACCCCCGCCTCAACGCCGCAGGAGGAGAAGCGTCAGCCGCGCCAGTCGCGGTTGGTGAAAGCGGCGCTCGGCTGTGAACGGCTGGGGCGCTTCGACGTCACGCTGCGCAATGTGTCGCTCACCGGCATCGGCGGACAGGGGCCGCACATGCTGCACATCGGCGAACGGATCAGCGTATTCCTGCCGGGGCATCAACCCATGCTGGGAACGGTGCGCTGGGTCGCGGGGACGCGTTTCGGCATCCAGACCGACCGCGAAATTGAAACCCTTCGCTTGCGCGCGGCGCATGACGATCAGATCGTCCCGGCCGACAGCCGCCTCGATTTCCAGATCATGCCGCCGCCGCAAATCGACCCTTGGCGACCCGGCCTGACCCGCGCCGTCAGCCTGCCGGGGCATTTCGGCCGAAAGCGCTGAACGCTGCTCCCGACCGGCCGTCCGGTCGGCCGTCAACCCGCGTGCGCGCGGATCCACCCCTCGACCACCGGTGCGATCTCCTCGCGCCATTTGCGGCCGTTGAAAATGCCATAATGGCCGACGCCCTTGGCCAACAGATATTTCTTCCGCTCGGCGGGCAGCGCCTTCGCCAGCGTCAGCGCGGCCCTGGTCTGGCCGATCCCCGAAATATCGTCGCGCTCGCCCTCGATCGCCAGAATCGCAATATCCTCGATCGCGCCGATGTCCACCAGCTCGCCGCGATGCTCGAACGCGCCCTTGGGCAGCAGATGGCGCTGGAACACCACATCGACGGTCTGCAGGTAAAACTCGGCGGTCATGTCGCACACCGCGCGATATTCGTCATAGAATTCCTTGGTCTTGTCGGCGCTTTCGCCGTCGCCCTCGACCAGATGTTTGAACATCTCCCAATGGCTCATCATGTGGTTGCCAAGGTTCATCGACATGAAGCCGGCGAGCTGCAAGAAGCCCGGATAGACGCGGCGACCCGCGCCCGGATAATAAGCGGGCACGGTCGCGATCACATTTTCCTGGAACCAGGCATAGGGCCGCGTCGTCGCATGTTCGTTCACCGCGGTCGGCGCCTTGCGCGTGTCGATCGGCCCGCCCATCATCGTCAGCGTCTTCGGGCGACATTTGTGCCCCGACGCCGCCATGATCGCCGCGGCGGCAAGGCTCGGCACCGACGGCTGACAGACCGCGAGCATATGCGCACCCGGCCCGATATGTTCGAGCCACGAAATCAGATAGTCGATATAGTCATCAAGATCGAACTTGCCGGCTTCGAGCGGAACGTTGCGCGCGTCGCGCCAGTCGGTGATCCACACGTCATGGCCCGGCAGCATCCGTTCGACCGTCCCGCGCAGCAGCGTCGCATAATGGCCCGACATCGGTGCGACGATCAGCAGCTTGGGCGCGTTCTTCGTGCCCTTGTGCTTGAAATGCTTGAGCTGGCCAAAAGGCCGCCGCGCCTCGATGGCCTCGGTCACGCGCACCGTCGCGCCGTCGACGACCGTTTCATACAATCCGAACCGCGGCTTGCCGCGCGGCGCGGCGGCATGGGCAAAAACCTCAAGCGCCGAGGCAAACATCGGGCTGCCGCTGAAATAGCCGAGCGGATTGGCAGGATGCTGTATTGCCTGCGCCCCCGCGGTCGCCAGCGCGCTGGCGCCCGCCAGCCAGTTCTTCTGCATGTCAAAGGCGTGATACAGCATCGATCGAGATTTCCTTGCGTCCAGTTGGGCGCTCTTTCGGCGTTGCCCTGTCGTGCAGTCTAGGCGTTGATCGCCATTGTGCAACGCATCATTTCGTGTTGCTTCACGGCGTTTGAAGCCGCGGCGGCATTTTGCGGCGTTGAGCGCGCATCGCCCCGCTGCTAGGGCCGACGCCATGGCCAGCCAATCCGACCAGCCCGCCGCCAAAGCCGGTCCCAGCCGCAAGCTCGGCAGTCTGCATATGGTGTGGCGCTTTGCCAGCCGTTATCCGCTGCAACTTGTCATCGCCGCGGTCGCACTCTGCATCGCAGCGCTCGCGACGCTGGCGATTCCCTATCAGTTCAAGGCCATGATCGACAGCGGCTTCATCGCCGGCGGCGGCGACGTCGCGCCGCATTTCCGGCTGTTCTACGTGATCGTCGGCGTGCTGGCGCTGGCGACGGCGCTTCGCTTTTATTTTGTCAGCTGGCTCGGCGAACGCACGGTCGCCGACATCCGCCGCGCGGTACAGCGCAACCTGCTTCGCCTAGCGCCCGGATTCTTCGAGGAAAACCGCCCGTCCGAAATCGCATCGCGCATGACCGCCGACACGGCGATCATCGAACAGGTCGTCGGCACCACCGTTTCGGTCGCGCTCCGCAACATGGTGATGGGGATCGGCGGCATCGCCTATCTCTTCAGCCTGTCGCCAAAGCTGACTGCGGGCATCCTGCTCGGCATTCCGGTCATCATTCTGCCGATCGTCCTTCTCGGCCGGCGGCTCCAGAAAGTGTCACGCGCCAGTCAGGATCGCGTCGCCGACATCGGCGCGACCACCGCCGAACAGATGGGCGCGATGAAGATCGTCCAGGCCTTTGGACAGGAGGAACGCGAAGCCGCGCGCTTTGCGAGCGCGGTCGAGGCCAATTTCGTCACAGCCAAGCGCCGCATCCGCCTGCGCGCGATCATCACCGCGACGGTCATCGGCCTCCTTTTCGGCGCGATCACCACTTTGCTCTGGTATGGGGCGGAGGGCGTCGCCCAAGGCACGATCACCGGCGGCACCATCGCCGCCTTTGTGCTCACCGGCGGCCTCGTCGCGGGCGCGTTCGGCGCGCTGACCGAGGTTTATGGCGATCTGCTCCGCGCGGCCGGCGCCGCCGAGCGGCTCAGCGAGCTGCTGAACGCCGGGACCACCATCGCGGCTCCCGCGCACCCGCGCCCGTTCCCCGATCCGCCCACCGGCGCGCTCGAGTTTCGCGGCGTTGAGTTCCGCTATCCCACGCGTCCCGATGCCCCCGCGCTCCATGATTTCAGCCTCACGATCCGCCCGCGTGAAACCGTCGCGATCGTCGGCCCGTCGGGTGCAGGCAAGTCGACGCTGTTCCAGCTCGCCGAGCGCTTCTACGACCCGCAGGCAGGGCAGGTTTTGCTCGACGAGGTGCCGCTCGTCGACGCCGATCCCGCCGACATCCGCGCGCGCATCGCGATGGTGCCGCAGGAAACGGTGATCTTCGCCGCGTCGGCGCGCGACAATCTGCGTTACGGCAATTGGGATGCCAGCGACGACGAGCTGTGGGACGCCGCGCGCGCCGCCAATGCCGAGGAGTTCCTCCGCAAGCTGCCGCAAGGTCTCGACACCTTCATGGGCGAAGGCGGCGCGCGGCTGTCCGGCGGCCAGCGCCAGCGCGTCGCGATCGCACGCGCGCTGTTGCGCCGCGCGCCGCTGCTGCTGCTCGACGAGGCCACCTCGGCGCTCGACGCCGAATCCGAAAGGCTGGTGCAGGATGCGCTCGAAACGCTGATGCACGATCGCACGACCGTCGTCATCGCGCACCGGCTCGCGACCGTGCGCGCCGCCGACCGCATCATCGTGATGGACGAAGGGCGGATCGTCGAGGAGGGCCGTCACGACGACCTCGTTGCCGCCGACGGCCTTTATGCCCGTCTCGCGCGTCTCCAGTTTCAGGACAGTCTGGCGCCCGCCTGATCGCCCGCCCCCCAACGCAACCAGCCGCAAAGGATTGCCCATGCTCTACGAACTGACTGTGCCAGCCTATGTGAACGGATTGAAGGCCCTCTCCGCCCAACTGGACAAGGCGTTGGCCTGGGGCGCCGATAAGGGCGTTGGCGAACAGCAGTTGCTGGTTGCGCGGCTCGCGCCCGACATGTTCCCGCTTGCCGCGCAAGTCCGCTTCACCTGTATGCAGGCGGTCCAGCCCGCGACGCGCCTCGGCGGGACAGGCGCGCCCGATTTTGCCGAGGATGTCGCCGATTTCGCTGGCCTTCAGGCGCAGATTGCCGATGCGCTGGCGTGGCTGGACACGGTCGATCGCACGGCAATCGACAGCGATCCGAACCGGCCGGTCAGCTTCGATCTGCCGAACGGCATGGCCTTCGACATGACCGCGCTCACCTATGTGCGCGACTGGGCGCAGCCGCAGTTCTATTTTCACCTCGTCGCCGCCTATGCCATCCTGCGGCATATGGGGGTGCCGCTCGGCAAGGCCGATTATGTCGGCTATATGATGGCCTATCTCCGCCCCGGAACCGCTCCGACGGGATAGCGTCCTGACCCCCGCGCGCGATCAGATCAGGTCGCGATAGCCGTCGATTCCCGGACAGGCGATCATCGTCGCGCCATTGCGGCGGATCGCACCTGCCGCGTCGATACTGATATGATTTTGATCCCGTATCTTGGCCGATCCGGGCCCGGTCCCCGGCAGATTCACGTCGACGCCGTGCTTCGGCTGCGGGATGGTGATGACGAACATCACCGGCATGACCAGCATCACGTCGATCGGCGGCGTCGTGTTGATCGGCAGGCTCGCATTGGGGTTGGTGCGCCAAAATGCCGCGGCGTCGGCACATCGTCTCTCTCCCGGTTGGTGGAGGTGTCGCGACCGATGATCAGGCGATCGCCCGCTCCGCGACACCAGGATCGTTGGCGCCGTTGTGATGGCACAACATGCTTTCGCCATGGCAAGGCCCATCGCGCGAGATGAGCAGGAGAAGAAGCGACAGCCACAAAGAAAGGGCGGCGCCTTTCGGCACCGCCCTTCTTTTTCTTCCAGTCCCCGTCGGGGATGGAAACCGGTCTTACATGCCCGAGTTCGGACCGTAAGTGATTTCCACGCGACGGTTCTGGTCGTTGCGGACGCCGTCGGCGGTCGCAACGGCCGGACGGGTTTCGCCGAACGCCTGTGCGCTGATCGAGCTGTCCGCGATACCGCGCGCGGTCAGATAGCTGCGAACCGCGTCGTTGCGGCGTTCCGACAGACCCACGTTGTACCGGGCCGAACCCGAACGGTCGGCGTGACCGGCAAGCATGATCTGCGTGCCCGTGCAACCGCGGTTGTAGGCGCTGATCGCGTTGTCGAGCGTCGAAGCCGCTTCCGGCGTGATGTTCGACTGATCCCAGTCGAAATACACGATGTACGGCCCAGGCGCGCATTCCACAACCGGCGGCGGCGGCGGCGGGGGCGGCGGGGGCGGCGGGGGCGGCGGCGGCGGCGGCGGAGCCGGCTCGACCGGTTCCGGCGCACCGCCGAAGTTGTAGGTCAGCGTGCCGAGAATCGAGTGCGAGCGGAAGCGCGTCGAAATGTCGCGGCCACGCTGATCGACCAGATCGAGATTGTCGACGTTGAAGAAGCGATACTTCAGACCGACGTCCCAGTTGCTGCTGAGCGGCGCGCGGACGCCCGCGATTGCCTGCCAGGCAAAGCCGGTATCCGAATCGTCGAGGAACGGCCCGGCGAACACGGGCTCGACCGACACGCGGGCGACACCGGCGCCACCGCCGACAAAGCCCTGCAGGCCGTCGTCGTCACCGAAATCGAGCATGCCGTTGACCATGAAGCTGAGCGCGTTCGAATCGCCGTTCAGATCGGTCGAACCGGTGTAAAGCGTCCCGGCGCCCGATGCCGACTGCGGGATGCCGGGGTTGCCGAAACGACCCGACTTGATGTCGGCTTCGCGATAGCCGACTTCGACTTCCGCGCGGAAACCGCCGAAATCATAACCGACGGTGCCTTCAAAATCATAGCCGGCACGATGGTCGAGCGTCCCGGCGTTGTTGAAGGTGCCAATGTCGAGATCAATGTCTTCGACGAGCATCACGCCCGCGCCGACACCGACATACCAGGAATCGTCACGCGCCATGGCAGGCGACGCGAGGGTGGTGGAGGCCAACGCCACAGCGACGGCAAGCTTCCTCATAATAATTCCCCTTTCAATTTGAGATATACGTCTCGCCAGACGTCCTACTCGCCGCTTTGGTTCCGCGCAAGCTAACAAATCGTCAATCTGTTGCCAAAAAGTCGCACTGGCGCCCCCAAAAAACCCAAAATCAGCCTGAAATCATAAGACCCTGCGCCGCGAGGTTCGTCATCAGCGCGAACAGCGCCGCGCGCGCTTCCACGTCGATCACAGTCCCGCCACCGGGCGCGGCAATCGTCGCGGGCGCGACCCAGGCGCCGCCATGAAAGCGAAGCCGCGCGCCATCGCTCAGCCGGACGATCCGCATCGCTTCGCGCGCGGCAAAAAACCGCCAGCCGCCGCTTGTCCACAGTGCGATCGCCCCGCCCTGCCCCGCCCACGCGCCGGTCGGCGCCGACCCGACGATCCAGCATTGCCCCTCCGTCGGCGCGCCGGGCGGCGTCGTCAGCGGGCCGTCTTCGACGGCGGCGTGCAGCAACGCGTCGATCAGCGTCAGCGCCTCATTGTGCGTCGCCTCCTTCTGCGCCTGCGCGACGGCAAGCAGCGGCAGGGCAAATCGCGGCGTCGCAAGCGTGTCGGTCATCCTGTCCTCCTATGTCAGCGGTATGAAAAGCGGCGGGGACTGGTCGAAATCGCCGACCTGCCGAACCTCGATCGCCGTTCCCGGCGGCACGGCCGCCAGTTCGGCTGCCGTTATCGCCAGCAGCGGCGATGCAAGCGTCCACGGTCCGATGCCCGGCGCCGGTGGCACCAGCGCGGCGCGCCACGCTTCGCGGCTTTCGCCAAGCGGCAGATCGACATGGTCGCGCCATCCGTTATCGACGCGGCTGCGCCGCACCCAGCGCACGATCGCACCGCCCGCCCCGTCGGTCGAGGCTCGGCCATGCACCGGCGCCAGCGGCCGCAACGCGCGGCCCGCCGTCGGCACCGCGACCTCGTTCAGCGCCGCGCCGCCGCGCGATACCCATTGCAGCACGGCATCGCCGCTTTCGGCCCAGCCGGACAGCGATTCGGGCAGCATCAGCGACGCCGAATCGTCCGGCATTGCAAAGGCTTCGCCCGCGGCGTGGATCATGGCGTCTCCCGTCCCCGCGCGTCCGCGCAGCAGGCGCGACAGCCGCCACAGGCCCGGCGCCACAAGCTCCGCGCGGCCGAATTGCAGCAGCTCGCCGCCCAGCATCGCGCGGTTCGCCCCGCCAAGCAGCGCCGCGTCCTCGACCGACTCCAGCACCATCGCCGGATTGACCAGTTCGACAAGCGCGGCATTGGCATGATCGAACAGCGCTTCGCTCCCCGCCGCCAGCGGCGCGGCCAGATGCCCCAGCACGGCAGCAGGCCGCAGCGTCCCCAGGGCGATCGGCTCGGCACCGGGCGCGGCAACGAACCACAGGTCGGCGCCGCGCCACCCGTCATTGCCGCCCGCTCCCGCGATCAGCACGCGCGGCGACGTCGGCGCGGGGCTGGCCAGGTTCGGCAGGTCGATGACGCGAACCGTTCCGGCCGCGTCGGGCCAGTCGGGCGCCCCGACCGGGACGCCCGGGTCGGCGGGCAGTTCGACGGCCGGGATCGGCTGATGCCGCCGCAGTTCCAGCCATATGGCGTCGCCGCGGAACGTGCGTTCGGCCAGCCGCCAGCCGCTGCCGTCGGCCAATGTCACCACCTGCCCGACCGTCAGCGCCGCGGCCGCCAGGTCGGCGCGCAAAATCATCGTCTCGCGCCCGTCCGCCGCAGCCCCCGCCAGCCGCGCGGCCAGCGCGCGCGCCGAGGCGGCGGGCAGCGCGGCGGGCAGGTCGATCCGCTCCTCGCGCGTCCCGCCGCCCGCAACGCGGCTCGCCTGCTGGCCAAGCTGATAATCGCGTCCCGGTTCATAATGGCGCAGCCGGATCGTGCCGGGCAGCGACGCCAGCGGCGCCCGTCGTCGCTCGATATCGGCGCGCACTTCCTCGCCGCGTCGCGCTTCGCGAAAATCGGCGAGCGCCGCCGCTTCCCCGGCCCGCGTGGCCGGCGCCAGGCGCCAGCCGCCCGGTCCGCTGAGCAGCCGCACGCCGTCGGCCTCGAACAGCGGCGCCAGCGCGTCGCGCGCGCGGTCGCCCGCCGCCGCATAGCCCGAAAAACCCCAGTCGCCGTCGCACCGATCGGCATCGTCCAGCAGCCGCGCGCCGACCAGCCCGGCGTCGATGCTCTCCGCGTCGGCTTCGACCTCAAAGGTCAGCGACGGGATGCGGTTGCCGAAACCGCCCAGCTCCAGCTCCTCGAACAGCGCATAGGCCAGCCCGCGAAAGGCGCTCGCCGACGCGATGCCCAGCGCCGACGCGATCAGCGGATCGACCGCCTGATCCTCGCCGCCGTCATACCAGCGAAAGGTGCAGCGCTCGCGAAACGTCCCGCTCGCCCCGCGCAACAGATTGCCGTCGGCCCAGATCCGCCGGATCGCGCGGATCGGCCGCGACGACAGCGCGATCGCCAGCGACACCGAATAGCTATATTCGGTCACCGACGGGCGCCCCTTGCCGCCGCCGCGCTTCTCGTGCCGCTCGATCAGGTCGGTGGCCCAGATCACGCTGCCCGCGACGCGCATCGTCCCGAACAATTGCGGAATCTGCTGGCCATAGGTCGACGCCTGCACTTTCAGGTCGGCGAGCCGCGGACCCTCGCGTCCCTTGGGCGCCAGGATCGCCGCATCGACCTGCTGGCCCAGCGCCGCCCCGATCGCCGCACCCACCGGCCCGCCGATCAGGCCGCCAGCCACCGTCAGCACCAAAGTCGCCATCCTATCCCCCTTGACCGAGGCGCCAGCGCGGCGCCGCGCGCACCGCGGCATCGACGGGCGCCTCGACGACGCGCCGCAGCCCCGCGTGGGCGTGAATCCAGTTGTCGGTGCCTATCAATCCCACATGAAACTGCCCCGCGGGCAGCGCGACCAGCGCCACATCGCCCGCTTGTCCAGCGCATTCGGCGGGCGCGAACCCCGCCGCGATCAACGCCGTCTCGACCCGCTCGCGCGCCCAGCCACGCAGCGGATAGCCACCGGGTCGCGCCAGCCGCACGCCTGCCTCGGCATAGGCCGCCCAGACCAGCCCGACACAGTCCAGCCCCGTCGCCGGATCGCATCCCTGGAAACGGAACCGCACCCCGACCATCGCCCGCGCCGCGGCAAAGGCGCGCACGCCGATGTCATCCACCGGGATAGCGGGTCAGCAGGTCGTTGCCCGGCAGATGCGCCTCGCCGCGAAAATTGACCGCATTGGCAAAACGGTCGCGACAGGTGGCCAGCTGCTTGTCGCATCCCTCGGTCAGCCGCACGCGCACCGGCGCGGTCGGCAGAAACGCCGGCGCTTCGGCCAGATGCAGTTCGCCCCCGTCGGCGGCGATCACCGGGCTCGCCAGCCCGCAATTGGCGCCCTCGATCCACAACAGATCGCCGAACGCCATGTGCGGCGCGGCGGCGTCGAGCGTCACGACGCGCCCTTCGACGGCCATAACGCGCCGGATATGCGTCAGCGGCGTCCGATCGACGCGGCACGCGCGATCCCCCAGCGTCGCGCGGCACGACGGCGAGGTCGCCGGGCACACCGGCCGGTCAAGCCACTGCGTCACGCCCTTCATCTCGGCGGCAAAGCTCGCGCCGCGCCGCTCGATCGTTCCCAGCGATCCGCGCGCGATCGTTACCGGCGCCGCCTCCGCCGCCGTCCAGTCGGTCAGGAACAGCTCCAGCTCGGCGCCGTCCCAACGCCCGGCGTCCAGATCGCGCGTCGAAATCGCGTCGCTCGCGATCGCCCCTTCGATATCCATCGTCGCCGTGTCCAGGCTGTCGCGCGTTTCGATCGCCGACGGTTTCATCCCCGGCGCCGCGCGATAGGGCAGCCCGCCGATCAGCAGGTCACGGTCATGCGAGGTCAGCCCGATCACCACCCCGTCGCGCCGCGACAGGCGCCAGCACCAGGCGAGCGTCACCAGTTCCGCGCGCAGCCAGCCGGGCGCGGCGTTCAGGCTCACCGGCGTCACCATGGCGCGCGCACCTCGACCAGCGGCACGCTCGCCAGTTCGCCCGCAAGGAAGGTCGCGCGGCTCACCTCCAGCCGGTCCTCGGCAAAGCGCACCGGCACGTCGAAGTAAAAGCCCCCGCGCACCGCGGCGCCCGCCGCGGGCGCCGCGTCGAGCAGCACCTCGCCCTCGCCCGTCACCAGAAAGGCCGCCGTCTCGATCCCGCCCACCGACACGCGCACGCTGCCCGCGACCGGCAGGCGGACCGGCCGCACCGCTTCGGCGTCGCCTTCGCCATAACGCTTCACCAGCGCAAATTGCCGCCGCACCCCGTCGCCTGTCCCCAGCAACTGATCCTCGGCGGTCGGCGGCCCGTTGTCGGCCGCCGAACTGCTGTCGAACGGATCGCGAAAGCGGAACGCGCGCGCCGCGCCGCGCCGCGCGCGGAAAAACTCCGTCAGCGCGCGGACGTCGGCCTCGGACCGGACTCCCGGCCCGACGTCATAGCGCATCCGTGCCTCGGCCCATTCGCTCGCGCGTTGTTCGTGCCCCGATGGAGAACTGACGATCTGCGTCGAAAATTCGGTCAGCGACACCGCCTCGCGCCCGATCGCGATCGGGAAATCCACTGCATCGAACGCCTGCACCCTGTCCTCCCCGTCAAAGGCCGTGAAGCCGTCGCGCGCCACCTGCGGCAGCGCCCAGATAAAGGTCCGCGCCACCCCCGCGCGCCGCGCCGCGTCGGCGGCCTCGGCGATCGCCGCCCAATGGCGGCGCTGTTCGGGCAGCAGCACGAATCCCGAAAAATAATGCTGATCCTCAACCGGATAGCCCAGCCGAGCCGCCATCGCGGCGCGCGCGCCAGCGGTCTCGCCGCTGCGCCCGCCGGTCACCCAGTCATAATCTTCGAGCTGGAGCACATCGAACGCCGGCGCCGCCCAACCGAGCGGCGCATTGGCGCGCCGCACCTCTGCCGCCGCCGGGTCGAGCACCGTCGGCAGATAGACCAGCAAATGACTCACCAGCCCCGCCGCCCCCGCCTCTTCGCGCGCCGCCGCGACCAGCGCGGCGGTCGAATCGGCAAGCAAGGCGCCCAGCGCATCGAGCATCGCCCGCTGCGGCGCGTCGAGCGTCCCGCGCACGTCGGCGATCGGCACGCTCGCACTGCCCAGCGCCGCGGTCGCCGCCGCGTCATAGGCGCAGATGCGCCCCCCGCCCGCGATCCACCACCAGGGCTCGCCGACCTGGAACCTCACCGCCAGCCCGGCGTCGCGCCCGATCGCGACGAACGCCCGCGCGACCGCCTGCAACCAGGCCATCGCGGCCGCATTGGCGGGCGAAAGCAGGGTCGAGGGCGGCTCCCACCCGGTCAGCGCGGGCGCGCCGTCGGCATCGCGCTGTTTCCAGTCGGCGGGGCAATAGGCGTCGAACAATTCATAGGAGAGCGACCAGATCAGCCCCAGCCCCGCCGCCGCGCAGGTCGCGGCGAAATCGCGGTGCCACGCGCCGCAAGGGCGGTTCAGCGCACCCCCCGCCGCATCCACAAGCAGCCCCGCGCCCGACGGCGCCAGCCGCATATAATGGCTCATCCCGACATAATGGACAACGTCGCCGCGATAGCCCAGTTGCACGATCTGCCGCACCACGCGCGCCGGGGTCAGGTGATAACAATCGTCATAGCCGTTCGTCATGCCCAGCGCCGTTTCGGGCAGCACCGCATCGCCGATCGCCAGCACCGAACCCGATCCGGTGCAGACGATGTCGCTCATCTCGGCCCAGCCCTCGGCAGGCGCCGCCAGTTCGCCCGCGCCGCCGTCATGGGTCGGCGGCACCAGCGAGATGAACATCCGGTCGATGTCCCCGGCCCACACCGGGTCGGCCTCGCCGGGGAGCAGGAAGCCGCCGTCGAGATCGTCGAAATCGAGCGCGATCACCGCATCCTCGCCCGTCCCGTCGGCATAATTCCACAGCCGCACATACCAGGCGCGCGGGTTGCCCGCGGCATCGCGCCCCTCGATCGTCAATGTCGGCCCGTGCAGTGCGTCGAGCGGCTTCACCCCGCCCGACCGCCAGCGGAACTTGAGCTGCGTGTGCCGGAAATCGCGCCGCGTCTCATAGGCGAGCAGCGGATGATCCCAGCGGTCCGCCGCCTCCCAGATCAGCCCCGCCAGATCCTGCTTGCGATAAAAGACCGCCTCGACGCGCAGCGCACCCGGCGCGTTGGTCGTCACGCTCGCCATCATCGGCCGCGCAAAATCGACCGTCCAGAACCGCGGATCGAACCGCTTGATCCACCCCTTGCGATGATGCGGCTCCGCCGCCGCGACCAGTGCCCAGCCCATCGCAACCGCCTTTCCAGCTTGTAACCTTCCCCCTCCCCTTCAGGGGACGGGCTTATGATCGTGCGCCCCCGCGTTCGTCCTAGTCCTCGCCCGCCGCCACCGCGCGCCGGACCGCGCGCGCCAGCTGCCGCCCTGTCTGCGCCAGCCGCTGCGCGTCCGCCCCCGCATCGCCCCGCACATGGACCGTGATCGCGATGTTGCGCATCACGGCGCCCGCTGCCTCGATCCGCCCGCTCGCGGTCGGCACGAACAGCTCGGGGCCCCGCTCGCCGACGCGATAGGCGCGCCCCGCGCTCACCGGCCCGCCCGTCGCGCGCCCCGGCGCGCCGAACAGCGCCATCACGATCGACGACCCCAGCGACAGCAGCCCGCCGCCGCTGGCTCCGCCGCCGCCCAGCGCCGTCCCCAGCCCGCCCGCCACCGCCGCGCGCGCGATGTCGGCCATCACCGACAGCGCCAGCCGCTTCAGATCCTCGAACCCTAGCTTGCCGGTGGTGATCGCGCGCGACAGCGCCCGTTCGATCGCGCGTCCGGCCTCATCGGCCCCGGCGACCAGCGGTCCGCGCAATTCCTCGCGCAGCGCGGCAATGTCGCGCCGGAACGCCCCCGTGTCGGCGCGCACCGCAACGACCATCTCGTCAATCTCATCCATCGGGAAATTGCTCCATCATTGCGTTCAGCGCCGCGCGGTCGAAACCGTCATCGCCATCGCGCTCGGTCCACCCCGCCAGCGCCGCGCGCGCATCGGCGGGCGTCGCCGCCCAGAAATCCTCCGGCCGCCACCCCGCGATGCGCGCCATCAGGCCAAGCATCTTCAGTGCATTGTCGGCGATAAACGCCTGTCCTTCAGGGGCGGGCCAACAAGGGCCTGGCAGGCCTGAGCCTGTCAAAGGGCTGCCTGGTCGTGGTGGGCTGTGGGCTGGTCGCCTTGCGCAGGGCGACCAGCCCCCACCCCGCCCCTTCAGCGGATCGCAGCCCACCTCACCGCCCCTGCAATATCTGCCCCAGCAGGATGCGCAGCGCCGGGGTCACCGCCGCCAGCCCTTGCGCCACCACCGCCTCGCCGACGTCCTCGCGTGCCAGCGCGTCGGGCCGATCCTTCACACAATGCCAGAACAGCGTGGCCAGCTCGCCCAGCGCCAGCCGCCCGTCGGCCGCGCGCTCGACCAGCGCGAACAACGGCCCCAACTCGGCCTCCGCCGCGACCAGCGCGGCAAAGCTCGGGCGCAGCACCAGCCGCGCGCCCGCGACGCACAGTTCCGCCTCGCCGCGCAGCGCGTTCGCGCCCATCTTTGCCGACGCGCTCACAGGCTGACCACCGCGCCGCTCGATTCCAGGTTCAGCGTATAATTGCGCTCGCCATTATAATCGCCGGCATAGTCGAGCCGCGTCACCAGAAAGCGCCCGCGCAGCCGCTCGCCGCTCTCGAAGCTCAGCTCATAATCGTCGATCGCGCCCGACAACGCATGGCCGCGCAGCCGCAGCTCGGCGTCGGACCCGGTAAAGATGCCCGCGGCGCTCACCGATACCGACCGCACGCCCGCACCGGACAACAGCTCGCGCCACCCGCCCGAATCCTTGGTGGTGACGTTCACCGCCTCGCCGTTCACCGACAATTGCGTCGTGCGCAGCCCCGCCACGGTCCGATAGGCCGGCGGAGCGCCGCCGTCGCCGACCTTGAGCAGAAAAGCGCTCCCATTTTCGATTGCCATCGTCTAACCTCCTTGAAAATATTCGTGCGGAATGGGGAGTCGCAGGATGCTGATCACGACACTGGTTCTGGCCATGATGGTCCAGTCGCCCGCGGCGACGGTCGACCGGACACGCGCCGCTTTCACCAAATGCCTTCGCGACGATCTCAAGCGGGCGCTTGAGGCAAAGGTCGAAGAGGCCGAATATGTGATGACGCTCAAGGCAAACTGCACGGCCGAACGCGACGCCTTTCGCAAGGCGGTGATCGCGCTCGGCCGCGCCGCGGGCGATTCCGAAAAGGTCGCGACCGACGACGCCGACTGGCAGGTCGAAGATTATCACGAGAATTTCACCGAAAAGTTCAAGGATTATAAAGCGACCAACACGCTGCCCGGCGACTGACCGACGCGCTTCCGGATCGTCAGGCCTCAAGACATCGGCATTGCACGATCATCTCGTGCCGCCAGCCGCCCTCGCGCGCAAAGCCAAGGCGCGTGCGGATCGTCCGCGCGCTCACGATCGTCCAGCCGCCCGCCCTCCCCCGCATCGTCGCGACGACGCGCTCGATGCGGTCGGCGGCGCTGTCATCCACCGTGCCGCCGACACCCGCCAGCACCAGCGTCACCCGAACCTCGCGCCCGGCGCGATCCTTCGTGCCCCAGTCGCGCCCCTCGACGCCGCCGACCGTCACAAAAGGCGCGCTCGCGCGCGGGGGTGCGCCGTCAAAGACGCCATGGACAATCCCCGCCAGCGCTTCGTCGCGTGCCAGCAGGTCAAACGCGCGGGCGCGCACCGCGCTCTCGGCGCTCGTCACCGCCCGCTCCCCAGCGTCAGCCGCCGCCACGGCTGCCACAGCGCGGCGATGGCGGCGGGCGGGGCGGTGCCCGACCCGTCGCGCGCGTCGTGCAGATGCTGCGTCATGCGCAATATCCCCTGCCTTATCGCTTCGGGCACGCCGTTCGGCCCATCGGCGATGCCCGCGCGATAGGCGACGCGCAGCCGCTCGGCGTCGTCCGCCCGTTCGACCGCGATGCGTGTGCTGCCGTCGCGGCCGACGGTTACGCGGTAATCGCCCTCGGCCAGCGGCCTTTCCCCGCCGCCCGGCACAAGCAGCGCCAGGCTGTCGATGCCGGTCACCGGCTGCGCGGCCAGTCGGACCGCGCCGGCGTCGATCGGTATGCGCTCCTCGACCGCGCGCACGATCAGCCACTGGCCGATAAAGGCCTCGCAGATATTGGTCGCGGCGCGGATCAGCCCCGCCACCACCGCATCGTCGACCGTCGCGCCCATTCTTAACCAGCCGCGCGCTTCGTTCAGGCTTACCGGCGCTTCCCCCGGCAACGGACTCTCGGCCATCATCGCTCCTCCACCCGCATCGACACCGATCGCTCGTCGATCTGTCCATCGCTCAGCGTCACCCGGTTGGTCACGCGATAGAGGCGGCCCGCAACGCCGCCCGTCAGCGTGACAGTGGTTTGCAGCAGGCCGTGCGCCGCGCCCGCCACGCTCACGCCCCCCGCCTCGGCCGGGATGACCGACCAGTCGCTCGCGACGATGGCCGCCCCGTCGGAATAGGCGGCCGTCCAGTCGAACTCGAAATCGATCCGCGTGCCCGGATCCTTCACCATCATCGTCATCATCGGCCCTTTCCGTCAGGGTTTGCGTGGCGTCGCACGCCGCGCGATCGCGCGCGGCATCGGCAGCATCGTCTGCGGCGCCGCGGGGGCCGGTCCCGCCCATTCGCTTGCAAGGTCGCGTCGGCCGACATCGCCGATCGCGCGCGCCGCCAGTGCCGTTCCACCGGTCACGCTGCCGCCTCCAGCGCCGCGATCCGCGCCTCCTGCGCGGCGATCAGGAACAGCGCGAGCTGGTCGATGCGGACCCCGAAACGGCTTCCGGCGCCGCGACCGGGCTGCGCCGCGCGCGCTTCGGCGACGATGCTGCCTTCCTTGTCGCGCACGTCGCCCGCCGCCGCGACCGGCTCCACCGCATCCCATCTGTCCCAGCACAGAAAGGCATAGGCGCTGCTCGGCGTCTCGCCCTCGGCAAGCGGCTCGATCAGCCCCTCGTCGGCCATGATCGCCCACACCGCCTGCGCGCGCACGCCAAAGTGCATCCGCGCCCCGTCCGCGCCCTTTTCGGCGATGGCCTCGTTCCACTGGAAAAAGCCGAGTTCACGGGCGATCCGCCGCGCGGCGCGCAGCTCGGCCGCGGTCGGCGCGCCGCGCCATGTCTTTTCGCGCGCGTCGGACGTGTTGATCGTGCCATTGACGGCATAGATTTCGCTGACCCGGTTGACGCTGCCGCCAATCGTATAGGCATTGTCGGCGATCGGATAAAAACCGCCCGCTGACGAAATGGCCCAGCGATAGGTGCCGCTGGTGGCAAAGCGTATCTGGTGGGTCAGGCCGTTCCAGATGTCGAAACCGTCGTCACCTGCCGAATAGCCGCAAAAGCCCTTTGCGCCCGACGGATCGTAAAAGCCCTGATAACAGGCGCCGCCGCCGCGCCCGGCGGTCGTTTCAAGCCGCTGGACTTCGCCGCTCCACTTGACATGCAGGCGCACACTCGGCGCCCCTGACAGCAAACCGATGCCCAGATGACCTGCCGCGCTCAGCCGCATCCGTTCTGCTCCGCCAGTGACAAAGCCTATGCTGTCGGCGGCGGGAAGCCAGAATCCGGTATCGGTGTCGGCGGCAAAGCTGATCGACGGCGCCGCTGCGCTGCCCGCGGCCGCACCCAGGGCGCCGTTCAGCGGATAGCGCCCGTCAGCATTGCGAAACGCCAACGCCGACAGGGGAATGTTGACCCAGCCCCCGCCGCGCCGAACGGTCACAGTGTCGCTTGCTTCGCCTGTCGCAGCACTGCCATGCGAGGTTGAAATTGGCTGCTTTCCTGCAACCGCGTCGTTCACGCTCGCCAGCTGGTCGGACAGCCCCGCCACCTCAGCCGCCAGCGCCGCAGCCTCTGCATCGCTCTCCGTGAACCAGTCCGCGCCCACCGTCAGCGCGATGGTCTTGAGGCCGACCGTAAAGTCGACCAGCGCGCCGCCTGCCGACGAAGCCGCCACCGCGTCGCGCAGCAGCCGACCGTCGCCGCCGATCCGGCCGGTCCCCACCTCCCATTCATCGGGATGCACTATCCCTGCGATGGCATAATGAAATGACACGCCGGGCGGCACCACGCCCGCGAAACGGCGATGGCCGGGCACCGCGCCGGTGGGCGTCAGCGGCCCGGTGCCGCCCTCCTGCGCCAATTCGCGCACCAGGTCGGCAAAAAAGGGGGTCGGCATGGCAAGGCCATCCTTTCCAATATGATCTGCATGGAAACAAAATGCCGGTCGCCATGTCGTTCAGACCGGGTGGAAGGCACCAACATGGGCCGAATGGCGACCGGCCTTTGGCGCCCGGCCCGCCCCGAAAGGATTGGACGGGCCGGGCGCCCTCGCGCGCCTGCGCTGCCATCGGGTCAGCTGGCGGCGAATTTCATCAGCTTGATCGCCTGCGAATCGATGATCGCGCCGCCGACCCTTTTGGTTGCATAGAAATGCACGAAAGGCTTGTTGCTGAACGGATCGCGCAGGATTCGCGTCTCGCCGCGATCGGCGATCAGATACCCCGCGCGGAAATTGCCGAAAGCGATCGACAGGCTGTCGGCCGCAATATCGGGCATGTCCTCGGCCTCGACGACCGGATAGCCGAGCAGGCTCGCCGCCTGTCCCTCGACCATCCCCGGCTGCCAGACAAAGGCGCCGTCCGCCGTCTTGAACTTGCGAATGCGGGCCAGTGTGTCGCTGTTCATCACCCACACCGCGCCCTGCCGATATGGCGCTTTCAGCGCATGGACCAGCTCGACGAGCTTGTCCTGCGGGTTGGACGCCGGAAAGGCGCCCGCGCTGCCCGTCGCCAGATGCTGCAAGGTGCCAAAGGCGCGCGCACCGTCGCCCTCGTCGTTCGTCGCATAGGTCAAAAAGCCCTTGGGGCGGTTGATGCCGTTGCCGTTCACGAACGCCGCCCCCTCGGCGACCGCGAACTCGCGGCCGATCTCGTCGGCCAGCCAGTCCTCGACGTTGAACATCGCATCGTCAAGCATCGCCTGGCTTGCCGCCGGATTGGCGTAAAGCTCGCCCGACGGGGGTGCGATTTCGGCAAAGCTGCGCGTCGCCGTTCCGGGTCGCGCGTCACTCTCACCGACCCAGCCCGCGCCCGTCGTGCCCGTCGCGACCAGCTTGCGGTATCCGCTCGTCCCCGTCTGCACGACGGTCGCGATGCTGCGGATCGGCGACAGCGCCTTCAGCGTCGCGGCGATGCTGGTGTCGATCTCGCGCGGCACCGCATAGCCGCCCTCGGCTCCACTTGCCCCCGACAGGCTCTTCATCTCGACCCCCGCATCGATGCCGCGCCGCAAATAGCGCTCGACAAAGGCATCGCGCGCCGGATCGGCGGCCTTCGCCCCGTCGAGCGGCAACCGTGCCGCCGCGACCGCCTGGGCATCGACCTGTGCCTTCAGCGCCGCCAGCGACGCCTTCAGATCGTCGACTGCCTCCGCCGCCAGCACCGCATCGAATGCGCCGTCCAGCGCATCGGCCTTCACTTCCATATCCATTTCCATGCCCGTCACTCCTTCAAAGAAATCCATCGCAATCCTTTTTCCCGGTCATCCCGGCGAAAGGAGGCGATACCGCGATCACCCGCGCCAGCGGCTGCATCGGCACCGCAACCAGACTCACTTCCGCCAGATCGAGCGCCAGCAGCTCGCGCGGCCGCGCGCCGCGCGCCGCGCGCACCCGATAGCCAAAGCTCAGCCCGGTCAGCGCCCCGCGCGCGACCAGCGCCGCCGCGGTCGGATGCGTCAGGCGCGCCACGACGCGCAGCCCGCGCCGGTCCTCCGCCAAAGCCTCGACGACGCCGACAACCGCCCCCGGCCGATGCTGCCACAGCAACGGCACCGCCCGCCCTTCGCGCAAACTCGCCGCAAAGGCCCCGGCGCGCACAACGTCGCCGCCGCGATCGACGCGATCGAACACCGCGGCATAGCCGGCAAAGCGGACTGCGGATTGTTCGCGCCGAGGCGCAGAAGCCGCAGCGAAAGAAAAAGTCGGCAACGCCCCCCTCACCGCAAGAGCCCCGGCAACCCCAGCTTCACCGCCAGCCCGACGATCAGCAGCGCCAGCATCCCGCGCACCGCCCAGTCGACGGTCGCTTTCCACGCGCTCCGCTTCGCATCGCGCCACGCGCCCAGCAGTTGCCGCAGGTCCGCCATGTCGGCGCGCGCCGCTGCATCGGCCAGCCCCAGCCGCGCCAGCGCCCGCCGCGCGCCCAGTTCGCTCGCCTCCTCGACCACCGCGCGCAGCAAGGCCGCATCGGGCGCCCCGGACGCACTCGTTCCCGCCAGCGCGATCAACCGCGCCAGCGCCTCGTCTTCATCCATGTCGCTGTCCTCACAAAAACCCTCCCCCTGCGATGGGGGATGGTTGCGCGGCCCTGGCCGCTTGCGGCCCAGGCGAAACCGGTTGGGGGTGGGCCGGTGCCTGCGAAGGCTACGCCACCCCCAGCAACGCCTTCTTCTCGTCCGCGCTCAGCCAGTCGGCGCCCGACACCTCGCGCCACAGCGCCATCCGGTCCTCGGCCAGCGCGGGCAGCTTGTTAAGGTCGACGCGCAGCGCGGCGCCGTCGAACCAGCCGCGCAGCCCGTGCGCGACCGCCCCCAGAATCTTCGCGCACAAAGGCAGCACCGTCAGCCGCCACAGCGCGCGATTGGCCTCGCGGTAATTGGCATAGGTCGCATCCCCCGGCAGCCCCAGCAGCATCGGCGGCACCCCGAAACTCATCGCAATCTCGCGCGCGCTCGACTCCTTCAGCGCCAGGAAATCCATCTCGGCGGGCGACAGCGACAGCGGCTGCCACTTCAGCCCACCCTCCAGCAGCAACGGCCGCCCCGCATTCGCGCCCCCGAAAAACTCTCGGCCAATTCCTCGCGCAGCCGCTCGACCTGTTCGGCCGACAACGGCATCCCCTTGTCGCCCGGATCATGCACCAGCGCCCCCGACGGCCGCGCCGCATTCTCCAGCAGCGCCGCATTCCACCTCGCCGCGGCATTATGCGCCGCGATCGCGCCCGCCGCGGCGCCCAGGCACCCCGCGCCATAATGATCGTCCAGGGGGTGCAGCGCCTTCACATGCACCACCGCCACGCGCCCCGCGCCATCCTCGGCGGGCAGCACCGCCGCCGACCCGCCCGCCTTGTAACGATAGGCAACCGGCCACCCGCGCGCGTCGGCCTCGACCGTCACCCGTTCGGGGCGCAGCGCGAACAGCTCGGCGGGCGCCCCCGCGCCGTCGGTCAAAATCTGCACATATCCATTGCCGTGGAGCAGCAGGTGCAACGCCAGCGTCTCGACCAGCCCCTGCCCGCCCGACGGACCCGCGACGAGCGCCAGCAGCGCGGGATCGCTCGCCTCCAGCGGCGCACTCGCCGCCGCCTCGGCGACCAGCCGCACCGATCGCTGCACGATCGCATTCGCCAGATACCCCTCGCGCACCTGCGCTTCCCACGACAGCGGCGCAGGCGCCGACCAGCTCCCATACACCCGCGACAATTGGGGCCGCGCAGCCCCCTGCGCAGCCTTCCGGCCAAACCAGTTCATGACATTCTCCTATTTAGGAAGGCTTCTTTGGACGATAGTCGCGGCTATCCAGACATTGGTCGTAAAGCTGTCGGTCGAGCTTGATCCAATCTGTCTTGTCGATGCCTCTTACGCGATATGTCGGGCTTACCGGAAAGGCCGAGGCTACCTTGATCCAACGATTTTGTTCTTGTGCTATCAGCCGAATTTCGTCGGCCACTTCGGTAAGATCTTGATCGCGACAAAACAGGATCGCCACGTCAAACTCTCGTTTCAAGGCAAGCCTGATGACATCTAGCGCGATACGAACATCTATCCCCTTCTCATCTCCGTCTAGAAATGAGTGTTCTGTACCATCAGGCAGTCTGACTTTTTTGTTCCGATAGCGTAAGGAACGAGTATAAACATGGACGCCTTGGCGAGCCATTTGAGCAGCTTTTGCAACCCAAAAATGATTCCAGAACGGCTTGTCTGCCGCATCCGGAACGCCAGTATAAAAGCGTGTTTGCTGCAACTGCCAACCATGGCCTTGGCAAACTCGTTCTGCCAATAGGGTTGGATCAAAATTGGGCCAGCTGTATCCAAACGCCTGCTTCGCAGAGTGGAAAAGATTTTGTCCGTCGAAAAACGCAACGGCGCGAATCAGGGGTAGCTGGTCTGCCATATAACGGAACATGTCATGAACATAACAGTTTCGCTAGGCCAAAATTAATAACCCCGCCGGAGGCCTTGCGGCGTGTCCGACGGGGAAGAAGTTGATAGCCGCCAGATAAGACATCCTGTATTAACGTCAAGTGAATAATTATCCCATCAGGATAATCTCAAACCCGCCGAACCCCCACAACCATCCCCCGCTGCATCCCTTCCAACAACTCCGCCAGCGCCCACACGCATGCATCTGCCCGGTCGGGCGAGCGCCCTGGTCCCGCATAGCCCCCGCCCACCTGCAACCCGCAGAGCTGGTCCTCCAGGCTTGCGAACACCCCCGCATGAACCACCTGCCCCCGCTCATAGGCCAGCGCGACCGGCTCGGCGCGCCGCACCTTGCCCGCGCTTGCGCGCACCGGAACGACGGGCAGCGTCATGTCGGCCTGGCGCAGCACCGCCGCGACCATCTCGCCGCCCATATTGCTTTCGGCGACCACGCGCTCGGCGCCCCAGCGCGCCGCCGCGGCGGCGACCGCCTGCGCCCACACATGCGGCGCCGGCCGTGCTACACTCGCGTCCTCGACCACCGCCAGCCGCCCGTCACGCAGCTCGGCGGCGGCGATGATCCCGCACGCATCGCCCCCGGCGGTCGCGGGCGGATCGACCCCGATCACCACCCGCACCGGCTTGCCGATGCTGTCCGCCGCGACCCGGCACCGCTCGACCAGCGCGCGCGTCCACAATGCGCCTTCGACATCCTCCAGCATCTCGCCGTCCAGTTCCTGCCGTCCCAGCCGCGTCCCGCCATAAATGGCGTCCATCGTCGCCAGCCATTGCGCCGACAGGTTGCGCCGGTTGCTTTCCGTGCGCCCGCGCGTCACGGCCACCCCCTTTTCCTTGATCAGCCGCCGGACCAGCGGCACCCCGCGCGGGGTTGTCGTCGCGACCACCCGCGGCCGCACGCCGATCCGCATCGTCAGCATCAGATTGTCCCACGCCGCCTCGCCCTGCGGCCATTTGGCGATTTCGTCGCACCAGGCGGCATCATGCTCAGGCCCGCGCAGACTGTCGGGCTCGGCCGCCGAATAAAGCGTCGCCACCGCGCCGTTCGGCCAGGTCAGCCGCCGCAGGCTGCTTTCATAATCGGGACGCCGATCGTCGGGCGCGATCGCCAGTAACCCGCTTTCGCCCTCGACCATCACCTGCCGCGCCTCGAGCAACGATGCCGCGACCAGCGCGATCCGCGCGCCCGGCGTCGCCTCCGCAAAGGCGCGCACCCACTCGGCGCCGGTGCGCGTCTTGCCAAACCCGCGCCCCGCCAGCAACAGCCACACATGCCAGTCGCCCTCCGGCGGGCATTGATCCGCACGGCGCCACCACGACCAGTCGGTGAGCAGCCGCTCGCACGTCCTGCCCGACAGCGCCTTCAACCAGCGGTCGAGCTTTGCCCGCGTTTCGGCGGCGCAGTCGGTTGCGTGCTTCATCCGCCATCGCCCTGATCGGTGAGCAGATCGGCCGCGGCCTGCGCCTGCATCGCATGGAGCTTTGCGGTCAGCCGCGCCTTGGCGTTCCCCTGCGCCGCGGCGTCGCCGACGCCAGGCAGCTTCGCGCCGCGCACCGCCGCGCGATGCGCCGCCAGCAACGACAGGCCCAGCCGATATTTCTGTGCCCGCGACTTCAAGGTCGCATCCTTTACATTGCCCGTCGGCGCGATCAGCGCCTCGGCCAGCAGCTCGGCCTCCAGCCGGGCAAAACCCTCGCACAGCGCCTCGTGCCAGCGCGCGGCAAAGCCGCTGTTGCGCCGCCGCTCGCGATACATGGCATCGGCGCCGATCCCCGCCTTGCGCGCCGACGCGGACACATTCGACGATTCGGCCAGCGCCTCCAGGAAAATGTCCATCTGCGCGCGGTCGGGGCGCGCCTTGCCGCCCGCTTTGGCCTTGTCGCCCTGCCCGGCTCCGCCGATCCGTCCCATCGCCGCCTCCCTGAAACGCCGATCGGGCCGCGCGCCCCGAAAGGCGCCGGCCCGACTCGCAATTCTTGATGATGCGACACTTGTGGCGTTTATGTAGTTTACAAACCCACAAATCCAGACATAGCCGCCGCTTCCGCTCTGGGCGGGGTTTTCCATGATGCCCGAATCGCTACATCAAGCGTGACGCTGTAGGAAAGCGGGTTTTACTGATTTGGTTATTTTTGCTGTTTGGGCGGCTCAACGGGCTTGTGTTTCACCAGCTTGCCCAGCCGCTCATCAAAGCGTTTGGGATCGTCGTCGGTTTCGAGTTCCCGCGCAGCGTCGATGAACTTTTTACTTTGACTCCCAAGCTCTGTCGGTGCTGTTTTCTCGGCCATGTCGAACAATCCTCCTGAATATCACTACGTAGCATATATCGATGAAGCGGGCGACGATGGCTTAAAGGCCGTGAAGCCCCTCTCTCGCCCTGGATCAAGTGAATGGCTTATACTGTCCGCTGTCGTCATCCGTGCCGACAATCAAAGCAAGGTTGCGGAATGGACGGAGCAGATAAAAGCCGAGTTCCGTAACCATCAGCGCAGCGATATCCATTTCTCAGGACTGAACCCCGCAAAGCGCAAGCGCGCCTGTGAGATGATGGCGGACCTCGACGCTCGATATTTCGTCGTCGCATCCAACAAGAAGAACATGGAAGGCTACACCAACCCGTTCGCCGGAAAGATACCATCCCGCAATTGGTTCTACTGCTGGATGACCCGTCTTCTTCTAGAGCGCGTGTCCAAGTTCGTGCTCGATAAGTCACTTGCAAATTATGGTGAGGCGAAAAAGCTTCGCATCGAATACAGCGCCAGAGGCGGACTCAGCTACTCCCAAATGCACGCCTACTACGAGTGGATGAAGCTGAAAAAGCACAACCCATTCCTTCCTTGGGGGCGCATCGCGTGGGACGTTATGGATCCTGCGTTGCTCTACATCTATCCGCACCTAGAACGTGAAGGCTTGCAGCTTGCGGACGTCGTGGCGAGCGCGTTCTTCAAGGCCTGCGACAAACACGATACTGGCGCCTGCGATCCGACATTCGCCAAAATCTTGAAGCCACGAATGGCGCGAGAGCCGGACAAAAAACGCGGCCAGATTTCTGGCTTCGGGGTGAAGCTAATGCCGAGCATGAGGAAGGCAAAACTAGACCCCGATCAAGCAGCAATTTTTCGGCACTACGGCTACCCGTCACAGTGGTGGTGTCCAGAAGCGTTCAACGACTGACCATTGAGCCCAACTATCTTCCTATCAAGCGTGTCAGTGATTGCCGCTGGAATAAAACCAACGACCCGACATCTGACCCACCACCGGAGACTATATTATCCAGAAAGGTCAATGGAATCAAGGTTTTTCCTGCGATTCCATAAACTTAAAGCTAAGCTGTTGAGGTTGAGTCGTTTTATCGGCCTTACGCAACGGCTTCGTCGTCAATCCGCCGGTACGTAAGACGCTTACCGACAATCCCGCGCACGGCTGCAACAGCCCGACCACGATCATCAATGCCGTTGGCCTGTCGAGTGTTATAGCGAAACTCGAACTCGGCCAGATAGCGGTGCAGGTGCTGTTCACCGCAATGCTGATAGACGCCCTTCATGCCGCGCTTGAAGATCGAGAAAGCGCCCTCAACGGTGTTCGTGTGAATGGTGCGGTCCTTGTAATCGACATACTGGCGCGCGCCGTGCAGCGTGGTGCCATGCTCGGCAAATTGCTTGCCAATCTTGCTATACATGCGCGCTTCGTCCGTCATTAGACGGGCTTCACGGGCAATGTTATCCAGCACAATAGGATGCACTTCGTCCGCGCGGAACTTGTCGAACGTGAACGAACGCATGGTGCCGGTCTTGCGGTCAACCAGCGCCAGCACACCGAACTTGTGCGCCGTGCCAGCTTTTGCGCCGCGACGGCCTTCCTTGGTGCCGAAATAGGTTTCATCGACCTCAACCGCGCCGCCGCCCGAACCGAACGGCTGCGCCAGATCGCCAGAGCGCATAGCTTCACGAATGCGGTGCGCCAGAAACCATGCGGTCTTATACTGGACCTCTAAGACGCGGCTAAGCTGGTGGGCGCTGATACCCTTCTTGCTGGACGCAATCAGGTGAACGGCTTGTAGCATTTTGTGCAGCGGCATGCGGGCATGTTCGAATACAGTGCCGACCTTGACCGTGAACTGCTTGCGGCACTCGCCACATTTTTTCAGGCCATGACGAACAGCGCCATCGGGGCTTTTCAATGTCGGCTTGCCGCGCACATTCGACAGATCATAAACGCGACCGCCCACCGTTCCACAGTGCGGGCAGACTACGCCGCCAGCCCAGACAATGCTTTCCAAATGCTCGAAAGCCTTAGCTTCGTCGTGGAAATAGGGGGACGATAGAACCGACATGGTGAAACGCTCCGTTGATGAGCATTATCTATCATGTCGGCCTGGGTTTGCAAAGTACATAAACGCCACACTTGTGCCACATCAGCGTCGCGATGTCAACAAAAATAACCTATATGGTTATCATATGGCTGCCAGCCCATCCATCACCGCCGTCAGCGCCAGCGCATTCTCGCGCTCCATCGCGCTATGCCCCGCGTTGGTGACTACATAGGACACCGGCGCCGCCCCCGCTGCGCAGAGCGCCGCGACCAGCCGCGATGCCTGCGTCAGCGGGCAGACTTCGTCGAAACGGCCGTGAACGATATGGATGGGGATCGACGCCAGCACGTCGATATGGTCGAAAAAATGCCCCGCGGGCAGGAACAGGTCGTTCGCGAAATAATGCGCCTCGATCTGTGCAAAGCATAGTGCGAAATCGGCCTCGCCGAACTTGCCCGTGTCGGCGCTTTCGGGGATCATGTTGGAAATCACCCCTTCCCACAGCGACCAGGTAAGCGCGGCGTTCAGCTGCCGTTCCTTCTCGGCGGCGGTCGCGGGGACCATGTCGAAAATCGCCTTGTACGATCGCATCACGTCGCGCCGCTCGTCGGGCGTCAGCACCGACAGCAGCGCCGCCCACTCCTCGGGATATTTGATATAGGCGCCGGGCGCGGTCATCCCGAACGGGTCGTCCTCCCACGTCGCGGCATTGCCCTGATAAAGATAGCGCAGATCCTCCGCCGCCCCCAGGAAGATGCCGCGCAGGATCAGGCTGGCGCAATGCGCGGGATGCTCGATCGCATAGGCCATGGCGAGCGTGCTGCCCCAGCTGCCGCCAAAAACGTGCATCGGCCCCGTAATCGCCAGATGATCGCGCAATTTTTCAATGTCGCCGATCAAGTCGGCGGTGCTGTTCTTCGCCAGTGCGACCGCCGGGCCGGCCGAGGCGACATTGGGTTCGCTCTTGCCGCACCCGCGCTGGTCGAACAGGATGACGCGGTATCGCCGAGGATCGAAAAATCGCGCCATCACCGGCGCGCACGCGCCGCCGGGGCCGCCGTGCAGAACCATCACCGGCTCGCCCGCGGGATTGCCATATTCCTCCCAGTAAAGGCGGTGCGCGGGATCGCGATCGACCTCCAGCCACCCGAAATTAAGGCACGGCGGCTGCGGATAGACCCAGTCCTCGCCGATCTTGCTCGACGCCTGAAGCCGCGAAAAATCCATGTCCATAACCCGATCCGCTCCCGGCAGGCCCCTTTCCATCAGGGAAGGGGCAATTGATTCCGCCGCCCCACCCAAGAACCTTCAAAGCCTTGAACCATCGGGTAGTTGACCGCCCGCTCCCGAATGTCCAGACCCTGCACTTCGGAAAAATCGGGGAACCACCTCATGCGCAAACTGGCTTTGTTCGGGACCACCATTCTTGCCCTCACGGCCCAGCCGCTATGGGCCCAGCAGGAATTGGCGCCCGCGCCGCCCGCATCCGAAACCCCCGCCGCCGGCTCGCCCTCCCCCGCCCCGACGCCCGCCGCTGCGATGGGCAGCGCGCGCACCGGCCCCGAACGCCGCTTCACCGGCGCCGACCTGTTCGACCTCGCGATCGCCGCCGATCCGCAGATCAGCCCCGACGGCCGCCACATCGCCTATGTCCGCCGCGCCAACGACATCATGACCGACCGCGCGGTCAGCTCGATCTGGCTGATCGACACGGCGACGGGACGTGAAATCCCGCTTGCGGGACAGGACGGCCCGGCCTTTTCGCCGCGCTGGTCGCCCGACGGATCGCGCCTCGCCTATGTCTCGGCCGCGGGTGGCAGCGCGCAGCTCTGGGTGCGCTGGATGGACGGCGGCGAAGCGGTTCGGCTCACCGGCTTGCCGACCAGCCCGTCCAGCCTGACCTGGGCGCCCGACGGCCGTTCGATCGCCTATACGATGCTGGTGAAGGATGAAGGCGCCAAGCTCGGCAGCGCACCCGCGAACAAGCCCGAGGGCGCCAAATGGGCCGAACCGCTCGACGTCCGCACGCTCCTCACCTACCGCGCCGACGGGCAGGGCTATGTCGAGCCGGGGTTCGAGAAAATCTTCCTCATCCCCGCGACCGGCGGCGCGCCGCGCCAGCTGACCTTCGGCCCGTATCACGACGGCGGGCCGTTGAGCTGGTCGCGCGATGGCCGCACCCTCTATTTCAGCGCCAACCGCCAGCCGGACTGGGAAACCGATCCGCTCGAAAGTGAAATCCACGCGCTTGATGTGGCCAGTGGCGCGATCGCGACGCTCACCGACCGCGACGGCCCCGACGCCAATCCCCTGGTGTCGCCCGATGGCCGACTCATCGCCTGGCTCGGCTTCGACGACGCAAAGCGCGCCTATGAACAGACCGAGCTTTATGTCATGAACCGCGACGGTTCGGGCCGCCGCCGCATCGCCGCCAACTGGGACTACAGCGTCGATGCCGTGCAGTGGGCCGCCGACAGCCGCAGCCTCTATGTCCAGTATGACGATCGTGGCGAAACAAAGGTCGCGCGCGTCACGCTCGACGGCTCGGTGCGCGACGTGGCAAAGGGGCTGTCGGGCGGCGGGATGGACCGGCCCTATACCGGCGGCAGCTTTTCCGTCGCGGACAATGGCGCCATCGCCTTCACCGGCGGCACCGCCACGCGCCCTGCCGAGGTGCAGCTCGCGCGCGGCGGCGACGCCCGCATCCTCACCGATCTCAATCGCACGCTGCGCGAGGTCAAATCGCTGGGGCAGGTGCGCAAGATCACCGCGGCGTCAAGCCTCGACGGGCTGCCGATCGAGGGCTGGCTGACCTTGCCGCCGGGCTATGTCGAGGGGCAGCGCGTGCCGCTGATCCTCGAAATCCATGGCGGACCCTTCACCGCCTATGGCCCGCATTTTTCGACCGACAACCAGCTCTATGCGGCCGCGGGCTATGCGGTGCTGTCGCCGAACCCGCGCGGTTCGACCAGCTATGGCGAAGCCTTCGCGCAGCAGATCGACAAGGCCTATCCGGGCAATGATTATTTCGACCTTATCTCGATCGTCGATCATGCGATCGCGCTCGGCATCGCCGATCCCGACGCCCTGTTCGTCACCGGCGGGTCGGGCGGCGGCGTTCTCACCAGCTGGATTGTCGGGAAAACCAGCCGTTTCAAGGCCGCGGCGACGCAGAAACCCGTCATCAACTGGCAAACGCAGGCGCTGACCGCCGACGGCCCCGCCTTCTTCGGGCCCTATTGGCTCGGCGCCCAGCCTTGGGAAAATCCCGAACTCTATTGGTCGCGCTCGCCGCTGTCGCTTGTCGGCAACGTCGAAACCCCGACGCTCGTTATCGTCGGCGGCGAGGATTACCGAACCCCGGTCAGCGAATCCGAACAATATTACACCGCGCTTCGCCTCCGCGGCGTGCCCACCGCGCTCGTCAAGGTGCCCGGCGCCAGCCACGGCGGCATCGCCGCGCGCCCGTCGCAATCGGCCGCGAAGGCCGCCGCGATCCTCGCCTGGTTCGACAAATATCGGAAAGGCTGGACGCGCCCCGCGGCATCGGATTAATCCCGGTGCGATGAGCGACGACAAGATCTTCATCAGCGCCAATGAACTGCTCGCCGATTCGCTTCGGCTGGGCCGACAGGTGATCGAAAGCGGGTTCAAACCGACGCATCTCGTCGGCATCTGGCGCGGCGGCGCGCCGGTGGGGATCGCGGTGCAGGAACTGCTCGACTATCACGGGCACGCCTGCGACCATATCGCGATCCGCACCTCTTCCTATCGCGGCATCGACGATCAGGACACGCGCGTGCGCGTCTTTGCGCTCGGCTATCTCATCGACACGCTGAACCCCGACGACCGCCTGCTCATCATCGACGACGTCTTCGATTCGGGCCGCAGCATCCGCGCCTTTCTCGCGGAACTGAAGGCGCGCTGCCGTCACAATATGCCGCGCGACATCCGCATCGCGACCGTCTGGTTCAAGCCGCGCCGCAATGTCACCGACCTCCGGCCCGATTTCTTCGTCCACGAAACCGACCAGTGGCTGATCTTCCCGCACGAGATCGACGGGCTGACGGTCGACGAGATCCGCCGCCACAAACCCGAGGCGGCGATCATCCTCGGCAAAGCGGACGCGCCGAATGGCTGACGGCTTCACCTCGCGCGAAGAGCGCGCCGCCTTCATCGCCGGTCTGCCCAAGGCCGAACTGCACCTCCATATCGAAGGCTCGCTCGAACCCGAGCTGATGTTCGAACTCGCGCGGCGCAACGGCGTCGCCATCCCCTTCGCCAATGTCGGGGAAGTACGCGCGGCTTACGCCTTCTCGAACCTCCAGGACTTCCTCGACATCTATTATCAGGGCATGGGGGTCCTCCAGACCGAGCAGGATTTTTACGACCTCACCGCCGCCTATTGCACTCGCGCGAACGCCGACACTGTCCGCCACGTCGAGATATTCTTCGATCCGCAGGGCCATACGGCGCGCGGCGTCGCATTTGAAACCGTCATCACCGGCATCACCCGCGCGCTCGACGACGCGAAGGCGCGGTACGGGATGACCTCCAAGCTCATCCTCTGCTTCCTCCGCCATCTCAGCGAGGCCGAGGCCGAAGCGACGCTCGACGAAGCGCTGCCTTTTCTCGATCGTATCGCGGGCGTCGGCCTCGACTCGTCCGAACTCGGCCACCCGCCCGCCGGGTTCGAGCGCGTGTTCGCGCGCGCCCGCGATCTGGGGTTGAAGCTTGTCGCCCATGCGGGCGAGGAAGGACCGCCCGAATATGTCCGCGAAGCGCTCGACCTGTTGAAAGTCGACCGCATCGACCATGGCAACCGCAGCCTCGAAGACCCCGCCCTCGTCGCGCGCCTCGCGGCATCGGGCATGACGCTCACCGTCTGTCCGCTCTCGAACCTCAAGCTGTGCGTCGTGGACGACATGGCGGACCACCCGCTGAAAATCATGCTCGATGCGGGCCTCAAGGCCACGGTCAACAGCGACGACCCCAGCTATTTCGGCGGCTATGTGAACGCCAATTACCAGGCCGTCGCCGACGCGCTCGACCTCTCGCGGGACGATCTCGTTACGCTTGCGCGCAACAGCTTCACCGGCTCCTTCCTGAGCGATGCGGAAAAGGCGCGCCACCTCGCGGCGATCGCCGCCCGCGCCTGACGCGCGAACGCCACGCCCGCGAACGACGCTAACGGGTCATCGCCGTCGCTTCAATGCGTTCGCATCAGCAAAGTCGAGGTGCTTCACGGGCCAGGCTTAGAATCTTTCCGATTGGGATTGGGTCAAATCCCTCCCTCGAAGGGGGGCGTCTCAATCCACCCGGTTCCCGCCCCGCACAACCTCAAGCCGCGATCAGCACCCCGTGATAGGTGCGATCCTCGAACGCCCGCCCGGCGCCCATCGCGACGCAGATCAGCGCGTCGTCGGCGACCGCCACCGGCAGCCCGGTCGCGCGCGCGATCGCCGCGTCCATCCGGCGCAGCAGCGCGCCGCCGCCGGTCAGCGTGATCCCTTCGTCGATGATGTCGGCCGACAATTCGGGCGGCGTCTGTTCCAGCGCGGCGCGCACCGCGCTCACGATCTGCCCGACGGGTTCGGCCAGCGCCTCGGCGATTTCGGCTTCGGTCACCTGCACCTCGGCGGGTCGGCCGGTCACCAGGTCGCGCCCCTTCACCCCAAGGACCATGCCGTCCCCGTCGGGCGGCGTCGCGCAGCCGATGGTCAGCTTGACGCGCTCGGCGGTCGTTTCGCCGATCATCAGATTATGCTTGCGGCGGATGAACGACGAAATCATCTCGTCCATCTTGTCGCCGCCGACGCGCGCCGAATTGCTATAGGCGATGCCGCTCAGCGACAGCACCGCAACCTCGGTCGTGCCGCCGCCGATGTCGACGACCATCGCGCCCCTCGGTTCGGCGACCTGCAACCCCGCGCCGATCGCGGCGGCCAGTGATTCCTCGATCAGCCGCACCGACGCCGCGCCCGCATTGCTTGCGGCGTCGCGGATTGCGCGGCGTTCGACCATCGTCGACCCGCTCGGCACGCAGATGACGACATGAACGCGCTGCGCAAAGCGGCTCGCGCCGCCCTGCGCCTTGTCCATGAAATGCTTCAGCATCTGTTCGGCGACGTCGATGTCGGCGATCACCCCGTCGCGCAAAGGACGGATCGCTTCAATATTGCCGGGGGTCTTGCCCATCATCAGCTTGGCTTCGTCGCCGACGACCTTCACCCGACGAACGCCGTCGCGCGTCTCGAGCGCGACCACCGACGGCTCGTTCAGCACAATGCCCCGGTCCCGCACATAAACCACGGTATTCACGGTCCCCAGGTCGATGGCCATATTGTGCGCGGCCGACGCAAAGCGGTCAAAAAACTTCATAGGTGGGGCAAAAGCCTTCGCGAATGGAGAAAGAGCAGTCGCAGCCGGCTCGTCGGCGCCCGCAACGTCTGTCGCGATTTCGACTGCGTAAAAGGCGTGAGCGCGTCAACGAAGCGCGTCGGCAATAGTGCCAGAACGGTGGTTTCTCAGGCCCGGCCGTGCGTTTCGTTCAAAATTCGCGGTCAACCGCCCTCCGGCACAAGGAACTTCAGCCCTTGCAGCCTCACGACGCGATCCTCCTCGCACAGCGGGGCCGCTATCAATCGCATCCAGCGGCGCGGCGCCTGGGCAGGACAGATTTCGACGTCGATCGTGAAGCCGCGCCGGTGGCGGATCGCATAGGCGCGCAGCTTCTCCATCGCCGCGCGCGACCCTTCGGCGTAAAGCGCCACCGCATCTTCGCGCCGGACGGCTGCGCCGCGCGGGATTCCGAAAATGTCGTGAACTTCGTCGGACCAGCGCAGCCGGTTGTTGTCGATAAGGTCGCAGTCCCATTCACCAACGCGAACGCACGACGTCCCCAGCCGCGCGGCAATATCGACGACATCGGGGATCGGATCGAGCATATCCGCCCCATGCAATTGCCCCAGCTGGAAAAAACGGTCGCGCTCATAAAGCGGCCAGCTGTGATGAACGGGCAAGGGATAGGTCGGTTTCAATGCTGGCATCTTCCGCTTTTCGCGACGATAGTTTCTGCCGCTTAACGATTGATGATCCAGCTTTCCAGCGAAGCGCCCACATGTCAAAAAGCCCGCCTTTCGCTTGAAAGGCGGGCTTTTGACGGATGGTTGGCGATCAGCCCTTTTCGGGCGGCGCCACCGTGATGCGCACCCGTTCGCCCGAATTGCCCGGAAAACCGGTGAACATCGCCTCGACCAGGTTGGGGACGAGCGCCTGCAAATCATTGTCCCGCGACTGTGCCTCGGCGCGCCCCTCGAACAGCCGCGTGCCGTCGGACGCGCGATTGATCTGCAACGTCAGGCCGCTCGTATAGACGGTATAGCTGCTGATGTCGCTATATCCCCAGCCGGGGCCGAATCCGCCCCACAGAAAGGGATCGCGATAGCCATAGACATAGCGGCGTCCGCCCGGACCGCGGACGATCACCGGGCGATAAAAACCGCGGCCGTAATAGCCGCCATACCAGGGATCGGCGAAACCGGGGCTCGACACCACGCGCTCGCGACCCTTGTCGACGCCATAGTCCATGCGCACGATCAGGTCGGCCTTTTCGCCATTCGCCGCCGGGCGATAGCCATAGCGCGTCAACTCGCCCGCCACCATATTGGCGTATTGACCGAACTCGATGCCGCCTTGCAGCGCGGGGTTGCTGGCTTCGACGACGAAGCTCTGCCCCTGCGGTGCGGGGAGTTGCGACTGGAAGCGCGCAACATCGGCCTTGAACGGCGTCGCGCATCCCGCCAGCGCGAGCGCCGCGCCCGCCATGGCGGCAAGACCCAACCGCCGGAAGTTCATCTTGCTCATCGATCTGGCTCCATGATTCGGTGCGCCGTCAATTTGGCTTTCATAGCATAGACTATGCCGATGCGACTTAACCTTGGTTGAACCCGGCTCGTCGCGCCATCCTTGCCCAGGGATATGGGACAGAATCGCCGATCCGCAAGCTCTTCCAGCCGCTTAGCGGCAAAGCCCCAGCGCCGCATAGGCCGCATCGAGCGTCGGCTTCGCCAGCGCCGACGCCCGCGCTGCGCCCGCTTCCAGCGCCGCGTCGATCGCCGCCGGATCGGCCTTGAGTTCGGTCAGCCGCGCGGCGATCGGGCGCAATGTTTCGACCAGCAGTTCACCGAGCGCGGGCTTGAACGCCCCGAACCCCTGCCCGGCAAAACGCGCCAGCACCTGATCGACGCTCTCGTCCGCCATCGCGGCATAGATGGACACGAGATTCTTCGCCTCCGCACGCCCTTCAAGCCCCGCCGCCTCCGACGGCAGCGGCTCGGAGTCGGTCTTTGCCTTGCGAATCTTCGCGATGATCGTATCGGGGTCGTCGATCAGGTTGATCCGGCTCATGTCGCTTGGGTCCGACTTCGACATCTTGGCGGACCCGTCGCGCAGGCTCATGATCCGCGCCGCCGCCGCCGGGATGGTCGGTTCGGGCAAGGTGAAGGTGTCGGTGCCCGTGTCGAGGTTGAACTTGGTCGCGATATCGCGCGCCAGCTCCAGATGCTGTTTCTGGTCGTCGCCGACGGGCACATGCGTCGTCTGGTAAAGCAGCACGTCAGCCGCCTGGAGCACCGGATAGGCGTAAAGGCCGACGCTCGCGCCCTCGCGGTTCTTGCCCGATTTTTCCTTGAACTGCGTCATGCGGTTGAGCCAGCCGATGCGTGCGGTGCAGAACAGCAGCCAGGCCAGCTCGGCATGCGCGGGCACGCGCGCCTGGTTGAACAATATCGCCTTTTCGGGATCGATCCCCGCCGCCATCAGCGCCGCAGCCATCTCGCGCGTGTTCGCGGTCAGTTCGGCGGGGTCGTTATGCACGGTGATCGCGTGCAGGTCGGCAAGGAAATAGAGCTTCTCGCCCTCCATTTCGTCCTGCATCCGCACCCAGTTGCGGATCGCGCCCAGATAATTGCCCAGATGCAAGTTTCCGGTGGGCTGGATGCCCGATAGCGTCCGCATGTCGATAATCCCGTCTGTGTTTACAGTTGCCGTCGGCGCAGCTGGCCGACGGTGTCGCGGTTGACCACGCCGAAAAGCAAGGCGCAACCAAAGAATGTCACCGCCCCCACCGCAACGATCGCGCCGAGCGCGGCGATCCGTTCGAACACGCCGCCGGTGAAGGCGTCGCCCGCCAGCGGAACGGCGAAATGCAGCGCCGCCGCCATCGCCGCCGCGGCGAGCGCGATGCGCGCGATCCGGCCGAACACCTGCCCCGTCAGGTGAAACAACCCGTTCCGATGCAGGATCGCATAGAGCATCGCGACATTGCACCAGGCGGCGATCGACCCCGCGAGCGCCAGCCCGACGATGCCGAGAGGGGGGATCAACAGCAGGTTGAGCCCGATGTTGATGATCAGCGATGCCGCCGCGGTCCAGACCGGCGTGCGCGTGTCCTTGCGTGCAAAGAAATTGGGGACCAGCACCTTGACCAGCACATAGGCGGGCAGTCCGACGACCAGCCCCCCGACGACGGCCCCCGTCGCCAGCCCATCGGCGGCGCTATACGCGCCACCGACATAAAAGGCGCTGGTGATCGCCGGTCCGGCGACGAACAGCGCCACCGCCGCGGGCATGGTCAGCAGCATCGACAGCTCGACCGCATTGCTTTGCAGGCGAAAGGCGCCGTCGCGGTCTTCCTGCGCGACAAAGCGCGACAGCGCCGGGAGGATCGCGGTGCCGAGCGCGATGCCGATGATGCCGAGCGGCAGCTGGTTGAGCCGGTCGGCCATCGCCAGATAGGTGATGCTCTTGTCAGGCAGCGTCGCGATGAAGAACAGATCGACGAAACGGCTGATCTGATAAACCCCCGCGCCGAACACCGCAGGCAGGATCAGCACCCCCATCTCGCGCACCCCGGCGGTCAGCCGCGGGCGCCGAAGCGCCGGACGGAACCCCGATTTCCGCACCCAGTAATAAAGCCACGCAAGCTGGAACAGGCCGGACAGCGACACGGCGATCGCCAGATACAGGCCCGTCGCCGCCTTGGCATCCTCGCTTGCGTCGCCGGTAAACAGTCCGATCAGCAGCGCCGCGATCAGGCAGATGTTGAGCAGGATCGGCGCCGCCGCGGCCGCTGCAAAGCGCGACAGGCTGTTGAGGATCGCCGCAAACAGCGTCGCGACGCTCATGAAGGCCAGATAGGGAAAGGCGATGCGCGCCATCGTCACCGCCAGGTCGAACCGCTCACCGTCGGCTTCCAGCGCGTCGCTCGCGAACAGCCCCATCACCCACGGCATGACGATCAGCAGCAGGGCGGAAAAAACGATCAGGATCGGGATCAGCACCGCCAACACCGCCTCGGCAAAGGCCCGCGCCTCGCTTGCCTCGCCATCCTTTGTCATCCGCTGGTTGAACAGCGGGACAAAGGCGGCGGCAAAGGCGCCCTCTGCGAACAGGCGGCGAAAGATATTGGGAAGCTGAAAGGCCAGCTGCCAGGCGTCGGCGATCCCGCCCGCACCCAGGATACGGCTCAGCAGCATATCGCGCGCAAAGCCGAAAACGCGGCTGACCAGCGTCAGCCCGCCAATCGTCCCGACGCTTTTGACAAGGCTGCTCAATGCGTTGGTCCGCTCCCGATGCCGGGTTCAGGCCTGCCCCACCGGTGCGCCTTCGCCGACCCGCTCGCCTTGCGCCGCCTGGACCTGTTGCATGAAAAGGCCATGGAAATCGATCGGATCAAGCAGCAGGGGGGGAAAACCGCCATCCTGCACGGCGTCGGCGACGACGCGGCGCGCAAAGGGGAACAGGATGCGCGGCGCTTCGGCAAGGAAAAAGGGCTGAAGCTGATCGTCGGGCACATTGCGAACCCCGAACAGGCCCGCATATTTCAGTTCGATCACAAAGCTCGTGCCATTATCGGTCTTCGAGGTGACGTCGATCTTCAGCGTGACTTCATACAGATTTTCGCCCACGCCGTCGGCAGCAATGTTGAACTGGACATCGACCTGCGGCGCGCCCTGCCATTGGTAAACCGCGGGCGCATTCGGATTTTCGAACGACAGATCCTTTACATATTGCGAAATCAGGCCAATCGCCGGACTGGTGTCTTCACCATTGGGTTGCAACGCCGGATTGTTGATGTCGGGGCTCGTCTCGTCGGCCATGATGGGAATGCTTTCAATGAAAAATAGGGACTGCCAATGCCGCGAGCCGTATCGGGACCGCGGCGAACGGTTGCGCCGGCGCTTAGCAGCGACGGTTCAAGAGCACAATGGTGCGCCACAGGGGCGCCCGCTGGGGCCGAAATCATTGACGCGCCGGACGCCAGCGACCATGGCCATTTGAAACAGGACAACGTATCGCCTATGTATTAGGCGACATGTTGCCATTGCTCGCATTGGACCTTTGCCCGTGACTGCTTTTTCGATTGTCCTGCTCGCCATGATCGCCGCATTTCTTGGAATGCGGCTCTACTCGGTGCTCGGCAAGCGGACGGGCCATGAACAGGAACCTGTGCTGCCGCGACGCGACGATCGCGCCACCCCAACGCCGATCCGCCTGGACGACGGCGACGCACCGGCGCTCGGGGCTCCGACCACCAATATGGCGGGCCTTGTCTATGAACCTGCCGCGGAAGCGGGCCTGCGCCAACTGCTTGCCAATGATCGCAGTTTTGACGCCGGCCGCTTCATGGAAGGCGCAAAGGCGGCCTATCGCATGATTCTCGAGGCCTTTTGGAAAGGCGATCGCGAAACGCTCCGCGATCTTTGCGACGACGACAGCTACAATGCCTTTGTGGAAGCGATCGACGCGCGCGAGGGCCGAGGCGAGACGCTGGAAAACCGCCTGATCGGCATCGATTCGGCAAAGATCACGGCGGTTGAGTTGCGCCGCGGCGAAGCCCGCATCACGGTGCGCTATTGCGCCGACATCAGCGCCGTCACGCGCGACGCCGACGGCAAGCTGATCGCCGGGTCGATGAGCGACGCGGCGCAAACCGACGACCTCTGGACCTTCCGCCGCCAGATCGGCAGCAACGATCCCAACTGGCTGCTCGACGAAGCCGAATCGGCCTGACCCCATGATCCGGATTGCGGCAGCGTCGCGGGCGCGCTTCTGTGGGCTCGCGCTGTTCGCTGCCGCCCCGCTCCTGTCGGGCTGCGCGTCGGTCATCCCTGTCACGGCCGACCCCGCCCGCCCGGCGGTATCAATGCCCGCGCCGTCGCGGCCGCTGGGCCAACCGCGCCCCTATATCCCGCGCCCGTCCGAACGAGTCGGCGTCGCGGTCCAGCCGATCCCGGCCACCCCGCGCGCGCCGCTTGCCGCCGCCGCCGTTCCCGCCGACGCGACCACTGCGGCAGCCAGCGGGGTGACGCGCGGCCCCGACTTTTCCATGCTGGGCGTAACCGCCGAACAGGCGGCGGCGGCGCTTGCGGCCTTTCGCATCAGCTGCCCGTCGGTCCAGCGCCGCGCCGACGCCAGCGGCCTGACCCGGAGTGCCGACTGGACCGAAAGCTGCGCCGCGGCGGCCAGTTGGGCCGACAGCGACGCCGCCGCCTTCTTCGCGCGCTATTTCGGTACGGTGCAGGTCGGCACCGGCGCCGCCTTCGTCACCGGCTATTACGAGCCCGAAATCGCGGCCTCGCGCATCCGGCAGCCGGGCTATGACGTGCCCATCTATCGCCGCCCCGCCGATCTCGTCGAAGTCGATCTCGGCCAGTTCGCCGACGACCTCAAAGGCCGCAGGATCCGCGGCCGCGTCGATGGATCAAGCTTTGTGCCCTATTACGATCGCATTGCGATCGAATCGGGTGCGCTCGAAGGGCGTGGACTCGAACTGGCGTGGGCCGCCGACG
Source organism: Sphingopyxis sp. LK2115 (assembly GCF_014595975.1). Classification (GTDB taxonomy): domain Bacteria; phylum Pseudomonadota; class Alphaproteobacteria; order Sphingomonadales; family Sphingomonadaceae; genus Sphingopyxis. The sequence continues at coordinate 125,691 of NZ_JABWGQ010000056.1, read as the reverse complement.
CCGCCGAGTTCTTTTTCCTCCAGGTGCAGGGTTCGGGCCGCCTCCGCCTTCCCGACGGCAGCGTGATGCGTATCGGATATGATGGTCAGAACGGCCGCTCCTATGTGGGCATCGGCAAGCTGCTGCTCGATCGCGGCGAACTGCAGCGCGGGCAGGCGTCGATGCAGGGCATCCTGGATCATCTGCGCGCGGATCCGGTGCGCGGCGCCGCGGTGATGAACGAAAATCCCAGCTGGGTCTTTTTCCGCGAACTCACGGGTCCCGGCCCGCTCGGCGCGCTCGGCGTGCCCGTAACCGGCCGGGTCAGCGTTGCCGCCGACCCCAAATATGTGCCGCTCGGCGCCCCTGTTTTCCTCTCGCTCGACCGCGCCGAACCGAACGGATTGTGGGTGGCACAGGACACCGGCGGCGCGATCAAGGGCGCCAACCGCTTTGACAGCTTCTGGGGCGCGGGCGAAGAAGCGCGCGCGATCGCCGGCGGCATGCAGGCGCGCGGGAGCGCGCTCTTGCTGCTGCCCCGCGCCAGCATCGCGCGCCTGCTTCCCGAAGGCTGACCAGGCGATGCCGCGGCGCCTCGCTCCCGAAGAAAGCGCGCTGTGGAAAAAGGTCGCGGCGACAGTGACGCCGCTGCCGAAAGCGCCATCCCCGCTTGCTCCGGCCGCGCCGCCGACCGTCGCGCCGCCCAAGCCCCCGCTGCCCAGCGCCGCTCCGCGCGCTGCCGTCCCGACGCGCAACTCTGCCTCTCTTGTGCCGCCACGCCGCTCGCTCAGCGCGGCAACGCTCGACGGCCATTGGGATCGGCGCCTGCGCAAGGGGCTCGTCCGCCCCGACATGAGCATCGACCTGCACGGTCACACGCTCGCCTCGGCACAGGCACGGCTCGACGACGCCATCCATCGCGCGCTGCTCCGCGGCGCGCGCGTGCTGCTCGTCGTCGCCGGGCGCCTGCGCCCCGGCGCCGACCGCATGCCCCGGATGCACGGACTGCCGCGCCCGCGCGGTGCAATCCGCGCCTCGCTCCCCGACTGGCTCGCCGTCTCGCCCCACGCCGATCAAATCGTCGCGCTGCGCCCGGCGCATATCAGCCACGGCGGCGCGGGCGCAGTCTATGTGATCCTGCGGCGCGCAAGAGAAGATTGATCGCACGCAAAGGCGCAAAGCCGACAGTCTGCACAAGCGCCGCTGCCTGCGGATCGCGCGAAGCCCCTTAATGGAAGCGCGCCTGTTGATCGCCTGTGGCGGCCAGCCCGCATCGGGGACTTTCGCCCCATCTTCGTGTCTTTGGGCGAGACTATTCTTCTTCGCGCATTCGCGTCCTTGCGCGAAACAGGTTTCAGCCCACCAGCGCCCGCATCAACACCCCGCGATAAATCGCCGTCAGCCTGTGCAGATCCGCCACCGCCACCGCCTCATCAAGCTTGTGCATCGTCGCATTGGTCAGCCCGAATTCGACCACCGGGCACAGCGCGTGGAGGAAACGCGCGTCCGACGTGCCGCCCGTTGTCGACATTTCCGCGACCACATCGGTCTCGGCATGGATCGCTTCGGCGACCAGTTCGGACAGTTCGCCCGGCGGCGTCAGAAACGCCTCGCCCGAAATCCTGCCAAGCACCTTGGCCGCTGGCTCGACCGCGTGCGCAATGCGCTCGATCATCGCCACCAGCTCGGCGCCCCGATGCTGATCGTTGAAGCGGATCGACATCCGCGCACGCGCCGAGGCGGGAATGACGTTGGTTGCGCCGTTGCCAACCTCAATGTCGGTGAACTCGATATTCGACGGCTGAAACCAGTCACTGCCTTCGTCCAGCACGACCGCATCGATCGCGGCCAAAATCTTTACCAGCTTGGGAATCGGATTATCGGCGAGATGCGGGTAGGCGACATGACCCTGCGTCCCCGGCACGTCGATCCAGATATTGACCGACCCCCGCCGCCCGATCTTCACCATGTCGCCCAGCCGGTTCACCGACGTCGGCTCGCCGACGACGATCATGTCGGGCCGGATCCCGCGCGCGTCCATATGCTCCATCAGCGCGCGGGTGCCGAAGATCGCCGGGCCTTCCTCATCGCCGGTGATGATCAGGCTGATCGTCCCGGCATCCCGCGGCGTCGCGGCGGCAGCGGCGACAAAGGCGGCGATTGCCCCCTTCATGTCGACCGCACCGCGCCCGAAGAGCAACTCGCCGCGCACTTGCGGATCGAAAGCATCGCCCGTCCATCCCACCCCCGGCGGCACGACGTCGAGATGCCCCGCAAAGCCAAAATGTCTTGGGCCGCTCCCGCGCCGCACCGCGAGCAGGTTCTCGACCGGCCCGTCCGGCTCAATCCCGTCGATGAAGCGCTCAACGGTGAAACCGAGCGGAACGAGCGCCGCCTCAAGCACATCGAACACCGCGCCCCTGGCCGGGGTGATGGAGGGCGTGGCGATCAACGCCTTGGCGAGTTCGACGGGGTCGGTCATAATCTTCATCAACGCCCTTTATCCGTTCGTGTCGAGCGAAGTCGAGACACCAATCGTCCTCGCGCCCTGCCGACGGGCATCTCGACTTCGCTCGATGCGAGCGGCAAGAGGCGCCAGGAGGACCGCCATGCCCAAACTCGATCTCGACGCCATCCCGCAAACCAATGTCACCGGCTATCCCGCGCCCTATGACAAGCCGGTCCAGGGCCGCTGGTATCGCCGCCTCGCGCCGCCGACAGGCCTCAGCGATTTCGCCGCGAGCCATGTGGTGCTCAAACCCGGCGCCTGGTCGTCGCAGCGCCACTGGCACGACGGCGAGGATGAGATGCTGGTCATGATTTCGGGCGAGGCGGTGCTGGTCGAGGACGACGGCCGCCACATCATGCGCGCGGGCGACATTGCGGTGTGGCCCAAGGGCAGCACCAACGGCCATCACCTCATCAACGAATCCGATGCCGACTGCGTCTTCGTCGCGCTCGGCGGCGGCAAGAAATATGACACCGGCGGCGGCTATTCGGACATCGACATGATCTTCACGCCCGACGGCTATTTCCACAAGGACGGCACCCCCTATCCAACCAGGCGGATTCCGTGAGCGGGGACGGCGTGCCGGGCGATTTCAGGGCGCGCGCCCGGTCCGTTCGCGTCGAACCAAGGCGGGATGCGAACGGCCCTTAGCGGACGGAACCCGTCGGACCGGAATCCAGACGCGCCGCTACGCCGCAGTAAACCGGACCGGCAGCCGCTTCAGCCCGCCGACGAACACCGATTCGACGCGCGCGGGCTCGCCCGCCAGCTCCAGGCTGGTCAGCCGCGGCAGCAACTCTTCCATCAAAATCCGCATCTCCAGCCGCGCCAGATGTTGCCCCAGGCAGACATGCGCACCGAAACCAAAGGCGATCTGCTGGTTCTTCTCGCGATCGGGATCGAAAACGAAAGGATCGGTAAAAGCGGCCTCGTCGCGGTTCGCGGAAACATAGTTCAGCATCAGCCAGTCGCCCGCGCGGATCATCTGCCCGCCGATCTCGACATCCTCTTTCGCGCTGCGCATGAAATGCTGCACCGGCGTCGTCCAACGGATCGCCTCTTCGATCAACCCCGCCTTGTCGCTCGCCGCATCGCGGAACCGCTCGAACAGGACCGGGTTGCGCGCCAGTTCCATGATCGCCCCCGCGGTCGATGCACTCGTCGTGTCGTGCCCCGCAGTCGCAATAATCATATAATAGCCGGCGAGTTCGCGGTCGGGGATGCGTTCGCCCCCGACCATCGCATTGGCGATCACCGTCGCAATATCCTCGCGCGGATGGGCGCGACGGTCGGCGGTCAGCGCGCCGAAATAGGCCTCGAAATCGGCGATGACATATTGCAGCATTGCAATCGCCTGTTCAGAGCTGGTGATCGCTTCGCGGCTGCGGTTAAGCTCTGGATCGGTCGGGCCGAACAATTGCTGCGTCAGCATCAGCATCCGCGGTTCGTCTTCCGGCGGCACTCCCAATATGTCCATGATAACGCGCAGCGGATAATGCGCCGCGACGTCGCGCGCGAAATCGCACGACCCTCCGGTCGCCAGCATGTGCTCGACCGAGTCGCGGGCGATCTGCCGAATCCGGTCTTCGATCGTCTTCAGATTCCTGGGCATGAACCAGCTTTGCGTCAGCAGCCGGTATTTCATATGGTCGGGTGCATCCATCTGGACGAGCGACCGCACCAGATGGCCGTCGCCCCCCGGCGTCGCCGCGCGCGCCAGCGCCTCGCCCGCGCGGTCGGTCAGCACCGTCGGCCGGATGCCGTTCGCAAAGCGCTGCTGGTCGCGGCTGATCGCCATGATATCGGCGTGGCGCGTTACGAGCCAGAACGGATCGTGGTTCGGATTTTCCGCGACGCCCAGCGGCATATTCGCCCGCGCCCAGGCGAGCTGTTCGTGAAGCGGCTCCCACGCTCCATAGGCGACGGGATTGACGACCGCGGCGGCTACCTCTCCAGGCAATATAGGTTTTATCATGCAACCAAAGCTGCCGCGATTCGCGCGCGAAGTCGACTGCAAAGATGACGGGTCGGCGCTGGTGAACGACGACCTATTTGAACAGGCTGCCCAGAATGCCGCGATCAGTTGGCCGCCCAGTCGGCCCGCGACCTGCCGACCGAGGCTCGTCGCCGCCGACCGCGCCGCCGACTGCATCATTTTTTCGGCCATGCTCGGCTTCGCCGCCTCGCGTGCCGCGGCCCTTTCCAGCCGGATGCGTTCGCGTTCCTCGGCCGCCTTGCGCTTCGCTTCTTCCTTCGCGGCGATCGCCGCCGCCTTGTCGGCCTCTTCCTGCGCCTTCGCTTCGATCGCCGCTGCCTGCGCCTGCTCGGCCTTGGCGGCGAGCAGTTCCTCGGCGCTTTCGCGGTCGACCGCCGTGTCATATTTGCCCTCGACGGGCGAGACAGACTGGATGATCGCGCGTTCCCTGGCGTCGAGCGGCCCCACGCGCGAGCAGGGCGGCTTGATCAAAGTGCGCTCAACCGGCGACGGCGCGCCGTCGGGCATCAGCAGCGACACCAGCGCCTCGCCGACGCGAAGCTCGGTGATCTCACGCGCGACATCGATCTTCGGATTGGGGCGAAAGGTGTCGGCGGCCGCCTTCACGGCCTTCTGATCGCGCGGGGTAAAGGCTCGCAGCGCATGCTGGACACGATTGCCCAGCTGACCCGCGACCGCATCGGGAATGTCAATCGGGTTCTGCGTCACAAAATAGACGCCAACGCCTTTCGAGCGGATCAGGCGCACGACCTGTTCGATCTTTTCGGACAGCGCGGGCGGCGCATCGTCGAACAGCAGATGCGCCTCGTCGAAGAAGAAAACCAGCTTGGGCTTGTCGGGATCGCCAACTTCGGGCAGCGTCTCGAACATCTCGCTCAACAGCCACAGCAGAAAGGTCGCATAGAGTTTGGGGCTCGCCATCAGCTTGTCGGCGGCAAGGATATTCACATAACCGCGGCCATTTTCGTCGGTGCGGATCATGTCCTGAATATCGAGCGCGGGCTCGCCGAAGAAATGATCGCCGCCTTGGCTTTCAAGCGTCAGCAGTTGCCGCTGGATCGCGCCGACGCTCGCCTTGGTGACATTGCCATATTTTGCGGTCAGTTCGTCGGCATTTTCCGCGCACCAGACGAGCATCGCCTGCAAATCGCCCAGATCGAGCAGCAGCATATTCTGTTCGTCGGCAACCCTGAACGCAATGGCCAGCACGCCTTCCTGCGTTTCATTGAGCCCCATCAACCGCGCGAGCAGCAGCGGCCCCATTTCGGAAATCGTCGTGCGCACCGGATGTCCCTGTTCGCCGAACAGGTCCCAAAATATCACCGGATTGTCGCGATAGGCCCAGCCGGTGTCGCCGATTTCGGCGGCGCGCTTCGAAAAGGGTTCGTGCACCTTGGCGGTCGGGCTGCCCGCCATCGCCATGCCGGCAAGGTCGCCCTTCACATCGGCGACAAAGACAGGCACGCCCACCGCCGAAAAACCCTCTGCCAGTCCCTGCAACGTCACCGTCTTGCCGGTGCCCGTCGCACCGGCGATCAGCCCGTGGCGGTTTGCGCGCTTCAGAACCAGCGATTGCCGCGGCCCTTCCGGCGCCCCGCCGCCGCCGAGGCCAATATAGATTTCGCTCGCCGCGCTGCCTTCGCTCACTCGCCGCCTCCGCTTGATAAGGTGCTGCAAAGGTTAGAGCGGCGGCGGCGGACAGGCAATCGGCAAACGGGCGCGGGCATCGAAAACAGGAACGCGGCTTGACCCGAAGAGAGCAATGTTGCGCCGCAAATGCCGCGCCGCCCGTTCCCTGCCCGGCACGCCAATCCTATCTGGTTTCCACGGTTACCGTAACGGGCTTGGGCTTGTCCGGATCGCCTTCAATATAGGCAGGATTATGAACCGCCAGCCACTTTTCGGCTTCGACCAGCCATTCGATATGGACATCCTCATAGGGCAGGTTGTGCGTGCCCTTGGGCTGTTCGACGTATCGGAAGTCCACTCCTTCCTTCTTGCCTGACCGCTTGAGACGCGACACCAGCGTGCGCGATTGCTCGATCGGGATTCGCGCGTCGCGCAGACCCGCAACGATCAGGATAGGCGACCATGGGCCATCGGTGTTGCGCGCAGACGAGATCGAGATGAGGTCATCGGCCGTCGCCTGAAAGCTGGCACCAAAACTGCCGAAGGTTTCGGTATCAAAGGATTTCATCATCGGGAAATCATAGACGCCGGCCCCGGCGATAGCGCAGCGCCACACGTTCGGGTCGCGCTGCGCCCCTCTTGCACTGGCATAACCGCCATAGGACCAGCCCATGATGCAGGCGCGCTTCGGATCGACCAGGCCCTGCTGCGCGAACCAGGTGACCGCATCGTTGAGATCGTCCTGCATACGGTTGCCATATCCGTTGGGCTTGCGGCCTTCCATGACGAACGATTTTCCATAGCCCCCCGAACCCCGGTAATTGGGTTGAATCACGACATAGCCGAGCTCGGCGACGGCCTGATGCCAGGGAAAGAATCCAAAACCTTCCTCGTCACGCACACCATAGGGGCCCCCGTGCGGCATCACCACGACGGGCAGCTTCTTGCGATCCTTGCGGTGGCGCGGGTAGGTCACAATTGCCTCGATCTCCAACCCGTCCGATGCCTTGTAACGCACCGTATCCGTGGGGTTCATCTTGGCGCCCTGCAGGATGGGGTGGACCCAGCCGAGCAGTTGCAGCTTGCCGCTCTCCGTATCGTAAAGATAATAGCCCCCCGGATCGCTTGTTTCGCCAATCTGGACGATCAATTTGGTGTCGCCGTCATTGGTCGAGGTAATAAGGGCATTGCCCTCGCCAAAATCCTCGTCGAAAAACTGCTGCACCTGCGCAAGCCGTTCGTCGACCCATTTGCGACGATCCTTGTCGGTGATGTAGGCAAAGCCGAGAATGTTGTTGCCGGCTTCATTGGGAATAATGCCGCCGACATCATAGCCGTCGAGCTGGAACAACGGCGGACCCACGATCTCCATCGTCTTCATGTTGACCTTGTAGACGCGGCGCAGATCATCCCTGTTGCTCGTCGCATAGGCCATGTCGGGTTCGTCGAGAAACACCGACGGAACGATCTGCGACTGGGTGAAGGTCGGATCCTTGGCATTGGATACGGTTTTGATCGTCCCGCCAGCGTCCGAACGATACATCAATCGCTGATTGCCCTTGTCGTCCTGCCCCAGCCCGCCGCGAACAACCCCCTTGCCGTCGACGAGCCAGTTGCTGACTTCGACATTGGGTCGCTGGATGGTCCTGTATTCTCCGGTCCTGACGTCGACGTTGATCACCTCGGGGCCTGGCGAAAAACTGCCGTCCTTGAAGATGCCCCGTTGCACGAGGATCGTTTCTTTCTCGTCGTCGACGTGCAGGATGGTGCCGCCATCACCACCGGCGTCGGTCCAGGCGAGCGGAGTGAGTTTTCCCGATTCCAGGTCATAGGCAGCAAGCCGCCGCAGGTCGGAACGCTGCCCAAAAATAATTTCACGTGACATCAATGTGATAATCAGCGTGCGGTTGCCCACCCAACGCCAGCCGGTCATCGTGCGATCACCAGCCTCGCGATATTCCTCGGCTTTCGCTATCAGCTTGGGGGCCGTGTCCGTTTTGGTTAAGTCGATAAGGACCAGATTATCGACGCCATCGCGGCTCATCATTACCGCCACCTTGCTTCCGTCCGGCGACAGACGCGGGTCGCGCATATATGGCCGTTTTCCGAATACGGCCGTATCGACACGCCCCTTTTGTGCCATGACGACTATGTCGCTCTCCCAAGCGGTTGCAACAGTCGGCAGCGCGACTGCCGAAGCGAGCAACGCCGCAATGAAAAGCTTCGCGGTCATCTTGATCCCCTTTTCGCGCATGTTGAACGGATTAAGCCCCTGTCGGACAATCCGATTGTTCGTCCTGCCCGTGGCCGCAAGCGTAGAAGGGACAGGGCGCGTTGACAACGGCGACTGTCGCCACAAGAAACGGAAAGGCCCCGCCGGATCGCTCCGGCGAGGCCTTTCATTGCCAGAACGGGCCGCTAAACTCAGGCCGCGCCGTGCGCCAGCGCCGCGAGGAGCAGGATCGCCACGATATTGGTGATCTTGATCATCGGGTTGACCGCCGGACCCGCGGTATCCTTGTAGGGATCGCCGACGGTATCGCCGGTCACCGCGGCTTTGTGGGCGTCGCTGCCCTTGCCACCGTGGTTGCCGTCCTCGATATATTTTTTCGCATTATCCCAGGCGCCGCCGCCCGAAGTCATCGATATGGCGACGAACAACCCGCCGACGATCACGCCGAGCAACAGCGCGCCGAGCGCTTCAAGCGCGGCGGCCGAACCCGCGACCCACAGGATCACGAAGTAAACGACGATCGGCGCGAGCACCGGCAGCAGCGACGGGACGATCATTTCCTTGATCGCCGCCTTGGTGACGAGGTCGACCGTGCGGGCGTAGTCGGGGCGGCTGGTGCCGTCCATGATGCCCTTGTTGTTCGCAAACTGGTCCCGAACATCCTTGACCACGTCACCCGCCGCACGGCCCACTGCGGTCATACCCATCGCCCCGAAGAGATAGGGCAAGAGCGCGCCGAGCAGCAGTCCGACGATGACATAGGGCGACGACAGCGAAAAGGTCAGCGGAGCGTCGAGACCGAGCGCCGCCGAATACTCCGTAATGTCGGCAGTATAGGTGCCGAACAGTACCAGCGCCGCGAGACCCGCCGAGCCGATGGCATAGCCTTTGGTCACGGCCTTGGTCGTGTTGCCCACGGCATCGAGAAGGTCGGTTTTCTCGCGCACGCTGTCATCGAGACCCGCCATTTCGGCGATGCCGCCGGCATTGTCGGTGACGGGACCATAGGCGTCGAGCGCGACGACCATGCCAGCCAGCGCGAGCATCGCAGTGGCGCCAAAGGCGATGCCGATGATGCCCGCGACCTGATAGGCGACGATGATGCCGACGCAAATGACGAGCGTCGGCAGCGCGGTCGATTCCAGGCTGACGGCCAGGCCCTGGATCACATTGGTGCCATGGCCCGTTTCCGACGCCTTGGCGATGCTGCGAACGGGGCGATAATTGGTGCCCGTATAATATTCGGTAATCCAGATGATGATGCCCGTGATGGCAAGGCCGAGCAGCGCGCAATAGAAAAGATCGCTGCCGTTGAAATCGGTCCCCGCAATGTCGGTCGTCATGTCGCCGAGCGCATATTGGGTCGAGAACCAGATTGCCGGGATCGAGAGGATCGCGGTAACGAGGAAACCCTTGTACATCGCGCCCATGACGTTCGTCCCGCTGCCGAGACGCACGAAATAGGTGCCGATGATCGACGTGATGATGCAGACACCGCCCATCAACAGCGGCAGCGTCATCAGCGGGAGCAGCATGTCGCCCGCACCCTTCATCAGCAACGCGATCAGCACCATCGTGGCGCCGACGGTGACGACATAGGTTTCAAAAAGGTCGGCGGCCATGCCCGCGCAGTCGCCGACATTGTCGCCGACATTGTCCGCGATCACCGCGGGGTTGCGCGGATCATCTTCGGGGATTCCCGCCTCGACCTTGCCGACAAGGTCGGCGCCGACATCGGCCGCCTTGGTAAAGATGCCGCCACCGAGCCGCGCGAAGATCGAGATCAGCGAGGCGCCGAAGGCAAGGGCAACAAGCGCATCGACCACGGTGCGATCGTCACCGCCGACGGTAAAGCCGCCGGGGCCGGTCAGATACCAGAAGAAGACAGCGATCGCCAGCAGCGCAAGGCCCGCGACCAACATGCCGGTGATCGCACCGGCGCGAAACGCCATGGTAAGGCCCGCCTGCAACCCGGTCTGCGCCGCCGCGGCAGTGCGCACATTCGCGCGGACCGAGATGTTCATGCCGATATAACCGGCCACACCCGACAGCACAGCGCCGATGACGAAACCCGTCGCGGAGATCGGGCCGAGGAACAGCCCGACAAGCACGGCGACGACAACGCCCACAACAGCGATGGTGCGATATTGGCGGCCCAGATAGGCTTTGGCACCTTCCTGAATGGCGCCGGCGATTTGCTGCATCTTTTCGTTACCCGCCGATGCGCTGAGCACCTGTCGCGAGGTAATGAATCCATAGAGCACGGCCAACAGGCCGCACCCTATCGCGATCAAAACCGGATTCATGCGTGTTGCTTCCTTCCCCATGAGAAGGGCGACGCAGAAGATAGCAGTCGAGCACGTCCGACTATTGTTGCCGGTTCGCTCGTCCCCTGATGCGACCGCCCCAAATTAGACCGGCGGGTTATGGGAAGAAAGAAAGCCCAGGGCAAGCCCGCAATCGTCATTGTCCGGGGGGCTGGTCGTCAGTGCATGAAACCCGGCCGTTCGGGTACCGCGATGCGCTGGGCACGGTGCGTCAGCACGATCCCCTCGCCTACGCCCGCGTGGCCGATCGCGGTAACCGCGACATTCAGCCCGGCGGCAATCTCGCGGATCACGCTTGCGGCGGCTGGATCGGCCGCGAACAGCAATTGATAATCGTCGCCCGCCGTCGCCGCCGCCAGGCGCGTATCGATCACATCGGGCCGCACCGCGAGCAGCGCCGCCGACAGGGGGATGGCCTCGAGCATGATCCCCAGCTCGCACCCGCTCGCTGCGGCCATGCGCTGCGCGTCGATCAGCAGGCCGTCGGATATATCCATCATCGCGCGAACATGGGGTGCCACCGCCTGTCCGAAGGTCAGCTGCGGCTGGGGGCGGCTATAGGCGGCAAGGCAGGTCTCGTTCGGTTCGACCTGCCCAAGCCGCATCGCCAGCCCCAGCCCGGCATTGCCGATCGTCCCCGTCACCCACAGCTGGTCGCCCGGCCGCACCCCCGCGCGCGTCGGCGCCCCGCCGAGGGGCGCCCGCCCGATCGCGGTAAGGCCGAAACTGCGGGGGGTTCCCGTCGGCGCGCGCACCGTATCGCCGCCGAGCAGGACAACCCCGAAGCGGCGCAGCGCCACGTCGAGGCCCTCGACAAAGGCCGCGTCCCACGCGGCGTCGCCCAGACTGTAGCCGACGAGTGCCCCGACCGGCGGCGCGCCTTTCGCGGCAAGGTCGGACAGGTTCACCGCGACCAGTTTCCACGCGACATCCTGCGGCCGGTCGTCGGGCAGGAAATGGACACCCTCGACGATCATGTCGTGGGTGAGCACCAGCCCCTCCCAGACCGCCGCATCGTCGGCAAGCCCGCGCGCGGCGGGATCAGTTGCGATCGCACGCAGGTGCGCGATAAATACAGCCTCGTTCATGCCCTCACCCTGCCGCAGGAATCGCCTGATGACCAGCCGTTGCCTCTTTCTCCTGGCTCTCCTGCTCCTCGCACCCGGCGCCGTCGCGCAACCGACACCGCCGGTTTCGGTCAGCGCCGGGCGCATCGTCACCAAGCTCGATTTCCCCAGTCGGCATATCGATCCGTTGACGGTCTGGGTGTGGCTTCCGCGTGAATATGATCGTGACACCGGACGGCGATTCCGGGTCATCTATATGCACGACGGGCAGAATCTGTTCGACAGGCGACATGCCGGCTACGGGCATGAATGGCAAATCGACGAAGCCATGGATCGCATGACCGCCAGCGCGCAGCTTTCGCCTGCCATTGTCGTCGGCATCGCCAGCCCGACCGCGCGCTACGCAACGCTGTTTCCCGAAAAGCTGTATGCCCATCTGCCACCGGCGTTTCAGGCGCGCATCCGCGGCATCGACCTTGGCGCGGAAAAGGGCGCCGAAAAACTGATGGGCGACGCCTATCTTCGCTTTCTGGCCGACGAACTGAAACCTTGGGTTGATCGGGAGTTTCGCACGCTCGCCGATCGCCGCAACACGGCGGTCATGGGCAGTTCGATGGGGGGCTGATGTCGCTTTATGCGATGGGCGAATATCCGCATATATTCGGCCAGGCGGCCGCGGTCTCGATGCATCTGCCGCTCGCCAATCCCGATATTGCCGAAGCCGACCGGGCCGCTGCGGCGCAAATGGTCGCCGACGCCTTCGACAAATGGATCGCCACGACGCGGCTCGATCCCGCGGTCCACCGGTTCTATCGCGATCACGGAACGGCGACGCTCGATGCCTTTTATCCGCCCTATGCCGATGCCTTCGACCGCATGATGGCAGCGCGCGGCTGGCGCTGGCCCCGTTACGAAGCGCGCCGCTTCACGGGCACCGCGCACGACGAAACGGCATGGGCCGAACGGGTGGACATCCCGCTGCTGTTCCTCGATCGGCGCTGATCAGCGGCGCACATCCCTGCCGATGGCATCGAGCAGCCCGTTCGCAAAGCCCGCCTCGCGGCCGTCGAAAAAGGCCTTGGCGACATCGACATATTCGCTGACCACCGCGCCGACAGGCACATCGCCGCGCGCGATCAGCTCATAGGTGCCCGCGCGCAGGATCGCCTTCATCGTCCGGTCGAGCCGTTCCATCGTCCAACCGCTCGCCAGTCGCGCGCTGATCGCCGCGTCGATCTCGTCGCCGCGCGCAAGAACGCCTTTCACGATGTCGTCAAAGAAAGGAATGTCGGCGTCGGCATATTCGGCGTCCTCGATGATCGCGCCGATGCGGTGCTGGTGAAACTCGTGGATCAGCTGCGCCACCGGCGTTGCCTCCATCTCGTGCTGATAAAGCGCCTGCACGGCGGCAAGACGGGCGGCGGAGCGGGATTGGGCACGTTTGTTCATAATGTCTGCTCTATCTTAAATCGTCATTCCGGCGAAGCCTGTCCTCAGCGCCCGCAAGCCAGTCGAAGGAACCGGAATCTCGACCGCGCATCAAGAAGGCTCCGGCAAGATTCCGGTCTTCGCCGCAAGGACGAACCTTGGGGTTCAACGGGGCCTTTTTTCCAATCGATTCTGAACGCTGAGCGCGTGGGCGGGAAGCCCCTCGGCGTGTGCGAGCGCCACCGCCGCGGGGCCGATGGCGGCAAGGCTTGCCCCGTCGAGCGCAAGGAAGCTGGTGCGTTTCATGAAGTCGGTGACCGACAGTCCGCTCGAAAAACGCGCACGGCGCCCGGTAGGAAGGACATGATTCGGTCCCGCGACATAGTCGCCGATCGCTTCGGGCGTCTGGCGGCCGAGGAACACCGATCCGGCATGACGCACGCGCGCGAACAGCGCGTCGGCGTCGGCCGGATCGACCGCGAGTTCAAGATGTTCGGGCGCCAAACGGTCGCACAGCGGAATCGCGTCGGCCAGCGTCGGCACGACGATCACCGCGCCATTGTCGGCCCAGCTAGCCTGCATCGTCGCGGCGGTGGACAGCGTCGGGATCAGCTGCGCGACCACCGCGGCGACGGCATCGGCGAAATCGCCGTCGTCGGTGAACAGGATGGACTGGCTGGTCGGGTCGTGCTCGGCCTGGCTCAGAAGGTCGGCGGCGATCACATGGGGCTGGTTCCGATTGTCGGCGACGATGACGATCTCGCTCGGTCCCGCGACCATGTCGATGCCTACCAGCCCGTAAAGCTGGCGTTTCGCCTCGGCGACCCATGCGTTGCCGGGACCGGTAACGACATCGACCGGCGCAATGCGGGCCGTGCCGTGGGCAAGCGCCGCGATCGCCTGCGCGCCGCCGACACGCCAGATTTCATCGACGCCGCCGATATGCGCTGCGGCCATCACCACCGGATTGACCGCGCCATCCGGGGTCGGGGTCACCATCACGATGCGTTCGACCCCCGCGACCTTTGCGGGCAGGATATTCATCAGCACCGAAGAAGGATAGGCGGCGCGTCCGCCGGGGACATAGACTCCCGCGGCATCGACGGCATTCCAGCGCGCGCCAAGCCGCGCACCCGTCGCATCGCGATAGTCGCGGTCCCCCGGCAATTGCGCGGCGTGGTAAGCGCGGATGCGGTCGGCGGCAAGGTTCAGCGCGTCCCGCAGCTCCGGCGCCAGCGCCGCATAGGCCGCGGCGCAGTCTTGCTTTGAAATGCTCCATCCCTGCGCATCGAGGTCGAACCGGTCGAATCTGGCGGTATAGTCGGCGAGCGCCGCGTCGCCCTCGGCCTTCACCCGCGCGATGATCACGGCGACGTCGGCCGACACGTCGGAGGCGCTCTCGCGCCGGTCATTCACCAGCGCATCGAACGCGGCCGCAAAGCCGGGCGCCGAGGCGTCAAGCCGCCGCATCGACCACCGCCTGACGGAAACGTTCGACGAGCGCCGGCACCTCGGCCGAATTGAGCTTGAATGCGGCGCGGTTGACGATCAGCCGCGCCGACACCTCGCTGATGACCTTTTGTTCAGCGAGCGCATTTTCCCTCAGCGTGCGCCCCGTCGATACCAGGTCGACGATGTGCGACGCGAGTCCCAGCTTCGGCGCAATTTCCATCGCGCCATTAAGCTTGATGCACTCGGCCTGAATGCCCTGTGTCGCGAACCAGCGGCGCGTCGTCGCGGGATATTTGGTCGCGACGCGGATGTGGCTTTCGCCCAGCCCCGGCGGCGCGCTGCCCTCCGGCCCCGCGAGCGACAGGCGGCAATGGCCGATGCCGAGATCGACGGGGGCATACAGTTCCGAATAGTCGAACTCATCGACGACGTCGGACCCGACGATGCCGAGCTGCGCCGCGCCATGCGCCACAAAGGTCGCCACGTCAAACGCGCGCACACGGATCAGCGCGATATGCGGCTGGTTCGTCCCGAACACCAAAGCGCGGCTCTTCTTGTCAAAAAAGTCCGCCGCGGGCTCGATCCCCACGCGCGCGAGCAGCGGCAGCGCCTCGTCGAGGATGCGTCCCTTGGGGATGGCAAAGATGATCGGTTCGGGCATAAGCGTCGCGCACATAGGCGGCGACGGGACAAAGGGCAATGAGCGAGCGCAATCACTTTGTCGACACGGCGGAAACCGGACGTGATCCGGTGCGCGCCGCCTTCGCCAACCAGGTGGCCTATTGCCGCGCCAACGATGCGCCGATCACCGCGCGCGTCGTCGCCGCGATTGCCGGCCTGCTTGATCGCCCCGCCAGCGACTTTGCGCGCCGCATCGCCGCTTGGCCGGGCGCTCCGCTCGCCGACGCGCTGCCGCTGCGCGCTGCGGCTGGCTTTCACGCGCTGCACCTGGCGGAAACCGCGCGCGAACTCGCTCCCATCTATGCCGATGCCGAGGACATCAACGACGCCGCGATCGTTGCGGGCGTCGTGGCGCGGCACGAGGCGGCGCTGCTCCCCTGGCTCGACGGCCCGCCGCAGACGAACGAGGCGGGGCGCTCGTCGAACTTCATCGCGGCGATGCTCTGGCTCGCCGACAGGGGATTGCCGCCGCGCTTCGACTGTCTCGAAATCGGGTCGAGTGCGGGGATCAACCTGATGATCGACCGCTATCATTATGATCTTGGCGGGGTGCATGTCGGGCCGCAACCGGCTGCGATGACCTTTACCCCCGAATGGCGCGGCCGTCATCCGCCGATGCACGCGATTGACTTCGCCGGGCTCAGCGGCTGCGACGTCGCGCCCGTCGATTTGACCGACCCGGCGCAGGCGCTCCGCCTCAAAGCCTATATCTGGCCAGAGCACCATGTCCGCTTCGCGCGCATGGAGGCGGCGATCGCCGCGGCGCAAGCGGACAAGCCCAGGCTCGTCCGCGCCACGGCCGCCGATTTTGTCGAGGCCGAGCTGGCAAGGCCGCAGGCGGCCGGGACAACGCGCGTGCTGATGCACTCGATCGTCTGGCAATATGTTCCCGCCGACCAGCAGGCGCGCGTGACCGCGGCGATGGAGGCCGCGGGCCGCCACGCCACGCCCGATCGCCCGCTTGCCTGGATCGCGCTCGAAGCGAACCGCACCGTCCACCATCACGAACTCGTCGTCCGCTACTGGCCGGGCGATGACGAACCGGTCAAGCTCGCCCATGCCCACGCCCATGGCGCGTGGATCGAGTGGCTGGAGTGAATCCCGCCGGCCGATAGTCCGCCCGATTCCTGTCGTCGCCTGTCGGCCGCAAGCCGCCGTCAATGCACCGTGTCGGCTGCATCCTGGGCGGGCACCGCCGCCGGATGCGACAGCGCCCGCCAGCCGCCAAGCATCAGCAGCACCGACAAGGCTTCGACGATCATGCCCTGCACGATACCGAAATTGGTCGGATCGCCCATCGCGACGCCGACCAGCCGCCCCGCCAGCGCGGTGCCAAAGAGCGCCGCGGGCACCAGCAGCGCACGCACCCACACGGGGATCAAGGCGCCGAGCGCCGCCGCGCCGGCCGAAACGAGAAAGAAGGAGGACAGGTCGGCGCGCAGCGTGTTGATCGCGACGCCGCTGATCGTGAAACCGAAGGTTTCGCTGTAACTCGCAGGGTCCAGCAACCCGCGCGCTCCGACGATGGCAAAGAATGCCGCCCACAGCAGAACGGCGCCGCGCAAGACCATATTGACCATCATATTTCTCCCCTGTTTGGCGGCACGCTGCGGCATCGGGGAAGAAAGTTCAATCTATTCCGCCGCGAACGTCTCTTCGATCCAGCCGCCGCCGAGCACGCGCGACCCGTTGTCGGCGTCATAGAGCACCGCCGCCTGCCCCGGCGCGACGCCATATTCGGGGGCGACGAAATGCAGCCGATCGCCGGTCACGCGCGCGGGAACGGGTTTTGCCATGCTGCGCACCTTTGCCAGCACATCGCGGCACTCGACATCCGCAAGCCAGTTCGCTTCGCCAAGCCGCGCGCCCGACACCGCCAGCGCGCGCCGCGGACCGACGATCACTTGCCGTGTCGCCGCGTCGAGCCGCACAACATAGAGCGGCTCCGCCTGTCCGCCGATGTCGATCCCGCGCCGCTGGCCGACCGTATAGTGGATCAGCCCCCGGTGCGCGCCGAGCACCGTGCCGTCGACATGGACGATCTCGCCCCGATCCTCGGCTTCGGGGCGCAGCTTGCGCACGAGCGAGGCATAATCGCCGTCGGGGACAAAGCAGATGTCCTGACTGTCGGGCTTGCCCGCGACGCCGAGGCCCATGTCGCGCGCGATCTCGCGCACCACATTCTTCTCCAGTCCGCCAAGCGGAAAGCGCAGGAAGTCGAGCTGTTCCCGCGTGGTGGCAAAGAGGAAATAGCTCTGGTCGCGTGCGGGATCGACCGCGCGGTGCAGTTCGGCGCCCGCAGGCCCCATCACGCGCCGCACATAATGGCCGGTCGCAAGACAGTCGGCGCCCAGATCCCGGGCAAGCTGGAACAGGTCGGTGAACTTCACCCCCATATTGCAGCGCACGCACGGAATCGGCGTCCGCCCGGCAAGATATTCATCGGCGAACTGATCGATCACCGTGTCGCGAAAGCGGCTTTCATGGTCGTGAACATGGTGCACGAAGCCCAGTCGGTCGGCGACCGCGCGCGCGTCGCGAATATCCTGCCCCGCGCAGCAGGCGCCGACGCGCCGCGCCTTGGCGCCGTGATCGTAGAGCTGAAGCGTCACGCCGATCACTTCCGCGCCCGACCGCGCGGCGAGCGCGGCGACGACGCTCGAATCGACTCCGCCCGACATGGCGACGACGATTCGCCGGTCCTTCATCGGTCCGGCAAGCTGGAAGTCGGCCTGGGCGAGCCCGGCGGGGGAGGACAAGGTCGCGATCATCGTTGGCGCCATCTAGGGATGCGGACCGGAATATGCCAGCTTTTCCGCCGCGCCTGTCAGGATATTGACGGGGGTTAAGCTTCGCTAACAGGTGCTGAAACGGGCATTTACGGGACTTTAGGCCCTCCGCGCTAGACGAGTCGCATGAACCTTGATCCGTCCGATTTTCCGCGCGTTGCCGGTGCGGCCCGATTGTCGAAGCCAGCCTTCGACATCCTTCTGGCCGCGGCCGGGGCCCGGCAGGCGGCGCTGCCGACGGTTCGGCTGCTCCGAGCGCAGGCGCAGCATCGCGGGCAGGTCGAGCGACGCGATGCGCGCCGGAGGATTTTCTGCGGCAGCCGGTCGCCGCTGGAACAAAAGGGGGTCCGCGCCGTTCGTTTTTTCGACCTGTCGGACAAGGCGCACGGATCGCCGGAAACTATGAACGCACCGTTTACCAGAGGATTTCAGGCGATGTTGAATCCCTCCGGGCTAGATCGAAATGCGTCGGACACACCCCCAACCGACGCTGACAATATGGAATGAGCATGATCGAGAATCAGAAAATCCGGCCAGCACAGGTCATCGGCCCCTTGGGTGAACCGCTGACGCTGGACTCGCTGCCGCCGCCGAACACGACGCGCTGGGTCGTGCGCCGAAAGGCAGAGGTCGTTGCGGCAGTCAACGGCGGCCTTCTGACCGTTGACGAGGCGTGCGAACGCTATGGGCTGACACTCGAAGAGTTCGCCGGCTGGCAACGGTCGATCGACCGCAGCGGGATGCCGGGGCTGCGCGTGACGCGCATCCAGCACTACCGCGATCTTTACGAACGCCAGCAGCGCTTCTGATCCGCAGGATCGAACCGCGATGGAGAGGGCGTCTTTCGGCGCCCTCTTTTTTTGTCCTGTGCAGCGATGCCGCAAACCGGAAATGACAGAAAGAGACACGATTTCCGGCGATTGACAATTTTATTGCAACCCTCCCGTTCACCCGGCGTTAAGTCCCCGAGTCAACTTTGGGAGTCACTCATTATGCGCAAGATGTTCATCACCCTCGCCGCCTCGTCGGCGCTCGCGCTCGGCGCCTGCCAGAGCCCGGAAGCCGACAAGGTCGAGGATCAGGCCGAAGCCCAGGCCGAAGCCATCGACGAACAGGCCGACGCCATGCCCGAAGGCCCGGCGAAAGAGGCGATGGAAGACAAGGCTGACGCCGTCGAGGAAATGGGTGAGGAAAAGGCGAACGCCATGGACGACAATGGCGAGATCGCCCCGTCCGAAACCGGCGTCGGCGACACGCAGAAGAAATAAGCGCCCCCTGAATGGGGGGCAGGGCGCCGGGCGATCCCGGCGCCCTTTTCCATGCGTCATCGATTTCGCAAACTGTGATGACCGTCACCGCGCGACATGGCGATCGCGGTTAACGCAGCTTCGGGACGGGAACACGCTTTCAGCGATAGGCTTCGCGGACCACCCTCCCGTCGCCCCTAGCGACCCGGGGCGGCGGGAGGGACTATATCATGCGCTGAGCGCCGCCAGCACGTCGCGCACGCCGGGCGCATCGGCGTCGGAGCGCAAGGCTTCCAGCCCCGCCGCGACGTCGAGCCGATATTCGGCAACCCCGGCCGTTTCCCCCGCCCAGCGCGCGCCGAGCGCCTTGACGAGCCGCCGGGCGGCGGCATTTTCGGACAGCATATGGACGTCAAGTTCGACGAGTCCTTCGGCCAGGCAATGAACGAGCAGCGGCGCGGTCATCATCCGGGCAAGCCCCTGCCCATGAAAATCGTCGAGCACGGCGACCGAAAACTCGCCGACCGGGCCGTCGGGGCGATGGCGCACCGCGTGCACCGCGCCGATCGCGGGCCGGTCGGGGCACGAGCTGCAGATGGCGCCCCACGCGATATGATCGTGCCCGTCGACATCGACAAGCCGCTCGATCACCGCGTCAGGCAGCGAAGGCGCCGGCGAGAAGAAGCGCAGATAGCGCGATTCGGCCGACAGGCGGGCGATGCCGTCGCGGATCAGCGGAGCATCGTCCGGGGTGATCGTGCGCAGGACGACGGCGGTGCCGTCGTTGAGCCGACTGTGAATCGCGACATCCTCGATCCGCCGCCGCCGCGCCGCACCGTCCGCCCGTCCGGCCTGGTTCCCGTCCGTCCCGTTCATCGCGGCCTCCCGATCATCACAGGATAGCGGGGCCAGGTCCCCAAGCTCGCCCCACCGCCGAACGGCGCCGAGCAGCCGCGCGCTATCCGTCGTCGCCCATCCGCAGCGCGGCGATGAACGCCTCCTGCGGAATGTTCACATTGCCATATTCGCGCATCCGTTTCTTGCCCTCTTTCTGCTTTTCCAGCAGCTTTTTCTTGCGGGTCGCATCGCCGCCATAGCATTTGGCGGTCACATCCTTGCGCAGCGCGGCGATGGTTTCGCGGGCGATCACCTTGCCGCCGATCGCCGCCTGGATCGGAATCTTGAACATGTGGCGCGGGATCAGATCCTTCAGCCGCTCGCACATGCCGCGGCCGCGGCTTTCCGCCGAACCGCGATGGACGATCATCGACAGCGCATCGACCGGCTCGTTGTTGACGAGGATGCTCATCTTCACAAGGTCGCCGGGGCGGTGACCGATCTGGTGATAGTCGAACGACGCATAGCCGCGCGAAATGCTCTTCAGCCGGTCGTAAAAGTCGAATACCACCTCGTTCAGGGGCAGCTCATAGGTGATCTGCGCCCGCCCGCCCACATAGGTCAGGTTCTTCTGCACCCCGCGCCGGTCCTGGCAGAGTTTGAGGATGGGGCCCAGATAGTCGTCGGGGACGTAAATCACCGCCTCGATCCACGGTTCCTCAATCTCGTCGATGCGGTTGGGGTCGGGCATGTCGGCGGGGTTGTGGAGCTCGACCTCCTTTGCCGCCTCATTCCTGCTATGGCTGAGCTTCAGCTTGTAGACCACCGACGGCGCGGTGGTGATGAGGTCGAGGTCATATTCGCGGGTCAGCCGCTCCTGGATGATCTCAAGGTGCAGCAGCCCCAGAAAACCGCACCGGAAACCAAAGCCGAGCGCGGCGCTGCTCTCCATCTCGAACGAAAAGCTCGCATCGTTCAGCCGCAGCTTCTGGATGCTCTCGCGCAATTTCTCGAAATCATTGGCGTCGGTCGGAAACAGGCCGCAGAAGACGACGGGCTGGACCTCCTTGAACCCCGGCAGCGGGGCCGCGGCGGGCTTCTTCGCATCGGTCACCGTGTCGCCGACGCGCGCCTGCGCAACGTCCTTGATCTGTGCGGTGATGAAGCCGATCTCGCCGGGGCCGATTTCGGTCAGTTCCTCGCGCTTGGGCGTGAAACAGCCGACGCGGTCGATGAGATGGGTGGTGCCCGCCTGCATGAACTTGATCTGCTGGCCCTTTTTCAGCACCCCGTCGATGACGCGGACGAGGATGACGACGCCGAGATAGGGGTCGTACCAGCTGTCGACGAGCATCGCGGTCAGCGGAGCATTGGCGTCGCCCCTGGGCGGCGGGATGCGCGTGACGATTGCCTCCAGCGCCTCCTCGATGCCGATCCCCGACTTGGCGCTGGCGAGCACCGCATCATCGGCGGGCAGGCCGATGATATCCTCGATCTCGGCCTTCACCTTGTCGACGTCGGCGGCGGGCAGGTCGATCTTGTTGATCACCGGCACGATTTCATGGTCGTGCTCGATCGACTGATAGACGTTGGCGAGCGTCTGCGCTTCCACCCCCTGCGCCGCGTCGACGACGAGCAGCGCGCCCTCGCACGCGGCGAGCGACCGCGACACTTCATAGGCGAAGTCGACATGCCCCGGCGTGTCCATCAGGTTGAGCTGATAGGTTTCGCCATCCTTGGCGGTGTAGCGGAGGCGCACCGTCTGCGCCTTGATGGTGATGCCGCGCTCCTTCTCGATGTCCATATTGTCGAGCACCTGCGCCGACATTTCGCGCTCGGTCAGCCCGCCGGTGAACTGGATCAGCCGGTCGGCGAGCGTCGACTTGCCATGGTCGATATGCGCGATGATCGAAAAATTGCGGATGTGCGAAAGGGGCGTGGTCATGGCGCGCCCGTTAGCAGGCGAAAGCGGCGCTGTCAGCAGGGAGTGGGCGGCGGAGCGCGGACCGCGGCGCTTTCCCGCCGAAGGTCCGTTAAGGTCAGCCCGGCGCGCAACGCTTTGCCGTCCCGTTCGGCGCGATGGCGCGCGTCTGCGACCAGAAATAGTCGAACCCCGCGACCGACCGGCGCCGGCTGGGCGGGGCGTCGCGCGACATATCGGACATGCCCGGCCTTTCCGCCGCGACCGATCAGCCCCCCGGCAGTTCGGCGCCGAGCGCCGCGATCACCGCATCCTGCGCCGACACCAGCCCGGCAAGCCGTTCGCGCAGCGCGTGGATCTCCGGCAGTCCGTCGATCGCTTCCGCCACGCTGCGATCGAGATAGAGGCGGTCGATATCGGCGAGCGCCGCGGTCACCGGCGCGCGCGCGGCGACAAGGCGCGAAATCGCCTGCTGTGCGACAATCCAGCGTTCGCTGGCGACCGGCGCGCCCGCCGCGGCGGCGACGAGCGCCGCGGCGGCGCTGCGTTCGGCGGCAAAGGCGCGCTGACCTGCGGCCGCTTCGGCCTCCCACCGCGCGAGCCGCCCGGCAAGGTCGGCGGGCAGCGGGCCGGGCGGCGGAACCGGGATCGGCGGCGGCGCGACGTCGAACCGCCCCTCAACCGGGCGCCTCGCAAGCGAGGGCGCGTCGCCGCCGACGTTCGTGGCGCAGGCCGGCAGCGTCAGCAAAAGGAGAGGAAGGATGCGCTTCATCGCCGCCCCTGATATGGGGGCGCAGCCGGTGCAGCAAGGGGCGAATCGGCGGCGGCGGCGATAAAGCGCCGCCCTCCACTGCGCCGGACAAAAAAGCGCGGAAATATGCGGTTGACAGCCACGCGTCATGCCGCTAGTGGCGCTGGCTTTCCCGCATGACGGAAAAATCGCCCGCTTCGGCGGGGGGACCGGCAGCGCGGGTGTTCTAGTTTCTGATTGGATGGAAGACCATGTTCGCAATCGTGCGCACGGGCGGAAAGCAGTATCGCGTTGCCGCCGGAGACAAGATCGCCGTCGAGAAGATCGAGGGTGAAGCCGGCGATACCGTGTCGCTGGGCGACGTCCTGTTGGCCGGCGACGGCGGCGAGGTGAAGGATGCGAAGGGTCTGACCGTTTCGGCCGAGATCATCGCCCAGACCCGCGGCGAAAAGGTCATCGTCTTCAAGAAGCGCCGTCGGCACAATTATCGCCGCCGCAACGGCCACCGCCAGTCGCTGACGCTGCTGCGTATCCTGACGGTCGGCGAAGCCAAGAAGGCCGCGCCGAAAAAGGAAGCCGCGCCGAAGGAAGAGACTGCGCCCGCCAAGGAAGCCGCGCCGAAGAAGGCCGCCGCTGCGAAGAAGGAAGCGGCTCCCAAGGCCGAGACCGCCGAAAAGAAGCCCGCTGCGAAAAAGGCAGCCCCCAAGAAGGACGCCTGAGCGCGGCAACGCTGCTCGGCCCTACGGAACGAATAGGAGTTTAGGTCATGGCACATAAGAAAGCAGGCGGTTCGTCGCGCAACGGTCGCGATTCGGCCGGTCGTCGCCTTGGCGTGAAGAAGTTCGGCGGTCAGGAAGTGATCGGCGGCAACATCATCGTGCGCCAGCGCGGAACCAAGGTCTATCCGGGCGTCAATGTCGGCATGGGCAAGGACCACACGCTGTTCGCCACTGCCGACGGCCGCGTCCGATTCCATGATGGCAAGCTTGGCCGCAAATATGTGTCGGTCGACATGATGGCCGACGCCGCCGAATAAGGGACGACTCGACGGGTCGTCCACCAGGGATGACCCGGAGCTGTCCTTTCCGCCTATAGCGGAAACAAGGTTCGAAAAGAGGGAGACGGGTCACCCCGGACTCCCTTTTTTCTTGCCTGCAATCCAGCCACTTGGGCTTCGGGCGCGAAAATGGGGCCATCCATCTCCCTCGCACATCGGCTGTCGTCAAAGCGTCACCATCTGACGCCAGAGGGGCAGGCATTGGGAGTTAGAAAAATGTTCGCGCGTACCGAAAGACTGTTGCTGCGGCCGGGCTGGATCGAGGATGCGCCCGCGCTCGCGCGTGCGATCGGCGAGGAAGCCGTCGTCCGCAACCTTGCGACCGCGCCCTGGCCCTATGGCGAAAGCGACGCGCGCGACTTCCTGTCGCAGGCGGTCGATCCCATGCAGCCGCGCTTCCTGATCTTTGCGCGCACCGGCGGCGCTCCGCGCCTCGTCGGCGGCTGCGGCATTTCGGACGATCCCGACGGTCGCCCCGAAATGGGCTATTGGATCGCGCGCCCCTATTGGGGCCTTGGCTTTGCGACCGAGGCGGGGCGCCAGCTTGTCCGCATCGCGCGCGCGATGAACCTGCCCAGGCTGTCGGCGGGGCATTTCCTCGACAATCCGGCGTCGGGCGCGGTGCTGCGCAAGCTGGGATTCCGGCCCACCGGCAAGGTCGCCCCACGCTACAGCCTGGCGCGTGGCGGCGAAGCGGCCTGCGCACTGTTCGAGGAAGGCGACGCCGACGCCGACCGCACCGCCACCCCGATGCGTGATCGCATCGGGGTGGACGAGGATTTCCGCGAGCAACTGCGCCTGATGGCAGCGTAAGGCGGTTCGTGCGCCAAGAAGTGGAGTCGGGGACCGCCGCCATTGGCAGACCGCCGGAACAGCGCGTCGGCCGGTGCTAGCGCGGGCCGATCATCCCCGCGCCCGTCGGCAGGCCAAGCCCCCTTACCGCGCGTGCGAGCAGGCGGCGTTTCTCGAACGGGCCAGGCAGATCCCACGCACCCGTCGCGTCGGCGGTGAAGCCGAAGAAGCGGCCATAATATTCGGGATCACCGATCATCATCAGCGCGCCGTCGGCGGCGCTTTCGGCGGCGGCGAGCATGTGCGCCATCAGCGCGCGGCCGTGCCCGCCGCGCTGAAGGTCGGGGCGCACCGCGACGGGGCCGACCATGACGAGCGGCGTCATCGTGCCGTCCGCGGCGCGATGCGCGACGGGCCAGCACTGGATCGTGCCGATAAGCGCGCCATCCTTGACCGCGGCAAAGCTGAGCGCGGGCAGCGCATCCCTGCCTTCGCGGATACGATAGGCGGTGCGACCGAAGCGGTCGGTCCCGAACGCCGCGTCGAGCAGCGCCTCGACCGCCGCCGGTTCGATATTCGACAAGGGAAGTAACTCGACCAACGCGCACCCTTTCGCTAATGCGTCGGCGCTTTAGGGTCGAGGGTCGGCGAAAGAAAGCCGAATAACGGTCCCGTCGAACAGGAAAATCTTGTGACCGATACATTGTGGCTGGAGGTGGACGGAATCACCACCCAGGTGCTCACCGGCATCTATTCCGAAGAAACGCACCTGCCGCAGCCGCTGCGCATTTCGGTGCGCGCGCGGCTGGCGATGGCCGATCATTATGATCCGACGACGCCGCTCAGCCGTTCCAAAAACTATATGCACCTGAAGTTCGCAGCGACCGAGGGCATCCCCAAGGATGTGCATTTCGTGCTGATCGAAAGCGTCGCCGACCATATCATCGACACGCTGTTCCTGCAGGACGACAAGGTCGAGGAGGTCGAGGTGAAGATCGTCAAGCTGGCGATCGCCGAGGAGGGCGAGGAGATCGGGATCACGATGCGGCGGGGCAGGAAATGACACAGAAACTCGCGCTGGTGACCGGCGGGCTCCACCGCGTCGGCGCGGCGATTGCGGCGCGGCTGGCGCGCGAGGGCTATGCGCTCGCGATCCACAAGCGCAGCCCCGGCGCGGCCGATGCGGTCCTTGCCGACGCGCTTGCCGAAACAGGCGCGCTCAGCCACCGCTTTGCCGCCGACCTCGCCGATCCGGCGGCGGTCGAGGCGCTGATCCCCGCGGTGATCGAACGATTCGGCCGCGCCCCCGACCTGCTCGTCAACAATGCCGCGCACTTCGCCGAGGGCGGATGGGCCGATCTGTCGGCGGATGCGCTGACCGGCATGATGCAGGTCAATCATCACGCGCCGGTGATGCTCGCCAGGGCGCTCGTCGCCGCGAGCGAGGGCAAGCGCCCCGCGATCGTCAATATCGTGGACCAGCGCGTCGCGCATCCGGTGCCCGACCAGATCGCCTACAGCCTGTCCAAATCGGCGCTGTGGCAGGCGACGGCGACGCTGGCGGTCGCCTTTGGAAACCGCGCGCGCGTCAATGCCGTCGCGCCGGGACTGACGCTGGCGACCGATGACTATTCGGCGACGCAGCTCGATCGGCTGGCGAAGCGGATGCCCCTGCGCGCGCTGCCAACGCCCGGCGAGGTCGCCGACGCCGTCGCCTGGCTCGCGCACGCCGAAGCGGTGACGGGGCAGACGATCTTCGTCGACGGCGGCGCGCATCTGGCGCCGCTGGGGCGCGATTTCGTCGCGCTGGAACGGGATTGATCCTTGCAGGTTGACGATGGCCGGAAGCGGCCGGAAGCGGCCGTCGGCATTTCGCTTTCCCTCCCCTGAAGGGGAGAGGGCTTTTGTGCAGTGCCCCACCCCAAAAAATGCCATTCGCCTCCGTGCGGTGCGGCGCTCAGTAAATATGCACCGCCTTTGTCACCAGATAGCCGTCCAGCCCCTCTGGCCCGCTTTCGCTGCCGAAACCCGATTCCTTGATCCCGCCGAACGGCGCGTCGAGCGTCGAGATGACGAAGCTGTTCACGCCGACCATCCCGCTTTCGATGCTGTCGACGATGCGGTTGATCCGCCGGCCATTTTCGGTGAAGGCAAAGGCGGCGAGGCCGTAGGGCAGGCGGTTCGCCTGTTCCAGAGCCTCCTCCTCGGTGCCGAACGGGCGGATCAGCGCCATCGGGCCGAAGGGTTCATGGTTCATCGCATCGGCTTCGACCGGAACGTCGGCAATCGCGGTGGGCTGGAAGAAATAGCCTTCGCCCGTCGCTTCGCCGCCCGCGATCACGCGCGCACCCTTTGCCTTGGCATCGGCGACCAGCGCTTCCAGTGCGGGGATGCGGCGCGCGTTGGCGAGCGGCCCCATCTGGGTATCGGGGTCGAGCCCGCTGCCGATCTTCACCTTCGCCGTGCGCTCGGCAAAGCCCTTGACGAAAGCGTCATAGATGCCCTGCTGAACATAGAAGCGCGTCGGCGAGATGCACACCTGTCCGGCGTTGCGGAACTTTTGCCACACGACACGGTCGAGCGTCGCTTCCAGCTCGCAATCGTCAAAGATCAGCACCGGCGCATGACCGCCAAGCTCCATCGTGATCCGCTTCACCCCATCGGCGGCCAGCTTCATCAGATGTTTGCCGACCGCGGTCGAGCCGGTGAAGCTGACCTTGCGGATCACCGGGCTGGCGAGCAGGTGGCGGCTGATCATGTCGGGGTCGCCATAAACCAGCTGCGCGACGTCGC
The DNA here is from genome assembly GCF_014595975.1 of Sphingopyxis sp. LK2115. Taxonomy (GTDB): domain Bacteria; phylum Pseudomonadota; class Alphaproteobacteria; order Sphingomonadales; family Sphingomonadaceae; genus Sphingopyxis. The sequence goes on along the minus strand of NZ_JABWGQ010000056.1, from coordinate 98,203 downwards.
CGGGGATGCCCGCATCGGCGATGCAACGCATCACGGCGCTGGTGCAGCCGGGCGTTTCCTCGGGCGCCTTGGCGATCACGACGCAGCCCGCGGCGAGCGCGGGGGCGATTTTCTTGACCATCAGATTGACGGGGAAGTTCCACGGGCTGAAGCCCGCGACAGGGCCGACGGGATGTTTGGTGACCATCGCGCGCTGGCCGAGCGGGCGCTGGAGCACGCGTCCCTCGATGCGTTTGCCCTGCTCGGCGAAATAGTCGAACAGCCCGGCGGCCGACAGCACCTCGCCGCGCGCCTCGGCGATCGGCTTTCCCTGTTCAAGCGTCAACAGCGTCGCGATATGATCCACGCGCTCGCGGATCAGGCCCGCGGCCCTGTGCATCAGCGCGGCACGCTCGTCGGGGGTTCTGGCGCGCCAGACCGGCCAGCCGCGTTCGGCCGCTGCAAGCGCTTCGTCGAGGTCGGCGGCGGTCGCCACCGGGAGCGCCGCGATCGTGCCCGCGGTCGCGGGGTTATAGACCGGCCGTTCGTCGCGCCCCTCGCCGCTCCGCCATGCGCCGTTGATGAAGAGCTGGAGGTCGGCGTCGTAGGTGGCGGTCATCGGAAACACTTTCGCTATGCCCCCAGGATCCGTTCGTGCCGAGCGAAGTCGAAACACCCATCGGAATGGCGCAAGGCCGAGATGTGTCTCGACTTCGCTCGACGCGAACAGGACGAGGGCTTGGTCTGACAGATGCGCGCGATATAGGGTCGGTTCAGCGATAATTAAAGCTGATGCTGATCCGTTCGCCCTTGCCCGAATGGGGCATGACCTCGTGGCGCAGCCAGCTTTCCCACAGGAAAACGCGCCCCGCCACGGGCTGCGCATAGACGAAGGGGCGCAGATGATCGGGCGCGTCGTCGGTGCGGCCCGGCGCCGCCATCAGCATCGGCAGGCGCGGGTCTTCGAGCTTGAGCGCCCCCGATCCGGGCGGGACCGCGACATAGAAGGTGCCCGACACGACGGAATGCGGGTGGATATGGCCGCTGTGCGTGCCGCCGGGTTTAAGGATATTGACCCACAGGCTGTCGAGTCTGAGCGGTTTGGCAAGGTCGAAATGGCAGGCCTTGGCAAAGGCCTTCACCTCTTTGTCGAGCAGCTTCTTGAGATCGTGAAAGGCCGGATCGCGTTCGGGCAGGTCGCCGAGGCTCGCATAGCTGGTATAGCCCCTATAGCCGTGCTCGCGGCTCCACGCGCGGCCCGCCCCATCCTCTTCGGCGAACAGGCGGCAACTATCCTCCAGCGCATCGAGCAGGTCGGGGGTGCCGATGTCGGCTTCATAGAAAGTGCTGGCGAAGAGCGTGCGAACGGGCATGATGGCCGCAAAGCACAGCCGATGATCGAGAGCAAGGGAGATGGGGATGGTCGAGTTTGAACTGATCGCCGACGGATTGCGTTTCCCCGAGGCACCGGTGGTGATGGACGACGGCAGCGTCATCGTCACCGAGATTGCGGAGGGGCGGATCACCCGCTGCTGGCCCGGCGGGCGCAAGGAGGTGATCGCGACCCCCGGCGGCGGACCCAATGGGCTGGCGTTCGGCCCCGACGGCAAGCTGTATTGCTGTAACAACGGCGGGTTCAACTATGTCGAATCGAACGGCTATCTGGCGCCGCACGGGATCGCCGACGATTATTCGGGCGGGCGGATCGAGCGGATCGACATCGACACGGGCGAAGTCGAAATCCTCTACAAATCGGGCGATCATGGCGTGGTGCTGCGCGGACCCAACGACCTGATGTTCGACGGCCATGGCGGCTTCTGGTTCACCGACCATGGCAAGGTCGATTATGCGAAACGCTGCCACGACATCGTCGGAATCTTCTATGCGCACGCCGACGGCAGCTTTATCGAGGAAGTGATCTTCCCCAGCTATAACCCCAACGGCATCGGCCTCTCGCCCGACGGGAGCAGGCTTTATGCCGCCGAAACCTATACCTGCCGCCTGACCCAGTTCAACATCGTCGCACCGGGCAAGGTGGACGATGCGGCGGGGCCGGGCGGCCCCGGCATCCCGCTCTATCGCCCGGCCGGTTACAAGTTTTTCGACAGCCTGGCGATGGAGGCGAGCGGCAATATCGCCGTCGCGACGATCGGCGAATGCGGGATCAGCGTTGTGTCGCCCGCGGGCGAGCTGGTCGAGTTCGTCGCAACCGACGATATTTTCACCACCAACATCGCCTTTGGCGGACCCGACCGGCAGGACGCCTATATCACCCTGTCGGGCACCGGGCGGCTGGTGAAGACGCGCTGGGCGCGGCCGGGATTGCAGCTGTCATATTGAAGGGCGCCGTCGGCCCGCGATTGCCAGCGGCGACGCCATCTGTATGACTGGCGCCCGGCCCGCATCGGCGGGCAACACAGTCGGAGGGGTCCGGGCATGAGCGAGACGAGCTGGGCGATCGACATCGATCGCGATGACATCACGCGGGCACAGTTGGTCAGCGAAACGCCGCCGCCGCTGGCGTCCGGCCAGGTGCGCGTGACGATCGACAGCTATGCGATGACCGCGAACAACATCACCTATGCCGTGTTCGGCCAGCCCGCCGGGCTGTTCGGCAACGATCAGGGCTATTGGGACTTCTTCTCCGAACCCGGCACGCCGGGACGACTGCCCGTCTGGGGTTTCGCGACGGTGACCGAAAGCGCCGCCGAGGGCGTCGCGACAGGCGACCGCTTCTATGGCTATTTTCCGATGGCGAGCGAGGCGGCGCTGAGCGTCGGCAAGGCGGGGCCGGGCGGTTTTACCGATGTGACGCCGCGCCGCACCACCCTGCCGCCCATCTATAACCAGTATCAGCGGATCGAGGCGCTGGAGGGCTATCGCGCCGCCGACCATGATTATTGGCCGATCTTTCGCCCGCTGTTCCTGACCGGCTGGCTGATCGCCGACCAGTTCGCGGACGAGGGCGATTATGGCGCAGACCAGATCCTGATCGCGAGCGCGTCGAGCAAGACAGCGATCGGTCTTGGCTTTTCGATCGCACGGCGCGCGGGCCATCGCCCGGAAACCATCGGCCTCACCAACAAGGCGCATGTCGCGGAGCTGGACGCCCTGCGCATCTATGACCGCGTGATCGCCTATGACGACATCATGACGCTGAACGCCGGGGCGGCCGCCGCGCTGGTCGACATGGCAGGCAATGGCGCGGTGATCCGTGCGGTCCACAGCCATTTCGGCGGCAATCTGAAAGCCTCGATCGCGGTGGGCAAATCGCACTGGGATGCCGACGGCGGCGAAGGCGCGCTGCCGGGCGCGGCGCGTCAATGGTTCTTCGCGCCGGGGCGCAGCCAGAAACGCATCGCCGACTGGGGCGGGGCGGCGTTCGCAGCGAAAATCGCCGCGGCCTGGACCGCCTTCATGGATGTCGCGCCACGGCTGGCGTCGGTCGACCGGCGCCACGGCCCCGACGCCGCGCTGGCCGCCTATCACGAGATGCTGTCGGGCGCGGCCGACCCACGCAAGGGGATCATCGTCGTCCCATGACCTATACCACCGTCATTTTCGATTTCGGCGGCGTTATCACCGCATCGCCTTTCGAAGCGTTCAACCGGCTGGAAGCGGAGCGCGGGCTGCCGCGCGACTTCATCCGGCGCGTCAATGCCGCCGACCCCGATCGCAACGCCTGGGCCCGCTTCGAGCGCGCCGAGATCGATGCGGCGGCGTTCGACGCGCTGTTCGCCGCCGAAGCGCGTGCGATGGGGCACATGCTGGAGGGCGAGGCGGTTCTGGCGGTGCTCGCGGGCGCGGTGCGCCCCGCGATGGTCGCGGCGCTCGACACGCTGAAGGCGCGGCAATTCACCATCGGCTGCATCACCAACAATGTGCCGTCGGGCAAGGGCGCCGGGATGGCGCGCAGCGAAGCGCTCGCGGCCGAGGTCGCGGCGATCATGGCGCGCTTCGACCATGTGATCGAATCGAGCAAGGTCGGCGTGCGCAAGCCCGATCCCCGGATATATGAAATGATGTGCGCCGCGCTGGGCGTGCAGCCCGCCGCGTGCGTCTATCTCGACGACCTTGGCATCAACTGCAAGCCCGCAAGCCGGATGGGGATGCACGCGATCAAGGTGACGAGCGGCGAACAGGCGCTCGCCGAGCTGTCGGCCGCGCTGGGGGTCGCGTTGCCCTGAACTGGCGGATCTTTTTGAAGGAGCGGTGATTCCCGTTGCCCCTCGGCCCTGCGAAGACCGGGACGACGGCAAGTTAAGGTCGGTAGCGGCCGGTCAGATCAACCCGCCGCTTCGGCGAGGTCGAGCTTCGCCGCGCGCGCGAAGATTTGCGTGAGCAGCGGTTCGGTGTCGGCGACGCGCATCGCGACGTGGAAGGCGACCGGCGCGAGCGCGGGCATGGCGGCGATTTCGACAAGCGCGCCCGCCGCGATCTCGCCGCGCACCATCGGCCGCGGGAAGATGCCGATGCCGCCCCCCGCCCGCGCGATGTCGATCATCATGCGGGCGTTGTTGCAAAGATTGAGCGATTTCTGTGCGATGCGCGACGCGGCGATCGCCTCGCGCATCCGGCCATGGATCGGCGAATGACTCGCGAGCGACCAGACGGGCGGCACCGCCTCGCCCCCTGCAAAGGCGGCGGCGACCGTCGGATTGGCAAGCCAGACAAGTTCGACCTCGCCGATCGGGCTGGTCTTGAGCGCCGGATGCGCGATCGGCCCCGCGGCGAAGGCGATGTCGGTGCGGCCGATGAGCAGCTGCTGAATGAGGTTGGCGGTCAGGTCGATCTCGATTTCCAGCGCGACCTGCGGCATGTCGGCCTTCAGCCGCGTCACGAAAGCGGGCAGGCAACTTGCCGCCGCAATCTCCCCCGCGCCGATGCGCACGACGCCGCTCGCTTCGGCGAAGCCGCCGCTGCCGAGCAGCGCGAGCTGCATGTCGCGCAGCAAGGGGTCGCAGTCGCGCACCAGCTTGCGCCCCGCAGCGGTGAGCGCCATCGTCCGCCCGTCGCGGTGGAAGAGCGTCGTGCCGAGCCTTTGTTCAAGCTCGCGCATCCGCGCCGACACCGCGGGCTGGGTCGTGTTGAGCCGCTCGGCAGCGGCCGAAAAGGTGCCGAGCCGGTCGATCCAGAGCAGGGTTTCGAGATGGTAGAGCGCGACGCGACTGATAGACATAGTTTATCTATAATCGAAAATTAGAACAATTAGAATTGATGGATTATTTGCGCCAAGGTCGCGCCCGCACGCCAGCCAGGAGGCCATTGAATGGCAAACAAGCTTTATCCCGACGCCGCCGCCGCGCTCGACGGCCTGCTCTTTGACGGGATGCACATCTGCGCGGGCGGCTTTGGCCTGTGCGGCATCCCCGAACGGCTGATCGACGCGATCCGCGACGCCGGCACCAGGGATCTGACGATCGCCAGCAACAACGCCGGGATCGACGGCGAAGGGCTGGGCAAGCTGCTCCGCACCCGACAGGTCAAGAAGATGATTTCGTCCTACGTTGGCGAAAACAAGGAGTTCGAGCGGCAGTATCTGGCGGGCGAGCTCGAGGTCGAGTTCTGCCCGCAGGGCACGCTCGCCGAACGCTGCCGCGCCGGCGGCGCGGGCATCCCCGGATTCTATACCAAGACCGGCGTCGGCACGCTCGTTGCCGAGGGCAAGGAAGTGAAGCGCTTCGACGGGCAGGATTATATTCTGGAGCGCGGCATCTTTGCCGACCTTGCGATCATCAAGGGATGGAAGGCCGATGAGAGCGGCAATCTGATCTTCCGCAAGACCGCGCGCAATTTCAATCAGCCGATGGCGACCGCGGCGAAGATCTGCGTCGCCGAGGTCGAGGAAATCGTGCCCACAGGCAGCCTCGACCCCGACGCCATCCACCTGCCCGGCATCTATGTGAAGCGCCTGATCGTCGGCGCGCCCTATGACAAGAAGATCGAGTTCCGAACCGTCCGCAAGCGGGAGAATGCACAATGAGCTGGACCCGCGACGATATGGCGGCGCGCGCCGCGAAGGAACTGCAGGACGGCTATTATGTCAATCTGGGCATCGGCATCCCGACGCTGGTGGCGAACCATATTCCCGACGGGATGACGGTGACGCTCCAGTCGGAGAATGGGATGCTCGGCATCGGGCCCTTTCCCTATGAAGGAGAGGAAGACCCCGACCTCATCAATGCGGGCAAGCAGACGATCAGCGAGTTGCCGCAGTCGGTCTATTTCAGTTCGGCCGACAGTTTTGCGATGATCCGCGGCGGGCATATCGACCTCACCGTCCTCGGCGCGATGGAAGTCGCCGAAAATGGCGACATCGCCAACTGGATGATCCCCGGCAAGATGATCAAGGGCATGGGCGGCGCGATGGACCTGGTCGCGGGGGTCAAGAAGATCATCGTCGTGATGGAACATAATGCCAAGGACGGCAGCCCCAAATTCATTCCCCAATGCACGCTGCCGCTGACCGGCAAGAATGTCGTCGACATGATCATCACCGATCTGGCGGTGTTCAAGCGCGACGATCATGACAGCCCGTTCAGGCTGATCGAGCTTGCGCCGGGAGTGAGCGCCGACGAGGTCGCGGCCAGGACGACGGCGCATTATATTGGCTGACGTTGCGGCGCATCCGGGTTCGTCCTGGCTGATCGCCGGGGCGTCGCTGTCGATCTTTGCCGCGCTGGCGCATCTTGCGTGCATCGTCGGCGGGCCTGAATGGTATCGCTTTTTCGGCGCGGGCGAGGCGATGGCACGCGCCGCGGGGCGCGGCGAATGGATGCCGACGCTGGTGACGCTGGGCATCGCGGCGATGTTGCTCGTCTGGGGCGCCTATGCCCTGTCGGGCGCCGGGCTGCTGCCGCGCCTGCCGTTGCTGCGAACGGGTCTGGCGGTCATTGCCGCCATCTATATTTGCTGCGCGCGCTCGCCTTTGTCCCGCTCAACCTCGTGACGCGCCATCATTCGGACGGCTTTGCGATCATTTCGTCGCTGATCGTGCTGATTTACGGGGTCGTTCATGCCATCGGAACCGCAAAAGCGTGGGAGCATCTTGCGCGTTGAAGCGTTCCGCGGATAAGAGGCGCGGCACCAGTCAGGCGGAGAAGAATGATGCGCGTGCTGCTGACCGGATCGTCGGGGTGGCTCGGGCGTTATCTTGCGCCCCTGCTCGCACAAAATGGGCATGACGTTACCGGGTTCGATGTGGTGCCCGGCGCGCACACGCAGATCGTCGGCACCGTGGCCGACCGCGCGCTGGTCGAGCGGGCGATGGGCGAACATGGAATTGAGGCCGTCATTCATGGCGGCGCGCTGCACAAGCCCGACATTGTGCGTCATCCCCGCCAGGCCTTTGTCGACGTCAATGTGACGGGCACGCTGAACCTGATCGAAGCCGCGGTGGCAGCGGGGAACGACCGTTTCCTCTTTACCTCGACCACCTCGCTGATGGTGCGCGCCGATGTCCGGGCAGGTGCCGGCGAACGCGGCGCCTGGTGGACGGACGAGGATTTCGCGCCCCTGGAACCGCGCAACATCTATGGCATCACCAAGCTCGCCGCCGAACAACTGGTCAGACTGGCGCACCGCGAGCATGGGATCAACGTGGTGATCCTGCGCACCGGGCGCTTTTTCCCAGAGGATGACGACACGCACACCGCCCCGATCGGGGAAAATCTCAAGGCCAATGAAATGCTCCACCGCCGCCTGACGGTCGAGGATGCCGCGGCGGCGCATCTCGCGGCGCTGGAGGCCGCGTCGACGATCGGCTGCGACGGCTTCATCCTTTCCGCCCCGCCGCCCTTCACGCGCGACGACGCCGGAGAGCTGGCGCGCGACGCGCGCGCGGTGATCGCACGCTATCACCCCGATGCCGCCGAGCTTTATGCCGCGAAAGGCTGGATACTGCCCAAGGTCATCGACCGCGTTTACGATCCGTCGCGCGCCGAACGCCGTTTCGGCTGGCGGGCAAAGAGCGATTTCGGCAGCGTGCTCGCGGCGCTGCGCCACGGCACGCCGATGCCCTTTGCGCACGATCCCGATTATGTCTCCCCCATCCTCGCCCAGGAGCGCCACGCATGTACGAGCTGATCACCGCCAATCGCAATTATTCGAGCTGGTCGCTGCGCCCGTGGGTCTTGATGAAGGGACTGGGCATCGCGTTTCACGACCGCATCGAACCCTTCACCAAGCCGAGCAATTATGACGAGTTCCGTCGTTTTTCGCCGACCGGGCAAGTGCCCGTGCTGCGTCACGAGGGACGGACGATCCACGATTCGCTGGGCATTGTCCTTTACCTCGCTGACCGGCACGAGGGCGTGTGGCCGGCCGATCCCGACGCGCGCGCCTGGGCGGCCTGCGCCGCGTGCGAAATGCACGGCGGCTTTGCCGCGCTCCGCAATGATTGCACGATGAACGTCGGGGTGCGTGTGACCCCCAGGCCGATGTCCGATGCCCTGCGCGCCAACGTCGCGCGTATCCGCGAATTGTTCGAGGACGGGCTGGCGCGGTTCGGCGGGCCGTGGCTCGCGGGGGCCGACTTTACCGCCGTCGATGCCTTCTTTGCGCCCGTGGCTTTCCGTATCCGCACCTATGGCCTCGACGTCGGCGCTGGGCGGGCGTGGGTCGATCATGTGCTGGCGCATCCCGCGATGCTCGATTGGGAACGGCAGGCGCTCGCCGAAAGCTGGCGCGAGGAAAGCCATGAGGCGGAGCTGGCGGCGGCGGGTGTGATTACCGCGGATTATCGGGCGGCTTAGCCCATCATCCGCGTCGTGGCGAGGAGCCGAAGGCGACGCGCCAATCCGAAGTCGGCGTAAACCGCTCTGGATTGCTTCGCCCGGTTGTCGCCGGGTCGCATGGAGGCGGATTAATCCGCCAAAGCCTCGCGCACCACCGCAATCCCGGCCTCGCGCTGTGCTTTCAGTTCGGCCTTCAGCTTTGCCGGGTCGCGCGCGAAGACGAAGCCGAAGCTGACGCCGCCTTCCTTGCCGATCGTCGCATGGTGGAGCTTGTGCGCCTGCACGAGCCGCTTGGCATAGCCGCGCCGCGGCACCCAGCGAAAATAGCGCTGGTGGACAAGCCCGTCGTGCACAAGCGTGTAGACGATGCCATAAAGCAGGATGCCGAGCCCGATCCACGTTCCCGGTTCCCATGCCGCCGCGCCCATGATCATCGGGCTGCCGGCCGCGAAGGCCAGGATGCTCATCGCCGCGCCGAACAGCGCAAAGCGGTCGTTCTTTTCGAGCCGTTTATCGTGCGGTTCATGGTGATCGCGGTGCCACGCCCAGCCAAAGCCGTGCATGATATATTTGTGGCTCGCCCAGGCGACGCCCTCCATCGCCACGACGGTGGCAAGAACAAGCGCAATGACGGCGAGGGACGACATGGGCGGCATTATAGGCTGACCGACGACATGATGCCACTCCCCTCCCCCATTATCCCGGCGCAGGCCGGGAGGGCCGTCAAAAAGAAGGGCCGGACAAGGCGCAACCAGAATTGCGACCGAAAATTGCGTTTTTCTTCGCCACTCGCTTGCAAAGTTGTGCGGTCGGCGTAAGTGAACCGCATGACTCGGCCCCGCACGCTTTATGAGAAAATCTGGGACGCGCATGTCGTCGAACAGCGCCCCGACGGAACTGCCCTGATCTTCATCGACCGCCACCTCGTCCATGAAGTTACCAGCCCGCAAGCCTTCGCCGGGCTGCGCGCGAGCGGGCGGACGGTGCGCCGCCCCGACCTGACGCTCGCCGTCCCCGACCATAATGTGCCGACGACGCCGCGCAAGGATGCGGCCGGCAACCGCCTGCCGATCGCCGACCCCGAAAGCGCGGCGCAATTGGCGGCATTGGAGCAGAATGCGCCCGAATATGGCATCCGCTATATCGACGCGGTCGCAGCCGAGCAGGGCATCGTCCATGTCGTTGGCCCCGAACAGGGGTTTTCGCTGCCCGGCGCGACCATCGTTTGCGGCGACAGCCATACCGCGTGCCACGGCGGCATCGGCGCGCTGGCCTTCGGCATCGGGACGAGCGAGGTCGAGCATGTGCTGGCGACGCAGACGTTGCTGCTGCAACCGTCGAAGACGATGGAAGTGCGCGTCGATGGCAACGTCGGCCCCGGCGTCAGCGCGAAGGACATCATCCTTCACATCACCGGCACCATCGGCGCCGCGGGCGGCACGGGCCATGTCATCGAATATACCGGCAGCGCGATCCGCGCGCTGTCGATCGAGGGGCGCCTCACGATCAGCAATATGGCGATCGAGGGCGGCGCGCGCGCCGGGCTGATCGCGCCCGATGAAAAGACCTTCGCTTACCTCAAAGGCCGCCCCTACGCCCCCAGGGGCGCCGACTGGGATGCGGCCGTCGCCTATTGGCAAAGCCTGGTCACCGACCCCGGAGCGACATACGACAAGGTGGTGGTCATCGACGCGGCCGACATCGCGCCAAGCGTGACGTGGGGCACCAGCCCCGAGGATGTCGTGCCGATCACCGGCACCGTGCCCGATCCGGCGCATTTCGCCGATCCGTCGAAGCAGGCCGCCGCCGCCAAGAGCCTGGCCTATATGGGGCTGGAACCCGGCACGCGGATGCAGGATATCGCGGTCGAGAATATCTTCATCGGCAGCTGCACCAACAGCCGGATCGAGGACATGCGCGCCGCCGCCGCCGTGCTGAAGGGCCGCAAGAAGGCAGCGAATGTCAAATGGGCGATCGTCGTCCCCGGATCGGGCCTGGTGAAGGCCCAGGCCGAGGCCGAGGGGCTCGACCGCATCTTCATCGACGCGGGGCTGGAATGGCGCGAGCCTGGTTGTTCGGCCTGCCTCGCGATGAACCCCGACAAGGTGCCCGCGGGCGAGCGCTGCGCATCGACCAGCAACCGTAATTTCGTCGGCCGACAGGGACCGGGGGCGCGCACACACCTTGTCAGCCCGGCGATGGCCGCGGCGGCGGCCGTGACGGGCAGGCTGACCGATGTGCGCGAATTGATGGGATGAACCGAAACAAGGGAACCAAGGCATGATCGGGAAAGCCATGATGACGATCGCGGCGGCGCTGGCGCTCGCCGCCCCCGCGCCGGCACGGGACAAGCCCGCGAACGCAACGCTGAGCCTGACCCGGCTCGATTGCGGAACGGTGCGCGTCAACCGGCTCAACGCCTTTTCGGATACGGCCGCCTATCCGGGACAAAGCCGCGATCTGACGGTCGGTTGTTATCTGATCCGCCATGGCGACCAGCTGATGCTCTGGGATCTTGGCCTGCCAACCGCACTGAAAGACGCCGCGTTCAGCGCAGACGGCGACATGTCGGCCACGGTACGCAAAAGCCTGGTCGAACAGCTCGCCGAACTGGGCATCAGGCCCGATGACATCGACGTCGTCGGCGTCAGCCATTTCCACTTCGACCATATCGGACAGCTGCCCGATTTTCCGGCGGCAAAGCTGTATATCGGCAAGCGCGACTGGGATCTGCTGACACAGAGCGAACCGCCGGCCTTTCTGGACCCGAAACCCTTTGCGCGCTGGATCAGCGGTGGCGGAACGGTCGAGCCGGTGGCTCGTGACAAGGATATCTTCGGCGACGGCCGCGTCGTGATGCTCGACATGCCGGGGCATACGCCGGGACACCATGTGCTGCTGGTGCGGCTCGCGAACATGGGTTCGGTGCTGCTCAGCGGCGACCAGGCGTATTTTCAGGAAAATTACGACGGCAACGGCGTGCCGGAGTTCAACACCGACCGCGCCCAGACGCTCGCCTCGTTCGACCGTTTCAAGGCGCTGGCGAACAATCTGGGCGCTACGGTGATCATTCAGCACGAGCCGCGCGACGTCGCCAAGCTGCCCGCCTTTCCCAAGGCGGCCGAATGACATGACCCCGCTCCATCAGGTCGAGGGCCGCGCCATTCCGCTGGGCCTCAAAAATATCGACACCGACGTCATCATCCCCGCGCACTGGCTGAAGACCACGACGCGCGAGGGCATGGGACGCGGCGCGTTCGAAAGCCTGCGCGCCGACCCCGACAATCTGTTCGACCGACCCGAATACAGGCAAGCGCCGATCCTGATCGCGGGCGATAATTTCGGGTGCGGGTCGAGCCGCGAACATGCCGCCTGGGCGCTCGGCGACCTTGGCATCCGCGTCGTGATCGCGCCAAGTTATTCGGACATTTTTTCGGGCAATGCGGTGAAGAACGGCATTTTGCCGGTCGTGCTGCCACAGGCGGCGATCGACCGGCTGATGGAGGTGGCGACCACCGATCCGGTTCGCGTCGATCTTGAACATCAGACGGTGACGACGCCGTTTCAGGATCGCTTCACCTTCGAGATCGACCCGTTCCGCAAGATGTGCCTGATGGAAGGACTCGACGAGATTTCGCTGACCGAAAAGAGCGAGGCCGCAATCGCCGCCTATGAACAGCGGCTTGATGCCGCGCGTCCCTGGATGCGCCCGGCCGCGCTTATGAGCTAACGGCACCGGTCCGCTTTCCCACCCGACCTTTTGCGGTTTGCAGCCGTGGGGGGAGCGGGCCGGTGCCGCCACGAAGACGAAGATGAAAAGGAGAAGATGATGAAGGCGCTCTTGTCGACCGCAACCGGCGGCCCCGAAACGCTGGTCCTTGGCGAGCTGCCACGACCGAATGCGGGCAAGGGGCAGATCGTGATCGACGTAAAGGCCTGCGCGGTCAACTTTCCCGACACGCTCATCATCGAGGATAAATATCAGTTCAAGCCGGAACGCCCCTTCGCGCCGGGCGGCGAGGTTGCCGGGCTGGTCGCCGAAGTGGGCGAGGGCGTCACCGAGTTCAAGGTCGGCGACCGGGTGATCGCGGGGTGCGGCAACGGCGGCATGGCCGAGGCGGTCGCGGTGTCGGTGCATAATGTCTATCACCTGCCCGCCACCCACGATTTCGCCGAAGGCGCCTCCTTGCTGATGACCTATGGCACCAGCATCCACGCGCTCGTCGATCGCGGTCATATCGAGGAAGGCGACACGCTGCTCGTGCTCGGCGCGTCGGGCGGGGTCGGCATCGCCGCCGTCGAGCTGGGCAAGGCGTTCGGCGCGCGCGTCGTCGCGGGCGTGTCGAGCGAGGAAAAGGCGCAGGTCGCGCGCGACGCGGGTGCCGACGAGGTCGTGATCTATGGTCGCCAGCCGTTCGACAAGGACCAGTCGAAAGCGCTGGCGAATCGATTCAAGGAAGCCGTCGGGCCGGGCGGCGCGAACCTCATCTATGACGCCGTCGGCGGCGATTATGCCGAACCCGCGCTGCGCTCGATCGCATGGGAAGGCCGCTATCTGGTCGTCGGTTTCCCCGCCGGCATCCCGCGCCTGCCGCTCAATTTGACGCTGCTCAAGAGCTGCGACGTCGCGGGCGTATTCTGGGGCGCGTTCGTTGCGCGCGAACCCGCGCGCAACCGCGCCAATATCGCGCGGCTGTTCCAGCTGTGGGAACAAGGCAAGATCAGGCCGCGTGTCACCGGCAGCTATGCCCTTGAAGACGGAGGCAAGGCGATCGCGAGGCTCGGCGATCGCAGCGCGGTCGGCAAGCTGGTGATCACCATCTGAAGCACCATCCCGACCCCGCGCTGACGGCGGCGCTGCGCGCGCTGGCCACCGGCGGGCGGATCGAGGTGCGCGTGCCCCCCGGCGCGCGCGGCGCGGCAATGCGGATCGACGGTTAACGCTTTGGCAGTGGCTCGGCGTTATGATCGGTAGCAGAAGTGGCTGGATCAAGGTGGATCATGGCGAAACGCCGCCCGAACCGCGCCGAAGGCGATGCGAGCATCGCGAACATCTCGCGCACCCGCCGCGCGCAGCTGGTCGCGGAGTTCGAGGGCGAACTGGGCATCGATCATAAGGCGCGCGCTGCCGCCGAAGAGGCCGAACGGCGCTGGATCGCGCGCAAGACCTTCATCGTCTGGACGATCGCGCTGATATTCTTTGCGATCGCGTGCCAGAAGCTGTGGATCATGGGGCAGGATGTCGATGTGCCCTTTTCCGACATCAATCCGGTGCGCAGCCTGTTCGGCGATTAGGACCGCGCTCAACCATGTTACCTGATCTGGTAACATGGCGTCATCGCAGCAAAGGATACTGCGGTCGCTCTGGGCGAACCCTTTATCGAATTTGCCCGCCGCAAGGCCGAATCCGAAGAACTCGCGACGACAAGCGGGTCGATGCGATCCGCCTGCTGACTGAGCGGCGGGACGCGACGCGGCAATTCACCGATTGGACGCGAAGGCCATCAAATGAATGGCGGCGCGGCCTCCTCTTTCCCTGCTGCGACCATTGCCAAAAGTCATCGCGAGCTTCGGATCGCGATCGGCGATGGGCTGCCGCCTGTCCGGCGAACGACCCGTCGCTTCTCGCGCCTGCTCAATACACCCGCGCCTTCGGCTTGATATATTCGGCGTCGTCGGTGAGCGTATATTCGTGGACCGGGCGGTAATCGAGGCGAACGCCGCCGCCCTTGCCGCCCCAGCCGTCGAACCAGGCAACCGTGTGCTTCATCCAGTTGGCGTCGTCGCGGTTCGGGAAGTCCTCGTGTGCGTGGGCGCCGCGGCTTTCCTTGCGGTTGAACGCCGAGTGCATCGTCACCGTCGCCTGCGCGATCAGATTGTCGAGCTCCAGCGTTTCGACCAGATCGGTGTTCCAGATGAGGCTGCGGTCGCTGACATGGATATCCTGCATCCGCGCATAGGTTTTCGCGAGCTTTTCCTTGCCTTCGGCCATCAGTTCGTCGGTGCGGAACACCGCCGCGTGCGCCGACATGGCGCGCTGCATTTCGGTGCGCACCGCGGCGGTCGGCGAGCCGCCATTGGCATGGCGGAAATGGTCGAGCCGCGCGAGCGCGAGGTCGGCGCTGTCCTTCGGCAGCGGCTGCTGCGCGGCGCCGGGGGTGAGCAGTTCCTTGAGGCGATGCCCGGTCGCGCGGCCAAAGACGACGAGGTCGATCAGGCTGTTCGAGCCGAGGCGGTTCGCACCGTGAACCGACACGCACGCCGCCTCGCCAACCGCGAACAGGCCGGGGACGACGGTGTCGGGACCGTCCTTGCCGAGCGTGACGACTTCGCCATGATAGTTACAGGGGATGCCGCCCATATTGTAATGGACCGTCGGCACGACGGGGAGCGGCTGGCGGGTGAGATCGACGCCGGCGAAAATCTTGCCGCTTTCGGTGATGCCGGGAAGGCGCTCGGCGAGCACCGCGGGGTCGATATGGTCGAGGTGCAGATAGATATGGTCGGCGTGCGGCCCGACGCCGCGGCCTTCGCGGATTTCGAGTGCCATCGACCGCGACACGACGTCGCGCGACGCCAGATCCTTGGCCGAGGGGGCATAGCGTTCCATGAAGCGCTCGCCTTCGCTGTTGGTGAGGTAACCGCCCTCGCCGCGCGCGCCTTCGGTAATCAGCACGCCCGCGCCGTAAATGCCGGTCGGGTGGAACTGGACAAACTCCATGTCCTGCAGGGGCAGGCCCGCGCGCAGCACCATGCCGCCGCCATCGCCGGTGCAGGTGTGCGCCGAAGTCGCGGTGAAATAGCAGCGGCCATAGCCGCCCGTCGCGAGCACGACGGCCTGCGACCGGAAGCGGTGGATGCTGCCATCCTCCATGCACAGCGCGATGACGCCGCGGCACAGCTTGCCGTCAGGGCCGTCTTCCATGATCAGGTCGAGCGCGAAATATTCGATGAAGAAGTCGGCGTCATATTTCAGCGACTGCTGATAGAGCGCGTGGAGCATCGCGTGGCCGGTGCGGTCGGCCGCGGCGCAGGTGCGCTGCACCGGCGGGCCTTCGCCCATATTCTGCATATGGCCGCCGAACGGGCGCTGGTAGATGGTGCCGTCGGCGTTGCGGCTGAACGGCACGCCGGCATGTTCGAGTTCGTAGACCGCGGCGGGCGCCTCGCGCACCATATATTCGATCGCGTCCTGGTCGCCGAGCCAGTCGGAACCCTTGACCGTGTCATACATATGCCATTGCCAATGGTCGGGCGAATTGTTGCCGAGGCTGGCGGCGATGCCGCCCTGCGCCGCGACGGTGTGGCTGCGCGTGGGGAACACCTTGGTGATGCAGGCGGTTTTCAGCCCCGCCTCCGCGCTGCCCATCGTCGCGCGCAGGCCCGATCCGCCGGCGCCGACGACGACGGTGTCGTAGATATGGTCGATGATCTTGTAGGCTTCGGTCATCTTACATGCCCCCGGGGCCGAGCGCCGCGGGCGCCAGCGCAATGCGCACGATCGCGAAAATGCCGTAGGCGGCGCCGCCGATCGCATAGAAATTGAGGATCACGAGCGCGAACAGTCGCGTCGCTTCGCCATGGACATAATCCTCGATCATCACCTGAAGCCCCAGCCGCAGGTGCCAGAAAACGCTGACCAGCATCAGGATGAGCGCAAGCGCAACCGACGGGTTCGACGCCCAGCGCAGCACCGCGCCATGATCGGTCATCGGCAGGCGCAGGAAGGAAACGAAGAGAAAGCCGACGAGCAGGATGTTGCCGAGCGCAGTCAGCCGCTGTTGCAGCCAGTGATGCGATCCATGGTGCGACGAGCCGAGCCCGCGCACGCGGCCGAGGCGCGTTCCATTACCCATTGAACGTCCCCTGCAGGATGTAAAGCCAGGTGGCGGCAGTCGCGGTCAGCGCGCCCACGAAAACGAGCGTCGACCAGAGCCTGTTCGTCTTGAGCTCATACCCCGCGCCCGCATCGAGCACGAAGTGACGAAGCCCCGAGAAGAGATGCTGGAAGAAAGCCCAGGTGAGCCCGATCAGCACAATCTTGCCGAGGATATTGGTCACCCGATGAAAAGCCCCCGCATCGGGATCGTGCCACACGCAGGCGATGAAGGCCGCATAGGCATCGGGCCCCGCGGCGAGCGCGCCAAGCCACCAGAGAAACAGGCAGGCGCCGACGATCGCCAGCCCGTCGCCGCTGATGCGGTGGAAAATGGAGACCGCCATCGCGGGGGTCCATTTATACACTTGCAGGTGGGGGGAGCGCGGCCGCGCACCCGGTTCATTGCCAGCCATATCAGCCCTGTCCTGACTCTAAACGGTCGATGCGCCGCCGGTTAAGCCTTCCCGCCGCGATATGC
Organism: Sphingopyxis sp. LK2115; assembly: GCF_014595975.1. Classification (GTDB taxonomy): domain Bacteria; phylum Pseudomonadota; class Alphaproteobacteria; order Sphingomonadales; family Sphingomonadaceae; genus Sphingopyxis. Next base: position 81,132 of record NZ_JABWGQ010000056.1, on the reverse strand, counting down.
AATTGCTTAGCGGGCGATGGACCCAAGATTTTGCGCGACCGGCCAGGGGACGAAAAAAGAGCCTGCCGCGACAGTGCCCGGCCGCGGCAGGCCCCCCTTGGCCCTCCCCGTGCGCGAGAAGGGCGGGCGGTGGTCAGAACTGGCCGCGCAAGGTCACGCCATAGGTGCGCGGTTCGCCGGGGAAACCGACGAAAAGCTGGTTCGCGGTCGCCGGAAAGCCGAGCGAGGCGGGGGCGGCGACGGTGCGGAACGACCCCGATCCCTGAAGCGGCATGTCGGCGCCGATCTGATAATATCGCTTGTTGAAGAGATTCTGCCCCCACAGCTCGATGCCCCAGCGGCGATCACGGCCGTAAAGGCCGATCCGGCCGTTGAAGACCGCAAAGCCGTCCTGGATCTTTTCGACGTCGAGGTCAGAGCCGGTGTTGGTGTCGCTTTGCAGGCGCGTGTCGAGATAGACGAGCGCGCTCATCCCCGACGATCCGATCGGCGGCGTCCAGCTGATCCCCGCGGTCGCGACATAGTTGGCCGCGTTCGACACGCCGCGCCCCGGCAGCTGGAACAGCACCGGCGACAGCGGCCGGCCGCCCGTTCCGACAAGGTTGCGGCGATAGAGGGTATCGACATAGGTGAGGCCCATATTGACCGACAGATAGCGCGCGGGGCGCAGGAAGGCCTCGATCTCAAGCCCCTTTGAAACGACGCCGGGTTTCAGCCGGTCGGATGCGCAGGCGCCGGTCGCGGCGCTGTTGTCGATCGGCCCGGTCCCAAGGTCGTCCTTGCACGCCTGAATATTCGTGACCTCGAAATTGACGCCGTTGAAGGTGTTGAGCTGGTAATTGCTATATTCCTGGTAAAAGGCCGCCAGATTGACGTCGATGCCGGGGCCGTCCCATTTGACCCCCAGCTCGTAGGCGTCGACCTTTTCGCTCGCAAATTGCAGGTCGCTCGCCTCGGGCCGGGCGTTGCCGGGCGTGTTCGCCGGGCGCGCGAGCAGCGCGGCGCAGGCGGCATTCTGCGCCGCCGAACCCGCGGTGGTGCTGCACGGCCGGTCGAGCGCCGAATAGTCGAGGTTGAACCCGCCCGCCTTGTATCCCTTTGACGCCGATCCATAGACCAGCCATTCGGGCGCGGGTTTCCAGCTGAGCACCGCGGTGCCCGTCCACTGCCCCTCGCTGAACTTCGTGCCTTCGGCGCCGCGCATGATATCGGGCGCGGTGCCGTTGATGACGCAGGCGAGGCTCGCCAGCGCCTGAAGCGACGAATTGACGATCGCGGGACATAATGTGTTGGTGAAATTGGCGTCACCCGCGAGCGTCTTTTTCTCGTGCGTGTAGCGCGCACCGATGGTGAGCGTCAGCGCATCCTCGACAATGTCGAAGCTGTTGTGCGTGAACAGCGCATAGTTGGTGCTGCGCTGCGCAAAGGTCGAGCCATTATTGCCCGTACCGTTCAGCGGCGCGGCGCCAAGCAGCGCGGCGATACCCTGAAAGCCGGGGAAGCTTGCCGCGGGCAGGTTGGAACAGGTCGGCGAGGCCGGGTTGAGGAGGGTCGGTGCAAGCGCCGCCGCGGCGAGGCAATTGGCATAGCGCTGATAATCGGCGCCATAGACGATGTCGTCGTCGACATCGAGCTTCTCATTGGCGAAATAGCCACCGACAAGCCAGTCGAGCCGTCCGTCCAGCGCCTCGCCCTGCAGGCGCAGTTCCTGCGTGAACAGGCGGAACCGGCGGTCGAGGTCGGTGCGCCGCAATATGTCGAGCGCGCTGAAATCGGCGTCCTGCCCCTGTGCGTTCCGGTAATCGCGATAGGCGGTGATCGAAGTGAGCGTCGCGCCGCCGAAGTCCCAGTTGATCTCACCCGACACGCCCCAGTCCTTTGTGTCCGAACGATAGGAAACACCGGGCGTCGTTGCCTGTTGGCGAATGAAACTTGTTCCGGCAGGCGGAACCTGGTGATTGGCGCCAAGCTGCTGAAGCAGCGGCAACAGCGTGTTCGGCGACGCCACCGGAAAGCCGTCGGGGCCGCGCGTCAGGCTGCGCACCGGGTTCAGCAGCACGCCGCCGCAACAATTTTCGTCGCGCTCCGAATAATCGGCGATCAGGCGCAGCGTGACATTTTCGGCAGGTTCGAGCAGCAGCTGCGCCTTGGCGAGCCAGCGGTCGCGATCGTTGATGTCGTCCTCACCCGGCGTGACATTGTCGATAAAGCCGTCGCGCCGCTGCCACACGCCGTCGATGCGCACCGCCGCCTTTTCGCCGAGCGGGGCGTTGACCATCCCGTCGACGCGCCAATAATCATAATTGCCATAGGAAACCGACCCCTTCGCGCCGAAGCCCGAAAGGTCGGGGCCCTTGGTGACGATGTTGATCAGCCCCGCGGTCGAGTTGCGGCCGAACAAGGTGCCCTGCGGCCCGCGCAGCACCTCGACGCGCTCGACATCGCCGAGTTCGGAAAGGCCGACGCCGGTGCGGCTGCGATAGACGCCGTCGATGAACAGCCCGACCGAGGATTCGAGACCCGGATTTTCGCCGACGGTGCCGATGCCGCGGATGCGTGCGGTGAAATTGACCTCGCTTGTGGCCCCCGACACGAGCAGCGACGGCGCGACCTGGCCCAGCGCGCGCACGTCGGTCGCGCCCGATTTTTCAAGCGTGTCGCCCGTGACCGCCGACACCGCGATGGGCACGTCGGACAGCGCTTCGCTGCGCCGCGTCGCGGTGACGATGATCGTGCTGTCGTCGGCTTCGGCGCCGCCGCCCTCCTGCGCCATCGCCGGCGTAGCGGCGAGCATGGCGGCGAGCGGCAATGCGGCGGCGCCGGTGCGCAGCATCCAAGCCGCGCGATAGGAATGAAGCGTCATGATCAGGCCCTCCTCTCTTCCCTATTGTTTGGCGCGGAGGCTATCATGGCGCCGGGCGAGGTCGCCAGCATCGGCAAGCTGCCGTAACGTCATTTCCCGCAACGCGCGACTTTTGTGCCACAGCTGTCAAAGGTGACAGCTTGACTTTGCCCGGCACGAAAAAGGGGCGGGACCATCGGCCCCGCCCCCCTTTTTCACGTTATCAGCGCGGTTCAGAATTTGCCGCGCAGCGTCACGCCATAGGTCCGCGGTTCGGCGAGGAACTGCGAGAAGATCTGGCGCCCGCCCGGATATTGCGGATCGGTGAAGGGCGCCGACGTCGTGCCCGCCTGGAACGGCGAGTTGAACGCGACCTGCGCATATTGCTTGTTGAAGATATTCTGCGCCCACAGTTCGACCGCCCATTTTTCGTCGGGGCCGCGCACGCCGAGGCGCGCGTTGAACAGCGCATAGCCGTCCTGTTCCTTTTGCGGGAACAGGTCCGATCCGGTATTGTAATCGCTGGTCATGCGGCCATCGATATAGACGAGGCCGGTAAGGCCGCTGCTGCCGATATCGGGGGTCCAGCTGATGCTGCCGGTCGCGACCAGTTCCGGCGCGTTCGACAGATTGTCGCCGGGCAGCTTGCGCAGCGCGGCGTCGAGCGGGTCACCGTCCTTGTTGCCCACCAGATTGCCGCGGAACTTGGTCCGCGAATAGGTGAGGCCCGCGTTCATGCGGAAGTTGCGCGCGGGGACGAGCGAGGCTTCGAGCTCGAAGCCCTGCGCGCGCACGCCCCAGCTGACGTCGTCCGGATTGCACGCGCCGGTGGTGTTGCTGGTGTCGCGGTCCGCCCCGCCAAGGTCCGCCGAACAGCCGTTGATCGTCTGCACGATGAACACGCTGCCGTTGAAGGTGTTCAGCTGGAAGTTGCTGAAATCGGACCGGAAGGCGGAAAGGCTGAGGCTGAACGGGCCGGTCGAATATTTGGCGCCGATTTCATAGGCATCGACCAGTTCGGGATCGAACTGGAGGTTACCGACGAGCGCCTGCGCCCCGGCCTGCCCGCCGAACGGCAGGATCGGCGACTTGAGCGCCGAGCGGTCGAGGTTGAAGCCGCCCGCCTTGTAGCCGCGCGAATAGCTGGCATAGAGCAGAAGGTCGTCCATCGGCTTGTACGACAGGATGCCGGTGCCGGTCCATTCGTCCTCGCTGCGGCTGTCGCGGATCGAGACGCCGTTGAGTTCGGCGGTCGAATTGCCCTGGCAGCCGAGTCCGATCAGCGCGCCCGCAAGCGCGCGCGCGGTGGCGTTGGGGCTCGCCAGATCGTCGAGCACAAGGCCCTGGATCGTCGTACAGGCCGTGTTGTCGTTGGTGAAGGCCGCCGAGAACTTCTTCTTGTCGTGCGTGTAACGCAAGCCGAAGGTGAAATCGAGCTGGTCGGTGATGTGGACGATATTGTGCGTGAACAGCGCCCAGTTCGTACCATTCTGCCGATAGCGGTCGTTGATTGTGCCACGGTCGTTGAGGCCGTCGAGGGCGGTGAAAGCCGCGACGATGTCCGGCCCCGATGCGCCGCTGGCGGCGGCGATGGTCGCGGGACCGACGCCGGGAACGACGCAGAGCGGCGACGTCGGCGAATAGAGACCGGCCAGCCCGCCCCCCGAAATGATGCGGCAACTGGCGAAGCGGCCATATTGGCTGCCGAAACGCAGATTGTCGCGCACCGTCAGCTTTTCATTGGCGAAAAAGCCGCCGACGAGCCAGTCGAGCTTGCCGTCGAACGCTTCGCCGTTGAGCCGCAGTTCCTGCGTGAAGGTGTGGAACTGGCGATAGGCGTCGTCGTCGGGCGCGCGATAGAGGATATCGACCGTGCCATAGTCGGTGTCCGACGCCTCGCTCGACCGATATTCGCGGTAGGCGGTGATCGAGGTGAGCGTCGCGCCGCCGAAATCATAGTCGATCTGGCCCGAAAAGCCGTAGTCCTTGGTCTCGCCGGCATAGCTGCGGCCGGGGCTTACCGAAATGTCGCGGCTGTATCCCTGGCTGAAGGCGCTGAGCGGCTGGCCGAGGTCGCGCAGCACGTTGATGATGTTGTTGCCGGTCGGCTGCAACGGCGCCAGCGGCGTCGATGGATTGTTCAGGTTGCCGATGAACGGATTGACGCTGTTGTCGACATAGATGGCCGCGCAGCATTTTTCGTCACGGAAGGTATAATCGGCGATCAGCCGCACCGACAGCGCGTCGGTCGGCTCGAACAGCAATTGGCCGCGCAAGAAATAGCGGTCGCGATCGTTGACGTCGGTGTCGTTTGCCGCATCGCGATAAAAGCCGTCGCGCTTCACCCAGATACCGTCGATGCGCGCGGCGAGCGTGTCGCTGATCGGTCCGGTGACGCTGCCGCCAAGGCGCCAGTAATCATAATTGCCATAGGTGATTTCACCCGAGGCGCCGAACTGGAAATCGGGCTTTTTCGAATAGATGCTGATGAGGCCCGCCGACGAGTTGCGGCCGCCGAGCGTGCCCTGCGGGCCGCGTTGCACCTCGACGCGGTCGATCTCGCCCAGTTCGTTGAGCCCGATACCCGAACGCGAGCGATAGACGCCGTCGATAAAGACCGGAACCGAGCTTTCGAGGCCGGGGTTATCGCCGACCGTGCCGATGCCGCGGATACGCGCCGAACCATTGGCTTCCGAGCCGGTCGACGAAACCAGCAGCGACGGCGCCACTTGGTTGAGCTGACGAATGTCGTTCGCGCCGCTGTTCTGGAGCGTTTCGGCGCTGACCGCCGAGATGGCGACGGGCACGTCGGACAGAAGCTGCGAACGACCCTGTGCGGTGACGACGATCGGCGCGTCGCCGCTGTCTTCGGTCGCAGCGTCGGCAGCCGCATCGGCGCCGCTGTCCTGCGCCAGCGCGGGCGCCGCGACACTCGCGATGGCGATCGACACGCCCATCGCCGTCGTGCGCAGCAGACGGGCAGCATGAAGGGAAGATGATTTCATTTCGGGCACTCCTCTCAACATTTCATTATTTTCGTTGCGGCGGGAACATAACCCAATCGCGCCGCCATTCCAGCGAAACGCCAGCATTTGCGTCGTTTTTGCCGGTGTGATGCTTTTTGGCCACAGGCCGGAACCGGCCTGAATGTCTAAGACGCAGCGGCAGCCGGGCGTGCCGTAGCGTCACCCGCCGCACGGCCGGGACAGGGGAAATCGAGCCGTCGCCCGCCTGCCACGAGCATCGCCCGATAGGAGCCGTCGAAACTGGCGGCGATGGCCGGGTCATCCGCCGCCAATCCACCCGCGAAACTGCCAAAGGCGGGAAGGATCAGCCGCCGCGCGTCGCCGACGAAACAGGCGCGCGCTACACGTCGGCCACGGATATGGCTGCACAATTTGGGATGGAAATGCCCCGATATTTCGGGCCGCACCTCGCCCCGTTCGGCCTGGTGGCGAAAGGCGATGCCGTCGACCAGCAGTTCGTCGGCGACCGTGCCGCCCCACGCACCGGCGCTCAGCCCGTCGTGATTGCCCGCGATCCAGACGAGCGCCGCCGACCGCGCCTGTCGGGCAAGCCGGTCGGCAACGGCGGGGACAATGCGCGCGGCGGCGTCGCGGTCGTGGAAACTGTCGCCGAGGCACCAGATCGCGCGCGCACCGGTGCGCGCGGCAAGCGTGGCGAGCCGGTCGAGCGTGTCGTGGCTGTCATAGGGCGGCAGCGGCTGGCCGCGCGCCGCATACCAGCTTGCCTTTTCCAGGTGCAGGTCGGCGACGATCAGCGCGCCGTGGCGCGGCCAGAACAAGGCGTTTTCGGCCAGCATCTGAAAGTGCTGGCCCGCAAAGTCGAAAGGCGCGGCCGGAACCATTCGCCCCCTATGGCAATGCCCCGGCGCGGCGGCAAGCGACTAGCCCCCGAACGCGCCGCCATTTGCCGCGAAGCGCTGCCCCGCATTGCGGTGCGCGCCTTCGGGCAGGTCGAAGACGACGCGCTTGTTCGGAAAGTCGATCTCGATCCGGTCGAACAGCGACAGGCTGTCCATGCCGAGCAGCAATGCCGGGCGTTCGTCAAGCCCAAGCGCACGGAACGCCTGGCTGTCGGCGAAGCTGACCGGAAGATCGTTGATGTCCATGCCGTTGATGACGATGCGCTTGATCGCGGTGCGCGTCGCCTGCACGTCCTCTCCTGTCACCGCGGCCAGGGTCGTCGGCAGGAAAGGCAGCCGGTTCGCGCGCTTTTCGGCCACCAACCCTTTCAAAGCGAGGTTGCCGACGCTGGTTTGGGCGCCGGTGTCGACGATGACGTCGATGCGCCGGCCGTTCAGCCGTGCGTCGGAAAGGATCAGCCGCCCCGCCGAATTGCGCGCGGTGACGACGATGGCATCATCGTCGCGGATCACGGGCCGCGCGCGCTTGCGCGTTTCCAATATCTCCATCGTCTCGTCGCGGAAATCGATGAGCACGCGTCGATCCTCGAGCATGTCGACGCCGATCAGCCCCGCCGCGCCGATATGGCGGCCGTGAAACGCCGGGGCGTTGACCTTGGCCAGGTGCAGCTTGGTCATCTGGAGCGCCGCGACATGATAGCTCGGCACCGTCGCCGATCCGCCGATCGTCGCCATCCGCAACTTTTCGCCCTCGACAAGCCCCAGCCGGTCGGCGAGTTCGCGCGCGATCACCGTGCGTTCGGCGCCGGTGTCGACGAGAAAGGAAAAGGGGCCCTTGCCGTCGATCATGACCTGAACCGCCATGCGCCGCGTTGCGTCGAGGTCGAAGGGTTCGATGAACGGCACGACCCCGACCGGCGGCGTGCCGGTTTCGCCTGCCGGGCCGGGCGTCGCGGCGGGAGAAGGCGGCGTCGCGGGAGAAGGCGTTGCGCCAAGCAGCAGCGGCGCGGCCGCGGCGAGCAGCGCGGCAAGCACAGGCCGTCGGACGGAACGGGTCATCGCTGGCATCCTCTTTCCATATTTTGTCGCAGCCTACGCCTCATCGCGGTTGTCGGCAAGCGAAACGCCCGGCGTTTCCGGCGCGTCAATCCGCACGCATCGCCGTTTCGGCCAGCGAGTCGGCAAGTTCGCCGAGCAGCGCATCGTCGAGGTCGGACGCAGCGACGCTTTCGCGCCCGATCAGCACGAGCACGGGAATGGCGAGCGGGCTGATGCGATCGAGCCCGACATGCCGCATCGTTCCCGCCGCGCGGTCGAGCAGATCGCCCAGCCGCGCGACATCGGTGAGCCGCTCGCGCGCGTCGGCCCACGCCGCTTCGAGCAGGAGATGGTCGGGTTCATATTTTCGGAGCACGTCGAAGATAAGGTCGGTCGAAAAGGTGACCTGCTTGCCCGTCTTGCGCTTGCCGGGATGCTGGCGCTCGATCAGTCCGCCGATCACCGCGACCTCGCGGAAGGCGCGCTTCAACAGATGCGAATTTTCGACCCATTCGACGAACTCGTCCGACAGGATTTCGGCGTCGAACAGTGTTTCGGGGCGCGTCACCGGCCGCAGCGACCAGATCGCGAGCGCATAGTCGGAGGCGACAAAGCCCATCGGCTGCATCCCCGCGCGGTCCATCCGCTTGGTGATGAGCATGCCCAGCGACTGGTGCGCATTCCACCCTTCGAAGGGATAGGTGACAAGATAGTGCAGCCCTTCGTGCGGAAAGCTCTCGACAAGCAGTTCGCCCGCGCGCGGCAGAACCGAGCGCGATTGCTGCATTTCCAGCCAGAAGCGCACGTCATCGGGAAAGCGCGACCAGCTCGCCGGATCGGCAAGGAAGCCGCGCACCCGGTCGGCGAGGCGCGTCGAAAGCGCCATGCGCGCACCCATATAGGAAGGAATGCGCGCGGGCCGCGTCGTCGCGCGGACGATCAGGTCGGTGTCGCGGATCGCGTCAACCTCAAGGCTCAGTCCCGCGAACGCAAATGTGTCGCCGGGAACGAGCGTGCTCGCAAAATATTCCTCGACGCGGCCGAGGCGGCGGCCGTTCCTGAAACGCACGTCGAGCGTCGGCGCGTCGACGATGATGCCCGCGTTAAGCCGGTGCTGCGCCGCCAGTCGCGGGTGCGCGATGCGCCACCCGCCCTGCCCGTCAGGCGCAAGACGGCGAAAGCGATCATAGCTTTTGAGCGCATAGCCACCGTCGCGCACAAAGCCGAGCAGGCGGGAAAAAACCTCGGCATCGATCCACTGGTAGGGCGCGGCGCTGCGGATCTCGGCAAGCAGCGCCTGCTCGCGAAACGACGCGGCGCAAGCGAGCGCCATCACATGCTGCGCCAGCACGTCGAGCGCGCCAGGGCGGAAGCGGTCGGCGTCGCGCTCGCCGGCCGCCACGGCATCGAGCGCCGCGCGCGCCTCAAGATATTCAAAGCGGTTGCCCGGCACGATCAGCGCGCGGCTCGGCTCGTCAAGGCGGTGGTTGGCGCGGCCGATACGCTGGAGCAGCCGCGACGAGCCCTTGGGCGCGCCCATCTGGATCACGCAATCAACGTCGCCCCAGTCGAGCCCGAGGTCGAGGCTGGAAGTCGCGACAAGCGCGCGCAGCCGCCCCTCGGCCATTGCCGCCTCGGCGCGCTGGCGCGCCTCGATGTCGAGGCTGCCGTGGTGGATCGCGATCGGCAGGCCGAGGTCGTTGACCTTCCACAGCTCCTGAAAGATCAGCTCGGCAAGGCCGCGCGTGTTGCAGAAGATGATCGTCGTGCGGTTGCGCGCCACCTCTGCCATCACCTGATGCACCGCCCAGCGCCCCGAATGGCCCGCCCAGGGCACCGCACCTTCGGGCAGCAGGATGGAAATATCGGGATCGGCGCCCGCCTCGCTCGCGATGAGCGCGACCTTGTCCGCGTCGGCATCGGGCGCGAGCCACGCGCGATACTGATCGGGGTCGGCGATCGTCGCCGACAGGCCGACGCGGCGAAGGCCGGGGGCGATATGCTGAAGCCGGGCCAGCGCCAGGCTGAGCAAATCGCCGCGCTTGCCCGGCGCGAAGGCGTGAACCTCGTCGATCACCACCGTCTTCAAATCGGCGAACATCGTGAAACTGTCGGGATATGACAACAGCAGCGACAGCGATTCGGGGGTCGTCAGGAGTATGTTGGGCGGCCGACTGCGCTGGCGCGCCTTTTTGTCGGACGAGGTATCGCCGCTGCGACTTTCGACGCTGATGGCAAGCGCCATGTCGGCGATCGGCCCCAGCAGATTGCGCTCGACGTCGGCAGCCAGGGCCTTGAGCGGCGATACATAGAGGGTGTGCAGCCGGTCCGACGGATGCGCGGCGAGATCGACGAGACTGGGGAGGAAACCCGCAAGCGTCTTGCCCGCGCCGGTCGCCGCGACGAGGAGCGCATGCTCGCCGCGCGCAGCCGCGCCAAGCATATCGGCCTGATGCCGTCTGAGCCGCCACCCGCGCGCGGCGAACCAGTCGGCGAAGGGGGCGGGGAGGGCCATGGGGCTGTCGTGTCACAGGCGCATCGCGTGGGCAACTATGCTAGGCACCGCGCATGATCGATCTTCAACCCTATATTGACGAAGCGATGACGCTCGCCGCCGCGCAGCTCGGCAAAGGCCGCGTCGCCGACTATATCCCCGCGCTGGCCAGGGTCGATCCGGCGAAGCTCGGCTTTGCGCTCGCGCTGCCCGACGGCACCGTCCATATATCGGGCGACGCCGACGAGCCTTTTTCGATTCAGTCGGTGTCGAAGGTGTTCACCCTCGCGCTCGCGCTGCGCCGGGTCGGCGGCGGCTTGTGGGACAGCGTCGGGCGCGAACCGTCGGGCAGCGCCTTCAATTCGATCGTCCAGCTGGAAAGCGAGGCGGGCATCCCGCGCAATCCGTTGATCAACGCGGGGGCGATCGCGACGACCGACCGGCTGATCGACGGGCGCGACGGCGATACGGTCGCCGACGAGATCGTCGATTTCATGCGCGCGCGCGCGGGCGATGACAGCGTTGCGATCGACTTCGATGTCGCCTTGTCCGAATCGGAAACCGGCGCGCGCAACCGCAGCCTGGCGCATTTCATGGATGCGTTCGGCAACCTTCGGCATCCGGTCGAAACCGTCGTCGGCGTCTATTTCCGGCAATGCGCGATCGCCATGTCGTGCCGCCAGCTCGCCCGCGCCGGGCTGTTTCTGGCGATGGAAGGACGCGACCCGCTGACCGGCGAACAGCTGATCGACGCGCACCGCGCGCGGCGCATCAACGCGATCATGATGCTGTGCGGCCATTATGACAATTCGGGCGAGTTCGCCTTTCGCGTCGGCCTGCCCGGCAAGAGCGGCGTCGGCGGCGGCATCCTGTGCATCGCGCCGGGGCAGGGGTCGATCGCGGTCTGGTCGCCGGGGCTGAACGAGGCGGGAACCTCGCTAGCGGGCGCCGCGGCGCTCGAACATTTCGCCTATGCGGCGGGGTGGTCGGTGTTCGATTGAGCGGAGCGCGGGGCGCTGCCCTGGAGCGGGAAGCGGCCGTTCGAGATCCCCCATCGCAAATCGATGAGGAGGATCTTGGGGCAGCGACCGGTCGACACCGGCCGCTGCCGTCAATCACCCGCGCGCGCCGAACAGCGCCGTACCAACGCGCACATGCGTCGCGCCCAGCATCACCGCAGTCTCGTAATCGCCGCTCATCCCCATCGAACGCAGCGGCAGGCCGTGGCGCCCGGCGAGTTCGTCGAGCAGCGCGAAAAAGGGCGCGGGTTCTTGCGCGGCAGGCGGGATGGTCATCAGCCCGGCGATCGCCAGCCCCGCCTCCTTCGCCTCGCCGAGCAGTGCGGGAAGGTCGGCAACCGCACAGCCGCCTTTCTGTGCCTCGCCGCCGATATTGACCTGCACGAACAGCTGCGGTTGCCGCCCCGCCTTCGCGCACGCCCTGGCCAGCGCCTGCACCAGCGACGAACGGTCGACCGAGTGGATCGCATCGAACAAGGCCACGGCGTCATCCGCCTTGTTCGATTGCAGCTGGCCGATCAGGTGAAGCACGACGCCGGGCGTTTCGGCACGGAGCGCCGGCCATTTCGCGGCGGCTTCCTGCACGCGATTCTCGCCGAAATGGCGCTGGCCCGCGGCGATCAGCGGGCGGATCGCGTCGGCGCCGTGCGTCTTTGACACCGCGATCAGGCAGATGTCGTCCGCCCCGCGCCGCGCGCGCCGCGCCGCGTCGGCGATATGTCCCTGCACCTCGGCCAACCGGCCTGCTGCGTCGCTCATCGTCTGATTCCCATCGGCGCGTTGCGCGCGCTCGCGACGCGCCTATAGAAAGCGCGATGCGCGCGCGCCACCCTCTTAGGCCCAAAGTTCCGGGGATCTGGCTGTTCAGCGACGAGCGGGCACGGGCCGGCCTGCTGACGCTCGCGGCGCGGCTGCCGCCCGGAAGCGGGATCGTGCTGCGCCACGACCGCCTGCCGTCCGGTGCGCGCTGGCGGCTGCTGCGACGGCTGGTTCGCCTGGGCCGGACGCGCGGCTTGACCGTGCTGCTGGCGGGAACACCGGCAATCGCGCGGCGCTGGGGGGCCGACGGCGTCCATCTGCGCCAGCGCGACGCGCATCGGGCGCGTCAGGCCCACGCGCTCGGCCTGATCCTCTCCCTGCCCGTCCATGACGCGCACGAGGCGCGGCGCGCGCGGCGGGCGGGAGCGCACGCCGCCTTCGTTTCGCCGCTCCATCCGACGCGCTCGCACCCCGGCGCCCCCGCGCTGGGATCGGCGGCCTGGCTGCGGCTCGCGCGGCTGGCAGGCGGCCAGCCGGTCGCGCTCGGCGGCATGACCGCGGCGCGCGCGCGCCAGATCAACCGCGCGAGCGACATCGCGGCCGGCTGGGCGGCAATCGATGCGTGGGAGCAAAAGGCGGCGAGGCGCCTGGCACGGGCGGTGTCGCCATTCGGGTCAGGGCGAATCGAAAATGGCGGCGTTCCGTGACCCGGAATGCAGCGCACTCAATGTGCGTCAGCAGCGCAAGCGCGGATGCGTGCCATTTGCAGGCCACCCTGGAGAATGATGATGCCTAGAAGCGGAAGGCGGTTCCGACATAGACCGCCTGGCTGTCGCGCCGCGAATCGGTCAGCGGCTGGAAGCGGTCGTCGGCCTTGTACCGCACGCCTGCGGTGACATCGATATTCTTCGTCAGGCGATAGCTGGTGACAACATCGACCGCGGACGCTTCGCCGGGAGCGGTGACGCGGTCGGTCGCACCGCTCGGGTCGCTGGGGCGGTTGACCATGCGCGTGGCGAAGCGCGACTTTTTCTCGGCCTGTTCGGGCGCCTTGGCGACCGGCAGGTTGCGCAGGTCGGTGCCGCGCGGCAGCGCCGGCGTGACGAATTTTTCAAAGCCGACCGACGCGCCGAGATCATATTTCACCGGAGCGATCGCCACCGGCGTGGTGCGTCCCGCCGCGAGCCCCGCGGTGCGCGCCGCGCTCGACGCATCGTCGCGCACGCGGATCACGACGGTGATGGCGCGATTCTTGCGTCCGTCATCGGTGAGCGCGGGGGTGAAACTGAAATTGCGGCGCTGTTCGGCCGACATCCTGTTGTAGCGCGCGATCAGCCGCTCGTCGCCCGACGCCGGAGTGAACTGGCCGAGCAGGGTTTCCGACAGCGCGGTGTCGCGCAGCCGGTCGCTGCTCGACATCGCCGCAAGTGCGGGCGGAAGCGCAAGCATGCCCACCGCCAAAGCGGCAAGCCCTGCTTTCCAATAATGTCGCGATGTGCGCGCCATCGTCCTGCGACTCCAACCCCGATCGACTCGTCAGATAGGCCCGTTGGCGTAACATTTCCAGTGATTCGGGTCATATCATCGCGACCGAAGGGCATTTCGCCAAAAAATGTTGCGCATTCGTCACACCGCGCGCGTCGACTGACCCTAGGCTGAACGGCGGCGCGCCGCAAATTGCCGTGCTTGCCGGACGGCGGCAAGGGCGATAGAGACGCTGGCAATTCCGTATGCACGGGCGGTTTGCAAAGCTGCCCGGTGCCCAAGAGATAAGGTGTATCGGCATGTTCCAGCTTTCCGTCCCCGCCAGCCCCGGCCGCCGCGCGGCTTCGCTTGTGCTGATCGGGCTTGCGGCGCTCGGCCTTGCGGCCTGTGCGAACAACGACCGTCCGCGCGCCGATCTTGCCGCCAGCCAGGTGACGACGATCGGCGTGAACAGCTATTTGTGGCGCGCCTCGCTCGACGCGCTGTCGTTCATGCCGCTGCTCCAGGCCGATTCGGCCGGCGGCGTCGTCATCACCGACTGGTATGCCAACCCGTCGAACCCCGGCGAGCGGATGAAGGTCACGGTGTCGATTCTGGACCAGGATCTGCGCGCCGACGCGCTGCGCGTCGCCGCCTCGCGCCAGGTGTCGCAGGGCGGCACCTGGGTCGATGCGCCGGTGCAGGCGGCGACGGTGCAGAAGCTTGAGGAGATCATCCTCACCCGCGCGCGCGACCTGCGCCGCTCGGCCATCCGGGATTAACTTGCGGCGCGCCGCTGCGCGCTCGCCCAGACAGACTGACGGGGTAACCGATACATGACCCGCGAAACGCGCTTCGGCGCCCTCGCCGCCGACGCCCGCTGGCAAAAGGCGTGGGAGGCGGCGAACAGCTTTGCCACGACCGACAGCGGCGACAAACCGAAAGCCTATATCCTCGAAATGTTCCCCTATCCGTCGGGGCGCATTCACATGGGACATGTCCGCAATTATGCGATGGGCGACGTCCTTGCGCGGTTCAAGCGGATGACGGGACACGATGTGCTGCATCCGATGGGCTGGGACGCCTTCGGGATGCCGGCCGAAAATGCCGCGATGGAAAAGGGCGTCCATCCGGGCGGCTGGACGCGCGCCAATATCGACGCGATGCGCGCGCAATTGAAACGCCTCGGCCTCGCGATCGACTGGAGCCGCGAGTTCGCGACGTGCGATGCCGATTATTACGGGCAGGAACAGGCGCTGTTCCTCGACCTCCATGCCGCGGGGCTCGTCTATCGCAAGGAAAGCTACGTCAACTGGGACCCCGTCGACATGACGGTGCTCGCGAACGAGCAGGTCATCGACGGTCGCGGCTGGCGCTCGGGCGCAATCGTCGAGAAGAAGAAATTGTCGCAGTGGTTTTTGAAGATCACCGACTTCGCCGACGAACTGCTCGAAGGCCTGGGCAGCCTGGACAGCTGGCCCGACAAGGTGCGGCTGATGCAGGAAAACTGGATCGGCAAGTCGCAAGGGCTGGAGTTTTCGTTCAGGCTGGCGGGCGGCGCGCCGGGTTTCGACGTGTTCACGACGCGCCCGGACACGCTCTATGGCGCGAGCTTCGCGGCGATCTCGCCCGATCATCCGCTTGCCGAAAGGCTGGCAAAGGCTTCGCCCGAACTGGCGGCGTTCATCGCCGAATGCCGCCGTCAGGGCACATCGGCCGAACAGCTGGAAACCGCCGAAAAACTGGGCTTCGATACCGGTCTGGCGGTCGAGCATCCGCTTGACCCCGACTGGCACCTGCCCGTCTGGGTCGTCAATTATGTGCTGATGGATTATGGCACCGGCGCGATTTTCGGCTGCCCCGCGCACGACCAGCGCGACCTGGATTTCGCGCGCAAATATGAGTTGCCGGTCCATCGTGTGATCGCCGATGGCGACGAGACGGCGCAGCATTTCAGCGGCACCGAAGCCTATACCGGGCCCGGCCGCCTTGTGAACAGCCATTTCCTCGACGGCATGAGCATCGACGAGGCAAAGGCCGCGGTCATCGCGCGCGCCGAGCATGAAGGCTGGGGCAAGGGCGCGACCGTGTGGCGGCTGCGCGACTGGGGCGTGTCGCGCCAGCGCTATTGGGGAACGCCGATCCCCTTCATCCATTGCCCGGCGTGCGGGACGGTGCCGGTTCCCAGGAGCCAGCTTCCCGTCACCCTGCCCGACGATGTCGATTTTTCGGTGCCCGGCAACCCGCTGGATCGCCATCCGACGTGGAAGCATGTCGCGTGCCCGAGCTGCGGCGGCGAGGCGATGCGCGAGACCGACACGCTCGACACCTTCGTCGATTCAAGCTGGTATTTCCTGCGCTTTGCGTCGGCGCCCGCGGACAGGCCCTTTGACGCCGAGGTCATCCGCCGCTGGCTGCCCGTCGACCAGTATATCGGCGGCATCGAACATGCGATCCTCCACCTGCTCTACGCACGCTTCTGGACGCGCGCGCTGAACAGGCTGGGGATGATCGACATCAAAGAGCCGTTCGCGAGCCTGTTCACGCAGGGCATGGTGACGCACGAAACCTATAGCCGGCCGCAGGGCGAGGGACTGCCGCCGCTCTATTTCACGCCCGACGAAGTCGAGCGGGGCGCCGACGGAGCGACGCTGATCGCCGACGGCGCCCCGGTCGAGGTCGGCCGCGTCATCAAGATGTCGAAGTCGAAGAAGAATGTCGTCGATCCCGACGCCATTCTCGACCAATATGGCGCCGATGCCGTCCGCTGGTTCATGCTGTCCGACAGCCCGCCCGAGCGCGACCTGCCGTGGAGCGAGGCGGGGATCGAGGGCGCGTGGCGCTTTGTCCAGCGGCTGTGGCGGCTGTTCGGCGAGACCGAGAATGTTGGCGACGGCGGGGAAGACAAAAGCCTTGCCCGCAAGCTCCACCAGACGATCGCCGGGGTGGCCGCCGATATCGAAGCGCTGGGCTTCAACAAGGCCGTGGCGAAAATCCACGCGCTCGCCAACGAGATCGAAAAGGCCAAGCCTTCGGCGACACGCGCCGAGGCGTGCCGCATCCTGATCCTGCTGGTCGCGCCGATGATGCCGCACCTTGCCGAAGAGGCATGGGCGGCGCTGCCGCCGGGCCAGCGCCCGACACCGATGGTCGCCGACGCCGCATGGCCCGCCGCCGATCCGGCGCTGCTCGTCGATGACGAGGTGACGATCGCCATCCAGATGGCCGGCAAGCTGCGCGATACGATGACGGTGGCGAAGGGATTGGACAGGGATGCCCTCGAAGCCGCCGCGCTCGCCCGCCCGCGCATCGTCGAACTGCTGGCAGGCGCGACGCCCAAGAAGGTGATTGTCGTTCCCGACCGTTTGGTGAATATCGTTCCCTGACACGATGGATCGGAACAAACCCTTCCATTTCCCGTTCGTGTCGGGCGAACGGAAACCAAAGGCGGTCGGCTGACAATATGCGCACGCTCATCATCTCCGCCCTCGTCGCCGCTTCGCTGACCATCGGCGGCTGCGGCCTGCGTCCGCTTTACGCCAATGGCAGCGGCGGCAGCGTGGCGCAAACGCTCGCCGACGTCGATGTCGCGCCGATTGCGGGGCATGAGGGCTGGCTCGTCCGCAACGCGCTGCGCGACCGGTTGCGCCCGACGCAGGGCGACGGGGGCGCGGGCAAGCGGCTGCGGCTCGACGTCCGGCTCGAGGATTCGATCACCGGTTTCGGCGTGCGCGCCGACGATGCGGTGACGCGCGAGCGGCGAACGCTCCGCGCGCGCTATCAGCTTGTCGACGCCGCGACGGGCGAAGTGTTGCTTGACGCGGCCGCCACACAGGACGCGGGCATCGACGTCGTCGGCAGCGAATATGCGACGATCGCCGCCGAATCGACCGCGCTCGAACGACTCGCATCGGGCATCGCCGATCAGATCGTCGCGCGCCTTGCCGTTTATGCAAACCGTGGCGGCGGCCAGGGTGCCGCCGCTCCCGCCCCCGCCGGGCAATGAAGAGCGTCAGGCCCGCCGACCTCGAACGCCAGACGCGCCTTGACCCCG
This sequence comes from Sphingopyxis sp. LK2115, assembly GCF_014595975.1. Lineage (GTDB taxonomy): Bacteria > Pseudomonadota > Alphaproteobacteria > Sphingomonadales > Sphingomonadaceae > Sphingopyxis. The sequence continues at coordinate 63,576 of NZ_JABWGQ010000056.1, read as the reverse complement.
CGGTGCGGCTTTTCCTCCTCACCGGTCCCGACGACGCGACGATGGGTGCGGTCGCGAACCACCTTATCGGCCTTGCGGGCAAGGATGCCGAGCGGCTCGATCTGACGAATGGGCAGCTGGAGCAGGACCCGTTGCGGCTCGCCGCCGAGGCGGCGTCGATGTCGCTGTTTTCGCCGAGCCGCCTGATCCGCGTCGACCTTATCGGCAACGGCGACGACAGCATCGCCGCGGTCGAGGCGCTGCTCGCCGCCGAAACCGCGATCAACCCGGTGATCGCGACCGGCGCGTCGGTCACTGCCAAATCGAAACTGGTCAAGCTGGTCGAAGGATCGGACCATGCGATCGCCGCCATCTGTTACCAGCCCGACCGCCGCGCGCTCGTCGGCATCGCGATGGCGGCGGCGCAGGACCAGGGGCTGCGGCTTGGCAATGCCGAAGCGCAATTGCTGGTCGACCTGGTGTCGGGCGACCAGGCGGTGATGCGCCGCGAGATCGAGAAAATCGCGCTCTACCTCGACGCGGGCGCCGACCGCCAGCGGCAGGTGACCGCCGCCGACATCGCCGCGCTGGGCGCCGCGACGCACGAGGAGGACGTCAGCGAATGCATCAACGTCGCGCTGGGCGGCAAGGTGCGCGAACTGCCCGACATGCTCGCCACCGCGGCCGCGGTCGGCATCGCCGAAATCCGCATCATCCGCGCACTCGCGATCCGCGCGATGCAACTCGCGCGGCTGCGCGCCGAAGTCGACGGCGGCGCGCACCCCGCGACGGTCGTGTCGGCGCCGCGCAGCGGCGTGTTCCGGAAAGAACAGGCGGCGGTGACGGCGCAGCTCCACCTCTGGGATTCGGTGCGCATCGCCCGCCTGATGAGCCGGCTGCTCGATTGCGAGCGCGCGCTCAAGGCATCGGGCACCGCGGGCGCCGTGCTGTTTCGCAAGCTGATGACCGACATCGCGCACCAGGCCGCCCGCGCGCGGTAGCGGTCATCGTCCCTTCCCTTTTCGTCATTCCGGCAAAGCCCGCGCTGTTGTCGCGCGATCAGAATATGCCCGCCGCCAGCCCCTCGGCGAGCGCGGCGCCGAGGTCGCGGGCTTCGGCGAGGCGCTCCGGCGCAATCGTCTTGGGAGCCAGAATGGCCTCGGGCGTCTGCGCATCGGTGTTGACGATGACCGGGTCGGCGACGCGCCGCAGCCGCCAGCCGGTCGCGATGCGGTCGAGCTGGCGCTGGGCGTTTGCGCCGTCGGAGCCTGCGCAGATGATCGTCGCATAGGGGCGGCCCTCGATCCGGCCGAGGCACGGATAATAGGCGCGGTCGAACATCTCCTTCATCGCGCCCGACAGCGCGGCGAGATTTTCAGGGCCAACGAACAGATAGCCCGCGGCCGCGAGCAGCATATCGGGGGTGACGTCGGCCGCCGCGACGCGCTGCGCGGACCCGCCCGCCCCTTCGGCCGCGGCCCTGGCGAGCGCTTCGCTGCCGCCGGTGCGGCTGTGCCACGCGATCAGCAGGGGCGGCGCATCGTCCATCGCCCCTGCTTGCCAAGCGCGGCGGCGCGGCGCAAGCTGCACCAAAAGAGGGAGGGACCAGATGCGCCGACTGATGCCCCTGTTGCTCGCGGGCTGCCTGCCACTCGTCGCACACGCGCAGGACGCCGCGAGCGAGGCGACGCGCACCGCGCAGGCCGCGCTTGCCAAGCGCCTGCCGCTCGCCGACCCGCGCGACGAAGCGAATGCCACGCGCGGCAAGCTCGCCGAAATTGCCGGCGGCGTGATTACCGGCAAGGACGGCGCGATCATCTGGGACCGGCGCCCCTATGCCTTTCTGGAAGCGCGCGAGGCGCCCGATACCGTCAACCCCTCGCTGTGGCGACAGGCGCGGCTCAACGCCGTCCACGGGTTGTTCGAGGTGGTGCCGGGCCAGATATGGCAGCTGCGCGGTTATGACCTGTCGGTGATGACGGTGATCCGTGGCCAGACCGGCTGGATCGTCGTCGATCCGCTGTTGTCGGAGGAAGCCGCGGCGGCCGCATGGAAACTATTTGCCGACACGATCGAGGCCAAGGAAGGGCGGCGCCCGATCAGGGCCATACTCTTCAGCCACAGCCACAGCGACCATTTCGGCGGCGTCGGCGGCATCGTGACGCCCGAACAGGTCGCGCGCGAAAAGATCCGCATCATCGCCCCCCACGGCTTTTCGCAAGAAGCGACGTCGGAAAATGTGCTCGCGGGCGCGGCGATGGGGCGGCGCGCGCTTTACATGTTCGGGGCGATCCTGCCGCCGGGGCCGCGGGGACAGGTCGATACCGGGCTGGGCCCCAGATTGTCGTCGGGGACGATCGGATATATGGAGCCGACCGAAACGGTGGGCGCCGAGGGCGGCACGCTGACGATCGACGGGCTGGTGTTCGACTTTCTCGACGCGGGCGGGACCGAGGCGCCGTCGGAGTTCGTCTTTTACATTCCTGCTTTCAAGGCGTTGCACACGACCGAAGTCGTCACGCACAACCTGCACAACATCCTGACCCTGCGCGGCGCGCAGGTGCGCGATGCGCTGCACTGGTCGAAGGTGATCGACGCGATGCTGCTGAAATGGGGCGGGGCGGCCGAAGTCGCGCTGGCATCGCACCACTGGCCGACGTGGGGCGCGGACGAGGTGCGCGCGCTGCTCGCGAACCAGCGCGATGCCTATCGCTATGTCCACGACCGCACGCTCTTTCTCGCCAACCGCGGCGCGACGCTGCACGAGCTGGCCGACGCGACGGCGGAAGCGCCGGTGCAGGGCCGCGATTTTTCGACGCGCGGCTATTATGGCACGCTCAACCACGACATGAAGGCGGTCTATCAGCGCTATTTCGGCTGGTGGGACGGTAACCCCGCCCATTTCAACCCGTTGCCCCCCGAAGAATCGGCGCCCAAATATGTCGCGCTTGCGGGCGGCGCCGACAAGCTGCTGGCGGCGGGGCGCGCCGCGATCGCGGCGGGCGACTATCGCTGGGCGGCGGAGCTTCTGAACAAGCTCGTCTTTGCCGAACCGGGCAATCGCGCGGCGCGCGGCGCGCTCGCGTCGGCCTATGACCAGCTCGGCTATCAGGCCGAATCAGGGGCGTGGCGCAACTATTATCTCGCCGCCGCGGCCAGCCTGCGCGGCAATGCCGCCGAGTCGGCGACGAGCAACGGGCAAAGCCGCTCGTTCGTCAGCGCGATCCCCACCGCGGTCTTTTTCGACGCGCTCGCGACGCGCTTCGATGCGGCGAAGGGCGCCGCGCTCAACGGCACCTTCCAGTTCGTGCTCCCCGACAGCAGGGAAAGGGTTGCGGTCGTCGTCGGCGGCGGGGTCGAGTTTCCGCGCTATGGCGTGACCGACCCCGCGCCGACCGCGACGATCACCATCGACCGCAAGACGCTCGACGATGTGATGCTGGGGCAGGCGCAGTTCCCCGCGCTGATGCAATCGGGCGCGATCCGCATCGAGGGCGACCGCCAGGCCTTTCTGTCCTGGTTCGCGCTCCATCCGCCCGCCGAGCAGCGGTTCAATATAGTTGTGCCGTGACGGCATGACCCGCTAACGAAGGCGCATGACCGACACCCCCGCCGCGCACCCGACCGATCCGTTCGACGCAAAGGCGTTCAACGCGGCCGAGGGGCTCGACCCCGTCGATCCCGCCTATGCCAAGGTGCTGCGCATCGCGACCGCGCTGAACCTGATTCCGCTCGCGATCGGCGTCAGCGTCTTCGACCATCTGCTGATCCGGCATGTCGATGGGCCCTATGGCTTGCTCACCGCGCTCGCCTGGCTCGCGGCGATTGTTGTCATCCTTGCCTTTCCCGCGCGCCGCGTGTCGCGCTGGGGCTACCGGATCGGCGATGGGCAGCTCCGCGTCGCGCGCGGCTGGCTGCTGCGCACCGACACGATCGTCCCCTTTGTGCGCGTCCAGCATATCGACGTCGGACAGGGGCCGATCGAACGCTGGTTCGGCCTGTCGCACCTGATCGTCCACACATCGGGGACGCACAACAGCACGGTCACGCTGCCCGGCCTGCCCGCCGACCTTGCCGCGGCGATGCGCGAGACGATCCGCCGCCATATCCAGACCGATTTTGCATGACCGAAGCCGCGACCGCGATGTCCCAAACCGGCGAAGGCGGCGAAGCGGCCGATTGGCAGCGGCTGCACCCCGCGACGCTTGCGCTTGCCATCGCCGGGCTGGGGCCCAGATCGCTCAACCTGCTGCCCGCGGTCGCGGCGCTGGGCTTTACCGGCAACTGGATGTGGATCGTTCCCGCGATCCTGGCCTTTCTGCTGCTGTCGCTCGTCGTCGCATGGTTTCAATGGCTGCGCTTCCGCTTTCGTGTCGGCGACGACGCGCTGGTGATCGAAAGCGGCGTTTTTGCGCGCCAGCACCGCACCATCCCCTTCGACCGCATCCAGGACGTCAGCATCGAACAGGGCCTCGTCGCGCGCGCGCTCGGCATCGCGAGGGTGGGGTTCGAGACGGGCGCGGGCGGCCAGGAGAATGACGCCCATCTCGATTCCATCGGGCTGGACGCGGCGCAGGCGCTGCGCACGACGATCCGTGCGCATCGCAGCGGCGCGGTCGCGGCGCCTGTTTCCGATTCGCCGGAGCGCGCGATCGCCGACGCGGACCGGCTGCTTTTCACGATGGGGCCGCGACGGCTGCTGGTCGCCGGGCTGTTCAATTTCTCGCTCGCCGCGCTCGCCGTCGTCGGCGCCGCGATGCAGTTTTTCGACGGGCTGCTGCCGTTCGATTTCAACATCTTCAACCCGATGGACTGGATCGACCTCGCCGAGGATTATGGGCTTGATCAATGGCTGCTTGCACATCGCTGGGTCGCGGGGATCGGCGCCGCGGCGTCGTTGCTGCTCATCGGCTTTGCGAGCGGCGTCGCGACGATGTTTTTCGCCAACTGGAACTTTCGCCTGACACGCGAGCCGCGCGCGCTGCGCCGCACGCGCGGCTTGACGACGCGCACCGACGTCGCGTTGCCGGTGCGGCGCGTGCAGGCGGCGATCCTGATCACCGGCTGGTTTCGCCGCCGCTTCGGCTGGCACGAACTGCGGCTCCAGAGCCTCGCGAGCGACGGCGAGAAGGACCGCGATCATCAGATCATCCCCTTTGGCCGCTTCGCCGAAATCGATCCGGTGCTGGCCGAAGTCGGCATCGTGCGGCCCGACGAGATGTCCGGCTGGCACCAGAGCCACGGCGTCGTCGCGCTCGGCGGGCTGGTCGGGGCGCTGTTCGCGGCGCTCGGCGGGCTGGCCGCGATGCTGTTCGGCCAGCCGCTCGGCGGGCTGGGAATCGCCGCGGGCGCGTTGATCGCCGCCGCGTCGCTGTTCGGCGCCCGCTTTCATCGCTGGGCGGAGATGGGCGATCAGCTCGCCATCCGCCGCGGCTGGTGGACGCAGCGGACGACGCTGCTCCCCTACGCTTCGGTGCAAAGCATCGACCTCAAGAGCGACTTCATCCAGCGCCCGCTTGGCCTGGCGACGCTTGTGTTCGGCGTGCCGGGGGGCAGCGCGCTTGCGGCGCACGCGATTCCGGCGATCCCGGCGGCGACCGCGCACGCGCTGCGCGCGCGCATCCTCGTCGCAGGGGATCGGCGATGAGCGAAGCGGCGCTGGGAATCACCCGTTCGATCGCGGGCCAGCCGTGGCGCTGGCGACGCGCGAGCGCCGACATGGTCGGCGAGAATCTGGCACCCGACGACCTTGTCACCCAGTTGCTGCTCGCGCGCGGCGTCGCGCGCGACGACCTCGATCGCCAGCGCACCCCGACCTTGCGCGGCTTCATGCCCGACCCGTCGTTGTTCCGCGACATGGACGCTGCCGCCGCGCGCCTCGCCGATGCGGTCGAACGGCACGAGGCAGTGACGATTTTCGGCGATTATGACGTCGACGGCGCGACATCGGCCGCGCTGCTCGTTCGCCTGCTTCGCGCGCTTGGGCTGCCGGTCGGCGTCTATATCCCCGACCGTCTGATGGAAGGCTATGGCCCGTCGGGCGCGGCGCTGGTCAAGATCGGCGAAGCGGGGTCGAAGCTGGTCGTCACCGTCGATTGCGGCGCGCAGGCGTTCGACGCGATCGCCGAAGCCAATGCGGCGGGGGTCGAGGTGATCGTCGTCGACCATCACCAGTGCGCGACCGCCCTGCCCGCCGCGTTCGCGCTGGTGAACCCCAACCGGCTCGACGAGGCGCCCGAGGCGGCGATCCACGGCAATCTGGCGGCGGTCGGCGTCGCCTTCCTGCTCGGCGCGGCGCTGCTCCGCACGCTGCGCGCGCGCAGCTTTTTCGCAGACCGCGACGAACCGCCGCTGATCGACCTGCTGGATCTGGTCGCATTGGGCACCGTCGCCGATGTCGCGCGGCTGACCGGCTTCAACCGCGCGCTGGTGACGCAGGGACTGAAGGTGATGGCGCGGCGCGGCAATATCGGCCTCGCCGCGCTGATGGACGCGGCCAGGCTCACCCGGCCGCCGGGCGCAAGCGACATGGGCTTTGCGCTCGGCCCGCGGATCAACGCGGGCGGGCGCGTCGGCAAATCGGACCTTGGCGTCCGCCTGTTGACCACCGACGACCCGCAGGAAGCCGCCGACATCGCGCAGCAATTGTGCCGCCTCAACGAAGAGCGGCGCGCGATCGAGGCGGCGGTGCTGGACGAGGCGCTGGCGGCGAGCGCCGCGTGCGGAAATGCGCCCGTGGCGGTCGTTGCCGGTGAAGGCTGGCACCCCGGCGTGATCGGCATCGTCGCCGGGCGGCTGAAAGAACGGCTGCACCGCCCCGCGATCGTCATCGCGGTCGACGAGGAGGGTGTCGGAAAGGGATCGGGCCGTTCGATCAGCGGGGTCGATCTGGGCGCCGCGATTCTCGCTGCCAAGGAGACGGGGCTGCTCGTCGCGGGCGGCGGTCATGCGATGGCGGCGGGGCTTACCATCGCGGCGGACCGGATCGACGCGCTCGGCACTTTCCTGAACGACCGGCTCGCGGCGGACGTCGAGCGCGCGAGCGGCGAGCGGTCGCTGCTGATCGACGCCGTGCTGGCGCCGCGTGGCATTTCGCCGCTGTGGTGCGACGCGATCGAGAGCGCGGGGCCCTATGGCGCGGGCTGGCCCGCCCCGCGCGTCGCGACCGGACCGGTACGAATCGTCGAATCGGGGATCGTCGGCGCCGATCACGTCCGGCTGATCGTCGCGGGCGACGACGGCGCGCGGTTCAAGGCGGTCGCCTTTCGCAGCGCCGAAACGGTGCTGGGCCAGACATTGCTGGGCGCGTGCGGACGCAAGCTGTGGCTCGCGGGCCGCGCAAAACGCGACGATTGGGGCAGCCGCCCCGCCGCCGAACTCCACCTGGAGGATGCCGCCTGGGCCGACTGAGCCCGCGCGTCCACGCGTCCGCGCAACATTTTTGGGCCGCACCGGCCGTCGCACGCTTGACCGCGCGGAAAGGCGCGTCTAAGGCGCCGCTTCACCGACCAGACGGCCCCTTCGTCTAGCGGTCTAGGACGTCGCCCTTTCACGGCGAAAACACGGGTTCGAGTCCCGTAGGGGTCACCATCGGCGGAGCGGGCGGTCGGCCCGCATTCGTCCGGGATGTCCGACCCACGCGGCCCCTTCGTCTAGCGGTCAGGACGCGGCCCTCTCACGGCTGAAACACGGGTTCGATTCCCGTAGGGGTCACCAGATTTGCCTTGGTGGCGAACGGCACCCCGTGGATCACCGTCGCCGCGGCCGTGATGACCATCATCCTGTCGTAATGAATGTCAAAGTTCCGTGACGGTCAGCCCGACCGCGATCGCGTCCGCCCGCCACGCCGCGGCGGACAAGAATTATGTGCCGGAACGCGAAGCACGGCGATCATCCGCCATACCGGAGCATAGACGGGCTTTGCAGGAAAGAGAGGTTTCGTGAACCGCAGAAAATTACATCGGAATCACAGAAACATATAGCTTAACTCAAATGGCCCCGCGCCCGGCGCCGATTCGCGCCGGGGATTCAGTCGGCCAAACGATAGACCGTTGCCTCTTTCAGCTTGCCGATCGGCTTTGCGGACACATCGAGCGGCCGGTAGCGCGCGTCGGCGATCAGCGCCGCAAGGCGCGGAAATCCGTTGGTCGCGAAGTCAAATCCCCTGACATCGGATTCCGAAGCCGCCGCCTGCACCAGCGCGAGGGCGGACATCCGGCAGACCCAGCGCTTCGGCTGTTCATCGGCACAATCGGGAAGGTCGAAATCGGCGCTGGGCGGATCGGGATAAAATCCATCAACAATGATCGTTTGTCGGGGCGCGACCTCGAACGAGGCGAAATGTTCCTGCAGATCAATGGCGATATTCAGGCCCGGAACCGGCACATTGACCAGCGTGTCATAATAGCCGGCGGGCTGCACCAGTTCGCGCTGTCCAAACACCCACCGATATTCCACGCAACCGCCGCCATAGGTGGCGGCGCATTCCTGATATGGTTCGACGTCGCGCCACTGTTCCGGCTGCCATTGCTGTTCGACCCTCATCTCGTTGAAGGCGACCACGTCGAGCGATATCGTGCCCAGCCGTCCATCGGCCGCCGCGCGCCCGGCGGCCGTGTTGCGATCAGGCAAAGTCGTTCGCGGCATCGGGTGGCGGACGGCGGACAGGCGATACCGTCCGGGCTCCGCGATGAAGATATGGTAGGTGACGGCGCCGACCGAAAAGCGGTGGATCGAACCGCTCGCATCCGAACCCTGGGGCGGCCTGCCCTCGCTCACGACCAGTCGCGCGCTCTGGCTTTGGTCGCCCCGCCATTCCACCAGCGCCTTCCTGTCGATCATCGCCGCGCCGTCGATGTCCGAACCCTGGTCGGCAAGGTGCATGTCCTCGACAATATCGTTCGGATATTTGTGCCGGAAGTTCAGCGCGGCCATGATGACGATCGCCTTGCCGCTTTCGTGCGCCAGCGCAAGCCTGTTGTCGATGTCTTCGCGCTCGTCCCGCGCCGCCGCAGAATTGCCCGGCACGCCGGACGGCGTCCGGGCATGTGCCTGGACCCCGATGGCGCCGGGCAATTGCAAGGCGATGACGCCTGCGATCGTCGCAAGATGGCGGGATTTCATGGTCATTGTTCCCTCGATTCAATTTGCGCGAGACGATGCGCGCCGCCCGCGCGGCCGAACATCGGCCGCGCGCGCTCGGCAGATGGCGGCCCGATTCAACTTTGGCGCGCCCGTTCCGCAGGCGTGGGGGAAAAGGAAAGGAACCCCAATATGCCGCTGACGATCAGCATCATTACGAGCGACGCATTGACGCTTCCGAATTTGAGTTCGGTACCGTCGCTGTTGACCATCGAGCCGCCATATAGATCCATCGTCAAATAGGCGGCAAGAAAGGCGATGGGCGCAACCAGTCCGAGGCGCGCGGCCATCCGCAGATCCGGACGGGTCCAGGCCAGATAGGCTGCCGCGGCCGAAAAAACCGAATTGGTTGCAAGTTGCCAGACATCGTGCAGTTTCGCATGTCCGGGCCAGTCCGGATTGAAGACATGGGTCGGGCCATATTCGAGATAGGGCACCAGAACGCCCAGAACGGAAACCGACAAGGTGAGCAGGATCCGCCGGAAGAGCAGATTGGCTGACATGCAAAGCCTCCGCGATCGAATGTGATTGACACTGTCAATTTACAATCCAAATTGACAGTGTCAATACGATAAGGATGCCAGGCCCGCGAACGACATCACCGCCGCTGAAGTCCAGATTGATCGAGCAGGCGTTCCTTCTGCTCGACCGGGAAGGACCCGATGGCGTCACGATCCGCGCCGTGGCGCGGGCCGCGGGCGTGTCGCATGCGGCTCCCGCCAATCATTTCGCGGACCGACGGCAATTGCTTACCGAAATGGCCTCGCGCATCTTTCGGCAATATCTGGACATGGTCGCGACGCGCGGATCCGTCAGCGGCGAAAATCGTGCCAGGGCCTATCTCGCTGCCTTGACCGACTATGGCCTGTCCTTTCCCGGACGCTATCAGCTGCTGTGGCGAAAGGATCTGGTCGATTGGCAGAACCCGGCATTTCTCGACCAGCTCAATCGGGCCTATGACGATTTCCTGCAAGCGCTGGCCGCCGGTTCGCGCCGCGTCGCCGCCGGTGATCAGGATATCGAGACGCTGGGCACCGCCGCCTGGGCGATGGCGCATGGCTATGCCGTATTGCGCTCCACCGGAATCTTCGAGCCGCGGTCGGATGCTTTTACCGGAAAGCCCCGGATGGAGGCGATGCTCGACCTCCTGCTCGGCGCCGATGAGGACCAGCGGCTTCCACCCGAATAGCCGCAGGAATGGCGGCTTCCCCCGCCATCACGGGGCGTCGCGGCGACGCCGCGTCATCAGCCAAATGCCCCGACACTTTCGATGAACTTGATCACCGAAATCGGTTTGGAGACATAGGCTTCGGCGCCCGCCGCGCGGATCTGTTCCTCGTCGCCCTTCCCCGCATAGGCGGTGACCGCCATGATCGGCACCGCGCGCAGAATCGGATCGGCCTTCATCTGCGCAATGAGTTCAAGCCCCGATACATGCGGCAGCTGGATGTCCATGATGATGAGGTCGGGCGACACCTCGCGCGCCTTTGCCAGCGCGTCCCGGCCGTCGCGCACCGGATGCGCGCGATAGCCATGGGCATTGAGGAGGTCGCAGAACAGGCGCAGGTTGAGTTCATTATCTTCGACGACCAGGATGGTCTTGCCCATGTGCGTTCCGTTCCCCACCTTGCGTACGCGGCCCGTTTAGGCGAATCGGCAGCATGACACAATTGCATCGCGGAGAAGGGGCTGACGTGCTTGAGGATGACGCGGCGCTGGCGCTCCACGCGCTCGGCTGGATTTTGAACGACGAGCCGCGTGCCGAGCGACTGCTCGCGCTCACCGGCCTCGCGCCGGACGACCTGCGCGCCTCGCTCGGCGAGCGCGCGACGCTGGCGGCGATCCTGTCGTTCCTCGCCGCGCACGAGAATGACCTTGTCGCCTGCGCCGATGCGTTGCAGGTGCCCCCTGCCAGCCTGGCTGCCGCCGCCCACCGACTTGAAGGACCCCTTGCATGACCCGCCCGCTCGTCATCACCGATTGCGACGAGGTGCTGATGCACATGGTCGTGCCCTTTGCCGAATGGGTCGACGCCGAACATGGCGTGATCTTTCGCATCGAGGATGCAAGCTTTGCGGGTGCGCTGAAACGCAAGGAATGCGGCACGCCGCTGGAGGCCGCCGAGGTATGGCCTTTGCTTGACGGCTTTTTTCGGAACGAAATGAAGCGGCAATATCCGATCCCCGGCGCGATGGCCGCGATGGCGACGATCGGCGCCGAGGCCGACATCGTCGTGCTCACCAACGTCGGCCCCGAACATCAGCAGGCGCGCATCGACCAGCTCGCGCGCCACGATTTCCACGCGCCGGTGATCGGCAGCCGCGGCGGCAAGGGCGAACCCGTGCGCCGCCTGATCGAACAATATCGGCCGCCCGTTGCCGTGTTCATCGACGATCTGGCGGGGCAGCACCGATCGGTCGCCGAGGAAGCGCCGGAGGTGTGGCGGCTCCATTTCGTCGGCGAACCCGCCATCGCGGGCAGGGTTGCGGCCTCGCCGCACGCCCATGCGCGAATCGACGATTGGAAGACGGCAACACGCTGGATAATGACGCGTCTCGCCGAAAACATCCCCGCCCCGGCGCCGCAGCCGGTTTGAAAGAAGGACTCCCCATGGATATTGCCGCCCGGATCGCCGAACTCGGCCTTGAACTTCCCAAACCCGCCGCGCCGGTCGCGGCCTATGTGCCCGCGGTCGAGCATGGCGGGATGCTGTATGTCAGCGGGCAGCTGCCGTTCCGCGACGGGCAGGTGGTGACCGGCCGCCTTGGCGACGACATGGACGTCGCGGGCGGGCAGGACGCGGCTGCGCGCGTCGCGCTGATGCTTGTCGCGCAGATCGGCCAGGCGCTGGGCGGCGACTGGTCACGCGTCGAACGAATCGTCAAGCTGGGTGTCTTCGTCAACAGCGCGCCCGGCTTCACCGATCAGGCGAAGGTCGCCAATGGCGCGTCCGAGCTGTTCGAAAAGCTGTTCGGCGAAACCGGCCGTCACGCGCGCGCCGCGGTCGGCGTCGCGGTGCTGCCGCTCGGCGCCGCGGTCGAAGCCGACGCGATCGTCGCGGTGCGCCCGGCATAGGGCGACATTGAAAGACGTTCCACACTATCCTTCCATGTCCCCGCGAAGGCGGGGATCCATCTTCGGCGGGTTTGAAATCGCACCGGCGGAAGATGGGCCCCTGTCGTCGCAGGGGCACGGCGGTTAAAGGGCGCTCCGGCATGGCCGAGGCCGATCCACCGGCACGGACGATCGCGCTCGGCACCGGCGTCGCCGCGATCGACGCGGCGGCGTGGGATGGCTTGCACGATGGCGGCAATCCGTTCGTCGGCCATGCTTTCCTGTCGCTGCTCGAAGAATCGGGCAGCGTCGGGCCGGGAACGGGATGGCAGGCTGCGCCGCTGCGCGTCGAGGATGCGGACGGCAGGCTGGTCGCCGCGGCGCCCGCCTATCTTAAAGCCCACAGCCAGGGTGAATATGTGTTCGACCATGGCTGGGCCGACGCCTGGGCGCGCGCGGGCGGCGACTATTATCCGAAGCTCCAGATCGCCGTGCCTTTCACCCCGGTGCCGGGGCCACGGCTGCTCGCAAGCGACGGCGGCGACGCGCTCCTGCTGCTGCGCGCCGCCGAAGCCGTCGTGCGGCAGAACGGCCTGTCGTCGGCGCATGCCACTTTCGTTGCGCCCGAACAGATGCCGCTGTTCGAGGAAGCGGGCTGGCTCGTTCGCCGCGACATCCAGTTTCATTTTGCGAACGCGGGCTACGCCCGCTTCGACGATTTCCTCGCCACGCTCAATTCGCAAAAGCGCAGGCAATTGCGCAAGGAACGGCTGCGCGCCGTCGAAGGGCTGCGCGTCGAGGAACTGACCGGCGACGCGATCCGGCCCGAACATTGGGATGCGATGTGGCTTTTCTATCAGGACACCGGCGCGCGCAAATGGGGGCATCCCTATCTGACGCGCGCCGCCTTCGATCTGATGGGCGAAAGGATGGCGGATCGGATCATCCTGCTGATCGCTTATGACGGCGATGCGCGGCCGGTCGCGGGCGCGCTCCACTTCCTTGGCGCCGATACGCTCTATGGCCGCTATTGGGGATGCCTTGCCGAGATCCCCTTTCTGCATTTCGAGCTATGCTATTATCGCGCGATCGACATTGCGATCGAACGCGGCCTCGCGCGTGTTGAGGCGGGAGCGCAGGGGGGACACAAGCTCGCACGCGGATATGGCCCCGTCGCGACCTGGTCGGCGCATTATATTGCCGATCCGGGTTTTCGCCGCGCGGTCGCCGAGTTTCTGGAGCAGGAACGCCGCGCCGAGGAGGCCGAGATGGCGTGGCTCGAAGGGCATCTGCCGTTCCGGCGGGCGGATTGAATCCAGTGTCATGCAAAGGCGCAAAGCGAAGCGGCCGAAGGGCCAATTCTCGAAACATCTTGCATAAAGACGTAAAGAGGGCGGTTGCCGCCGGTGTCTTGGCCCGTCCCTCTTCCTGCCTTTGCGCGGGATTCAAGAAGGGCCCGCGCGGCCAGGAAACTCAGGCCGCAAAGCGCCGCGCGACCGGTCGGCGCGCCGTTTCGTCGAGCCAGGCGCGCGCCTGGCGCTGTGCTTCGGCGATTTCACCCGGCGACATTTCGCTCGACACGTCGGCGCGGCACTGCTGGCCTTCGACATTGCCGGCGAGCGCGGCGAGGTTGAACCATTTATGCGCCTGGATCAGGTCGACATCGACCCCGCCGGTGCCGGTGGAAAAAGCGATGCCGAGATCGAAATAGGCATTGGCATCGCCGCGCGCCGCGTCGAGCAGGCGACTTTCGATCAGATATTGGGCCGACTTCAGACTGTTCGCCATGTTAACCCCCTTTGCCTCCACCCCACATGGAAAGCTTGGGGCCAAAGTTGCGGTTTATGGTCAACAAAAGGTTAACGGCGCCGTATTTTTTCGGGGACAAGCCCCGAAAGCCGCGAAAATGCTGAATGTTCTGGGCAATCTCAATGCAATCGCGGCGCCCCCGACGGCGGGAACGACACGATCATTCCACCGGCCAATTGTCGATCAGCCGCGTCCTGCCGATCCGCGCCGCCGCCAGAAGGCGGGCAGGCTTGCGAAAAGCTGTCAGCCGTTCGAGGCTATCGGCATCGGCGAGCGCGACATAGTCGACGCTGTCGAATCCGCCCCGGATGATCGCGGCCTCCGCCTTGGCGAGCGTTTCGCCGACATCGGCGCCGCCCGCGATCGCCTTTGCCGCCATGCTCAGCGCCGCGGGGAAGGCCGCCGCCGCCGCGCGCTGCGCGCCCGACAGATAGGCGTTGCGCGACGACAGCGCGAGGCCGTCGGTGTCGCGCGCGATCGGCGCGCCCAATATGTCGATGCCGAAATCGAGGTCGCGCGCCAAGCGGCGGATGATCGCGAGCTGTTGCCAGTCCTTTTCGCCAAAGATCGCGATGTCGGGGCGGACCTGGTTGAACAATTTGGCAACGACGGTCGCGACGCCGTCGAAATGGCCGGGGCGCGCGGCGCCGCAATAATCGGCGCCGAGTTCGGCCACCTCGATATGCGTGCTGTGCCCACCCGGATACATGGTGCCCACGTCGGGCGCCCAGAGCAGGCTTGTCCCGGCGTCGACGAGCAGTGCGGCGTCGCGCGCCTCGTCGCGCGGATAGGCGGCGAAATCCTCATTCGGCCCGAACTGCGTCGGATTGACGAAAATCGACACGACGGCGTGATCGGCGACGCGCCTTGCCATGTGGACAAGCGAAAGATGGCCGTCGTGCAGCGCGCCCATGGTCGGCACCAGCGCGACGCTCTTGCCGCCCTGTTTCAGTGCCGTAACGGCACGGTGGAGCATTGCGATGTCACGGATGATTTGCACGGCCGGGCGCCCTCCGATATTGGCGGCGCTGACACGCCACCGATGCGGCCCCCATGCGCCGCCAACAGGAAAATCGCAACGCCCATGACGACGCCCGCACCGCACCGCATCATCTTTGCCAATGAAAAGGGCGGCACGGGCAAATCGACCTGCGCCGTGCATTTCGCGGTTGCGCTGGCGAGCCAGGGCTGGCGCGTCGCGGGGATCGACCTCGACCCGCGCCAGCGCACCTTTCACCGCTATCTGGAGAATCGCGAACAGACCGCGAAACGGCGCGACATCGTGCTGCCGACCCCGCAGTTCGAGGTGTTCGAGGGATCGACGATCGCCGAACTCGACGCGCAGGTCGCGCGATTGTCGGAAGGGGCCGATTATTTCGTCGCCGACACGCCGGGGCGCGACGATGTTTTCGCACGCCATCTCGCCACCAGCGCCGACACGCTGATCACGCCGATCAACGACAGCTTCATCGATTTCGACCTGATCGGCCAGGTCGATCCCGAAACATTTCAGGTCACGCGGCCAAGCTTCTATTCCGAACTCATCTGGGACACACGCAAGGCGCGCGCCAAAAGCGACGGGCGCACGATCGACTGGATCATCCTGCGCAACCGGCTCCAGCATGTCGATGCGCACAATATGCGCCGCGTCGGCGAGGCGCTGAACCAATTGTCGCGGCGCGTCGGCTTTCGCGTCATCCCCGGGCTGGGCGAGCGCGTCATCTATCGCGAGTTGTTCCCGGCCGGGCTTACCCTGCTCGACAAGGCACACCTTGGCGGCATGGGGATCGGCCATGTCGTCGCACGGCAGGAACTCCGCGAAGCGATGGGCGGCCTCAACCTGCCCGCGCGCGAGCGGTTGCACCCCGACGGCGACCTCTTCGCCGCTGCCTGACCTTCTCTCCCGCAAAGAGGATCGACGATGAGCCATGATTTCCATCCGACGATGCTGCGCGAATATGATATTCGCGGCATCGTCGGCGACACGCTGTCCGACAAGGATGCCTATGCCATCGGCCGGAGCTTTGCGACGCTGATCCGCCGTGCGGGCGGTCGGCGTATTGCGGTCGGCTATGACGGGCGGCTTTCATCGCCGATGCTTGCCGAGGCGCTGGTCGCGGGGATCAATGCGGCGGGCATCGATGCGCTGAACGTCGGGCTGGGGCCGACGCCGATGCTCTATTATGCCGCGTCAACCGAGCAGGTCGATGGCGGCATACAGATAACCGGCAGCCACAATCCCCCCGACTATAATGGCTTCAAGATGGTGTTTGATGGGCGCCCCTTCTTTGGCGCCGACATCCGGCGGATCGGCGAAATGGCCGCCGCGGGCGACTGGGAGTCCGGCGAAGGCGCCGCGGAAAGCATCGACGTCGTCGACGCCTATGTCGACCGGCTGGTCGAAGGCTTCGCGGGCGGCGCTTTCCGTATCGGCTGGGACGCCGGCAACGGTGCGGCGGGCGCTGTCATCGAAAAGCTCACCGCGCGCCTGCCCGGCGAGCATCATTTGCTGTTTACCGACATCGATGGGCATTTCCCGAACCACCATCCCGATCCGACCGAGGAGAAGAACCTCGCCGATCTCAAAAGGCTCGTCGCCGAGAAAAGCCTCGATTTCGGCGTCGCTTTCGATGGCGACGGCGACCGCATCGGCGCGATCGACGGCCAGGGCCGGGTGATCTGGGGCGACCAGCTGCTGCAAATCTATGCCGCCGCGGTGCTCAAGGACATGCCCGGCGCGACGGTGATCGCCGATGTGAAGGCGAGCCAGGCGCTGTTCGACCGCGTCGCCGAGCTCGGCGGCACGCCCTTGATGTGGAAAACCGGCCACAGTCTCATCAAGGCGAAGATGAAAGAGGTCGGCAGCCCGCTGGCGGGCGAGATGAGCGGACATATTTTTTTCGCCGACCGCTATTATGGCTATGACGACGCGCCTTACGCGGCGGTGCGGTTGATCGAGGCGGCGGCGAAGCTTGGAAAAAGCGTCACCGAACTGCGCGGCGGCATGGCGCCGATGGTCAACACCCCCGAAATGCGCTTTCAGGTCGACGAGGTCCGCAAATTCGCCATTGTGGAGGAAGTTCTGGAGCGCCTGACCGCGGCGGGCGCGCGCGTCGACCGCACCGATGGCGCACGCGTGATGACGAACGACGGCTGGTGGCTACTCCGCGCCTCGAACACGCAGGACGTGCTCGTCGCGCGCGCCGAGGCGACCGACGAGCAAGCGCTGGCGCGGCTGCTGGCGGCGATCGACGAGCAGCTGGCGCTGTCGGGCGTCGTGCGCGGGGAAAGCGTCGGGCATTGAGCATGACGCGGGTCTGCCCTTCCTTTCAGGGGAGGGCCGCAAGCCCCGGACTTGATCCGGGGCGCAGCGGGCGGGGGCAGAAGCCGTGCGCTCTGCCCCGCGCGTCCCCCTCTCCTGAAGGGGCGGGGCTTTCGAGATGCAATAAGCTTGCCAGATTGACCATGGCGCCGCCGCTGGGGTAACGCGGCAGCCAAGCCAGACGGGAACCGACCGCTTTATGACCGACGACGAATCCATTGCGGGCACGCTGACCGAAAATGATCATGGCGTCGCCGAGCATCGCGCGCATGTCCGCGACGACGCCGCGGCGGGCAACGGTCTGGCCGTCATTTCGATCGCCAAAAGCTATGACCGACGCGTCGTGCTGTCGGACGTCTCGCTGTCGGTCGGCAAGGGCGAAGTCGTCGGGCTGCTCGGCCCCAACGGCGCCGGCAAGACCACCTGCTTCTATTCGATCATGGGGCTGGTAAAGCCCGACGCGGGGCGCATCATGCTCGACGGCGCCGACATCACCGCGCTGCCCATGTATCGCCGCGCGATCCTGGGCCTTGGCTATCTGCCGCAGGAAACGTCGATTTTTCGCGGCATGACGGTGGCGCAGAATATCGAGGCGGTGCTCGAACTCGCCGAGCCCGACAGGATCGCACGCGAACGGCGGCTCGAGGAACTGCTCGACGAGTTCGGCCTCACGCGGCTGCGCGATGCGGCGGCGATGGCGCTGTCAGGCGGCGAACGGCGCCGCGCCGAAATCGCCCGCGCGCTTGCCGCCAATCCTTCGATCATCCTGCTCGACGAACCCTTTGCGGGCATCGATCCCCTGTCGATCAGCGATATTCGCGACCTTGTCGCGGACCTCAAGACGCGCGGCATCGGCGTGCTCATCACCGACCATAATGTCCGCGAGACGCTCGACCTCGTCGATCGCGCGTGCATCATCTATGACGGCAAGGTGCTGCTGGCGGGATCGCCCGCCGAACTCGTCGCCGATCCCGAAGTGCGGCGCCTGTATCTGGGCGAGGGCTTCTCGCTGTGACGTCCGGGGACTTTTTCGGTAAGGATAATCCGTGCGTCCCCGCCTTCGCGGGGGCACGGGGGTGTGTGATATTATAGAACGGCCTTGATGGCGTTGGGTCCGCGCCTCGATCTCCGCCAGTCGCAATCGCTGGTGATGACGCCGCAGCTCCAGCAGGCGATCAAGCTGCTGGCGTTGTCGAACCTTGAGCTCGAAGCCTATCTGGCCGAGGCGCTGGAGGGCAATCCGCTGCTCGACACGGGCGGGGCCGACGGCGATGCGGATGGCGACGAACCGGGCGACGCGACAGCGATTGCGTCCGAAACGCCCGCCGACACCGACCAGGCGATGGCATCCGATGGCGGCACCGCCGACGAGCTCGACGTCGATTTCGCCGAGGAGCGTTTCCACCACGACAGCGCGAGCGACAGCGTCGGCCTGTCAGGGGCGGGCGAAGACGTCGATTTCGACAGTTTCGCCGAGGCCCAGGGAACGCTCCACGACCATCTGCTCGCGCAGGTCGGCGAGCGGCTGGACGGGATCGAGGCGATCGTCGCGGGTCAACTCGTCGCGCTGATCGACGAGGCCGGGTATCTGCGCGCCGACCTCGCCGAACTTGCCGCACAGCTCGGCGTGCCGCTGGCGCTGGTCGAGGCGGTGCTGGGCGTGATCCACGGTTTCGACCCCGCGGGCGTCGGCGCACGCGACCTTGCCGAATGTATCGCGATCCAGGCGCGCGAGGCCGACCGCTATGACCCGGCGATGGCGACGATGATCGCGCATCTCGACCTGGTCGCCAAGGGCGCCTTTGCGCAATTGAAGCGCATCTGCGGCGTCGATGACGAGGATCTGGCCGACATGATCCGCGAGCTTCGCGGCTATGATCCCAAACCGGGTCTCAAGTTCGGCGGCGCGCCCGCGCTGGCGGTCGTCCCCGACCTGTATGTCCGGCGGACAGCGGCGGGCTGGGCGGTCGAAGTGAACAGCGGCACCTTGCCGCGCCTGCTCGTCAACCGCCGTTATTATAACGAGCTGGCCGCGGGCGCGGGGGCGAAGAACAAGGCGTGGCTGTCCGAGCAGCTCGCGGGCGCCAACTGGCTTGTGCGCGCGCTCGACCAGCGCCAGCGCACGATGGTCAAGGTCGCGAGCGAGATCGTCAAACAGCAGGAGGGATTTTTCCTCCACGGCGTTGCCCATATGCGCCCGCTGACGCTGCGCCAGGTCGCCGAGGCGATCGGGATGCACGAATCGACCGTCAGCCGCGTCACCAGCAACAAATATCTGTCGTGCCCGCGCGGATTGTTCGAACTCAAATATTTCTTTTCGTCGGGCATATCGGCGACCGAAGGCGACGGCGCCGTGTCGGCCGAGGCGGTGAAGAGCCGGATCAAGGCGATGATCGAAGGCGAGGATGCGCGCGCGATCCTGTCCGACGAAACGATCGCCCAGAAGCTGTCGGCCGAAGGATTCGACATTGCGCGGCGCACCGTGGTCAAATATCGCGAGGCGATGGGCTATGGCTCGTCGGTGCAAAGGCGGCGACAAAAGGCTTTGGCGGGTTAGGATATCCGTCGCCCCCGCGAAGGCGACCTTTTCTCCTTGCGAGCGGTTGACTTTTCGGGTGCTTCCCCATAGTTGCGCCGCTTCGCGTCAACACGCCAAGATTTACGGACAACAACGATGAAGATTCGCAACAGCCTGAAGTCGCTGAAGGACCGCCACCGGGATAACCGCGTGATCCGCCGCCGTGGACGGACCTATGTGATCAACAAGACCAACCGCCGCTTCAAGGCGCGCCAGGGCTGATTGCCCTGCCGGAGCGCCGTGCTCCGCGCGCATTTTGGTCAGCGTGACGCCGTCGGATGCTTCCGGCGGCGCTTTCGCGTGTCTGGAGGTTGCATGATTCGCCAGAGCGTGATCTTTGACGTCGGCCGGGTCCTGTTCGACTGGGACCTGCGCTATTTGTTCGCCAAGCTGATCCCCGATCCGCACGAACTCGAATGGTTCGTCACCCATGTCGTGACGCCGGAATGGCATTTTCAGCACGACGCGGGCCGCCCGCTGGCCGAGATGGTCCCCGAACTCCAGGCCGCGTTTCCCGATCATGCGCTGCTGATCGACGCATATGCGGCACGTTTCAACGAAACCATCCCCGCACCGATGCCGGGCAGCCTCGAACTCGTCGAGCGGCTCGATGCAGCGGGCGTGCCGCTGTTCGCGATCACCAATTTCGGCCATGAGTTCTGGGAAGGCTTCCGCCCGACCCAGCCGGTTTTCGACCGCTTTCAGGGCATTATCGTGTCGGGCGCCGAAAAATTGACGAAGCCCGATCCCGCGATCTACCGCCTTGCGATCGAGCGATTCGGCATCGAGCCCGCGGGCGCGCTGTTCATTGACGATGTGCCCGCCAATGTCGCGGGCGCCGAATCGGTTGGCATCGCTGGCCATGTTTTCGCGGGCGCAGCGGCGCTCGAGCAAGAGCTTCGGGCGCGCGGTTATCTGCCCGGCTGATCGAAGCGCAGCACCAGCCGCCGTGTCGCGGTGACGTCGGCGGCGAAACTGCCGTCGGCTTGCGCACGAAGATCGGCGATGCCGAAAGGGGTCACAAATCCCGCGCGCGCGAGCTTTCCGTCGGGATCGAGGCCGACGATCGTGAGCGCGGCGTCGGTGCGCTGCGGCGCGGTTCCGAAATAGGCGCGCATGGCCGGATGCTGCTCGGCGATCCCGATGCACAGCCCCTGTTCGAGCCGAAAGCGGACGCTGCCGTCGACCGCAGCATTGCCGAACGCCCCACGATAACGCCGCGCGCCGAGCGGACATGCGGCCGAAACAAGACCGGCGGGAACGGCACGGAAAGGTGCGGCGATCATCTGCGCGGTGGGTTCGATGCGCGACACCCACGAGGCGTTGGAAAGCAGGCTGACGGCGGTGCGTTCGCCGCGCCACAGGCCGATCGTGCTGCGCGCGCCAAGCGTGACGCCATTGTGGTGCACGAAAGCTGCGCCGTCGGAATCGACGCCGATGCGCCAGCCGAAACCGACGCTGTAGCCGTCCTCGCCGGCGAGGTTGCCGTCAGCGAGCCGCACCGGCACCAGCATCGCGTCGAAGCTTTCGGGGCGCACGACGCGGCCGTCGATCATCCGCCCGCCGAAAGCGGCGACCGCGCTTGCGGTGCCGCCAAGCCCCCCGCCGCCCCAGCTATAGCTGTAATCGTGACGCGGTGCTTCGATGACCCGACCCTGCTCGAAACCATAGGCGCGCGCGGCATGAGGATCGCCGCTGTCCGTCGCATCGGCGCGGATCGCCAGCCCCGGCGCGACCTCGGCCGCCACATGGTCGGTAAAGGCACGCCCCGTCGCCTGCTCCACCATTGCGCCGAGCAGCGTATAGCCCCACGATGAATAGCTGTAGGCGGTTCCCGGCGGGCTGAGCAGGTCGCGTCCGGCAAAGATCGCGACGGCATCGCGCCCGGTGGCATAGCGGCGCGATCCGCGGTTCGCATCGACCGGCTGATAATGCGGCATGCCGGAAACATGCGCGGCGAGCTGGCGCGGCGTGATCGCCGGCCAGTTTGCGACAAGCCACGGCAACTGACGCTGCACCGGCGCGTCAAGGTCGATCCGCCCCTGTTCGGCGAGCCGCGCCACCGCGGCGACCGTAAAGACCTTCGATACGCTCGCCAGCCGGAACAAGGTGTCGCGCGTGACCGGCGCGCCGCTGGCGAGGTCGCGCCGCCCGCTTGCGCCATCCCATATGATCCGCCCGTCGCGCCACACCGCCGCCGCCATGCCGGGCACGCCATTGGTTTCGCGCAATGTGTCGAGCAGGCGCTGCGCAATCCTGGCCCCATCCGGGCTGTCTTCGGCTCTGGCCGACGCGGCGTCGGCATCGAAAGCAAGAATGGCAATCAGGACCGCAATCGACGATATTCGGGACATCCGACCCCTCCCTTCAGCGTTCGGGAGTCATCGACCGGGGACGTCGCATCAATGTGCCGAAATGTCGCAATGCTGTCGCGAGGCCGCAGCCTTGTTTTTATTTTTCCACCCCCAGCTGGGTCAGCACAAAGGCATATTCCTCTGCATCCTCGCGCAGCGCGCCCCAGCGGCCCGATTTGCCCGCATGGCCCGCGCCCATGTTGGTGCGCAGCAGCAGCAGCGAGTCATTGGTGCGCGTCGCGCGGAGCTTGGCGACCCATTTGGCGGGTTCCCAATAGGTCACGCGCGGGTCGTTGAGGCCGGCCGACACCAGCATCGGCGGATAGGCCTTGGCGGTGACATTGTCATAGGGGCTGTAGCTCAGCATATAGTCGAACGCTGCCTTGTCGGTGACCGGATTACCCCATTCGGGCCATTCGCCGGGGGTCAGCGGCAGCGTTTCGTCGATCATCGTGTTGATGACATCGACGAAGGGCACGCCCGCGAGCACCGCGCCCCACAATTCGGGCGCCTCATTATAGACGACCCCCATCACCTGCCCGCCCGCCGAGCGGCCCTCGATCGAAATCTTGCCGGCGCTCGTATATTTTCTGGCGATCAACCCCTTTGCGACGTCGATGAAATCGTTGAACGTGTTGATGCGCTGGGTCGTCTTGCCCGCGAGATACCAGGCGCGCCCCATGTCGTCGCCGCCGCGGACATGCGCGATGGCATAGATCATGCCCCGATCTACGAGGCTGAGCCGCGTCGTCGAAAAGCCCGGTGGCACGCGATAACCATAGGATCCATAGGCATAGAGGTGCATCGGCGCGCTGCCGTCGAGCTTGATACCCTTTTTGTAGACGAGCGAGGCGGGGATCATCGTCTGGCCGTCGCGGCTTGGCAGATTCACCCTTTCGGTTACATATTGCGACGAATCATAACCCGACGGGATTTCCTGCACCTTCAGCGTTTCGAGCGTCCCGCTCGCCACGTCATAATCATAGACGGTTTCGGGGGTGACCATCGATTCATAGTCGAGGCGGAGCTTGTCCTGGTGATATTCGGGATTGTCGCCGAGCCCCGCCACATAGGTCGCCTCGGGAAACCGTATCCGGCCGGGGGTCAGCGGGGCGTCATATGTGCGCACATCGACCTGGTCGAGCCCGTCCTCGCGCGATTCCAGCACGAAATAGTCACGGAAGATCGACAGGCCGGTGATGTAGCTGTGATCCGATCCGGGGATCAGCGTTCGCCATTCGCCGGGCGTGTCGATGCTCGCGGTCGCGATGCGGAAATTGGGATGTTCGTCGTTGGTGTGGATGTAAAGAATGCCCTCGCGCTCGTCGACGCTATATTCACGCCCCTTCTGGCGCGCCGACACGAGCCGCATCGGCGCTTCGGGATTATCGGCGGGAAGAAGATAGACCTCGCTTGTCTCGTTATCGCCCGTCGCGATGACGATATAATTGTCGGCGGCGGTCTTGCCGATGCCGACGCCAAAGCCGATGTCGGCTTCCTTGTAGAGCAATTTGTCCTCGCTCACCGGGGTGCCGAGCTTGTGCAGCCGGACATTGTCGGTGCGCCAGTTCTCGTTCGCGAGGCCATAGAGGATCGCGTCGTTGCCCGACGTCCAGACGAGCGACGACAGGGTGCCGGGGATCACGTCGGGAAGCATGTCGCCCGTCTCGAGATTGCGGATGCGCGCTTCAAAGCGTTCGGAACCATTGTCGTCGAACGAATAGGCCATCAGCTTGCCGTTGGGGCTGACCGACACTTCGGCGAGGCGGAAATAATCCTTCCCCTCCGCCATCGCGACCTCGTCGAGGATCAGTTGAGTCGCGCCGCCCGCCGCGGGCTTGCGATACCATTTCTTATACTCGGCGCCCTCTTCATATTCGACCCAATAAAGCCAGTCGCCGTCCTTTTGCGGGACCGAACTGTCGGCCTCCTTGATGCGGCCCTTCATTTCCTGAAACAGGGTTTCGACCAGATCGGCATGGGGCTTCATCGCCGCGTCGAAATAGGCGTTCTCCGCCTTCACATAGGCGAGGATGTCGGCGTCGTCGATCGTCGGATAGCTTTGATCGCGCAGCCAGTGCCAGGGGTCGGACAGCGTCTTGCCGTGGAGCGTGACAATATGGGACCGCTGCTCGGCAACGGGAGCGGCGGGCAGCACGGGGCGTTCGGTCAATTCAATCTCTTTCTCTTGGGCTGGGGCGATCGGGGACGCGACAAGCGGGGTGGTAATTGCAGCCAGAAACATCCAAATAGCGCGCATCAGAAGAACCCCCGCAGCATCGGCCGCATGGGCCGCAACGGCTGCGATGTAGGAACAAGGAAGCGACCATGTCCAGCCCCGTCCACATCGAGCGCCTCGCCCGCGTCCGCGCCGAACTGAAAGCGCGCGGCCTTGACGGCTTCATCGTGCCGATCAGCGACGAGCATATGAGCGAATATGTCGGCGCCTATGCGCAGCGCATGGCGTGGCTGACGGGCTTTGGCGGGTCGGCCGGCGTCGCTGCGGTGCTGCCCGACAAGGCGGCGGTGTTCGTCGACGGACGCTATACCGTACAGGTGCGGGGCCAGGTCGACGGCTCGCTGTTCGATTATGTCAGCGTGCCGCAGTCGAGCATCGCCGACTGGCTCGGCGCGAACGTCGCCGCCGGACAGAAGGTGGGTTACGACCCCTGGCTCCACGGCATCGACTGGGTCCGCGGGCTGGAAAAGGCGCTGGCGGGAAAGGGCGCACACCTGGTTGCGGTCGATACCAACCCCATCGACGCGGTCTGGGACGACCAGCCCGCGCCGAGCGATGCCCCGGTCAGCGTTCACGATACGGCGCTTGCCGGGCAGAGCGCGGTCGAAAAGCGCGACATCATCGCCGACTGGCTGAAAGCCAAAGGGCTCGATACGACGGTGATGACCGCGCTCGATTCGATTGCCTGGACCTTCAACATCCGCGGAGAGGACGTCAGCCACACGCCGGTCGGCCTCGCCTTTGCGCTGCTTCACGCCGACGCCACCGCCGACCTGTTCATCGCACCCGACAAGGTCAGCGACGCGGTGCGCGCGCACCTGGGCAACAGTGTGCGGATTCACGATCGCGGCGCCTTTGAAGGCGCGCTGGCGGGGCTCGCCGGCAGGAGGGTTGCCGTCGATCCCGATCGCGCGGTCGCCGCAATCTTCACCGCGCTCGAACGCGCGGGGGCGCGGATCGAACGGCACCGCGATCCGGCGGTGCTGCCCAAGGCGATCAAGAATGAGGTCGAGCTGGACGGCACGCGCGCCGCGCATGTCCGCGACGGCCGGGCCGTGGCGCGCTTCCTCAAATGGATGGAGGAGGTCGCACCGCAGGGCGGACTCGACGAGCTGGGCGCGGCGGCAAAGCTGCGTGCGTTTCGCGAGGAAAATGGCGGGCTGAAGGATCTGTCGTTCGACACCATCTCGGCCGCGGGGCCGAATGGCGCGCTGCCGCATTACAAGGTCGACGAAACCACCAACCGGGCCATCGAGGCGGGCACGCTCTACCTCGTCGATTCGGGCGGCCAATATGCCGACGGCACGACCGACATCACACGCACGATCGCGATCGGCACGCCGACCGCCGAAATGCGCCGCCGCTTCACGCAGGTGCTGAAAGGCCATATCGCGCTTGCGACCGCACGCTTTCCAAAGGGCACCCGCGGCAGCCAGCTCGACATCCTCGCACGCCAGTATCTGTGGGCCGACGGCGTCGATTATGCGCATGGCACGGGGCACGGCGTCGGCGCCTATCTGGCAGTGCACGAAGGACCGCAGCGGATCGCCAAGCCCGCGGGCGGACAGGCGGGGACCGAGGAGCCGCTGCACGCGGGCATGATCCTGTCGAACGAGCCCGGCTATTACAAGGCCGGGCATTTCGGGATCCGCATCGAAAATCTGGTGGTCGTCGTGCCGCAGACCATCGACGGCGCCGAAGAGGAGATGCTGGGGTTCGAGACGATCACCTTTGCGCCGATCGCGCAGAATCTGGTCGACACGGCGCTGCTCTCGTCCGCCGAGGCCGACTGGCTGGACGCCTATCACGCCGAGGTCTTCGAGAAACTGGCGCCGGGCATGGACGAAGCGACGCGCGACTGGCTCGCCGCCGCCTGCGCGCCGCTCGACCGCACCCCCGCCGCGCTCGCCGCCTGAGTCCCCGATGACCGATCGTCGCAGCACGGTGCCGCTCACCGATTTCCGCGTGCAGGAGCGCGTGCGCGTGCGCTTCAACGAAATCGACGGGCAGAATATCGTCTTCAACGCCAATTATCTCGTTTACGCTGACATCGGCGTAACCGAATATTTCCGCGCGCTGGGAGAGGGGCAACCGGGACCATATTTTAACCAATATGGCACCGACATTCGCGAAACGCATTGCGAAATCGACTATCACGCCCCTGCTCGACTCGACGAACTGATCACGATCGCGGCGCGAATCAGCGCGTTCGGCCGCACGAGTTTCACGCTGCATTGCGGGATTTTTCGTGATTCCGAACGGCTTACCGACATCGAGATCAGCTATGCGCATATCGACAGCGACAGCGGCCAGCCGACACCGCTACCCGGCAGCTTCATTGCCGAAGTGCGGCGATTCGAAACGCGCACACCCATCCAGGATTGATTCGCGACAGGCGATTCGAACCGGATTCGATTTCTCGAT
This sequence comes from Sphingopyxis sp. LK2115, assembly GCF_014595975.1. Lineage (GTDB taxonomy): Bacteria > Pseudomonadota > Alphaproteobacteria > Sphingomonadales > Sphingomonadaceae > Sphingopyxis. Next base: position 36,676 of record NZ_JABWGQ010000056.1, on the reverse strand, counting down.
CAAAATAGTCGGCTTTTCAGCCGAAAAAGCGCAAAAAAAGGGCCGCCCAAGGGCGGCCCGTGAAAGTTTTTGGGAGAGGATGCCTAAAAGGCAAGGGTGATATTGCACTGCACAATGAATGTTGCAACTGCGAAATCAGCATCCGTAGTTGCATTTTTTGCAATCAATGGCGCAGCAGGCATCGCGGCGCGCAAATGTCGACCCTCTCGCCAATCGCCGCGACTTCGCCTAAATTGCGGCCATGAAAATGTTTGGCAAAGTCGATGTCGGCGGCGGCCTGTCCGATTTCTGGGCCTATATCCGCGAGCCGCGCCCGCACCGCTGGGCCATCTGGGGCGTCGCGCTGGCGCTTACCTGGGTGGTGTTCAATGGGGTCGAACAATATCTGATCCCCGTCGACAAGCCCAAGGCGCAGATCATCTATTTCGAGAATTGGAAAGCCGACCGCAGCGCCGCGGAGATCCGCGCCGACTGGATCGCCCGCGCCAGGGAAGAAACGCTGCGCAACGCGAAGAAGCGCGCCGAATATCAGCGCTTCGCCGACAGCCTGGGCATCGAATATGATTCGACCGAGGCCGACAGGATAACGCGCGAAACGCTGGGTGAGGAAACCGCCGAGGCGGTCAAGCAAAGGCCTGCGCCGCCGCGCTCGACGCTGGCCGAGCGCGCGGCGCGCGGGCCGCAGCCCAAGACCGCCGACTGACGTGACCCCCCGCGTGCCCGGCGATTCGGACTGGATGGCGGCCGCCGTCGCGCTCGCGCGGCGCGGGCGGCCGACCTCGGCGCCCAACCCCAATGTCGGCTGCCTGATCGTCCAGCCCGCGGCGGGGGGGGGGCGTTTGATCGCGCGCGGCTGGACTCAGCCGGGCGGGCGCCCGCACGGCGAAGCGATGGCCATCGCGGCGGCCGGCAGCGCCGCGCGCGGCGCGACCGCCTATGTCACGCTGGAACCCTGCGCCCATGCCAGCGCGCGCGGGCCCGCGTGCAGCGATCTGCTGATCGAAGCGGGCATCGCGCGCGTCGTCATCGCGGCGCAGGACCCCGATCCGCGCACCGATGGCAAGGGGATTGCGCGGTTGCGGGCCGCGGGGGTGGAGGTGGAGGTAGGTGTCCTGCCCGCTGAAGCGCGCGCCGCGATGGCGCCCTGGTGGACGCGGCTGACCGCTGGACGTCCATATGTAACGCTCAAGCTCGCGACCTCGCTCGACGGCTGCATCGCCCGCGCTGACGGGGCGAGCCGCTGGATCACCGGCGACCGCGCGCGCGCGCACGGGCATCTGGAGCGCGCGAACCACGAGGCGATCCTCGTCGGGCGCGCGACGCTCGATACCGACGCGCCGCGGCTCGACGTGCGGCTGCCGGGGCTGGCGGATCGCAGCCCGAAAAAATATGTGCTCACCCGCGGCGCGGCGCCCGATGGATGGACGGCCGCGGCCGCGCCCGACGCAATCGAGGGCGTCGATTCGCTGCTCGTCGAAGGCGGCGCCGGGGCGGCATCGGCCTTCCTCGCCGCCGACCGCGTCGACCGGTTGCTCCTTTACCGCGCGCCGATCCTGATCGGCGACGGCAAAGCGGCGCTCGGCGACATCGGGCTTTGCGACCTCGCCGCGGCGCACGGCCGCTGGCGCCTTGCCGACAGCCGGATGCTTGGCAGCGACCGGCTCGACGTCTACGAGCGCGTCAGAGAAGGATAAACGACGCATGTTCACCGGCATCATCACCGACATCGGCACCATCCTTGCCCATGAGGATCGCGGCGATACGCGGCTGGTCATCGGAACCGCCTATGACACGGCGACAATCGACCTGGGGGCGTCGATCGCCTGTTCGGGAGCGTGCCTTACCGTCGTCGACAAGGGCCGGGACGGCACAGGCCACTGGTTCGCGATCGACGCCAGCGCCGAAACGCTGGCGCGCACCGCGCCGGGCATGTGGGACGCGGGCCGCCGGTTGAATCTCGAGCGCGCGCTCAAGGTCGGCGACGAACTGGGCGGGCATATCGTCACCGGCCATGTCGACGCGGTGGGCCGGATCGTCGCCGCCGAACGCGTGGGCGACAGCGTGAAGCTGACGGTCGAGGCGCCCGCCGCGCTCGCGCCGCACATCGCGCCCAAGGGCTCGATCACGCTCGACGGCGTTTCGCTTACGGTGAACGAGGTCGCCGACCAGCCCGATGGCAGTGTGCATTTCACGCTCAACATCATCCCGCATACGCAGGCGATGACGACGCTGGACGAGGTCGCCGCGGGGCGGCCGGTCAATCTGGAGATCGATATTCTCGCGCGCTATCTGGCGCGGATGCAGGCGCGGCGATAACTGGCCTTCGCCGCCGGTGCCGGATTATCTGACGCCAGCGATTCAGCCTTCCCTCCACCCCGCCGCCAGCTCGGGATCGGCGGCGATCATCGCGCGGCGCATCGCCAGCCGCCCGATCCGCAGCAGTTCGGCCTTGCGGCGCGCCGGCGCGAGGTTGCAGCTTGCGGCTTCGCGCACGATCGCGGCGCCATAACGGTCGGCGACGATCAGGCCCGATCTTTCGGGGCGGTAATCCGGCGTGTCGAGTATCGCGGGGTCGAGCCCCGCCGCGAGCGCCCAGTAGAATCGGTCGCACCAGTCGCAATAGTCGGGCCATTTGCCATCGCCGACAAGGTCGGCGCGGCTGACCTTGATCTCGACGATCGTGATCTGCCCCCTGGCGTCGATCGCGGTCAGGTCGGTGCGCCGCCCGTTGGGCAGCGTGACCTCGGCTATCGCGACCAGTCCTTGCTGCGCGAACAGGCGGCACACGCCGCGCGCGACGTCGGCGGCGGTAAGTCCCGGTTCGGCGCCGGTCAGTCCAGCCAAGGCTAAATCCTACACCGCTCGCCCTGAGCTTGTCGAAGGGCCGTTCCTCTTTCCCGTAGCGTCACAGTCAGGACGGTGCTTCGACAAGCTCAGCACGAACGGGGTTGGCTGATCCTCAGAACGGGACGTCGTCGTCCAGATCGTCGTCGAACGGCGGGCGTCCCCCGCCCGACCCGCCGCCGCCCCGGTTCCAGCCGCCGCCCGACCCGCCGCCCTGGTCCCAGCCGCCCGACGACTCGCCGCCCTGGTTCCAGCTGTCTCCGCCGCCGCGCGAGCCGCCGCCCGGCGCGCCGTCGAGCATCGTCAGATTGCCGCCCATTCCCGCGATCACCACCTCGGTCGTATAGCGGTCGTTACCGTCACGGTCCTGCCACTTGCGCGTGCGCAGGCTGCCCTCGACATAAACCTTGCTGCCCTTTTTGAGATAGCGTTCGACGACGCCGACCAACCCTTCGCCGTTGACGACGACATTATGCCATTCGGTGCGCTCCTTGCGCTCACCGGTCATCCGGTCCTTCCACTGTTCGCTGGTCGCGATGCGGATATTGGCGATCTTGCCGCCGTTCTGGAACGACTTGATTTCGGGATCGGCGCCCAGATTGCCGATAAGAATTACCTTGTTGACGCTGCCAGCCATCCGCCGCTCCGCTCCGCTAATAAGTTGGGAGGATCAGCCTAGTCCAAAGGCAACGGCTGTCCAGTATGTGATGCCAGCAGCGACATAGGCGAGCGCGAATAAATAGCCAACCATGAACAGCGGCCATTTCCAACCGTTGGTTTCGCGGCGCGTGATCGCGATGGTCGAGATGCACTGCGGCGCAAAGACGAACCAGGCGAGGAAGGCGAGCGCAGTGGCCAGGCTCCACTTGCCTTGCAATCGTTCGCCGAGCGTCGCCGCCATCGCCTCCTCGTCGTCGCCCGCGTCGATCGCATTCGCCGTCGCCATCGCCGACACCGCGACCTCGCGCGCCGCCATCGCGGGGATCAATGCGAGCGCGATATCGTGGTTGAAGCCGATCGGCGCGACTGCGACCTCCAGCCCGCTCGCGATGCGGCCGGCGACGCTATATTCGACCTGGCTCTGCCCATCGGGCGCCTTGGGGAAGGTAAGGAGCAGCCACAAGACGATGGTGGTCAGCGCGATGATCGTGCCCGCGCGGCGCAGGAATATCCAGGCGCGCTGCCACAGGCCAAGCGCGATGTCGCGGAGTCGGGGCATCTGATAGCGCGGCATTTCCATCATGAAGCCCGCGCCCGTGCCCTTTGCCACCGTCCGGCGCAGCGCGAAGGCGACGATAAGCGCGCCGACAATGCCAGCGATATAGAGGCCGAACAGCACCAGTCCCTGCAAACCGATGCCGGTGCCGCCGACGCCGCGGTTCGGGATGAAGGCGGCGATGATGAGCGCATAGACAGGCAGCCGCGCCGAACAGGTCATCAAGGGTGCGATCAGGATCGTCGTCAGCCGGTCCTTTTCGTCGGGGATCGCACGCGTCGCCATGATGCCGGGGACAGCGCAGGCGAAGCTGGAAAGGAGCGGGATGAAACCGCGCCCCGACAGCCCGACCTTGCCCATCAGCCCGTCCATCAGAAAGGCCGCGCGCGCCATATAGCCCGACGCTTCGAGGAGCAGGATGAAGAGGAAGAGGATCAGGATCTGCGGCAGGAAAACGACGACCGCGCCGACCCCCGCGAGCAGCCCCTCGACGACAAGGTCGCGCAGGAAGTTCTGGGGGATATGATCGACGATCCAAGCCTGCATCGTCCCGACAAGGCCTTCGAGTGCGTCCGCGGGCGGCGCGGCCCAGGCATAAACCGCCTGGAACATCACGAACATCAGCGCGAGCAGGATGATCATGCCGAACAGGGGGTGCAGCACGACATTGTCGACGCGCTGCGTCCAGCGGCGCACCGGCGTTTCGCTGACGATCGCGGCGCGCGCGATCGCGCGCGCGCGCTGGTGGAGCGAACTGTCGTTCAGTGGTCCGGCGACCGCATCGCGCGGTTGATGCGTGCGGATCGCGCCATCGACCGCCGCGAGCAATTCGGCGAGACCGCGCCGCCGCACCGCAACGGTCGGCACCACCGGCACGCCAAGATCGCGCGAGAGCCGCTCGGCGTCGAGCGTCAGCCCGTCGCGCGTCGCGAGGTCGACCATGTTGAGCGCGATGACCGTCGGGACGTTCAGCGCGAGCAGTTCGAGCGCGAAGCAGAGATGATTGTCGAGGTTCGCGGCATCGAGCACGACGATCAGCGCGTCGGGGCGCGCCTCGCCCGCCTGCCGCCCAAGGATCACGTCGCGCGTCACCGCTTCGTCGAGGCTCGCGGGAGTAAGGCTATAGGTGCCGGGCAGATCGATCAGCGACAGCGGGCGGCCGTCGGCGAAACTGGCGTGGCCCGCCTTCCGCTCGACGGTGACACCGGGATAATTGGCGATCTTTTGCCGCGCGCCGGTCAGCGCGTTGAACAGGCTCGATTTCCCGGCGTTGGGGTTGCCGACAAGCGCGATCGAGGGAATGGCGGCGGTCATGCGGGTTCGACTTCGATGGCCGCGGCCTGCCGCGCGCGGATGATGACCTTCATCCGCCCGACGGTCAGCGCAAGCGGATCGCGCGAAAAAATGCTGCCACGGTGCAGCGGGGTGACCTCGCACCCTTCCATCAGGCCGAATTCGCGCAGGCGCCGCCCTTCGTCGTCGGACATGGCGGTCCAGTCGATGCGCGCGATCCGCACCATCACGCCGAGCGGCGTCCTGTCGAGCAAAGCAGTCATTTGCGAGCGATTATCAATAACGGCGGCGCGGCGCCAGCCCTTTATCGACCGGTCGCTAACGCCCCGGATAGCGCAGCCGTCCGACGAAGCGCGCGAGGCTGGGCCGGTCGGCGCGGCTCGCGGCGCGGCGGCGCTTCCAGCCTTCAAAGCGCATCACTCGGTCGATGCGGCGCGCGAGGAAGGCGCGCGTGTCGGCATGATCCTCGCTCTCGTCGTTCAGGAACACCGCGAGCGTCGCGCCATAGACGGCGGCAAGGATCGCACGCTTGCTGTAATGGTTGAAGTCGGTCGCGCTGTCGCCAGCCAGCCGCCACATATGATCGGCGGCGCGCCAGCCGAGCTTCGCGGCGTGCGGCGCATTGCCGGGCAAGGCGAGCAGCGCGAGCGCGCGGCGCAGCGATTCGCGGGTTCCGGCGAGCAGGTCGAGGCGCGTTTCGACAAGGGTGACGATCCGTTCGCGAATCTTGAGCGTCGCGAGTTTTTCGGCGGGCCATTTGGCGGCCATGCGCGCGTCGATGTCGGCGAACCAGGCGTCGACCATGTCGCGCCCGCCGCCGGGGAAGGCAAGACGCGCGACGTCGGGATCGACCGCGGCGCGGCGCGCGGCATCGGCGAGCGCCGCGGGACCGAAACCATCGAACGCAGCCGACGCGGCAATCAGCGGCGCCAGCGCGGCGCGAATCTCATCGATCGTGGGATCGGCGGGAAGGATCGAGGCCATGGACGTCAGATAGGCCGTACGAGACCGCCCGGCAACCGGAACCGCACGCGACACCCGCGTCGACGCTGCGCGTCTTCGCCATGCTTTAGATTTTCTTTTGCTACTTAACCATTGTGCTGACGCCGCATGGCCCATAGCTTTGGCCAGAGCGCGGCGACCGCGGGGCCGTCGGCGCAGGATCTGAAACGTGGAGATTATATGACCGCATCGCTGTTCGAGCCGATCACGCTGGGCGCCATCGAGGCGCCGAATCGCATCATCATGGCGCCGCTGACGCGCGGTCGCGCCGGGCCCGGATTCGTCCCGAATGAGCTCGCACGCGAATATTACCGCCAGCGCGCCTCGGCGGGGCTGATCATTTCCGAGGCCACCGGCATTTCGCAGGAGGGGCTCGGCTGGCCGAATGCCCCGGGCCTGTGGACCGACGCGCAGGTCGAAGGATGGAAGCCGGTGACCGATGCGGTGCACAAAGCGGGCGGCCGCATCGTCGCGCAGCTCTGGCACATGGGGCGCGTCGTCCATTCGGTGTTCAACGACGGCAAGCCGCCCGTTTCCGCGTCGGCGACACGGGCACCGGGCAAGGCCCACACGCCCGTCGGCCGACTCGAATATGAAGTCGCGCGGCCGCTCGATCTTGCTGAAATCCCGCGTGTCATCGCCGATTATGCCAAGGCCGCCGAAAATGCGAAGCGCGCGGGTTTCGACGGTGTCCAGTTGCACGGCGCGAACGGCTATCTGATCGACCAGTTCCTGCGCGACAATTCGAATCTGCGCGATGACGATTATGGCGGATCGGTCGAAAACCGCATCCGCCTGCTCCGCGAAGTGACCGAGGCGCTGATCGCCGTGTGGGGCAAGGATCGCGTCAGCGTGCGGCTGTCGCCCAACGGCGACACGCAGGGGGTCGACGACAGCGCGCCCGAAAAACTGTTCCCGATCGCCGCGGCGGCGCTCGATGCGCTCGGCATCGCCTTCCTCGAACTGCGCGAACCCGGCCCCGACGGCACGTTCGGCAAAACGGATGTGCCCAAGCAGTCGCCGTCGATCCGTGCCGCGTTCAAGGGTCCGCTGATCCTCAACAGCGACTATACCGCCGCGCTCGCCGAAGAAGCCATCGCCAGCGGCACCGCCGATGCGATCGCTTTCGGGCGGCCCTTCATCGCCAATCCCGACCTGGTCGAGCGCATCCGCATCGGCGCCGAATGGGCCGCCGACAATCCGCAGACCTGGTATGCGCCGGGCCCCGAAGGCTATATCGATTATCCGGCGCTGCAGGTGGCGTAAGGAACCGCCGTCGTCCCTGCCTGCGCGGGGGCGACGGTCAGTTCCCCGCCGCCAGCGCCTTGTCGATTATCCCCGCGCCGATCGGGGCCAGCACCTTGTCGCCGAAACGAAAGAGCAGAAAGGCGCCGACAAAAAGCAGCACCGGCGCGATGAACAGCGCCACGATCGCCGCGATCCCGACGCCAAGGAAAAGGAACAGGAAAGCGCCGGTAAGCTCGGCCTGCCCCCTGGGGTCCAGTTCGACCGTGCGCGGCCCCTTGGCATCCCACCATTTGCCGGTGACGATCGTCTTGCGCGCGCCGCCGACACGCGGCGCGGGCCGGCTCGCGATCCGCGCGGGCGTGGGCGCGGCATGCGGCGCCGGGCGATCGCCCGGCGCCGGATTATTCCACGGCCGCTTGTTGCGCCCGGCGATCACAGCGGCCAGGCGGTCCCGGCCGTCCTTGACATTTTCAGGCCGCGCCGCCGCTTCCTGCGTCGGCGCGGGCCGGTCACTCTGGCCCGTTTCGGCGCGCATGACGGCGGCGGGGGCGGAATCGCCGCGCGCTTTCGTCGGGCGGATCGGTTCGACGCCGTGCTTGCTGTCATGCTCCGCCATGCGTTCGGCCGCGGTGGGCGGGGTCTGCCCGGTTTCGCGGTCAATCACCACCAGCCGTCCGCCACGTTCGACGACGGAATAACGGCTGGGAGGTGCCTGGTCAGCCAATGCCGAACTGTTCCTTGAGCGCGAGCATCGCGAGCGCGGCCTTTGCCGCTTCGCCACCCTTGTCCTTGCGCGTCTTGTCGGCGCGCGCAAGCGCCTGCTCCTCATTTTCGACGGTGAGGATGCCGTTGCCGATCGCGAGCCCGTCGAGCGTCAGCGCCATGATGCCGCGCGCGCTTTCGTTCGACACGACCTCGAAATGATAGGTTTCGCCGCGGATCACGACGCCCAGCGCGACATAGGCGTCAAAGCGCCCGCTCTGGTCGGCCAGCGCAATCGCCGCGGGCACCTCGAGCGCACCGGGGACCGTCACCGTCTCGTGGCTGTGTCCCTCGGCGTCGAGCGCGCTGCGCACGCCGTCGAGGAGCATGTCGTTCAGGTGTGAATAGAAGCGGGCTTCGACGATCAGGACATGCGCCATCAGGCTTCTCCGGGAATGGGGCGTTCGCCGACGATCGACAGGCCATAGCCTTCGAGCCCGACGATATTACTGTGGGTGGGGGTGAGCAGCTCCATCGCATGGACGCCTAGGTCGGCAAGGATCTGCGCGCCGATACCATATGTGCGCAGGTCCATGCCGCCGGTCGGTGGCGGCAGCGCTTCGGCGGCGGCCGAACCTGGCAGCGGGCGCATCAGCATGACGATGACACCGGCGCCCGCCTCGCCGATCGCGTCCATCGAGCGTTGCAGGCGGCGCTTCTTCGGCCCCGGCCGCCCCATGATGTCGTCGAACAGGGACACCGGATGCATCCGCACCAGCGTCACGCCGTCGGGATCGACCGGCCCTTTCTGGAGCACCAGATTGACGCTGCCGTCGATCTTGTTGCGATAGGATTTGAGCCGCCATTCGCCGCCATAATCCGATTCGAACGGCTCGTCGGACACGCATTCGACAAGACGGTCGGTGCGGCTGCGATAAGCGATGAGGTCGGCGATCGTGCCGATCTTGAGCCCGTGGCGCCGCGCAAAGGGGATGAGGTCGTCGAGCCGCGCCATCGTGCCATCGTCGTTCATGATCTCGCAGATCACGCCCGACGGGTTGAGCCCCGCCAAACGCGCAATGTCGACCGACGCCTCGGTGTGGCCCGCGCGAACGAGCACGCCGCCGTCGCGCGCGATGAGCGGGAACACATGCCCAGGGGTGACGATATCGTCGCGCCCCTTGCCGGCGTCGATCGCCACCGCCACAGTGCGCGCGCGATCACTTGCCGAAATGCCCGTCGTCACGCCTTCGCGCGCCTCGATGGACGTGGTGAAGGCGGTTTCGTGCCGCGTGCCGTTGTTGCGGCTCATCAGTTCAAGTCCCAGCGCATCGACGCGCGCCCTGGTCAGGGTCAGGCAGATGAGCCCGCGGCCGTGCGTCGCCATGAAATTGATCGCATCGGGGGTCGCCATCTGCGCGGGGATGACGAGGTCGCCCTCATTCTCGCGATCCTCATCGTCGACGAGGATGAACATGCGGCCATTCCGCGCCTCGGCGATGATCTCCTCCGGCGTCGCCATCGGCGACAGGTCGCTGCCGTTGGCGAGCCAGTTTTCGAGCTTGCGCAGCGTTTCGGCCGTCGGGTTCCAGCCGGGCGAATCGAGGTCGCGCAGGCTGTTCGCGTGAAGCCCCGCAGCACGCGCGAGGCCCGATCGCGACATGGTTCCGTCGGCAACGATAGCGCGGATACGATCGATGAGATGGGTGGACATGCGCCCCATGTCTCACACCATAATGTGATCGTCAATCAGATAATCACATCAAAACTCAGTTGGGCCCGAAGGTCGGCCCATATTCGCGCTTGGCGGCATCGGCATCGGCCCTGGTGTCGAGCAGCGCAAGCAGCTGGCCCGTCCGATCATCGCGTTTCGCATAGTCGCGCGCCGACATACCGGCGATATGGTCGGCCTTGTCGGGGTTGGCGCCGCGCCGCATCAGCAGGCGCACCATCGCGCCATTCCTGGTCTGCACCGCGAGGATCAGGGCGGTCTCGCCGCGCCGGTTCGTCTGGTCGACCGGCGCCTTGCGCTTCAGCAATTCCTCTGCGCCGTCGGTATAGTTGAGCAGCGCCGCATGCATAAGCGGCGTCATGCCGTTGCGGTCGGCGATCGCCGGATCGGCGTCCTTGGCAAGCAGAAAGCGCAGCCAGCTGGTGTCGCGCCGCTTGGTAACGATCATCAGCGCGGTTTCGCCCGTGTCCACGTTGCGCGTGTTGACGAGCGTCGGATCGTCCTGAAGCGCCGCGGTCGCCTTGGCCCCGTCGCGATTCTCGACCGCCTGCAAAAAGGCATAGCCGCCGCGGAACTGCGCCTTTGCCGGGCCATGGATCAGCCCCGCCGCGGCAAGCGGGACGAGGGTGAAAGCGGCAAGGCGAAACGCGACATGGCGGAACATGGTGCAGGCGACCCCTGGGGCAATTTGTCCGCCGCGCACGCGACGACAATGGTTGATTTTCGCGGGCTAGCCGACCAAGGCTGGCCGCATGATGAATATCGCAAATATGGGACAAAGCTTCGTCCGTGCAAGCCTGATCGTCGCTTTGGGCGGCGCGCTGGCGGCGTGCGACGGCAGCGGGACCACCGCCGCGCCCGCCGCGCCGCCGCTCGAAGGCGCACGGATCGGCGGACCGTTCACGCTGACCGACCAGAATGGCCGCACCGTTCGCGACAGCGATTTCGCCGGCCAGTATCGCCTGATCTATTTCGGCTACAGCTTCTGCCCCGACATCTGCCCGGTCGACCTGCAAAAGCTGATGCGCGGCCTGGCGCAGTTCGAACAGGCCGATGCCGCGCGCGGCGCCAGGGTCGCGCCGCTGTTCATCACCGTCGATCCGGCGCGCGACACGCCCGAAGCGCTGAAACCCTTTGTCGCACGCTATCACCCGCGCCTGCTTGGCCTGACCGGCACGCCCGATCAGATCGCCGCGGCCGCCAAGGCCTTTGTCGTCACCTATAACAAGGTGCCGGGATCGGCCCCCGACCGTTATCTGATGGCGCACAGCCAGCTCGCCTTCCTGATGGATCCCGACGGCAAGCCGCTCGCGCTGCTGCCGCTCGACGACCCGACGACGGACCCCGACGAGGGCGAGCCCGCCAAGGTCGCCGCCGAACTGGCGAAATGGGTGAAATGACGGTGACAAAGGCGCGCCCTTTCTGGGAAGCGCCGCTCGCCAGCCTTGACGCCGGCCAATGGGAGGCGCTGTGCGACGGCTGCGGCAAATGCTGTCTGCACAAGCTGGAAGATGAGGAAACAGGCCGCATCTATCCGACCAATGTCGCGTGCCGCCTGCTCGACCTTTCGACCGCGCGCTGCGGGGATTACAAAAACCGCCGCCGCCGCGTCCCCGACTGCCTGACGCTCACCCGCGCCACGGTCGACGACATCGAATGGCTGCCCCAGACCTGCGCCTATCGCCTGCGCGCCGGGGGCGCGCCGCTGCCCGACTGGCATTATCTGGTCTGCGGCGACCGCGACGCGGTCCACCGCGCAGGCGAATCGATCGTCGGCTGGACGGTGAGCGAGGATGTCGCCGGGCCGCTCGAGAATCACCTTGTCGAACGCATCATCTGATCCCGCTGCGGATGGCCTGCATATCCGCGTCGGCGATGCGGCGTGGCCGGTGCGCGTCGTCCGCCATGCGCTCTCGCGGCGCTACCGCCTCGTTTTCGATGGCGCGCGCGGCGAACTGCGTCTTACCGTGCCGCGCCGCGCGAGCGAACGCGCGGCGATGCAATGGGCGGCCGGGCAGCAGGCGTGGATCGCCGAACAGATCGGCAAGACGGCGACACCCGTGCTGGTCGGCCCCGGCACCGCGATCCCCTTTCGCGGTATCGAACGGCGCATCGACTGGGCGCCGGGCGCGCCGCGCGCGATCCGGCTGGGCGGCGACGCAATCACCGTCGGCGGCCCGATCGAGGGGGTCGGTCGCCGCATCGAGCGCTGGCTGAAGGCCGAGGCGCTGGCGCTGATGGAAAGCGAAAGCCGCGCGATTGCGGACGCGGCGGGACTGGCGGTTGGCCGCGTCGGCGTCGGCGATCCGCGCAGCCGCTGGGGCAGCTGCACGACGGGCGGCGACCTGCGTTACAGCTGGCGGCTGATCATGGCGCCCGATCATGTCCGCCGCGCGACGGTGGCGCACGAGGTCGCGCATCTGCGCCACATGGATCACAGCCCCGCCTTCCACGCGCTCGTCGATGCGCTGCACGACGGCGACGTCGCCGCGGCACGCGCCTGGCTGCGCCGCGAAGGACGCGCGCTGCACCGTTATCGCTTCACGGCCTGAGCGCGGTCAGTCGGCGGGTTCGGCGGGAGCGGGGCGGGGCGGCGGTACGCGAACCGGCGGCGGCGCTTTCGGGACCGATATCACCTTGGGCTGGCTGCCGCCCCCGTTCGCGGGCGGGCGGCGCCCCGTCTGTTCCTCGATCCACTGCTGGTCGAGCACCGGCCCCTCGACCGCGGGCGGCGGCGTGCCAAAGCTTTCGGGCGGGCGGCTGTCATAGGGCAGCTCGATCGGCATCCCGTTTTCATCGACCAGCAAGCCTTCCTCACCCGGCTCGCCCATATAGGCCTCGCCCTCGTCCTCCAGCTGCCATTCGGGCAGCACGACTTCGGTGTCGAAATGCTCGACCGGCCGCCGCGCGACCGCGACGCGCATATAGTCGGCAAAGGCCTTGGCGGGCGCGCGGCCGCCCTGCAACCCGCCGACAGGCTTCGCATCGTCGCGCCCCATCCACACGCCGGTCGTGATGCCGCTGGAAAAGCCGAGGAACCAGCCGTCCTTGTTGCTCGACGTCGTTCCCGTCTTGCCCGCGACGGGGCGACCGATCTGCGCCGCGCGACCGGTGCCGGTGTTGACCGCGGTTTGCAGCAGGTCGGTGATCCCCGCCGCGACCCAGTGATCGACCAGCGTGCTGCCGCGCTCGGCAGGGCGTTGATAGAGCAGCTCGCCGCTGGCGGTCGTCACCTTGGTGATGCCATAGGGCCGCACCGACACGCCGCCGCGCGCGACGGCGGCAAAGGCGGCGGTCATGTCGATCACGCGCACCTCGGCGCTGCCCAGCACCATCGACGGGTGGGTGTTGACCGGCGTGGTGATGCCGAAGCGCCGCGCCATATTGGCGACCGCCGAAAAGCCGATCTCGTCGCCCAGCTTGGCGGCGACGGTGTTGACCGAATAGGCAAAGGCGCTGCGCAAATCCATCGTGCCCGCAAAACGGCCCGACGAGTTGCGGGGACTCCAGCCGTTGATCGTTACCGGTTCGTCGACCACCGGGTCGTCGACCTTATAGCCCGCTTCGAGCGCGGCCATATAGACGAACAGCTTCCACGCCGATCCCGGCTGGCGCAGCGCCTGTGTCGCGCGATTATAATTGGATGTCACATAGTCGCGGCCGCCGACCATCGCGCGCACCGCGCCGTCGCGGTCGAGCGACACCAGCGCGCCCTGCACGCCAGCCGGCGTGTTCGCCTGGATCGACGCCGTGGCCGCACGCTGCATATCGAGGTCGATCGTCGTATAGACGTCGAGCGCCTCGCTGCCCTCGTCGATCAGCATGTCGAGTTGCGGCAAGGCCCAGTCGGTAAAGTAGCGCGCGCTGTTCTGCCCGGTTTCCTTGGCGAGCTGGACGTTGGCCGGTTCGGCGGCATCGGCCTGCGCGCGCGTGATCACCCCGGCATCAACCATGACGTCGAGCACGACATCCGCGCGGCCGAGCGCCGCCTGCGCATCGGCGGTCGGCGAATAGCGCGACGGCGCCTTGACCAGCCCGGCGATGACCGCAGCCTCCGACAGCGACATTTCGGTCGCGCTATGCCCGAAAAAGCTGTTCGACGCGGCGTCGATGCCATAGCTGCCGCCGCCGAAATAAACTTTGTTGAGATAAAGTTCGAGGATCTGGTCCTTCGAGAATTTCCATTCGAGCGCGAGCGCGAGGATCATCTCGCGCGCCTTGCGCGTCCAGGTATAGCTGTTCGACAAAAAGATGTTGCGTGCCAGCTGCTGGGTGATGGTCGAGGCGCCCTGCATCCGGCGCCCGGTGCCATAATGCTCGATCGCAAAGACCGCGGCGCGCGCCATGCCGACCGGATCGAGGCCGGGGTGATAGCGAAAGCGGCGATCCTCGACCGCGACCATCGCGTCCTGCATCACCTGCGGCGTTTCGTCGAGCGACAGCCAGCGGCCGTAATTGGGGCCGAGCGACAGAAAGACGGTGCCATCGGCGGCGCGGACGCGGATCGTCTGCCCCGCGGGCGATTTCTTGAGTTCCTCGAAACTCGGCATCCGCTGCACGGCAATGCCGACCGCGACGCCCAGCGCGACGAGGCCGACGACGGCAAGCCCCAACCCCCAGCGAAAGGCGCGGCGCAACCACAGCCGCAAACGCGACGGCGCGCCGCGCGGCGATCCGCTGCCTTTACCGGACGATGACGATGATTTCGGCGAAGCTTGCTGTCTTTCGCGGCGCAAAGCTTTTGTTTCCTTCCCTCACTGCGCCCCTGATGCGTCAGTCCGGGAAGGGGTCAGCCTTCGCCGGTTGACGCCTCATCCGGCGCGCGGTCCGCGAAGTCAAGCGCCGCGCTGTTGATGCAATAGCGCAGACCCGTCGGTCCGGGGCCGTCGGGGAAGACGTGGCCAAGATGACCTTCGCACGCCGCACAGCGCACTTCGGTGCGGATCATCCCGTGGCTTGCGTCGCGATGCTCGGTCACCGCTGCCTCACCCACAGGCGCGGTATAGCTCGGCCAGCCCGACCCGCTGTCATATTTGGCGCGGCTGTCGAACAGCGGCGCGCCGCAACCCGCGCAGCGATAGACGCCGTCGCCCTTGTGGTCGGTATATTTGCCGGTAAAGGCGCGTTCGGTGCCGCCCTCGCGCAGCACATGATAGGCCAGGGGGTCGAGCGGCTTTTCGGTCTTCGGGTTGCTCATCGGGGTTTCTCCGGCGGACGCGTCGCGCTTGTTCGCCATCATATCGGGTCGGCAGGGCGCTGCAACAAGGAGGCCCGATCAACTGCTTTACACCGAATTAACCCTGCCTGACGCATGGATAGCGCATGAAACTGCGTCTTTTCCTGGTCGCGGCCCTGTTGTCCATGGCGTCGCCCGCCGCAGCGCAATGCCTGCTTTGCGCGCAGGATGCGGCGGCGGTTTCGACGCGCAAGGTCGAAACGCCGCTGCGCGTCGATGTCGAAACGCGGCTTGACATGGGCCGGATCGCGGTCGGCGCGATGGGCGGCGAGGTCGCGATCGACCCGGCATCGGGCACGCGGCAGTTGCTGGGCGATGTCGTCGACCTCGGCGGCTTTGCCCTGTCGGGCGCCGTCACGGTCCGCGGCGAACCCGGCGCCGAAGTGCGCGTGATCCTGCCGGCCAGCATCGATCTTGAAAGCAGCCATGGCCGCACCGCGCGCGTTACCGGCCTCGTCACCGACCTGTCGGCGGCGCCGCGCCTCGGCCCTGACGGTCGCCTGCGATTTCGTTTCGGCGGGCGGTTACAGGTCGCGGCGGGCGACGACGGCGACTATCGTGGACGGATTCCGGTTACGGTCGAATATCAATAGGGCGGGCGATTTTCGCGTGTGGAGCGAAGGGTCCCGAAAATCCGTCGCCCCTTTCGCGGGGTCGACGTCTTAGGCCGGTATTCGGCCGCCAACCGTTCTCAATCGTCGGCGAGCAGCGCCAGTTTCACGCGTGCGGTGCCGCTGCGGTGCAGGCCGATCTCGCGCGCGGCGGCGTGGCTGACGTCGATCACCCGGCCGTGGGCAAAAGGCCCGCGGTCGTTGATCCGCACGACGACACTGTCGCCGGTGGCGACATTGGTGACGCGCACCATCGAGCCAAAGGGCAGGGTGCGATGGGCGGCGGTAAGCTGGCCGGGGTCGAAGCGTTCACCGCTCGCGGTGCGGTTGCCGGCAAGCTCGCGGCCATAATAGCTGGCGACGCCGCCGTCGATTTCGGTTTCCGGCACGACCTCGGCGATCGTCTCTTCGGCGATCGGCGCTTCCTGCGCGGCGGCCGATGCCGTGAGCAGAAGCGGAAGCAGCATGGCTGAAAAGCCTCGCACGACACATCCCCTTGTCAGAGGAGGCGCCCAAAGCAGCGGCGGCGTGCCGACGCAAGCCGCCGGGCGTTAAACGGAACCGAAATTGCGGCCGGATGTGCGTTCAGACGTCGAGATTCGCCACCGACAGCGCGTTGGTCTGGATGAAATCGCGCCGCGGTTCGACCTCGTCACCCATCAATCGTTCAAAGATTTCGTGCGCGACATCGGCCTGTTCGGCCTCGACGCGCAGCAGCGAACGGTTGGCGGGGTCGAGCGTCGTTTCCCATAGCTGTTCGGCGTTCATCTCGCCCAGCCCCTTGTATCGGCTGATCGCAAGCCCCTTGCGGCTGTGCGCGAAAATCGCCTCGATCAGCTCGGACGGGCGGGTCACCGGGCTGGCCTTGGCGCTCGTGGCCGCGACCGGGGTGTCGCCCTCCTCGCCCCCGGCGGCGGCCTCGACCTCGACTTCGGTGGCCGCGCCGCCCGCCTTCACCAGTCGCGCGGGGCGCGCATAGGTTTCGGCCTGCTCGGCAGCCAGCTTGTGCATCCGGCGCGCTTCCTGGCTGGCGAGGAAGGCGGCGTCGATCGCATGATGATCGCTGACCCCGCGCCAGCGCCGTTCGAGCGTATAGCCCCCGCCGGGCGCGGCTTCGACGGTCCACGCCGCCTCGTCGCCGCCGGTGAGCGCGCGCTCGGCCGCGCACAGCCACGCCGCAGCGGTCGCAGCCGCGCCGTCGCGGCCCGCGGCGTCGAGATCGGGATCGAGCGCACCGGTGAGCGCGAGCGTCTCGACCAGCCCATGATCAAGATTGCGCGGAACGTAACGCATCAGCGCGCGCAGTCGCCGCCCATGGTCGATCAGCGAGCGCAGGTCGGCGCCCGATCGCGCGCCGCCCGCGGTTTCCAGCAGGAGCGCGTCGATGCCCGCGTCGACCAGATAATTTTCGAGCGCGGTATCGTCCTTGAGATAGACCTCGCTGCGCCCTTTCGCGACTTTGTAGAGCGGTGGCTGGGCGATATAAAGATGCCCGTTCTCAATGATTTCGGGCATCTGGCGATAGAAGAAGGTGAGCAGCAGCGTGCGGATATGCGCGCCGTCGACGTCGGCGTCGGTCATGATCACGATCTTGTGATAGCGTAGCTTTTCCAGGTTGAATTCGTCGCGGATGCCGGTGCCGAGCGCCTGGATCAGCGTGCCGACTTCCTTCGACGAAATGATGCGGTCGAAACGCGCGCGCTCGACGTTCAGTATCTTGCCCTTCAGCGGCAGGATCGCCTGCACATGGCGGTCGCGGCCCTGCTTCGCCGATCCGCCTGCCGAGTCGCCCTCGACGAGGAAGAGTTCGCATTTGGCGGGGTCGCGTTCCTGACAGTCGGCGAGCTTGCCGGGAAGCGAGGCGATGTCCATCGCCCCCTTGCGCCGCGTCAGCTCGCGCGCCTTTTTCGCGGCCTCGCGCGCCGCGGCGGCGTCGATCACCTTCTGGATCACCGCCTTGGCATAAGCGGGATTTTCCTCGAGCCATTCGGTCATCCGGTCGGCCATCAGGCTTTCGAGCGGCTGACGGACTTCGGAAGAAACAAGCTTGTCCTTGGTTTGTGAACTGAACTTGGGGTCGGGCAGCTTGACCGAGACGATCGCGGTCAGTCCCTCGCGCATATCCTCGCCGGTCAGGCTGACCTTTTCCTTCTTCAGCATCCCCGACTTTTCGCCATAGCCGTTCAAGGTGCGCGTCAGCGCGGCGCGGAAGGCGGCAAGGTGGGTGCCGCCGTCGCGCTGCGGGATGTTGTTGGTGAAGCAGAGGACATTTTCGTAATAGCTGTCGTTCCACTCCAGGGCGACGTCGATGCCGATGCCGTCGCGCTCGCTGCTGATCGCGATCGGATCGGGCAGCAGCGCATTCTTGTTGCGGTCGAGATATTTGACGAACGCCGCGATGCCGCCTTCGTAGAACAGGTCATGGGTGACATGTTCGGCGTGACGCGCATCGACCAGCTTGATGCGCACCCCCGAATTGAGGAAGGCCAGCTCGCGGTAGCGATGTTCGAGTTTCTCAAAATCGAACTCGGTGACATTCTTGAACGTCTCGGTCGACGCCATGAAGGTGACGCGCGTGCCCTTCTTGCTGGTTCCATCCGGATTTTGGGGGGCGGGGCCGTTGACCTTGAGCGGGGCGACGGCGTCGCCATGCTCGAAACGCATCCAATGTTCCTGCCCGTCGCGCCAGATGGTGAGTTCAAGCCATTCGCTGAGCGCATTGACGACGCTGACGCCGACGCCGTGGAGGCCGCCCGACACCTTATAGGCATTGTCGTCGCTGGTGTTTTCGAACTTCCCGCCCGCGTGGAGCTGGGTCATGATGACCTCGGCCGCCGACACGCCCTCTTCGGGGTGGATGTCGGTGGGGATGCCGCGGCCATTGTCCTCGACGCTGACCGATCCGTCGCTGTTCAATGTAATCAGCACCAGATCGCAATGCCCCGCCAGCGCCTCGTCGATCGCATTGTCGCTGACCTCGAACACCATATGGTGCAGCCCCGACCCGTCGTCGGTGTCGCCGATATACATGCCCGGCCGTTTGCGCACGGCGTCGAGCCCCTTCAATACCTTGATCGAATCGGCGCCATAGGCGTTGGCGTTGCGCTGTTTTGCGGCGCCTTCGGGCGCGCTGTTATCGGGGGTGTCTGTCATGGCGATTATATAGGGTCGGCGCGCATAAAACCCAAGCGAAAATGCGGCTCTCCGCCATATCGCGACGGGCGTTGCGCCCCCGCGCCACGGCGGCTAGTTTCGTGGCCATGAAACATGTCACCGCCGCCCCGCTCGCCGCCATCCTTGGCCTGTCGCTCGCCGCGTGCAGCCAGCCGGCGCCGCCCGCCGACAACGCCCCCGAAGTCGCGGGCGAACCGCTGGCGACGCGCGCGGTGCTGATCGGCACCGAAGGACCAAGCCTGCCCGCCTGTTCAAGCATCAGCCGGGTGAAGGACGGCGGCACCGACGTCTATTGGGCGCCGAACGAGACACGCGCGGTCAAGGCGCGGCTCGCGGGCGGCGCGCGCGTGTCGCTATGCGAAGCGGCCGAAAATGACGCCTGGTTCGGCATCGTATTTGCCGCGCCCGGCACCGACCCCGACATGTGCGGCGTCGGCAAGTCGGTGCCGAATGCGCGCGAATATCAGGGGCCGTGCCGCTGGGGCTGGATCAGGGGCGGGACGGTTCGACTGGGGGCGTGAGGCAAGCCGTCGCCCCCGCGAAGGCGGGGGCCGCTGCAAGGCTCAAGCCGGCTTTGTTGCGAAAACGACAGCGGCTGCGCTTTCGCGGGGGCGACGATGTTATCGACAATCCTCGATCACCCGCCCGATTTCAGCCTGCACCGGCAGGGTCAGCGCGCCGCCGCCCGGCGCTTCGAGCGCGAAGCGACCGCGGCTGAAGGCGATGCGGTCGAGGCGCGGGTCGCGGCCGGGCAGCGTCGCGTTACCGCCATCGAAGCGGATCTGGTCGGTGCCCGCGCTGGTGCGCAGGCTGACGGTGCCGTCGAGCGCCGAAGTCAGGCGGATGCCGCCACCGCTGCACACCATCGTCAGGAGCGGGTTGGCGCTGCCCGTGGGCACAAAGGCCGCGGTGCGACTGGCGGCGTCATAACGCCACGCGCCGCGATCGACCGCGCGATCCTCCCAGCCAACCGTGGGCAGCGGCGCCGGTTTCGGCGCAGGCGCGACAGGCCGCGGCGCGGGGGGCGGGGCTTCGGGTTGCGGGATGGCCGCGCAACCGGCAAGCGCCATCATCAGCGCCGCCGTCGCCACATAGCGTAGAGCGGACCTCTTCATCGCCTAAAACCCTTTCCAGTCGATCACTTCATCCAGCGGCGCGCGGGGCACCGGCCACTGGTTCACCGCGGCCGCTTCGTCGGCATAGCCGATCGCAAGGCCGGTGAACAAAATCTGGTCATCCGCCAGCCCGATCGACTGGCGCACGGTCGCCCCATACATCGCCCAGCATTCCTGCGGGCAGCTGGCAAGGCCATGTTCGACAAGCAGCAGCATCACCGATTGCAGCCACATGCCCATGTCGGCCCATTGCGGCGGCCCCATGATGCGCGAACAATGGAGGAAAAGCATCACCGGTGCGCCGAAACCCCGGTAATTGTCCATGAACCGAGCAAGCCGCCCCCGCTTGTCCTCGCGCGGGATACCGAGCGAGGCATAGAGCGCCTCGCCGACGCCAAAGCGACGGTCGGTCCACGGCGCGGTCAGTTCGGGCGGATAGATGTCATATTCGGGTTCCTGCCCCGCGCGCCCCATAGCGATCCGCGCGGCGACAGCATCCTTGACCGCCTGCCAGGGTTCGCCGGTCAGCACCGTCGCCTGCCACGGCTGAAGGTTCCCGCCCGACGGCGCGCGCTGCGCCGCCGCGAAAACCTGTGCGAGCAGCGCGGGGTCGACCGGCCGGTCGGTGAAGGCGCGCACCGAGCGCCGCCGGTGCAGCGCCCGCGTTACGCTCATGTCCGTTGTCGGCATGTCAGTCGCTGGCATATTTATCCTCTCGCCTTTTCCCGAACAGCAGGCCGCGTTCGAGCCGCGCCTTCAGCTGCCGGTAATAGGAAAGCAGAAAGACGTCATCCTCTTCGGCGACCGGGCGGCCGATCTTGGCGCGAATCGTGTCGGCGACCTCGCGCATCGCGCGCGCGTCGCGGTGGCGCAGCACGCGCTCCAGCTCCTGAAGCTCGAAAATGCCGTAGACCGACAGTTCGGCGTCGGTAAAGATCATCGCTTCGCCCGCGGCATCGACCGCGATGTCGGCGTCGAGCTTCGCGCGTTCGGCCATCACCACCCATGTGCCGGCGATCAGGTCACCCATGCGCATCCGGTCGCGGTTGAACAGCAGGAACAGGCTCAAGGTCAGCGACCAGAGCACGCCCGCGAGCATGGTCCATCCCGATACGGTATCCTCCGCCGCCCCGACGCCGAGCATCATCAGCGGCAGGAACAGTTCAAGCTCGCGGATCAGATTGCGCGCGACCACCGCGTCGGCGGTAAGGCGCCCGCCGTCGCGCGCGACGACGCGGATGCCCATCAGCCTTTTGCCCGGCGTCGCCGCGCGCGATCCCAGCTCGAACCCGATGAACCAGAAGGTGCGCAGCACAAAGGCACCAAGCATCCACACGACGACGGCGACGTCCGACTGCGACGCGATGCCGACCCACAGCATGAACAGCGAGAAGAGGATGAGCGCCGCAAGGATGAGGAGCAGGTCGACGAGCAGCGCGCCGAAGCGCAGCCCGGCACCCGCGATGCGCAGTTCAAGGTCGACGCCCTCGGGCGTCACGAACTGGCGGGTCTTTTTCGCCCTTGCGGCGCGCGCCTTGGCGTTGACGGCCGCGGTCATGCCGCGCCCCCGCGCCGCGGGATATAATAATAGGAAAGCCAGAGGAGCAGCATCAGCGCGCCGATCGCATAGCGCAGCATCGTATCGGTGACGAGCTGGCGCCCGAAGCCTTCGAGCAGGCCCGCGGCGAGGAGCATCAGGATGACGCCGATCATCACCTTGCCCGCGGTGCGCCCCGCGGCGGCCGCCGCCTCCAGCCGCCCGCGCGCGCCGGGAAAGACAACCGCGGTGCCGATGCGCAGCCCTGCGGCGCCCGACAGCGCCGCCGCGAACAATTCGGTCGTGCCATGGATGAACAGCCAGCCGCCGAAATCACCGCCCAGCCCCTTGGCCGCAAAGACCGCCATCATCGCGCCGAGCCCGATGCCCTGATAAAACTCCAGCATCATCGTCGGCACGCCGAAAGCAAAGCCGAGCGCAAAAGAGAGGATCGACACGCGGCTGTTGTGCGTGAACAAATAGGTTGCAAAGATATGGAGGCCGCTTTCGCCCTCGCCCGCGTCCTTGCCATGGCCGAGCGTCGATTGCAGATATTCGGCGCTGGCGCGCGGGTCGCGGCCCGACGCCATGCCTTCGTCGACGAAATTATAATACCATTCGGGGTTGCTCGACACGAGCGAATAGCTGGTCAGCGCGCCGAGCAGGATGATCAGCGCGATGACGATCGTTTCCTTCCACACCGACCGCACCGCGGCGGGCCAGTCGGTGAGGAAGAAGCGGCGGAGGCGGTTCCAGCGGCTTTCGCGCACGCCATAGATGAGGAAATAGCCACGGATCGACAGCGCTTCGAGATGCGCGAGCAGCGCCTTGTCGAGGCTGGTCGCGCGCGCGATCGACAGCGACGACAGGGTGGCGCGATAGAGGATCGGCAGTTGCAGCAGTTCGTCGCTCGACAGCCCCTTGGCACCCTTTTTTTCGAGTCTGGTCAGCAGCCGGTCAAAGGCGAGCCAGTCGGCCTCGCGCTCGGCGCGAAAGCGGCTGGTCGAGAAACTCGGCGCATCGCATGCGCGCGGCGGGGGAGGTGGCGGCGGGATCACAGGCTGCCCTGCCTTTTGATGCCCAGATAGGCCTCGACCGCGCGCGCCGCCATCGCATCGGCGGGAACCTCGATGACATCGGCGCCGAGGCGGCGCAGCCGCGCGATCACCAGCTGGCGGTCGGTCAGCATCGCCGCGGCGACATTTGCACGCGTCACATCGGCGGCGCTGTCGGGGTGGCGGCGCTCCTCCGCCTCGACCTCTTCGTCGCGCATCACGACGAAGAGCAGCCGGTGTTTGCGCGCCAGCCGTCCGGCGGCGCGGATCATCAGGTCGGCGCTCGTCGCGTCGGCAAATTCGGTGAACAGGATAATGAGCGAGCGGCGGTCGAGCCGCGCACTGAGCGTCGTCAGCGCGAGGGTGAAATTGCTTTCGACCGGCGCATAGTCGATCAGGCTCGCCGCGCGCTGCAACGCCGGGAAATCCTGCACATGCATATAGGCGGGGGTCAGCGCCTGCGGCCTGGCGGCAAAGGAGAAGAGGCTGATCCGGTCGTTCAGCTTGAGCCCGGCATAGGCGAGCAGCAGCGCCGCCGACACCGCGCGGTCGACGCGCGGCATCCCGCCGACCGGCTCGGCCATTGTCCGCCCCGCGTCGATCGCCAGCACGACGCGATTGTCGCGTTCGACGCGATATTCCTTGGCGAGCAGCCTGACGTGGCGCGCCGAGGCGTTCCAGTCGATCGCGCGGCGATCCATTCCCGGCTGATATTCGGCGAGCGCCTCATACTCGCTGCCTTCGCCGCGGAAGCGCTGCTGGCGAAGCCCCGACCAGCTGTTGCGCTGGAACAGTCGGCTGCCCTCGTCGGTCACCGCGCGCAGGCTGGGCACGACGGCGATCGCGCCGTCGACCCGGAACCGGCGCTGTTTCCACACCAGCCCAAGCGGCCCCGCCCAGCGCACCCACAGCGCCATTATCCCCGCCTGCCCGCGCCGCGTCGCGGCGAGCGACAGCTTGCGGACGAGCGCATCGCCCGCACGGCGCATCTCGCCCGCAAGCCGCCCGCCTTCGGCCAGCCGCTCGTCGAGCGACAGCGCGATCTCGGCGCGCGGCGGCAGGGCGCGGCCGCGTGCGACGAGCGACAGATCGAAGCGGTCGCCGACGCCGACCTGCGCCGGAAAGTGTGCGTCGAGCTTCAACTGGCGCGGATTGGCACCCGTTATGGCGTCCAGAATCAGACAGGCGACAATGACCCCGATCCAGCCGGGCGCGACCAGCCACAGATCGGGCCGCACCAGGCCGAGCGCGAGCGCCAGCGGGGCGCCCGCGAGCAGCAGATAGATGGCGCGGCGGGTGGGGTAGATCATCGCAAACGATCCTCCCTGCGGCGCAGCCATGGGGACGTTTTTTTGCAAGTCGCGTTCACCGCGGCACATCCTCGCGTTCGAGCAGCGCGGCGACGACCTGTTCGACGCTGCGCCCCTCGATCTCGGCCGCCGCCGACAGGATGACGCGGTGACGCAGCACCCCGGCGGCGAGGCGCTGGACATCGTCGGGAATCGCATAGTCGCGCCCGTCGAGCGCCGCCGCCGCGCACGCCGCGCGCGCAAGCAAAGTCGCGGCACGCGGGGATGCGCCGCATTCAAGGTCGGCGCTGGCGCGCGTCGCGCGGACAAGGCGGACGATATAATCGACAATCTCGTCGGCGAGCCGGACGGTCGCGATCGTGTCGATCGCCGCGCCGATCGCCACGGCATCGGCGACCTGCGCGACACCGAAATCGCCGACCGCGGGACTTTTGAAGCGCCCCCCATGGTCGGCGACGATACGCCGTTCCGCATCGGCGGCGGGATAATCGACGACAAGCTTGAAGAGGAAGCGGTCGAGCTGCGCTTCGGGGAGTGGGTAGACGCCCTGCTGTTCGATCGGATTCTGCGTCGCGAGCACGGTGAAGCGCGGGCTCATCACATGCGACTCGCCGCCCACCGTCACGCGGCGTTCCTGCATCGCTTCGAGCAGCGCCGCCTGCGTCTTGGGCGGGGTGCGGTTGATTTCGTCGGCGAGCAGCAGTTCGGTGAAGATCGGCCCCTTGGTGAGCGTGAAGCTCGACGTCTGGAAATTGAACAGGTTCGACCCCAGAATGTCGCCGGGCATCAAATCCGGCGTGAACTGGATGCGCCCGAAATCGAGCCCCGTCGCCCGCGCGAACGCCTGCGCGAGCAAGGTCTTGGCGGTGCCCGGCGGCCCTTCGAGCAGGACATGGCCGCCCGCGAGCAGCGCGATCGTCACCATGCGCGTGAGCGGTTCCTGCCCGAACACCGCCTTGGCGACCTCGGCCTCGATCGCGGCGCCGAGCGCCTGAACGCCCTGGATGTCAGCTGTCATGGAGTAGATCCTTCCTGATGGCGTGCAACGCCTGGGCATCGGCAAGAAATTCATGGGTGTTGCGCGCAAGCGGCAGGCGCCGCGCAAGGGCGGAAAAGGGTTCGCCGCCACGCTGGTGCCGGTCGATCCAGGCGTCGGTCGCTTCGTCGTCCAGCCCTGCGGGCGCATGCAACCGCCGGGCGATCGCGCTGCGCTGGTTCTTGACATAGGCGGCGGCGCCGTCGAGTTCGCGGCGCGCCTGTTTGATAAGGTCGGCGCTGTTCGCGATCAGCGCCGCCTTCGACAGCGGGATCGCGCGACCGGGCTTCAACGCCGGGCCGAAACGCGCCCATGCCTGCCACAGCGCGAACAGCCCCGCCGCGATCAGGCACAGCGTAATGCCGATGAAGGGCGGGACGAAAGCGAAACGCAGCAGCGAGCGCTGCGCGCCAAAGCCACCCAGCGTCAGGTCGAATGCCAGGCCGTCGGCGCCGGCATCCTCGGCGATCGCGTCGATCAGCGTCGCCGCGGCGGCGGCCCTGGCGCGGTTCGCAAAGGCCAGATTATTGACCAGGTCGGGGTCGGCGAGGATGTAGAGATTGCGATCGCGCACCCGCGCGAGCAGCGCCGATCCGTCCGATGCGGCGATCAACGGTTCAAGACGCGCGCCGCCTATCGTGTGCAGCTGACCAGGTTCGACAAGGCGGATTTCGCGTCCGCCGATGCGGCCGCACGCATCGTCATTGCCCCACCGCGCGCGGCCCGCCTTGACGGGGCCGAACATATCTTCGGGCAGCAGCCGCGTCGGCGGCAGCAGCGCGATGCCGCTGCCGACCCAGCCGGGCTTCGGCGCCTTGGCGCCCGCGCGGCCCGCGGCCCATTTGGGCAGGATGACGAGCACCGGCGCGTCGCCCTGCGCCGTCAGAATGTCGCGCATGTCCTGCGCCCGCGTGCGCATCGTCGGGGTCAGGATGACGAGCGGATCGTGTCCGTCACGGCGGCCCGGTTCGACCTTGCGCCGCAGTTCGACCGTGGCGCCCGCGCGCTCGGCAAGGTCGACGATCGCGGCATAGCCCGGCGCCGCCTTCGACAGCGCATGACCGCCGCCGTCGTTGCCGCTGCCAAGCTGCGGCCCCAGCGCGATCAGCGCCCACAGCGCGATGAACGCAACCACGCCGATCGCGACGACCGCCGCGATCAGCCGCGCGTTGAAGCCCTGGTCGGCGGCGCCGTCGGTCATGCGCGCGCCCAGTTTCCGGCGACGGTCAGCTCGGCATAGGCGGCGCGGCACTGGTTCCACGCGCCCGCGTCGATCGCGCGGCCGCCGAACAGGCTGATTTCGACCGCGCGCGCGATGCGGCTGAATGCGCCGCGCGCGACCGGCGGCAGGTCGCGGGCCTCGGCGAGGTCGCGCGAGGTCATCGCGGGTTTGACAAGGCCGGGGCGGCGCGTCTCGATATCCTCGACGCTGCGATAGAGGAGCAGGTGCACCGCCTCGGCAAACCGGCCCGCCGCGGCGAGCGCATCGGCCTCGGCAAGCAGTGCGCGCGCTGCGCCCGCCTCGGCCGCGCCCGCCCCATCCTTGCCATCGGCATCGCCGCCGCGTCGGCGAAAGCGCAATGCGTCGACCCAGCGCGCAAAGGCGGGAACGAAATGATAGAGGAGGTACAGCGCGACGAGCGCCGCCGCGCCCCACATCAGCGGCTTCGCCGCGGGGGCGCTCCAGTCGAAAAAGCGGGCGATCGCCTCGTACAGCGACGTCAGCCATTCGGGCGGCGGGGGCGGCGGCGGCGGGGGCGGCGGAAAGGCCGTCTGGATCTCGCCCCCGGCAACCGTCTGGCTGAAGGCGGGGTCGACCAGTTCGGGATCGAGCAGCCAGCCCCCCTCTCCCCGGCCGCGCGACGGGTCGGCCACGGCCGACGTCTGGGCGATCCACATGGATATCATGTTGATAGGTCGATCTCGCCCCGCTCGGTCATCACCCAAGTTGGTAGCGCGAGCGTGTGTGACAAGGCAAGAGATGCTTGCGCGCCGCGCGGCCCCGTTCTAGCGCCCGGCAAAATCGGCGGGTGGTTGCAACGGCAACCAGCGATCGAACGACAGGAGAGACAGGTGGACGCGGCGCAGGCGGTACATGAAAAATTCCTCGCGGCGCTGGCCGAAGGGCGATTGCCCGACCGCGCCGATGCCCCCGACCCCGGCGCGATCGGCTTGTCGCGGGCAGAGGCGACCGACATCTTCCTGTCGCAGCTGACCAGCCGCCAGATGGACCGGCTGTCGCGCCATCTGCAAGCTCGCGGCGAAGGATTTTATACGATCGGCTCGTCGGGGCACGAAGGCAATGCCGCGGTCGCCGCGGCGCTGCGCGTCACCGACATGGCGTTCCTCCACTATCGCTCGAACGCCTTTCAGCTGCACCGCGCGCGCCAGCTTCCCGGCGGGACGCCGACATGGGACATGCTGCTGAGCTTTGCGGCCTCGTCCGAAGACCCGATTTCGGGCGGACGGCACAAGGTCATCGGGTCGAAGCCGCTCAACATTCCCCCGCAGACCTCGACGATCGCCTCGCATTTGCCGAAAGCGGTGGGCGCTGCCTTTTCGATCGGCATTGCCCGCCGCCTTGGCATGACCGGGCTGCCGCTGCCCGGCGATGCGGTCGTGCTCGCGAGCTTCGGCGATGCGTCGGCGAACCATTCGACCGCGCAGGGGGCGTTCAACACCGCGGGCTGGGCGGCGTTCCAGGGTTCGCCGATGCCGCTGATCTTTCTGTGCGAGGACAATGGCATCGGCATTTCGACACGCACCCCGGCGGGCTGGATCGAAGCGCAGTTCGAGCGCCGCGCCGGGCTCCATTATATCCGGTGCGACGGCACCGACCTCGCTTCGGCATATGATGGGGCGCGGGAAGCCGCCGCTTACGCCCGCCGCACCCGCAAGCCCGTGTTCCTCCACATGGCGACGGTGCGCCTCTATGGCCACGCCGGGTCGGACGTGCAGGGCGCATATCTCCCCAAGGCGCTGATCGAAGCCGACGAGGCGCGCGATCCGCTGCTGAAAGGCGCCGCGCTGATGATCGAGCAGGGGTGGATGAGCGCGGCGGACATCGCCGATGCCTATGAGGAAATCGGCGCCACGCTGGCGCGCCAGGCCGAAGAGGCGATCCGGCGGCCCAAGATCACGAGCGCGGCAGGGGTGATGGCGAGCCTCGTCCCGCCCCAGCGCGAGGTGGCGCGCGCCAACGCGCCATCGGACGATGATCGCAAGGCGATGTTCGGCAGCGACTGGGGCCAGATGGACAAGCCGATGCACATGGCCCGGCTTTTGAGCTGGGCGCTCGCCGACCTGATGCTCGCACACAAGGAGATCGTGGTCGCGGGCGAGGATGTCGGGCCGAAGGGCGGGGTCTATAATGTCACCGCCAAGCTCCACCAGCGTTTCGGGTCGGCGCGCGTCGTCAACACCCTGCTCGACGAACAGGCGATCCTGGGGCTCGCGATCGGCATGGCGCATAACGGCTTTGTCCCGATGCCCGAAATCCAGTTCCTCGCCTATGTCCACAATGCCGAGGACCAGATCCGCGGCGAAGCGGCGACCCTGAGCTTCTTTTCGAACGGGCAATATACCAACCCGATGGTGATCCGCATCGCGGGGCTGGGCTATCAAAAAGGCTTTGGCGGCCATTTCCACAATGACAACAGCCTTGCCGTCTTCCGCGATATTCCGGGTGTGATCCTGGCCGTGCCGTCGAACGGGCGCGACGCGGTGCAGATGATGCGCGAATGCGTGCGGCTGGCGCGCGAGGAACAGCGCGTCGTCGTGTTCGTCGAACCGATCGCGCTCTATATGACCCGCGACCTGCACGAAGAGGGCGATGGGCTGTGGACAAGCGTTTACGAAGCGCCGGGCGAGGGCGCGCCGATCCGCCTCGGCGATGTCGGCGTCCATGGCGACGGCGGCGACCTCGCGATCGTCACTTACGGCAATGGATATTATCTGTCGCGGCAGGCCGAAAAATTGCTCGCCGAGGACGGCGTCAAGGCGCGCGTCATCGACCTGCGCTGGCTGGCGCCGGTCGATGCCGACAGGCTGGTCGCCGCGGTCGGCGAAGCGGAACGCATCCTGATCGTCGACGAATGCCGTATCACCGGGTCACAGAGCGAGGCGCTGATGGCGCTGTTCGTCGAGCGCACGCCGGAAAAGCGGCTGAAGCGCATCGCAGCCGACGACAGTTTCATCCCTCTGGGGCGGGCGGCAACGCTGACCCTGCCGAGCCGTGATTCGATTGTCGCCGCGGCCCGCGAGCTCCTCGCCCAGCGCTGAGTTCCAAGACCCTTCGCCCTGAGCTGGTCGAAGGGCCGTCCAACATTTTGACAACGCAGAGGGAAGAACAGTGCTTCGACAAGCCCGGCACGAACGGATGAGGGGGTTGTGATGACCGCAGCGAAGAAAACCGCGATCGTCGTCGCGCCCGGACGCGGCACCTATGGCAAGGGAGAGCTTGGCAGCATCGCGCGGCTCCACGGTGCGCGCTTCGCCGCCCTGATCGCCGATTTCGATGCCCAGCGCCGGGAGCGCGGCCAGCCGACGGTGAGCGAACTCGACGGCGCCGAGCGCTTCAGCGTGGCGACGCACATGCGCGGCGATGTCGCGGCGCCGCTGATCTACTCTGCAACCGCGCTCGATTACCTCAGCATCGACCGCGACCGATATGACATTGCTGCGGTCCTCGGCAATTCGATGGGCTGGTACAGCGCGCTCGCGCTCGGTGGCGCGGTGTCGATCGGCGATGGCTTCCGCATCGCCAACGCGATGGGGATCAACAGCCAGACGCACGGGCCGGGCGGACAGATTCTCTTGCAGATTGTCGACGATGACTGGCGACCGGTGCCGGGGCTGCGCGACCGGCTGCTGGACCTCGTCGATGCGATCGACGCGCGGCCGGGACATGATCTTGCGCTGTCGATCGACCTTGCCGGGATGCTGGTGCTCGCAGGCAACGAGCAGGGTCTTGCCGCGCTGCTCGCCGAAGCGCCGCCGACGCCGGGGCGCGATCCGCTGCGCCTGGCGGGGCACGGTCCCTTCCATACGCCGCTGATGGTCGGCAGTTCGGACAAGGCGAAGGCCGAGCTGCCTGCGTCGCTGTTCGCCGGTCCCGCCATCCCGATGATCGACGGGCGCGGCCATGTCTGGCGGCGCTTTTCGTCCGATCCGGCAAGGCTATGGGATTACACCTTCGGCCATCAGATCCTCGCGCCCTATGATTTCGCGCTTTCGGTGCAGGTCGCGGTCAGGGAGTTCGCCCCAGACGTCATCATCCTGCCCGGCCCCGGCGACACGCTGGGCGGCGCGATCGCGCAGGCGCTGATCGGCATCAGCTGGCAGGGGATCGCCAGCAAGGCCGAGTTCGTGGCGCGGCAGGCGGCGGACCCGATCCTGCTGTCGATGGGCCGCGCCGACCAGCGCGCGCGGGTCATCGTCAAGGAATAGGGCCGACAGGGAGCTTTCCCTGTCGGCCCCGCCGTGCGCGCACAGCCAGGTGGGGTTGACCGGACGCGAATGAACGGACGCGCCAATGGGGACCAACACAAGGGCGCCATGCCGTTCCCGATCCTTATAGCGCAGACGGCACAAGAACGGCCGCTGCGGCCGCGCGATCATGCGCCGAAATGGACCCGATTGCCCGGCGCCGCGCGCGCCGCTTCGGCGATGAAGCGCAGGTTCAGCAACTCGGCGACATTGCCCGCGCCCGCGCGGCGCATGATGTTCGCGCGGTGGACCTCGACCGTGCGGGGGCTGAGGTCGAGCCGCCGCGCAATCGCCTTGTTGCCGAGCCCGGCGGCGATGCCGTCCAATATGTCGCGCTCGCGCGGAGTGAGCGCGGCGAGCCGCGCCGCGGCCGCGCGCTGGCGATCGCGCGCCGCCTGCCACGCTGCGCGCTCGGCAAGCGCGGCGTCGATCGCGCGGCGGACAAGGCGCGGGTCGAGCGGCGCGGGCAGCAGGTCGCGCGCGCCTGCCAGCAGAATAGCGCGCGATTCGGCGACGCTGAGTCGTTCGGCGGCGACGAAGGCGGCAATTCCGTCGCGCGCGGCGACGTGCGAAAGCAGCGTCGCGCCATCGGCCACCCCCGGCTGTTCCCAGCGCAGCAGCAGCACCGCGCAGCTTTGATCATCGCCCGCCGCCAGCCAGTCATCGCCGTTCGCAAAGCCCCGCACGACGCGCGACGCGCCCGCCGCCAGCACGCGAAAACAGGCCGCGCGCTCGACCGGGTCGGGAAGGATCAGGTGGATATGGCCGCAGGTTCCGGTCACCCGGCGATGCTGCCTGCACGGCGGCGCGCGCGACAGCGCAACAATGTCGGCGATGGCGTCATAATGGAGCACGTCCGTCCCTCGCCGACGATCATGCCGACCGGCACGGTGCTCCGCCAAGGCAAAGGGGCGGGCCGTGCGGCGGCCCGCCCCGATCCTTATCCAGCCAGCGTCAGTTGTTGCGGACGTGATTCCGCGGTTCGTGAGGGCGTCCGCCCGCGGCCTGCCGACCCGAGGCCGGTTGCGCGGCGGCGGGCTGTCCCGACGAGGCGGCGGGCTGCCCGGCCGATCCCGCTTCCTCCTGCGCCTTTGCGGCGTCCTTAAGCTCACCCCTGGTCATGCCGCTGACGAGCACATCGCCTGAACCGGCAAAGCTGGCGGCGGGAAGCGTCGCGACGCGATTGCCGACCTCGACGGTCACCGCCTCGACCACGCCGCGGCCCGTCTGCCGCACGTCCTGGACATAACCGATCACCTTGCCGCGCGGGTCGGTGACGGGCATTCCCGGCGCGACGGCGAACATGCCGCTGCCGCTGGCCGCGCCGCTGCCGGCCGCGGCAAGCTGGCCAAGGCTGCCCTGAAAGCTGCCCGCGGCCGAACCGGCGGCGCCGACGCTGCCCGAGACGTTCGACAGCGCGCCGCCCGCCCGGTCGCGGACAGCCCCGGCCGCGCCCTGCGCGGTCCCGGTGGCAGTGGCAGCAGCGCCGCGCGCGGTGCCGAGCGCGCCGCCGACCGTGTCACGGGCATAATCGGTGCCGACCGCCTGCGCGCCGACGCTGCCCCCGGCCGAGGCCTGGCCGGACCCCTGGGCGCTGCCGCCCAGCGTGCTGCCGAGCAGATTGCCGCTGGCGTCGGCCGAGCCGCTGCCGCGCGCATCGGCGCTGCCGCGGCCTTCGACGCGGCCCGAACGGCGATCGACCTTTGCATCGCCGCGGCCCGAACCCGCCAGTTCGCCCGCGCTGCCAATCGTGCCGCCGATCGGCCCGGTCGGATTGCCGAGCGTCCCGCCCAGCGTTCCGCCAAGGCCGCCGCCAAGGCCGCCGCTGCCGCCGAGCAACTGCGCCGCGGCCGGCGCCGAAAAAGCCATGGCCGACGCGGCAAGCGCGAGGGCCGGAATGAAAATGCGATTTGCCATTGTCCTACTCCTGCATTGGGGCCCGGAGGGGATGGGCCTGAAGCAAGAACGATGGCGCCGCGGATATTCTTCCAAAAAAAAAAGAGTCGCGGGGGCGATCAGCCGCCGCAATCGCCGCAGATCAGGCCGTGGCCGTAGACTTTGTCGCGCCCTTTGCGGCCCAGGTCGCGCGCTTCCATCACCAGCGCCGCGATCGCCGGGCCGATCGCGGCGATCGACGCCGCGGGATAGCGGCGCGCCAGGCGACCGGCGACGAGCGGCGCGGCGAAGGAGGTTCCGCGCAGCCGTTCGATGCTGGCCGGGCCCGTCGCCGCGCGCACGGCATCGCCGGGCGCGGCAAAGTCGACGTGCAGCGCCCGCCCGGCTTCGGGAAGCGCGCGGCCGCGGGCATCGACGCCGGTAACCGCGAGCACGCCGCGATAGGAGGCTGGATAGGCAGGCGGGGCCGCAGGACCGTCGTTGCCGACCGCCGCGACGATCAGCATTCCCTTGCGCTGTGCCGCCGCCACCGCCGCCGCGAGCAGCTTGTTGTCCGGACCGACGAGGCTGATCGTTGTCACCGCGACGCGGCGCGACGCGAGCCAGCCCAGCGCGCGGGCGATCGCGCTGGCGCTGCCGCCCGCCGGGTCGGCGCCATAGACGTCGGCGGCGAGCAGGCGCCGCCCCGACGCGGCGCCCTGCACCGCGCCCTCGCCGACGAGCAGCGAGGCAACCGCCGTCCCGTGACGGCTCGCCGCGGGGGCGCCGCTGGCAAATCCCCTTTGTTCGACGCGCCCCGCCACCGACGGATGTGCGGCGACGCCGCCGTCGATCAGGCCGAGCGGCGCGGGCCCGCCGCCCGCCCCCGTGGCCGTCGCGAGCGCAGCCCCCGGCATCGCGCCGCCCGGCCCGCTCGCAAAATAGATATGATCGACGTCGACTTCGGCATCGGGCAATAGTCGGGCGAGCTGCTTCTGCGCGCGTTTCAGGCTGCGGCCGTCGGGCACGCGGAAACGCACGATGTCCAGATCGAGCGCGTCGAGCCGTTCGCGGTCGATAAGCCCAAAGCCCGCCGCGCGTGCGCGCGCGATCATCGCGGCGTCGGCGCCGATGGCGACGAGCACGCCGCGCACCGCGGGTTCGCCCCGCGCGTCGCGCTCGATATGCGCGCGATGGGCGCCGACCAGCGCGGCGATCCGGTCAAGCCGCAGGCGGCGCAACTCATCGCCCGCCGTCGCCAGCGGCTCGGCGGCCAGATCGGACACGCCCGGTAGCAGGCGCCCCGCGTCGGGAAGCGCGACCGGCGGCAGCGCGACCTGCGCCGCGACGCGCGGACCCGCCCCAACGGACAGGAGGCATAGCGCCAGCAGCGCTGCGATCACATGTCTCATCTCTACCTTTCCGGGCGCGCGGCGCCCGCCTTCGCGAAAAAAATAGCACGACAGGGAAGAAACGATAGAAGGATATCGTTTCGTCCACAGGCAATCGAAAAGGCGACGATGCGCTTTGAAGAGGAACTGATCGAGTTGCTGCCGCGGCTGCGCCGTTTCGCGCGCGGCCTGACGCAGAGCGCGCCCGACGCCGACGATCTGTGCCAGGCGGCGATCGAGCGCGCGCTGAAGTCGCGCGATCAATGGCAGGATGGAACAAGACTGGACAGCTGGATGTATCGCATTACCCGAAATCTGTGGATCGACGAACGCCGCGCCGCGGGTCGGCGAGGCGTTCACGCTCCGATCGACGAGGCCGCAACGCAGGTCGCGGGCGACGGCGCCGCCGAGGTCGAAGCCGGCGCGCTGCGCGACGACGTCGATGGTGCGATGGCGCGCCTGCCCGACGAGCAGCGCGAGGTCGTCATGCTCGTCCTCGTCGAAGGCTATGCCTATCGCGAGGCCGCAGAAATCCTGGACGTGCCGGTCGGCACCGTCACGTCGCGCCTGGCGCGCGGCCGCGACACATTGATGCAGCTTTTGGGAGAAGCGGCATGAGGTTCGATCCCGCCACCGTTACCGCCTATGTCGACGGCGAACTCGACGATCTTACCGCGCGCCGCATCGAACGCGAGGCAGAAGCCGACCCGGCGCTGGCCGCCGAAATCGCACGCCACCGCGCGCTGAAGGCCCGGCTCGTCGCCCATTATGCGCCGGTCGCCGCCGAGGCGGTCCCCGACCGGCTCCGCGCGCTGCTGAACGACACCGCGAAGGCCCCTGTGGTCGATACCAGCCTCGCCACGCGCCGCGAAAACAGGCGATGGCGCCTTGCCCCCGCGCAGATGGGCGCGCTCGCGGCGTCGCTGCTGCTTGGCCTGACGATCGGCCTGCGGCCGTGGACGCCCGCGGCGGAGGTGACCGAACGCGGCGGCGCACTCGTCGCGTCGGGCGAACTGGCGGCGGCGCTCGATACGCAGCTCGCGTCGACGCAGGGAGCTGACGCCGCGGTCCGCATCGGCCTCAGCTTTCGCGATCGGGAGGGCCGCATCTGCCGCAGTTTCGAAGGCGCCGCCCTGTCGGGCATCGGCTGCCGCGACGCGGGCGGCTGGACGCTCGAACGCACGATGGGAGGGCGGACGACGAACGCCCCCTATCGCCAGGCAAATGCGGGCGCGCTGGCGGCCGACGCGGCGGCGATGATGGTCGGCGAACCGTTCGACGCCGCCGCCGAACGCGCCGCGCGCGCGCGCGGCTGGCGGCGCTGAGCCGTCACCGGTTCCGCCCGAACGGGTCTTCGTGCCGCGAACGCCCCGCGGTTTCGGGCACGAAAAAGGGCGGCGCCATGGCCGCCCTTCTGCTTCCCCGCCTCAGCGGGGATGACGCATTTTCAGGCTGCGCGGCCTTGCCACACGGGCCAATGGGTCACTTGATCTTGGCTTCCTTGAACTCGACATGCTTGCGCGCACGCGGGTCATATTTGCGCACCGACATCTTCTCGGTCATCGTGCGCGGGTTCTTCTTGGTGACATAGAAAAAGCCCGTGTCGGCGGTGCTCACCAGCTTGATCTTGACGGTCGTCGGCTTGGCCATGGCCTTGTTCCTCGAAGTAATGGCACATCCGCCGGTGGCCCGGTGGATGCCGCGGGACTAGCGGCCCCGACGTTGGTGTGAAAAACATGAAAGGGCCGCGCGACACCGCGCCGCCCTTCGATATTCGCGCGCCTTTGGCGGGATTCGGCGCTTCTGTCAAGCGAAAGGAAGGGCGGGCGGCGCATCGGCCGCCCGTCCGGGAGCGGTCAGCCGTTCCTTATCTGAAAGCGCACGGTCATCACTTTCCAGCTTTCCTCGGGCACGCCGCCGCGCATCGCGGGCTTGAAGCGCCATTTGGAAAGCGCGCGCCGCCTGGTCTCTTCGAAAAAGCCGGGGCTGTCGCTGCTCACCAGCTCGACCGCCTTCACGCGGCCGTCGGTGCCGATGAGCACGCGCACCTTCACGACCCCCTCGACCCCGCGCCGCTGCTCGCGCGTCGGATAGTCGGGCTGGAACGTCCCGGCAAAGCGCGGGTCGAGTTCGGCAAGCACCAGTTTCGGCGCGGGTGGATCGGCCGGGATCGCGGGCGGGCCGGGATCAACCGGCCGCGCGTCGGGGTCCACCGGACCGACGACGACGCGGTCGTTGTCCAGCGGCACGGTTGCGACGCGCGGCGCGACGGTTTCACTCGCCGCGGCGGCTTTCGGCGTCGGCCTGACATCCTCTGCCGGTTCGGGCGGCGACGGCTTGGGCAGTTCGATCAGCGTCCCGGTGATCGGTGCCGATTTGGGCGGCGGCACCACGATCATCGGCGACAGCGCGGCGCCGGCAACGAGCGCGGCGGACAGGGCAACCGCAAGAAATGCGGCGACCGGGTGGCGACGGCGATCGCTGCCATAGACGGCGCGGGCCGATGTCGCTGCGCGCCCCGCGGGCGCGGCGGTCGCTTCGGGCGTGGTCATCATCGCCGAAATCAAAGGTATCAGGGTCATGGCATCGCTCCTCGCCTTGCGACCCGGCCCCGGTGGCGTTCGACCGCCGCCATCAGCCCGGTCGCATGGTTATAATGTTATAACATTACCTTTTTGTCAAGCGAATTGCTTGAGTCTGCGCCTGCGCCCCTGCATCCGCAACAGTGGCGCGCAGCCGGGACGCAACGATCGCTTTTCCAGGGTCATCGTGTAATTGCGGCTACTTCCCTCGGACCTCGGTTGAGGCGCAC
>NZ_JABWGQ010000005.1 GCF_014595975.1 Sphingopyxis sp. LK2115 | reverse complement strand
TCTCTCTCTCTCTCTCTCTCTCTCTCTCTCTCTCTCTCTCTGCATCTCGCCACGGCTTCATGCGGGTGACATCATGCCAACCCGCTGTTCCTGCGCAATAATGCGCCACCTCGGCGCGGTTTCGACGGGGCGTGGCGGCAGCGCGGCCAGCTTATTGCATCGCCGCAACCCGGCACGCTGTAATCGCTTCGTTCAATGACTGAATACAGCTTATTCGGTTATGTCGATTGATTGGTGCGGCCTATCCTCCCGAATATCTGACAGGAGGAAGCTGACGATCCAACGCCAGTCCGCGTTTTTCTCTGGTGGCCTGGTGGCCGCACGCGTCATGCGCGCGTCATCGCACCCGACCATCATCACAAAAGCCTTGAGAGGAGAGACTGTATGAACGATCCGACCCCCATCGACCCCGCGGGTGGCTGTCCCGTCCACCAACCCGGCGGTGTCCGCGCGCTGCTTGGCCGCACCAACCGGGATTGGTGGCCCGACATGCTGGCGACAGAGATTCTGAATCCGAATGGCCCGTCGAACCCGATGGGCGAGGATTTCGACTATGCGAAGGCCTTCAGATCGCTCGACTATTATGCGCTGAAGGACGATCTCAAGGCGCTGATGACCGACAGCCAGCCCTGGTGGCCCGCCGATTATGGCCATTATGGCCCGTTCTTCATCCGCATGGCGTGGCACGCCGCGGGCACCTATCGCACCGCCGACGGCCGCGGCGGCGCCAATAGCGGGCAACAGCGCTTCGCGCCGCTCGACAGCTGGCCCGACAATGGCAACCTCGACAAGGCGCGCCGACTGCTTTGGCCGATCAAGCAGAAATATGGCAACAAGATCAGCTGGGCCGACCTGTTCATCCTGGCCGGCAATGTCGCGATCGAAAGCATGGGCGGCCCGGTATTCGGCTTCGGCGGCGGCCGCGTCGATGTCTATGAACCCGAACGCGACATTTATTGGGGCAGCGAGGACAAATGGGTCAACGAGGGCGTCCAGACCCGCATCGACCCCGCCAAGGGATTGGAGACGATCGAAGGACCGCTCGCCGCGATCCAGATGGGTCTCATCTACGTCAATCCCGAAGGCCCCGGCGGCAATCCGCACGACGACGCCGGCATGGCGCGCGACATGAAGGAAACCTTCAAGCGCATGGCGATGAACGACGAGGAAACCGTCGCGCTCACCGCCGGCGGCCACACCTTTGGCAAGGCGCATGGCAATGGCGATCCCTCGCTGCTCGGCCCGGCGCCCGCGGGCGGCGACCTTGCCGCTCAGGGGTTCGGCTGGGTCAGCTCGCACGAAAGCGGCGGCATCGGCGAACATGCCGTCACCAGCGGCATCGAGGGCGCATGGACCAACACGCCGCGTGAATGGTCCGAGAATTATTTCCGCCTGCTGCTCGACTATGACTATGAACTGGTGAAGTCGCCCGCCGGCGCATACCAGTGGCAGCCGATCAATCAGAAAGAGGAGGATATGGCGCCCGCGGCATGGGACCCGAACATCAAGGTTCCGACGATGATGACCACCGCCGACATGGCATTGAAGCGCGATCCCGCCTATCGCGCGATCAGCGAGCGTTTCCGCAACGACCATGAAGCGTTCAAGGACGCCTTCGCGCGCGCCTGGTTCAAGCTCACGCACCGCGACATGGGGCCGAAGGTCCGTTATCTTGGCCCCGAAGTTCCTGACGAGGACCTGATCTGGCAGGATCCGATCCCCGCGGGCACCATGCCCTCGGACGCCGAGGTGCAGGCGGTGAAGGAAAAGATCGCGGCGAGCGGCCTGACGGTCAGCCAGCTCATCAAGACCGCCTGGGCGTCGGCCAGCACGTTCCGCAAGTCCGACTTTCGCGGCGGCGCCAACGGTGCGCGCGTGCGCCTGGCGCCGCAAAAGGACTGGGAGGTCAACGAACCGGCGATGCTCGCCAAAGTGCTGGACACGCTCGACGGGCTGCGCGGCAGCCTGTCGATGGCCGACGCGATCGTGCTCGGCGGCGTGGTCGGGCTGGAAAAGGCGATCAGGGACGCCGGATTCAACGTCCCCGTGCCCTTTGTGGGCGGCCGCGGCGATGCGACGCAGGAACAGACCGACGTTGAAAGCTTCGAGGTGATGGAGCCGGAGGCCGACGCTTTCCGCAACTATGTCGGCAAAAAGAAGCTGGCGGTGAAGGTCGAGGAAATGATGCTCGACCGCGCGTCGCTGCTCGGCCTGTCGGTGCCGGAGATGACGGTGCTGATCGGCGGGCTGCGCGTGCTCGGCGCCAACCACGGCGAGCGCGGTCACGGCCACTTCACCAAGCGTTCAGGACAGCTGACCAACGACTTTTTCGTCAACCTGCTCGACATGACGAATGTCTGGAAGGCGGTCGATGGATCGGATGATCAGGAATATGTCGCGACCGACCGCACGAGCGGTGGCGAAACCTGGCGCGCGACCCGCGCCGACCTGATCTTCGGGTCCAATTCGGAACTGCGCGCGGTCGCCGAAGTCTATGCCGAAAGCGGCCATGAAGAGAAGTTCGTCAAGGATTTCGTCAAGGCCTGGACCAAGGTGATGAACGCCGACCGGTTCGACCTCGCCTGATTTCCGCGCCCGGTGCCGCGTCATGCTGCGGGACCGGGGGCGTCGTCAGGATGACGGGTCGCGACCCGCCCCCGGGGACATGGGCCCGGGGGCGGGTTATCATTTTTGAAAACGCTCACGTGATCGACGATCGCGGGCGCCACACGGGCTTTGCCGTGAGATCTGCCACACCCCTTTCCCCTTCAGCGAAGGATGGCGAGGGAGAACAGCGGCAATCGCTTGTCAATTCCGGCCAGCCAGCAAGCTGGCAAGCCTGCGTATCTCTCCGTGAAGGAGAGAAAGCCACTACGGTCCGCTTCCGGCCGCTTCCCGCCATCAGCCGCCCGGCAATGTTAACGACGTCAATTTTGACTTGACCCCGCGCGGCCGGGCTGCGATGTTTACATCGACAACATTGAGTCGCCGAAAGGATGCGCCATGCGAACGCTGCTTTATGCGATCGGACCGATGCTGTTCGATTCGCTGGGGATTATCGTCTTTGCCGCGCTGCTTGCCCTGGATGCCGGTATCGTTCCGGCGACGGTCGCGGGCACTGTCGTAGCGGTGGCGGTGGTCGGATACGAACTGGCGCGCGGCAACAAGGTGGCGGCGCTGCAATGGATCAGCCTGGCGTCGGTCCTTTTCACCGCCGCGGCGACCTTGTTCACCGGCGACCCGCGCTTCGTGATGGCGAAACCGACGATCGTCTATCTGATCGTCGGCACGGTGATGCTGCGCAAGGGCTGGCTGAACCGCTATATCCCGCCCGAACAGATGGCGATCGTGGGGGACGTGATGGACCGGTTCGGCATGATCTGGTCGGCGATGATGTTCGCAAGCGCGGGCCTGAACCTGATCGTCGCCCTCTTCTTCACCGCCTGGTGGCCGCTGTTCATCGGCGTTTTTCCGCTCGCGTCGAAGTTCGGCCTGTTCGCGGTCCACATCGCGGTGGTGCATTTCGTGATGCAGGCGCGGATGCGTCGCGGAGCGGCGGCTGCCGAGTAGCGCCTTCGTCATTGCGAGCGCAGCGACGATTCTCCAGCCATCGAACCGGGGATTGCGTCGCTACCGCTCGCCATGACCCTGTCTATTCGGCGTCGAGTCCATAGGCGGTGTGCAGCACGCGCACCGCAAGTTCGGTTTCATCCTCGTCGATCAGCACGCTGACCTTGATCTCGCTGGTCGAGATTGCCTGAATGTTGATGCCGCGATCGGCGAGCGCGCGGAACATCGTGCTCGCGACGCCCGCATGGCTCTTCATGCCGACGCCGACGACGCTGACCTTGGCGACCTTGTCGTCGCTGATGACGCGGTTGAAACCGATCTTCTCCTTCGCGCCTTCGAGCAGGTCGATCGAGCGCAAGAGGTCGGCGCCGGGAACGGTGAAGGTCACGTCGGTCTCGCCCTTTTCGCGGCCGACATTCTGGATGATCATGTCGACGTTGATCCCGGCCGCGGCGAGCGGACCAAAGATGTTGGCGACCGCACCAGGCTTGTCGGGCACGCGCGTGACGATGATCTTCGCTTCATTCTTGTCGTGGGCGATGCCGGTGATCAGCTGCCGTTCCATCTCATGTTCCTCTATTTCCTCGTCGCTGACGATCATCGTGCCTTTTTTGGGCGGCTCGTCGCCCTCGACGAAGCTGGACAGCACCTGCACGCGCACGCCCATCTTCATCGCCAGCCCGACCGAACGCGTCTGGAGCACTTTCGCCCCGACGCTCGCCAGTTCGAGCATTTCCTCATAGGTGACATAGTCGAGCTTGCGCGCGCGCGCGACGATGCGCGGGTCGGTGGTGTAGACGCCGTCGACGTCGGTATAGATGTCGCAGCGATCGGCCTTGACCGCCGCGGCGACGGCGACGGCGCTGGTGTCCGACCCGCCGCGGCCCAATGTGGAGACGCGGCCATCGTCCATCATGCCCTGGAAACCGGGAATCACCGCGACCTCGCCGCGCGCCATCGCGGCGCCGAGCGCGCCCGTGTCGATGTCGGCGATGCGCGCGCGGGCGTGCGCTTCCTCGGTGCGGATCGGCAATTGCCAGCCGAGCCAGCTGCGCGCGGGGACGCCCATCGCCTGAAGGGTGAGCGCGAGCAGGCCCGATGTCACCTGTTCGCCCGACGCGACGACGACGTCATATTCGGCGGGGTCATAGCGGGGATTGGCTTCGCGGCAGAAACCCACCAGCCGGTCGGTTTCGCCCGCCATGGCGGAGACGACGACGGCGACCTCGTTTCCCTGCGCCACCTCGCGCGCAACAAGTTTCGCCACGGTGCGAATCCGCTCGGTGCCCGCCATCGACGTGCCCCCGAATTTCATCACGATTCGCGCCATGTCGCCCCGCTTTCCTGAACTGGTTTCCACCGCAACTTTTCCAAGCATTTCTGCGGCGCTCGCGTCGTTACGGAAGGGGGCGGGCGATGGCAAGCGTCAGAACCGGTGCACCGGATAGATTTTCTTGCACCGCCGATGCCGCGGTGCCACATCACGGCGCATGAACGCCGCGACGATCAACCCGGACGAAGCTGCCCATTTCGGCGCGCTCGCCGCCGACTGGTGGGATCCGCACGGATCGTCGGCGATGCTGCACCGCCTCAATCCGGTGCGCCTTGCCTATATTCGCGAACAGATCGACATGCATTGGCACGTCGACGCGCGCGAACGCCATCCGCTTCAGGGCAAGCGCGCGCTCGATGTCGGTTGCGGCGCCGGATTGCTGTGCGAACCTTTCGCCCGGATGGGCGCGGCTGTCACCGGCGTCGATGCCGCGCCGGAAAATATCGCGGCGGCAAGGGATCATGCGGCGGGGCAGGGGCTGTCGATTTCCTATTTTGCGGGTGAGCTTGCAGCACTGCCGCCGGCGACCTTCGACCTCGTGACTTCGATGGAAGTCGTCGAGCATGTCACCGATCCCGCGGCGTTCATCGGCGAGCTCGCGGCGCGGCTCGCGCCGGGGGGACTGATGATCCTGTCGACGCCGAACCGGACGATGCTGTCGAAACTGCTGCTCGTCGAAGCGGCCGAACGTGTCGGGGCTGTGCCGCGCGGGACGCACGACTGGGACCGGTTTCTGAAGCCCGAAGAACTTGCGAGCCTGATCGAGGGCGCGGGGCTGGAAGTGATCGACCGCACCGGGCTGGCGCCGTCACCGGTGCGGGGTTTCAAGCTCGGCGGGAGCGAGGCGCTCAACTATCTGATGACGGCGCGGTGGGCAGACAGGGGCGTGGCGAGCGTTCGGCCCTAGCTTCGCCGGGGCTTGCGTGGCGCGTCAGAAATCCACATCCTCATAATATTTCGGAGGGCTGACAATCTCCATCCGCTCGGCCAGCAGCGGCCGGAACGAAGGCCGCGATTTCAGCCCCGAATACCAGCCTTTCGTCTGTTCGTGGCCGGTCCAGTCGATGCCGCCCAGATAGTCGGCGACCGAAATATGGGCGGCGGCGGCCAGGTCGGCGAGGCTCATCGTCGCGCCGGCGAGCCAGGTGCGGTGATCGATCAGATAGTCGATATAGTCGAGATGGTTGTTCGCGGCCTTCATCGCCTCGCGCAGCGCGCCGCTGTCGGGCGGCTGGCGGTGGACGATGCGCTTCTGCATCCGTTCGAAGAGCAGCGGGCCGGTGACCTCGAAATAGAAATCCTGGTCAAACCAGGCGGTGAGGCGGCGGATTTCGGCGCGATTGGCGGCGGTGCCGTTGATCATCGCCTTGCCCTCGACGGTTTCCTCGAAATATTCGGCGATCGCCATGCTGTCGATCAGCACCTGACCGCGCGCCTGATCGACCATCACCGGGGTGCGGCCGGCGGGGTTGAGGTCGATGAACTCGTCGCGCCGTTCCCACGGCGATTCGCGCACCAATTCATAGCCGACACCCTTTTCGCCGAGCAGCAGGCGGACCTTGCGCGAAAAGGGACAAAGCGGGAATTGATAGAGTTGCCACATGGATTTTTGCATAGCGGCAGGGGGGCGGGGCGTGCAACGGCTATGGACGCAATAGTCCACACCAGACCGTGCCCCCCCTGCGATGGCAGGGACCAGCACCCGGCCTTGCGGTCTTGACCACCGCCGGTTTGATATCTGACTTTCGGAGGATGCTCCCCTGCCTTCGCAGGGGCACGAACCGGACTCTAGCGTCGCGCTGCGGCGCGCTCGCGTTCCCATTGCGCGGCGAGGTCGCGCGCCATGTCCCTCAGCACCGGGGCATAAGCCGCAATCGCCGACGCGGCGTGCCCTGCCATGCGGGCGCTGGCGCGCACATCGTCGCCCATGCGATCGGCAAAATCGGGATCGCGCCCCGCCACCTCGCCGAGCGTCGCGTCAGGGGGGATATAGGCGGCGTCCGAATCGGGATCGACGCGCGCGACCGCTTCGGCGAGCGGACCCACCGGCATGCGCATCAGCGCGCCGACGATCGCGGCGACCGTGTCGGCCATGCGTTCCTGCGCGACCGGATCGTTGAGCGTGGCGGCCGGGTCGCGCATGTCGCTGGCCGCGGCAGGCAGCGGCACGGCGAGCGCGATCAGGGGTGGCGCGAGCAGGGCAAGACGGGTCATGGCTTTCATCCCTTGAAAGGACCAAATGACAGCAAAGCGCTGTGACTAGCGTAACAACGCTTTCGCTGCGCTGAACGCTCCATGGGGGGGCGAAAACCTACTCCGCCGCGACCACCTCGATCGCATCCTCGCTCAACGGGTGGGCGAGACGGCCCAGCATTTCCTTGGGGCATATCTGCCAGAAACGGGTCCGCCAACGGTCCCAGTCGGCGAGGATCTCGGCCGACCATTTGCTGCCCGTGGCCCTGGCATGGTCATCGACCAACGTCTTGAGC
Organism: Sphingopyxis sp. LK2115; assembly: GCF_014595975.1. Lineage (GTDB taxonomy): Bacteria > Pseudomonadota > Alphaproteobacteria > Sphingomonadales > Sphingomonadaceae > Sphingopyxis. The sequence goes on along the minus strand of NZ_JABWGQ010000005.1, from coordinate 16,566 downwards.
ACCCCTTCCCAATGGCTGCTGGCAAGGCGTTGCCAGACGATCGATTCGCCGTTCGCGCGACGTTCGAACTGCTCGTCGGTGTCGAGCACAAAGGCCATGCCGCCGGTCATCCCCGCGCCAAAGTTCGACCCGACGGGGCCAAGGATGACCGCGGTGCCCCCGGTCATATATTCGCAGCCGTTCGCGCCGCAGCCTTCGACGACGACATCGGCGCCCGAGTTGCGCACCGCGAAGCGCTCGCCCGCCTGGCCGGCCGCGAGCAGCGTGCCCGCGGTCGCGCCATACAGCACGGTATTGCCGATGATGCTGTTGTGCTGACTGACGAGCGGGCTCGACACGGTAGGCCGCACGATGATGCGCCCTCCCGACAGCCCCTTGCCGACATAGTCGTTGGCGTCGCCGAACACTTCGAGCGTGATGCCCTGGCACAGGAAGGCGCCGAGCGACTGCCCCGCGGTGCCGCGCAGGCGCACCTGAACATGGTTGTCGGCGAGCCCTTTCATCCCGAACTTCGCGGTCACTTCTGCCGACAGGCGCGTGCCGACGGCGCGGTGCGTGTTGCGGACATTGTAAGTCAGCTGCATCCGCTCGCCGCGCTCGAACAGCGGCCTGGCATCGTTCAATATCTGCGCGTCAAGGCTGTCGGGCACCGGGTTGCGGAAGTTCGGCCCCTGCGAGCGGCGCTGTTCGTCGGGGGCATCGACCTTGGCGAGGATGGGATTGAGATCGAGGTCGTCGAGATGCTCGGCACCGCGGCTGACCTGGCGCAGCAATTCGGTGCGTCCGATCACCTCGTCAAGGCTGCGGCAGCCGAGCTTCGCCAGGATTTCGCGCACTTCCTCGGCAATGAAGGTCATCAGGTTGATGACCTTTTCGGGACTGCCGGTGAACTTCTGCCGCAGCTTTTCGTCCTGCGTGCACACGCCGACCGGACATGTGTTGCTGTGGCACTGGCGCACCATGATGCACCCCATCGCGACGAGGCTGAGCGTGCCGATGCCGAACTCCTCGGCGCCAAGGATCGCCGCGATCACGATGTCGCGCCCGGTCTTGAGCCCGCCGTCGGTGCGCAGGCGGATGCGGTGGCGCAGGCCGTTCAGGGTCAACACCTGATTGACCTCGGACAACCCCATTTCCCATGGTGTGCCGGCATATTTGACGCTGGTTTGCGGCGATGCGCCGGTGCCGCCGGTGTTGCCCGCGACGAGGATGACGTCGGCATGCGCCTTGGCGACGCCCGCAGCGACGGTGCCGATACCCGCTGAACTGACGAGCTTTACGCAGACGCGCGCCTTCGGGTTGATCTGCTTCAGGTCGTAGATCAGCTGCGCCAGATCCTCGATCGAATAAATGTCGTGGTGCGGCGGGGGCGAGATCAGCGTCACTCCCGGCGTCGCATGGCGCAGCCGTGCGATGAAGTCGGTGACCTTGAAGCCCGGAAGCTGGCCGCCTTCGCCGGGCTTGGCGCCCTGCGCGACCTTGATTTCGATCTCGTCGCAGGCGCCCAGATATTCGGCGGTGACGCCAAAGCGGCCGCTTGCGATCTGCTTGATGTTGCTGTTGGCATTGTCGCCATTGGCATAGGGCCTGTAGCGTTCGCTCGCTTCGCCGCCTTCGCCCGACACCGCCTTGGCGCCGATGCGGTTCATCGCGATCGCCAGCGTTTCGTGCGCCTCTGGCGACAGCGCGCCCAGCGACATGCCGGGGGTGACGAAACGCTTGCGGATCTCGGTGATCGCCTCGACGCTGTCGAGCGGCACGCCCTGCGCGGGATAGTTGAACTCCATCAGATCGCGAAGATAGATCGGCGGCAGGTCGGCGACCCCGCGCGAGAATTGGAGGTAGGTCGAATAACTGTCGGTCGCGACCGCGGTTTGCAGCAGGTGCATCAGCTGGGCCGAATAGGCGTGCGCCTCGCCGCCTGCGCGCTGGCGATAGAAACCGCCGATGGGCAGCGTTGTGACGCGCCGGTCGAACGCCGCTTCGTGCTTTTCGGTCGCGTTGATGAACAGCGACTGATAGCCTTCGCCCGAAATCTTGGCCGGCATTCCGGGGAAGAGGTCGTTGACGAGCGCGCGGCTCAACCCCACCGCCTCGAAATTATAGCCGCCGCGATAGGAAGAGATCACGGCGATCCCCATCTTGGCGAGGATTTTCAGAAGCCCGTCGTCAATCGCCTTGCGGAACCGCTGGCGGCAGTCGTCGAGCGTCAGCTCGCTGCCGAACAGGCCGCGCGCGTGGCGATCGGCAATCGTCGCCTCGGCCAGATAGGCGTGAACCGTCGTCGCGCCGACACCGATCAGCACGGCGAAGGCATGGGTGTCGAGCACTTCGGCCGAGCGGACGTTGATCGAGGCATAGCTGCGCAGGCCCTTGCGCACGAGATGCGTGTGGACCGCCGCGGCGGCGAGGACCATCGCCATGCCGACGCGATTTTCGCCGATATTCTGGTCGGTCAGGAACAGCTCGCTCCGCCCCGCGCGCACCGCATCCTCGGCCTCGCGCCGCACCCGCGCGATCGCGTCGCGCAGCGTCGACGCGTCGCCGCCGACGGGGAAGGTGCAGTCGATGTCGGCGACGGCATCGCCGAAATAGGCGCGCAGCCGATCCCAGTCGTCGCCGACGAGCACAGGCGAATCGATCACAAGGACGTGGTCGCTCTGCCCCTTTTCGTCGAGGATGTTGGCCAGGTTCGCAAAGCGCGTTTTCAGGCTCATCACATGCCGTTCGCGCAAGCTGTCGATCGGCGGGTTGGTGACCTGGCTGAAGTTCTGGCGGAAAAATTGCGCGACGTGGCGCGGCTTGTTCGAAATCACCGCGAGCGGCGTGTCGTCGCCCATCGACCCGACGGCTTCCTTCGCATCCTCGACCATCGGCGCGAGGATCAGCTCCATATCCTCCATGGTCAGTCCCGCGGCGACCTGCCGACGGAGCAATTCGGCGCGATCCCATGCCGACAGGCTCGCCCGGCCACCCTTGGGAAGATCGGCCATCGTGCGGAATCCCTTGACGCGCGCGGCATAGTCGGCGGCGCCCGCGATCTTGTCCTTGATCGCGCGGTCTTCGTAAAGCGTGCCCTTGTCGAGATCGACCGCGATCATCTGCCCCGGACCGAGGCGGCCCTTCTTGCGCACGCTCGCTTCGGGCAGCAGCACCATGCCGCTTTCGGACCCGACGACGAGCAGATTGTCGGCGGTCAGCGTATAGCGCAGCGGGCGGAGCGCGTTGCGGTCCATTCCCGCGACCGCCCAGCGACCGTCGGTCATCGCGAGCGCGGCGGGGCCGTCCCACGGCTCCATCACGCTGGCGAGATAGGCGTACATCGCCTTGTGCGCTTCGGGCACGTCGGGGTCGCTTGCCCAGGCTTCGGGCACCAGGATCAGCTTGGCGGTCGGCGCATCGCGGCCCGCGCGGCACAAGGTTTCGAACACCGCGTCGAGCGCGGCGGTGTCGCTGGCGCCCGCGGGGATTACCGGCTTGATATCCTCCGAATGCTCGCCGAACGCGAGGCTCGCCATCTTGATCTCGTGGCTCTTCATCCAGTTCCTGTTGCCGCGGATCGTGTTGATCTCGCCATTGTGCGCCAGCGTGCGGAACGGCTGCGCGAGCCACCATTGCGGAAAGGTGTTCGTCGAATAGCGCTGGTGGAAGATGGCGACGCGGCTCTCGAACAGCTTGCTCGTGAGGTCGGGATAGAAATCGGCCAGACTCTCGGCGAGGAACAGCCCCTTGTAGATGATCGAGCGCGCCGACAGGCTGCAGATATAGAAATCGGCGATCTGGGCCGCGATGACCTTTTTCTCGATCCGGCGGCGGACGAGGTAGAGCTGCTTTTCGAACTCGTCGATCGACTGTTCTTCGGGCAGCGGCCCCGCGATCATGATCTGCTCGATCTCGGGCCGCGTGCGCTGCGCCTTGTCGCCGATCACCGACACGTCGACGGGCACCTGCCGCCAGCCATAGATGGTGAATCCCGCGTCGATGATCTCGGCCTCGACGATCGTGCGGCATTCCTCCTGCGCACCAAGGTCGGTTCGCGGCAGGAAGATCATGCCGACGGCCAAGCGGTTCGGCAGCACCTTGTGTCCTGACGCGGCGATGGCATCGTCGAAAAAGCGTTCGGGCAGGTCGACGTGGATTCCCGCCCCGTCCCCCGTCATGCCGTCGGCGTCGACCGCGCCGCGGTGCCACACGGCGCGCAAGGCCTCGATCGCCGCCTCGACCACGCGCCGCGACGGTTTGCCGTCGGTCGCCGCGATCATGCCGACGCCGCAGGCGTCGGATTCCATGTCGGGGCGATACATGCCTTGGGCCGCGAGGCGCGCATGTTCGGGGGTGGGGTAGTGGTTCATCATCCTTGTCCTGACGGTCTCTTTTCCAACGCGCCATCGCGGCTTTCGCCGGGATGGCGGATGGCATTAATCTGACGGGTTCCGGCCGAGCCGTTCGCGGGCCTTTTCGATCGCCGCGGCTTCGGCTTCGAGATAGGCGGCTTCGAGTTGCTCGACGCGCTGCCGGTCGGCCTCCGACCAGTTGCTGCGATCATATTCGCTGTTCTCGACCGCCGTCGCGGCGGCCTCTGCGGCATCGGCCGCCGTCGCGGCGGCCTCTGCGGCATCGGCCGCCGCATCGACCGCATGATCGTCGGGATCCGCAGTATCGGTTGCGTCCATGGTATCGGCGTTCCCCATGTCGCGCTGTTCCCTGAGCACGCTCACATCGACCTTCATCAGCCCGGCGAGCCTCGCCAGCTCCTCGTCGCCCAGATCGGCGAGCTGCTTTTCCTTGGGCAGTTCCTTGAAATCCTTCTCGATCTCCGGCGCGCGATCCATGAATTTGGTGATCAGCGGCGGCACCGCCTTGATCACCGCGACCATCACTTCGGGGTCGGCCTGCAGCGCCATCCATTCGCTCGCATAGAGCCGACCCGTCGGGGTCGCGAGGAAGGCGTTGACGTCGGCCAGCTGCGCGCCGGTGAATCGGCGCGCATAGGCCTTGGCCAGGCCCGCGCGCATCGGGGGTTCCATGTCGGCCAGCGCCTCGCGGATCAACGGCATCACGACGCGCGTGATCTGTTCTTCGCGTTCCTTGCGATGCGGATCGAACAGGTCTGCGATCTGTCCCTTGGTCGCATCGTCGAGCGCGGCGATCTTGTCGCTTTCGACGCCGGTTTTGATCGACAGCATCAGGGTCGACTGACCGCTGAACTCGCGCATCAGCGTGCGGAACATCCGGCCATACAGATTGTCGAGCATCTTTTCGATGCTCCCGGCCGGGATCAGTGCGGCGGTCGTCTGTTCGGCAATCGCCAGCCGCGCGGGGTCGATCGGCGGCAGGCTCTTTGTATCGAACATTTTTTCGACGAGGGCGATCACCTCGTCCAATTCCTTCTGCATCTTGGCCCTGGCTTCGGCGGCCGCGGCCTCGCTGTCGAACGGCGTTGCCTCTTCCTCCTCTGCCGGCGCGGCGACCACCTCCGCCAGCGGCGCTTCGGTCGGCGCGGCAAGCGCCGCGGCGGGCGCAAGGGTCGCAGCCCCGGCAAGCAGCATATGATTCCAGGTCGACATCATGAACTTCCTCCCCTGTTGGTCATGCCGCCTTCTTTTCGCTGTTCGCTTTCGCCTTCAACCATTTTGCCATCTGTTCGCTGACGTCGCGGCCGTCGCGGACGCCCCAGACGACCAGGCTCGCCCCGCGCACAATGTCCCCTGCGGCGAACACGCCGGGCAGGCTGGTCATCATCGTCTGGTGATCGACGCGCAGCGTGCCCCAGCGCGTGACCGAAAGGTCGGGCGCGCCGAACAGGTGCGGCAGTTCCTCTGGATCGAAACCCAGCGCCTTGATCACCATGTCGGCGGGCACGTCGAACTTGCGGCCCGGATCGGGTTCAGGGCTGCGGCGACCGCTCGCATCGGGCGGACCAAGGCGCATTCCCGCGACCGCGACCTCCTTGACATGGGTATCGGCGGTGAAGCGTTCGGGGGCCGACAGCCAGACGAACTCTACGCCTTCCTCCTCGGCGTTGGCGACCTCGCGCTGCGACCCCGGCATATTTTCGCGGTCGCGGCGATAGAGGCATTTCACCGACTTCGCGCCCTGCCGCACCGCAGTGCGCACGCAATCCATCGCGGTGTCGCCGCCGCCGATCACGACGACATGCTTGCCCGCGGCGTTCAGGCGGCCGTCGTCGAACGCGGGCACCGCGTCGCCAAAGCCCTTGCGGTTCGACGCCACCAGATAATCGAGCGCGGCGATCACGCCCGCGGCGTCATTGCCGGGCACATTGATCTCGCGCGCCTTGTACACGCCCGTCGCGATCAGGATCGCGTCATGCCTCTGCCGCAACGCGTCCAGCGTCGCGTCCCTGCCGACCTCGAAGCCGAGGTGGAAATGGATGCCGCCCTGGGACAGCCGGTCGATGCGGCGCATCACCACATCCTTCTCCAGCTTGAAGCCGGGGATGCCATAGGTAAGCAGCCCGCCCGCGCGGTCGTGACGGTCATAGACATGCACGTCATGCCCCGCGACGCGCAGATATTCGGCGGCGGTCAGCCCCGCGGGCCCCGCGCCGATGACGCCGACCGACTGGCCGGTCGCGGCGCCGACGTGCAGCGGCTCGACCCAGCCTTCGGCCCAGGCGGTGTCGGTGATATATTTTTCGACACTGCCGATCGTCACGGCGCCGTGGCCCGAAAACTCGATCACGCAATTGCCTTCGCACAGGCGATCCTGCGGACAGATGCGCCCGCAGATTTCGGGCATGGTCGAGGTCGCGTTGCTGAGTTCATAGGCCTCGCGCAGCCGGCCTTCGGCGGTCAGGCGCAGCCAGTCGGGGATATGATTGTGCAGCGGGCAATGCACCGCGCAGTAAGGCACGCCGCACTGTGAACAGCGTGCGGCCTGCGCGTCGGCTTGCGGCGCCGAATAGCGTTCGGCGATCTCGCGAAAGTCGCGCGCGCGCTCCGCGGGCGCGCGCTTGTCCGGGTAGGATTGTTCACGCCCCACAAATTGGAGCATGCGTTCGGAAGCCATGCAATATCCCCTTCGTTGCGCGGGGATTTGCACGGGCGAAAGGTTGCTGTCACGGGTGAATCGCCAGTTAGGACATAATAGCTAACCTAAAATTGATGCTGATTTTTACATTTTTCCATCCGCGCAACAATCTTTCACTATTTAGTATCGTTTCGGACCTATTTTAGCGCAAGCCAGAGCAGCGCCCCCGCTCCGACGACGATTCGGTACCAGGCGAAAGGGGCAAATCCGAACCGCCCGACGATTGCCACGAAGGCCTTGACCACGACCAGTGCGACGAGAAAGGCAACGACCAGCCCGATCGCGATCGCGTTCACATCGTCGACGGTCAGGATCGCGCGATCCTTCCACAGCGAATAGGCCGTCGCGCCCATCATCGTCGGCACCGCAAGGAAAAAGCTGAACTCGGCCGCCGTCTTGCGCTCGACCCCCATCAGCAGCGCGCCCATGATCGTCGCGCCCGAACGGCTGACGCCGGGAATCATCGCGATGCACTGCACCGCGCCGATGGCGATCGCGGTGCGCAGCGGCATCGCTTCGACGCTTTCGACCTTGACCACCTTGACCATCCGCTCGATCGCCAGGATCGCGACGCCGCCGACGAGCAGCGCGACCGCCACCGTCGCGGGCGATTCGAGCAGCGCGCGGATGCCTTCATAGGCGACGGCGCCGACAAGCATCGCAGGCAGGAAGCCGATCAATATGTTGCGGGTGAACGCGACCGCCGACGGCTCGGCGCGCAGCAGCCCCGTGCCGACCGCCCAGAACCGCGCGCGATAGGCGACCAGCACCGCAAGGATCGCGCCGAGCTGGATCGCGATCTTGAACGCTGCCGACCCTTCGCCAGTGAACCCCAGCAATTCGCTCGCCAGGATCAGATGCCCCGTCGATGAAACGGGAAGGAACTCGGTCAGCCCCTCGATGATGCCGAGCAGGATGACGGTAAGGAGGTCGTGCATGGAATGTCCTGGGAATGCCCCGGCAATCACATTGCGATCACCGGCGCTGAAAAGCCGTCAGGCGGGAGTTTCGACGGCGAACCGGCCATGGCGGCGATATTGCACCAGCCAGCCGTCGGCGACCGATGCGAGCGCGGTGGGCGTGATGCCCAGCTCGGCGAGGCCCGCCGCGCCGTCGGCGACGACATTGTCGCGCTGGAGCATCAGCCACTGATCGGATGTGATCGGCGCACCCGGCAGCCATCCAAAGCCGTTCGCGAGCGCCGAGGCCAGGACATCGGGCACGTCGACGAACAACGGCGAACGCCGCGTCGCATCGGCGATCCAGCGTAGCAGTTCGCGCATCGTCAGCACCTGCGGTCCGCCAAGCTCGAACAGCTTGTCCGCGGCCGTGCCGGCGAGCGCGGCGACGACCGCGTCGGCGACATCGCCGACATAGACCGGCTGGAACTTCGCTTGCGGTGCGATTACCGGCATGACCGGCGTGACGCTCATCATCCCGGCAAAGCGGTTGATGAAACGGTCTTCGCGGCCAAAGATGATCGAGGGGCGCAGGATCGCCGCCTCGGCAAAGGCCGCGCGCACTGCGGCTTCGCCGTCGCCTTTGCTGCGGCCATAGGCGGAGGCGCTTTCGCGGTCGGCGCCGATCGCCGAAACATGGACCAGCGCACCCGCGCCCGCCGCCTTTGCCGCCGTGGCGACATGGCCCGCGCCATCGGCCTGCACCGCGTGCATGTCGTCGAACGCGCCGGCCAGATTGATCACCGCGTCGCTGCCCTGCACCGCACGCGCCACGCTCGCCGCGTCGCGGACGTCGGCGGCGACGAACTGCGTCTGGCCCAGCCCGCCGAGCGGCTTCAGGAAGGTCGCGGCGCGCGGGTCGCGCTGGGCGACGCGGACGCGCGCGCCGCGCGACAGCAGCCGCTGCACGACATAGCGGCCAAGGAAGCCGCCGCCGCCCAGCACCGTGATCAATTGCCCGTCGAAAGTCTGCATGGGTCCGCCTGTATCGATTCTCTTGAAGGGGCGCACACGGGCGCCTTACGGCTTTCCCATGCCGCGAAGCGGCGGGACGGGCAAGGGAGAAGGCGGCTTTGCAACGCAAATCGGGCCGCTTTGCAATAAAAAGCGCGGCTGCGGCGGGAGCGCGGTTGACAAGCCGATGGCCGCCCCGCTAAGCGCCCGCTCCTACCCCGTGCCCAGATGGCGGAATTGGTAGACGCACCAGCTTCAGGTGCTGGCGATCGCAAGGTCGTGGAGGTTCGAGTCCTCTTCTGGGCACCAGTGACCTTTCCGGCAACGTCCGGGAACGTCCAGCAAGCGGCTGGTTTTCCACCGTTTTTCGATGAGAATCGCTGAATGGAATCCAGGCTGATCCAGCCGGAACCATCAGCGTACCATCAGCTTTGATGGTGTTTTTGATGGTTCCGGTCAGCCTCTTGCAGGTGAAACCATCATGACGCTTACCCACATCCAGATTTCGAACGCCAAGCCCGCAGAAAAGGCCTATAAAATGGCCGATAGCGATGCCCTATATCTCGTGGTCAGACCGAGCGGAGCAAAGGTCTGGCGAATGAACTATCGTCACCTGGGCCGACAAAAGACTCTCTACTTCGGTTCGTGGCCTGATATTGGAATTGCTTCCGCTCGGGAACTGCGCGACGCAGCGCGAAAGCTGCTTCTTGCAGGGCTCGATCCGGCCGCGGAAAAGAAGGTCGAACGGATCACCCGAAAGATCGCCGAGGACAACACGTTCAAGACGATCGCAGAGGAATGGCTGGCGAAAAACGAACGGGAAGAGCGCGCGGCCGTCACGCTTCGCAAAATTCGCTGGCTCCTCGATATCGCCAATCCACTGATCGGCAGCCGTCCGATCTCGAAAATCACGCCCCAGGAGGTTCTGGCCGTACTCCGTAAGGTCGAGGCCAATGGACGGTATGAAAGTGCGCGTCGGATGCGCAGCGTGATCAGCAGGGTCTTCCGATACGCGATCGCCACCGCAAGGGCGGACCGTGATCTTGCGGCTGACTTGCGCGGCGCGCTCACGGCTCCGAAGGTAAAGCACCACGCCGCGATCACGACCCGCAAGGAAACAGGGGCGCTCCTGCGCGCTATCGAAGGATATGCTGGTCACGAAATCACGGCAATTGCGCTGCGACTGACGCCGCATGTCTTCGTGAGGCCGGGCGAACTGCGACAGGCGGAATGGACGGAGATCGATGTCGAGGACGCGGTGTGGACGATCCCGGCCGACAAGATGAAAATGCGCCGTCAGCATTGTGTCCCGCTGTCCAGGCAGGTTCTCGAAATGCTTGAAGCGCTGCACGGCCTCACGGGCCATGGGCAATTTCTGTTCCCCTCATTTCGAACTTCCCGGCGGTGCATGTCCGAGAATACGGTGAGCGCGGCCCTTCGGCGTCTCGGCTATAGCCGCGAGGAGATGACGGCGCATGGCTTCCGTTCGACAGCCGCGACTCTTCTCAACCAGATGGGCATGTGGCATCCCGATGCGATCGAGAGGCAGCTCGCGCATCTGGATGCAAACGCGACGCGGCGAATCTACACGCGCGGCGAATATTGGGATGAGCGTGTGCGCATGATGCAGCACTGGTCGGACTATCTCGACCAGCTCCGCGATGGCGCACAGATTGTGCGGCCATCTTTTCAGAGGGGCGGCCGAATGACTGCCTAGCGCGCTCAGGTTTTGCGGTAGTACGTTCATATATTTATGTATATTTTATGAGGTAACGATCATAAATTTACGATCAAAATATCTTGATATGTTCATATTTATATATACATCTTAGGCTCATCAGGACATATATATATGAACGAAGATCAGGCCGCCCTTGCCCGCAAGCAACTCGAAAGACGTTTCGCGCCCTTGCGCGAAACGTCTTTTGCCGTGCCCCCAAGAGGCTGGATAAAGGCAATACGCGAAGCTCTGGGCATGACGGTCCGCCAGCTTGCCGCTCGTATGGGAACATCGATTTCGCGCATTCCCGTGATTGAGAAGGCCGAAGTCAGCGGATCCACCACGATTAAGACGCTGCGTCAGGCGGCTGAGGCAATGAACTGCACTTTCGTTTATGCCTTCGTACCGACGAAGCCGCTTGATGATATCCTGCGCGACCGCGCGAAGCAGAAAGCGAGCAAGGATATTGCGCGGCTGGACCATACCATGCGGCTGGAAAATCAGGCCCTGCTCAAAGCCGATCTCGACGAAGAACAGCGGCGCATGATCGAACTCATTCTATCCGGCTCCTTGCGCGGCCTGTGGGATGATGAATGACAGATAAGCTGTTTAACGATGACGACGACGCCAACACGCCGCTGACCGCCGAGGAGCGCGAACAACTCATCCCGTCCTATATCACCATGCGGCATGAGCTGAATGAAGCCGAACAGATCAATATCAGGCAAGCTTTACGATGGGTGATGAGCCGGAAGCGGGATATTCTCGATCAGGATTTCATGAACCAGCTTCACAAACGCATGTTCGGAGACGTGTGGCGTTGGGCCGGGCAGTATCGCACCACGCCGCGCAACATTGGCGTCGATGCTTACAGAATCCCCATGGACCTTCGTCAACTGATCGACGACACGCGATATTGGGTCGAGCATGGAACCTACCCACCCGATGAAATTGCCGTCCGATTCAGCCACCGGCTCGTTGCCATCCATCCTTTCCCGAACGGCAATGGCCGTTTTTCGCGTATGGTCGGCGACATGCTGGCGGTCCAACTCGGATGTACACCGTTTACATGGGGAAGCGTTGGCCTGGTCAATGCCAGCGAAACGAGAGCAGCTTATGTTGCCGCACTTAAAGTAGCCGATAGCCATGATATCGGGCCATTGTTGCTCTTTGCACGATCATAGCTAGATAGCCAGCATGTGACTCCGCATGGACCAAGCGATCAATAGCTGCTCCGACGCGAGCTACACGGTGGGAACGAAAATTTGGGACCCTCTTTTCGAGCGGTGGCGCAACCGATTATGCGCTGGTTAGGGCTTTCAGACTTTTATATGGGATCAGCGTAGATCGGCCGACCTTGACGGTTTCAAGGTCGCCGGACTCGATGAGTTCGTAAATCCTGGATCGACTGATTCCGGTGAGCTTGACGGCAGTGGAAATCCGTACCGTAAGGGGCTCGATAAATACGATCTCAACCGGAGTGTCATCGGAATCCCGCATCTTTCATGTCCTCGCAACGAGACATTTTTGCGCGCGGTTCCAACGCAGCTTTCGCCCGCTCAAGCATGGTCGGCGGCACGATTTTCACAAGGAGGAGGGCACGTAGCTACCGGTCGGCGGCATTCCCGCGCCGCGGGGCCACAGACTAATGCCGCAGCCAAGCGGAGCGAGGAGGAAAAGAGGGGGTTATTGCGTATCCGTCCTGATGAAGAGGCTTGCCATGCCTGCAGGGTTTTCAACGTCTCGCAAGCCAGAACTCGAAGTCGCCGGGGCCGTTCTTGTGCGCCGCTTCGGCGGGACTTGGTCTGGCGATTCTGGCATGTGCCGCTGCCCTGCTCATGAGGATAAAACCCCGAGCCTGTCGGTCAGGATTGGCGAAACACGACTTTTGTTCAAATGCTTTGCCGGCTGCGATATTTCCGATGTGCTCCGGGCGCTTCGCCGCGACGGTCTGAACGCCCTCGACGCACGTGACGGCAGGGGGGCGCCATCCTCCCTCCCTAAAGAATGGCTACAGCAGCGTGCCCGTGACCTGTGGGGCATTGGTCGGCCAATAAACTGGACAATCGCGGAGACCTATTTGCGGAACAGGTCGATCGATATTGCACCTAACTGCCTGCGGTTCGCTCCCCGAACGCCTCTCGGCAAGGGCCGACTGGCCGTGTTTCGACCGGCGATGCTCGCCGCGGTAACCGATGACTCGGGATTGTTGGCCGTCCAACGGACCTTCCTTGATGGCAGGGGCCGACGCGCGCGCGACCTCCGGCACCCTCGCAGATTGCTCGGTCACCCCCGCACAGGTGCGGTTCGACTCGCGCCGGCCGCTTATACACTCGGAATTGCCGAGGGCGTCGAGACAGCGATCTCGGCGATGATCCTCCTCGGCATCCCGGTCTGGGCCGCACTCGGCAATGAGCGCATCCCACAAATTACTATTCCAGAATCGGTGTCGCGTCTCATCCTGTTGCCCGACAACGACCGTGCCGGCCGCCTCGCCGTGCCGCTCGCCGTGAAGGCGCACGCGGTGCCCGGACGACGCATCGATACGATCTGGCCATGGAACGGCCGAAACGACTGGAACGATGTCCTCAGGCAAGGAGGGAAGGGAGTGGGGGACTGGCGGCGCCGAGCGGCCTGAATGGTCGGGCTTCCGCCGCCAGGAGACTGATTATGTCATTTCCCATCGTATACGCGCCTGCGCGCAACTGCGTCCCTTCGCCGCTCAACGTCAGGACCGAAGCCGAAGCGATCCGGGCGCGCGAGGGCTTCGCGGAAATTCGCGCGGTCCCGATGACGCGCATCTCGTTCGCGGATTATGACGGCCTCCGCCCGGTCCGCGGCGAGATTCCTGAACCGACCGCAGAGGAGGTAGCGCGCTGCGCCGAAATCGAAGCTGAGATGAACATGATCGCCGAATCTGCCGACGAGAGTGATGACGGCATCACCGAGGACGAGGAACAGCGGTATCGCGAACTTGAATCCGAACTGAGCGGCATCCAGAATCGACCGGCGGTCTTGACCGACGACCAAAAGGCCGCGGCACTTGCCTTCCTCGTCATCGGCGAAGATGGCCAGCCGCGTGTGCACCATCAGGCCTACATGGTGCCGACCGAGGCCGACGAAGACATCGATGGCGACGATGATAGCGACGCCGAGACCGACGGCTCTGTCTCGGCGAAACCGGCAATGAGCCAACGACTCATCGACGAGCTCGCAACGATGAAGGCGGAACTGCTTCGTGTCCATGTCGCAAGCGATCCCCGCTTTGCGCTCGATCTCGGAACCTTCGTGATGGTCGATGCGGCTTTACGGCGCTACGCTTCCGATCTCGCCAGCGACCTTCGCGCCGATGCCGCGCCGTCGCGTGTCATTGGCTTCGAAAGCGGATCGCTCGCGGCTGACGAATGGGCCAAGCTCGAAGAGGGGCTCGATCGAAGCTGGGTCCAGCCGAACATCGGCGTCGCCGGGCGCTACGATGCCTTCTGCGCGCTCGGCGAAGAAGCGCGTGCGGCTTGGCTCGCTTGCAGGATCTCATGTCCAACTATCTCGTCGATGAATGCCCCGACCATGTGACGTGGGAAGATTTCGATCCTGATATCGACGGTCTGCGATCCACCGTCATCGACCTGCTCGACAAGTCACTGTCGCCGACCGCTCCGGCAGATATCGTCACCTATGTCGTCGACGTCGATTTCTATAGCGGCGATGACCGCTTCGCGACCGAGGTCTTCACGATCGACGCTTCGACGCCCGCCCTTCTGAACGGTCACAGATTGTCTTTTGGGGGTTCGGCGCAGGGCATCGATATTTCCGGTATCCCGACTGAAGCCATCGAGCGCGTCGAAATCATTCCTGACGGCTCATCGGCGCTTTATGGTTCCGATGCGGTGGCTGGCGTCGTGAACGTCATTTTGCGGCGTTCCTTTGACGGCGTTACCGCTAACGCGCGCGTCGGCACGGCAACCGATGGAGGCGGCACTTCGCAGCTTTATCAGATCGTGGCTGGCAAGCAGTGGCAGAGCGGTAACCTGCTCGTCGCATATGGTTTTCGCCGAAATGAGGAGGTGGATGCAGAGGATCGGGACTATACCAACTATCTCCCGGAACCTTATCCGCTGATCAAAGGGCAGCGCGTGCACTCCGCGCTCGTAAGCGGGTCACAAAGCCTGTTCGATGATGTGCGCTTCAGTCTCGACGCTACCTTCGTGGATCGGGCCATGGACGGGAGCTACAACACGAATAACATCCTTAGCGTCTCCCATACGACCGATCGCTCGCTTTCGATCAGCCCGTCTCTGACCATCCCCGTCGATGACAACTGGTCGCTTTCGGTCGCGAGCACCTATGCGAGAAGTCGGAATCGGCGCCAAACCGCGTCGTCATCGAACGGCACCGTATTCCTCCGCGAAGACTTTTGTTACTGCCATTCGCTCCACGCCGTTGAAGCCTATCTGGAAGGCTCAGCGCTGTCGTTGCCCGCAGGGGATGTGCGGGCGGTGCTGGGCGCCGGCTACCGGAAAAATCGCTATCGCGTTCACGGGAGATCGTCGGCGAACGGAGATCAATTCGTCACAACTGGAGGGGATCAGAGCGATACCTACGCATTCGGCGAAATCCAGATCCCGGTCATTTCAGGGCTGAACGAAACGGCATTCGCAAAGGCACTGACGATCTCGGTAGCCGGCCGCTACGACCGGTACAATTATAGCGGTAGCGTCACAACGCCGAAGATCGGCCTGATTTACAGCCCAAATAATGCCGTCGACCTGAAATTCTCCTGGGGGCGTTCGTTCAAAGCTCCCACCCTCGCGTCCATTTATCAGACGCAATATGCGTACCTCCTTCCGCTGACATATTTTGGGAGGAGCGACGCTGCACCAGATGAATCAGCCCTCTATCTTGATGGCGGTTCCACATCATTGCGGCCGGAGCGAGCCACAACCTGGACTGCGACGGTCGCCTTTCACCCCAAGTCGTTGCCGGGGCTTAACGCGGACCTGTCCTACTTCCGGGTGAAATATATCGACCGTGTTCGCACTCCAATCGGGTTTTACCCCGAAGCACTCAGTCCGAATTATGCGAACTATGTCACACTGAATCCCAGCGAAGTGGCGCTCCAGGCAGCCATCAATGGCGCGTCCGGCGGCTTCCTCAATTATACCGCCGGGGCCTACGACCCGGCGTCGGTCCTGTACCTCATCGACAACAGAAATATGAATGTCGCGGCGCAAAAAATCGAGGGCGTGGATGTCAATTTGTCCTATCGCCTGGATCTGCACGACGGCGCGCTGGTCACAGCGTTGAATGGCAGTTGGCTTCGCAGCCGCCAGAAGAACGGATCAGCTTTCCCCTATTTTGACCTTGCCGGAACGATCTGGAACCCACCCCATTTTCGATCGCGCGCCAGTGTCGGTTGGGAAGGGAATTCCGCCGAAGCATTCGTCTATTTCAACTATATTGGAGGCGTCGAAGATCGTCGTGCGGCGCTCCCGATTGACGGGCGATCAATGTTTACCGTCGATCTTTCGCTCAGCTATCGAACGTCCACTTCCGGCGGCTTTCCGAACGGTTTCCGTATCGGTCTCAGCGTCGAGAATCTGTTCGACAAGCGGCCCCCCTATTTGGCGCCGGCACCCTTCACGGAACCCTATGACTCGACCAATTATTCCCCAATGGGGCGCTTTGTCGCGTTGTCGCTATCGCAGTCTTTCTAATGGCCCTCGTCATGGAATGCATCGCGCGGCGATCGGCGAACCGCGCGTTCACGTTAATTTTCCTTACTACCGCAGCGCTGCCGGGTGCGGCTTTCTCACAAGCTGCGCCGCTGCCACTGTCAATCGGCGTCCAATCGGGACCCCCTATCGGCGCGCAAAAGGGACC